>NZ_BAAANY010000076.1:0-750 GCF_039530045.1 Fodinicola feengrottensis | reverse complement strand
GAGCTGGTTAATGCCGCGGATGGGTCTTCGTTCGCGGTCAACGTACGCGGGCGGTAGGAATTCAACAATTCCGTCAACAATGCGTACGTCCCAGCCGCCGTGGTGCACCAAACGATGGCACCGGTCGCACAGGAGCACGCAATTGTCAAGGCAAGTATGCCCACCATCGGCCCAGTGCTGCACGTGGTGCCCCCGTGTCCAGCGGGGTGGTCGGCCGCATCTGGCGCAGCCTTTGTCTCGTGCTATCAAGGCTTTGCGTAGGGCTGGTGTGATGAGTCGTTCGTTGCGTCCGACGTCCAGCGGTACGCTGTCGCTGCCCAGCATGATCGGGATGATGTCCGCGTCGCACGCGAGCCGGCGGACGCCTTCGGGGGAGATGGGTGCGCCGCTGTGTGGGTAGGCGACTCCGAGGCGGTCTCGGAGCATGTCCCAGTTGATGGTGATGGTGAGATGTGGCCGCTCGGCGCCCTGGGTGGGGAGTTTCCCGGAGTCCGCGATCAGATTCAACGCTTCCGCGAGCGCGTCCCCGTTGCGCTCAGACACTGACCGCTGATCAGGGGTACCGTTCTCAGCGGGCCGTGGTTTGGCCAGTGGGCTGAGGATCTCGCTGAACAGGGTGCCGGTTTCACTGTCGAAGGAGCCGGTGAAGTTGAGGCGTCCGTCTGTGCCGGTGTGGAGGGATAGTTCGCGGCGTGGTGTCTCGTTTTCGTGTTCGGAGGGCGCGGGTCCGTCGGGGTCCAGGTGGTCGTG
>NZ_BAAANY010000075.1:0-586 GCF_039530045.1 Fodinicola feengrottensis | reverse complement strand
GGAGCAGGTGCGACGCGCGGTCAGCGCCTTGTCAATCGCGGCCAGCTGCGCCGGAGTGGCGGTGCGCTTGGGTTTGGCCAGCTCGATCCGGTAGAGGTAGGCGACCCGGCGTCCCCGGCGCCACATGATCTGAGCTGCGATCTCCTGCCCACCGGGCCGCAACCCACGGGCGCGCAACTGCCGGACGGTGGCCATTCCCTCGGGAGCGCAGCGGTACGGGAAGGTCGGCAGGCCGTACCGGCGGCCGGTTGGGTCGTAATAGGTCGGCATGGCCGGTCAGTGCTCGTGCCGGCGCGCGGTGCGACGGTTGGCCAGTAGGTGATTGATCAGGTACCGGCCGGCGCGAAGCTTGCTGCCACTGCCGCCGCAGCGCGGGCATTCGCGGAACGTGCGGCCTGACGGTGACCGGCGTTTGCCAAGGCCGCCGCATCCCCGGCAGTTCGCGAACGGCCATGTCCAGCAGGTCAGCAGGTAGTACGGGACCCACAGCAGCAGCGCCAGCAGCAGCCACGGCAGGAGGTGAACGGCGAGGGAGAGCAGTGGTCCGTGCAGGGTGTGACCGTCGATCGGGTGGTTACTGGGTGTA
>NZ_BAAANY010000074.1:0-1516 GCF_039530045.1 Fodinicola feengrottensis | reverse complement strand
ATCGTAGTGGCGGAGTGAAGCTGGAGGCAGCCTGAGCCGAGGGTCGTCGGTGAGGGTGGGAGCAGCCTCGACAAAGTCGCGTCGGCTCGGTACTGCCGGATGGGCCGGGCGTGGTGAGCAAGACGGGAAGGTATACGCGAGGAACCGGTGTTGTTACGCCTCTTAACATGGCGCCAGCTCAAATCCGGTGGATACGGGCTGGAACGCGGCGCGCACCCACCTTTTGCGGGTGGGGAACTCCTTGTCTGGGTCTTCGCAGTCTGGGCGGGAGGCCATGGTGAATTGTCTACGGCGTAGCCGTGGCGATGCCGCAGGGGCAAAGCCGGGTGCCTAACCCGTCAACCGAACAGCAGTGAACGTGGGAACCGTCCGTGACCGCTCCGCGCCAAGCCTTCGACCAGAGGGTCGGGGTGCGGATAGGTCCGATGCCGACCGAAGGCGCGGATGGGGCGGAGCCGCCGTAGTACTCCGAGCCGGGGAAAGCCTGGCGCATGGGGAAGGGCGGCAGCGTGTCAGTTAGGGAGGGAATGCAATGTCCGAAGACGTGTCGGTGAATACCGGCGCTGTGTTGTGGCCGGATCCCGATTCGGCTCGCGGCACGGTACGGAGGATGCAGACCAAACTGCACCATTGGGCGGGAGAACGTTCCTCTCGCCGGTTTGGTGACCTGTTCAACCTCGTCTACGCTCCAGCGTTTCTTATGTACGCGTGGGAACGCGTGTCCAACAACGCTGGGGCGAGGACTCCGGGTGTCGACAAGGCCACCGTGGCCTGGATCGAGACTCGGGTCGGGGTCGGGGAGTTCTTGGGCTATATCCGTGACTCGCTGAAATCCGGTGAGTTCCGGCCGATCGAAGTACGACAGGTCATGATCCCCAAGGGGACGACCGGGAAAGTCCGGAAACTCGGGATTCCCACTGTCGCCGATCGCGTAGTCCAGGCAAGCCTCAAAGCGGTGCTGGAGCCCATCTTCGAGGCGGATTTCCAACCGTGCTCGTATGGCTTTCGCCCGAACCGGCGCGCACACGACGCTGTTGCCGAGATTCATCTTTTCGCCACCAACCCCAGGAATTACCACTGGATATTGGAGGCGGACATCAAAGCCTGTTTCGATGAAATATCGCATACGGCTTTGATGTGTCGCCTACGGGCGAGAATCAAGGACAAGAGAGTCTGCGCGCTGGTGAAGGCCTTCCTGAAGTCCGGGGTCATGACGACGTCCGGCGATCGGGAAGAAACAGTGACCGGGACCCCGCAGGGCGGAATCCTCTCTCCGCTGCTGGCGAACATCGCCTTGTCCGCGCTGGACGAGCACTTTGCCCAGCAATGGCACCGGGAGATGGGAACCGCATACCAGCGGAGCAAACGCAGACGTAATGGCCTCGGCGTGTGGAGACTCATTCGCTATGCGGACGATTTTGTCCTCATGGTGGACGGGCAGCGCCACCACGCCGAGACACTGCGGGAGGAGGTGGCAGCTGTACTCGACCTTCTGGGGTTACAGCTGGCACCGGAG
>NZ_BAAANY010000073.1:0-612 GCF_039530045.1 Fodinicola feengrottensis | reverse complement strand
AGCGCCTTCTCGATCAGCGTCCCCATGGCGGTAGCAGCGTCACGGTCGAATCCCACAGACCGATGGGTGTAGATCTGCTTCGTCACGGTCTCGCTGGCGTGGCCTACCCGGTCCGTCAGAACCTTTGAGTCCATGCCGTTGTCCCTTGCCAGGGTCACGTACGTGTGGCGGATGTCGTGCAGCCGGATATGCCGCACACCCGCAAGGTCCACAGTGCGATTGAACCGGCGGGTGACCGTATCCGGATGAAGCTTCCGGCCATCCTCGAAACACATCAGCTTGTCGTGTGTGGGGTAGCTCGCGCCGAACGCCTTCCGCTCTTTGTCGAGCTTCGCCAGGTACCCGGCTAGCGCAGCCACGGTGAACGGATCGAGGGAGATCGTGCGTACGCTGCTCTCGCCTTTGCCGTCTGAATCCTCGGCCTTGCCGTCAACTACGACCCGCGTAGCGTCGATTTCGAGCGTGCCTTGGCCGATGAATTCTTTCGACCCGCAGCCTTCACAAGTGCCGGCCGGCAAGGCATCGTGCTTTTGATCGCAGTCCAGGCACAGCCACCACATCGTGAGGCCATCGCGGGCCGCTCCGGCAAGCTCAGAGCGTCGCATGCCCGTT
>NZ_BAAANY010000071.1:0-534 GCF_039530045.1 Fodinicola feengrottensis | reverse complement strand
CGTCATCTGGGCACCGTCGACGGGCTTTTGCCAGGCGTTGTCCGGGTGGTGGGCGACGTGTAGGAGCGCGGCCAGGCGCATCGTGGTTCCGGTGAGTTTGTTGGCCCATTCCCGCATGTCGTACAGCGCCCCGCCGCGCCGTAGCTGTACCTCGATAGCGCGCGCGGACGTTGAGCGGCTCGTACGGGCGTCATCGGTGAGGGTGAGCACAACAGGGTCGGTCCAGTCGGCGAGGCTGGCAGCGAGCGCGTGAACCTGCGTCGCGTAGACGGTCGCGATGTGCTCGGAAACGGGTGGGGCGTCATCGTCGCGGTAGCCGGCGAGGCTGACCGGCAGTACGAACAGGAACCGGGCCACGATGCCCCGGCCGGTGAGGTCGCCGTTGGTGCCGAACTTGCGCAGCACGGACGGCTGCGCCATCACTCCCACGGTGAGGGTGGGGTTGGGGATGTATTCGGCTTCGCGGCCGAGCCGGTCAACGCGCAGTGGCCGGCCGGAGTGACCCATCAGGTACGGGTCGAGGTTCGGAAGTTT
>NZ_BAAANY010000070.1:0-565 GCF_039530045.1 Fodinicola feengrottensis | reverse complement strand
CTGTTTTCGCTACGTGGACAACGTCCCGTGGGCTCAACAGATCAGCTACTACCCGTACGATGTTGCACAGGCAGCGAAAATAGACGTTCCGACAGACATAGAAGAGGGAACGGTGCGAGCGCTTGCAAAGGCGGGCTATCGCGAAGTTCGCTGGCTTGATGAGGTTTCGGCTCGGGCGGCGACCCGGGAAGAGGCGACAGCATTTCGCCTAGGCGGAGGAATGTTCGTCTTGTATTACCAACGCACCGGCTGGACGAACGAGCGACCTATCAGACTCACCCGTGAGATCTTGCCGGCTGATCGCAATATCGTCACATACGAACAGGTGGAGACTGCCGCCATTGGGGAAGACTCGTGATCATCCGGGTTGCGCGACTGGCGGACATTCCCGAGATTCTGAGGCTCCGCACTGAAGCAGCAACCTGGCTGCACGGCAAAGGAAGTGACCAGTGGGGGCCGAC
This sequence comes from Fodinicola feengrottensis, assembly GCF_039530045.1. Taxonomy (NCBI): domain Bacteria; kingdom Bacillati; phylum Actinomycetota; class Actinomycetes; order Mycobacteriales; genus Fodinicola; species Fodinicola feengrottensis. Next base: position 104 of record NZ_BAAANY010000070.1, on the reverse strand, counting down.
AGGCGACCCGCTAACGAAAGTGGCTGATGACATGGCACAGGCCATCCAGGCGGGTCATGCGTGGATGGGCTGCACAGAGGCAAACGACTCGACCATCGGAACCA
>NZ_BAAANY010000069.1:0-2422 GCF_039530045.1 Fodinicola feengrottensis | reverse complement strand
ACGTGGCGAGGTTAACCCGTGTGGGGTAGCCGTAGCGAAAGCGAGTCTGAATAGGGCGTTTGAGTCGCGTGCTCTAGACCCGAAGCGAAGTGATCTACCCATGGCCAGGTTGAAGCGCGGGTAAGACCGTGTGAAGGACCGAACCCACCAGGGTTTAAAACCTGGGGGATGAGCTGTGGGTAGGGGTGAAAGGCCAATCAAACTTCGTGATAGCTGGTTCTCCCCGAAATGCATTTAGGTGCAGCGTTGCGTGTTTCTTGCCGGAGGTAGAGCACTGGATGGTCTAGGGGGCCTACAAGCTTACTGAAATCAGCCAAACTCCGAATGCCGGTAAGTGAGAGCGTGGCAGTGAGACTGCGGGGGATAAGCTTCGTAGTCGAGAGGGAAACAGCCCAGACCACCAGCTAAGGTCCCTAAGCGTGTGCTAAGTGGAAAAGGATGTGGAGTTGCACAGACAACCAGGAGGTTGGCTTAGAAGCAGCCACCCTTTAAAGAGTGCGTAATAGCCCACTGGTCAAGTGATTCCGCGCCGACAATGTAGCGGGGCTCAAGCACATCACCGAAGCTGTGGCATTCACATATTGACCCGGCTGGCGCCTTTGTGGTGTTGGTCCAGGTGTGTGGATGGGTAGGGGAGCGTCGTGCGGCGGGTGAAGCGGCAGGGTGACCTAGTCGTGGATGCCGCACGAGTGAGAATGCAGGCATGAGTAGCGAAAGACGGGTGAGAAACCCGTCCGCCGGATGACCAAGGGTTCCTGGGCCAGGCTAATCCGCCCAGGGTAAGTCGGGACCTAAGGCGAGGCCGACAGGCGTAGTCGATGGACAACGGGTTGATATTCCCGTACCCGCGAAAGAGCGCCCATGATGAGGCAGGTTTGTGCTAAGCCCCCGGAAGCTGTTGATTCTCTTCGGAGATGAGGTGGTGGAAGCGGGTGACCCCGGCTTGTAGTAGTCAAGCGATGGGGTGACGCAGGAAGGTAGCTGAACCCGGTGGATGGTAGAGCCGGGGTAAGGGTGTAGGGCGAGGCGTAGGCAAATCCGCGCTTCATTAAGTCTGAGACCTGATGCCGACCCGACATAGGGGAAGTCAGTGATCCTATGCTGCCGAGAAAAGCCTCTAGCGAGCTCTGAGTGGCCCGTACCCCAAACCGACACAGGTGGTCAGGTAGAGAATACCAAGGCGATCGAGTGAACTGTGGTTAAGGAACTCGGCAAATTGCCCCCGTAACTTCGGGAGAAGGGGGGCCTGAGACGTGACGGGACTTGCTCCTTGAGCGTTGTATGGCCGCAGAGACCAGGGAGAAGCGACTGTTTACTAAAAACACAGGTCCGTGCTAAGTCGTAAGACGATGTATACGGACTGACGCCTGCCCGGTGCTGGAACGTTAAGGGGACCGGTTAGCCTCACGGCGAAGCTGAGAACTGAAGCGCCAGTAAACGGCGGTGGTAACTATAACCATCCTAAGGTAGCGAAATTCCTTGTCGGGTAAGTTCCGACCTGCACGAATGGCGTAACGACTTCTCCACTGTCTCAACCACAGGCTCGGCGAAATTGCACTACGAGTAAAGATGCTCGTTACGCGCGGCAGGACGGAAAGACCCCGGGACCTTCACTACAGCTTGATATTGGTGTTCGGTTCGGATTGTGTAGGATAGGTGGGAGACTGTGAAGCTGGCACGCCAGTGTCGGTGGAGTCAACGTTGAAATACCACTCTGTTTGATCTGGACATCTAACTTCGGACCGTGATCCGGTTCAGGGACAGTGTCAGGTGGGTAGTTTAACTGGGGCGGTTGCCTCCTAAAGAGTAACGGAGGCGCCCAAAGGTTCCCTCAGCCTGGTTGGCAATCAGGTGGTGAGTGCAAGTGCACAAGGGAGCTTGACTGTGAGACGGACGTGTCGAGCAGGAGCGAAAGCTGGGACTAGTGATCCGGCACTGGCTGGTGGAAGCGGTGTCGCTCAACGGATAAAAGGTACCCCGGGGATAACAGGCTGATCTTCCCCAAGAGTCCATATCGACGGGATGGTTTGGCACCTCGATGTCGGCTCGTCGCATCCTGGGGCTGGAGTCGGTCCCAAGGGTTGGGCTGTTCGCCCATTAAAGCGGCACGCGAGCTGGGTTTAGAACGTCGCGAGACAGTTCGGTCCCTATCCGCCGCGCGCGTAGGAAACTTGAGAAGGGCTGTCCTTAGTACGAGAGGACCGGGACGGACGAACCTCTGGTGTGCCAGTTGTTCCGCCAGGAGCACGGCTGGTTGGCTACGTTCGGAAGGGATAACCGCTGAAAGCATCTAAGCGGGAAGCTCGCTTCGAGATGAGGTTTCCCACCAGGTTAACTGGGTAAGGCCCCCGGCTAGACCACCGGGTTGATAGGCCGGATGTGGAAGCGTGGAAACACGTGAAGCTGACCGGTACTAATAGGC
>NZ_BAAANY010000068.1:0-774 GCF_039530045.1 Fodinicola feengrottensis | reverse complement strand
CCATGGCGACCCAAGCGGTAAAGCGCCGTCGGCTTGCGCACCTAGATGCCCAGCTCACGGAGGCCATCACTGCGGCCAGCCCCCAAGCACAGCGAGCTATCGCCCTTGAAGCGCTCGGACACATTGCAACGCTCGCTGACTGGCCAGAGGGCACGCGCCAGGCGGTAGACGCGGCCAACCGCAATGAGTTCAGTGCGACAGGTCGGACATGGCTAGCGGACGCTGCCGACCGGACGGACGATCTTCGGCTAGCAGCTGAGGACTCGGACAACAAAGGTGCGGCGGACCACTACTGGCGGATCACATGCGCCTACTCCGCAGCCCGATGGGTGCTCGATGACGACCCTTCCGCAGCCGCGCAGGATGCCGTCTACCACGCCGCGATGGGTGGCGACCGGCATCAACTTTTTTCGGTCGTTCGTGCTCGACTGAATCTCGCTCCTGCCTGATCGAGGCCGGTTCTACAGTCTCAGCACCAGTCTCATTTCTAGTCTCATTCGCTGCCGTACGGCGGCGTTCAGCGTCGGACGTCGGGAAGTATCGTGCCTGCTCACGGACGTTGTCGGCCCTGGTTGGACGGGTGGTCGCAGACCTCGAAAGCGTGTGAGGAGGACGATGGCGCACGGAGCAACTCACCGTGCCTCTCCTGTAGTAAGACCTGTAGTAAAGACCTATCGAAACAGGGGAGACGCCGTAAGACGGATTGAGACGGAGCGGTGACAAAGCCGCTAGTCAGAGCCAGTCTGTGCGGTGCGGGACTGACCGGATGAGACG
>NZ_BAAANY010000067.1:0-1593 GCF_039530045.1 Fodinicola feengrottensis | reverse complement strand
GGACGCCCCCGCCGAGGGCCGCGAACACGACCTGAGGTGCGATGGCGCGCAAGCGTGCCAGGCGGTTGAGTGCAGCCACGCTGGCGGGCGCGGCCTTGGTGACGCATTTGCCTGGACCATCTCTGGGCAGTTGTGGGGTAGGCCGTCCGCCGCTACGAGTATCGTGTACAACGTCTGCGACACTCATGCATCGTTGACGATCAAGAGGCGGCAATGGGTATCAGGCAGTTGGCAGCCACCATGTTATGCGTCGGAACCGGGTTGGCGGCATGGGTGACGCCTGCTGCCGCCGCACCGACCGTGTCGATCCCGCTTGTCGGGCTGACGGTGACCCCGGCCACGGCCGTGGTCGGTGATCAGGTCACGGTGGCGGCAACGCTCACCAACAACACCTCCGCGACGGTGTCGGCGGCACTGGGTATTGAGAATCCTCAGTACGCGTCGCAGAAGATCACCGGGGTGGGTGGAAGCGGGTGCGCCCGACGCAACCTCCAACGCCTCATCTATTGCGGCAACTCGTTATTGGCCCCCGGCGCCACCGCGAGCATCATCGTGACTCTGGTGACCACTGCCGCCGGAACCGACAACTTCACAGCCTATGGGCGCATTACCAACACCAACGACGTCTACGCGTACGCCACACTCAGCACTTCCTGAACGTCTGGGCGCGCGAGACCAGCTAACGGGCGGGTCCGCAGACGCGCGACCTCGAATCGGCCACGCCGACATCAAAAACCGGCCGCGGCGGCGCAGCGAGGCTGGTATTGATCTCAAGATGCGGCACGTGGAGACTTAACAATAATGTGTCAGGTACGCCAGCCAGGGGGAGCGGTCGACCACCGATACTGGGGCAAGCAGTCCGGTGCGCTGGTCCGCGATGCAGGTCCCGTGGACCTGCCCGTCCTGGTTCCATTGATAGTCTTGGCCCCAGCCGTTGGGGTCGCAGTTGGTGGCTACCCACCACGAATTTCCGTTGTCGTCCACCTGCTGATGCACACCGCAGGTGTCCGCCGGTGCCGCCGATGCTGGCACGGTAGGTCCGACGAGCGCGACGGCCGCGACTGTCATCGCGATCAACAATTTACGCACGAGTTTCCCATCACTGGTTCCGTTCTCGGATTTCGAGAAATAATGACGAATGGCAAGGTGGGGTTAAGCAGGATAACGGATATAGAGCCACCATTCGCCAGAATTGACCACGTCGCAGGCGTAGCCAATGGCGGCCGGGTCATGGCGGACCAGGTCTGCTCCATCGGTGGCACACCGATTGTGGTCGAAATAGCTGCCTTCGAACTCACAGCCAGCGAACGGCTGGCCTGGGTCCAACGAGTTGAAACAGATACCGTCTGCCGCGGCCGGCGTCAGCGGCGTGAGCAGAGCACCGCACGTCACCACGCCAACAACCAAGCTAGCCAACCAACGTCTCGGGATCAATTCGAACTCCTTCGTCAGGGTCCAGCCGTGAGGTCAGTAGATCGTGAGGCTGATGATGATGGCGTCAGGCGGAAGGCTACCGGACTCGTTCCGGCCGAACACGACCGGCGGCGGGCAGCGGTCCGGGAGGATATACGTGAACGTGCCATAGTTGTTTTC
>NZ_BAAANY010000066.1:0-1764 GCF_039530045.1 Fodinicola feengrottensis | reverse complement strand
CTGGATGGTGGCTGGGTGTATTACCTAAGTCGTGTCAGCGGGTGGGTGCGTAGTGGTGGATGTTGAACAGGTCGGCGAGTTTTTGTTGGGTCCAGGTCATGTCTGTGAGCATGCGTTTGGCGCGAGGGCGTCCTTTGTTGCCGTCGTGGTAGAGCAGGACGGTTTCCTGGATTCCTGATAGTTCGTTTAGCAGTTCGCGGACGGACATGTGTATATCGGCGTGTTCGGCTTCGCGGCGCATGAGGTGGGCGATGGTTAGGGCCAGGACGCAGTAGAACACGTGGACGCGGATTTTCTGGTCGGTCCAGTGGTGCATGGGGCTGAAGGAGACCACGTGAGTGTCTTTGAGTTGACGGAATCCGGCTTCTACGTCGGATTGGGAGCGGTAGCCGGCGACAATGTCGGTGACGGGCCAGTCGTCGTGGCCGGTGAACAGGATCCGTTTGCCGAAGATCCGGTTCTCCAGGCGGGTGCGGGCACGCCGGTCGGTGCGCCAGGTCAGCCGCAGCTCAGCCGGTTTGTCGCCGGTCAGCGTGGTGGTGATGATGTCGCTGACCCAGCGGTGTCGGCAGATCGTGGCGATCTCGGTCTGGACTGCGGCACGGGATTTGCGGGTGCGCCCGCGCGCCAGGCGGCCCTGCAAAGCGGTGAGCTTGCCAGTCACGGTGGCGAGCGTCTGGTCCAGGCCACGAACCTGTTTGGCGTGCAGCGTCGTCGAATGCGTGAGCACGGCGCGGCGTGTCACGCCCAGCGCGGTGACGGTGGTGTCGACATGGGTCAGGCCGCGATAGCGGCCGGCGTCACCGTCGGCGTCGACCGGCCGGTACCGGGATTTCGGTATCGCCAGCAACGCCGGATGGTCGCTCGGTGGCAGTGAGCCGATGAACCCGATCCCGGTATCCTCCACCAGTTCGTGGTTGTCGGCGGAATTCTGCCCGGCGTCGTAGACGATCGTCAGCGACTCCACGGAGGTAGTCAGCTGCCGGTACCGGGCGACCAGTTCGTCGATCATCGCGCTGAACTGGGTGACATCCGGCCGGTCTCCCGGATAGGTATGGGACAGCACCGGAACCCCGCCGTCGCGGGTGACCACCAGGCCCAGCCCAACCAGCCGCAGGTCCACCCGCTTCTGCTTCGCCCTGCCCCGCTGCGCGATCGGCGCCTTCTCGTTGCCGGAGTCGATGAAGGTGGCGAAGTTGGTCATGTCCAGCACCAAACCGGTCAGGTCCAGCCCGAACTCGGTGACGATCCGCCGCCCTAACTTGGTTTCGATCGCTCGCAGGTCGGCTACCGACAACCGATCCATCGCGTTCCAGAACCGGCGATGGTCGGTCGCGCCGCGCGGTAGCCGCAGCCACCGCGCGCCGGCCGTGGAGGCCCACCAATCGGCGAACGCCAGCTTTGAGCACGGCGCCACGATCCGGTTCGCCGTCGCCAACGCGATATACGTGCCCACCGAGGCCAGCGCGTCCGCCCGGCGCGACACCACACCATCGACCGTCCCCACCACGTCCAGTCGCTCCAGCATCGACCACACCGCGGCCAGATCCCCGAACGCCTTGTGTTCGCTACGCACCGGTTCACCGGCCGCCGCGTCGGTCAGCTTGGCCACCACCTCCTCCGCGCTGCCCAGATACTGCTGCGACACGATCCGCGGCTTGCCCTGCACCCGCGCGGACTCGACCAGGTAGTAGTACGTCTTCCCCGCCTGGCGCTTCCCTACGATCGACGGCATATATAGGTAATACACCATCGACGCCTACA
>NZ_BAAANY010000065.1:0-570 GCF_039530045.1 Fodinicola feengrottensis | reverse complement strand
GGCAGCGGGCGGCGAGGTCGGCGGCGGTGGTGAAGTGGACCCGGTGACCGGCTTCGGCGGCGGCGCGCGCCAACGCGGTGGCCAGCATGGTCTTGCCGACCCCTGGAGGGCCTACCAGCAGCGCGTTGGCCGCGTCGTCAACGAACCGTAAGGTCGCAAGGTCGCGGACCAGAGGCTCGTCGACGCCGGGTTGGGCGGAGAAGTCGAAATCGGCCAGGGTGTGCGGATTGGGCAGGCAGGCGAACCGGAGCCGGGAGGCCAGCCGGCGGGCTTCGGTGGCGTTGACCTCGATCTCCAGCAGCCGTTCCAGCGCGGCGGTCACCGAGAGGTTTTCCGCGCGGGCGGCGTCCAGGATCCGCGGTAACGCATCGGCCGCGTCGGCCAGTTTCAGGTAGGACAGGTGGGCTTTGAGCTGCTGGTAGCGGCGCGCTTCGCTCATCTGCGGCGCGTTGAGTGTGCTCACGATCGAGTTTCCTTTCTCTGGTCAGGAATTTCCTTGTTTCTTCTGGCCGGCGCGGGTCGCGAGCCGGTCAGCGGCATTGACGTAAACGGAGAAATCGATCACCACCT
>NZ_BAAANY010000064.1:0-1019 GCF_039530045.1 Fodinicola feengrottensis | reverse complement strand
CAGGTCAGTACGGCCAGCGCCGATCGCGAGCGGGTCCCGGTCAGCCACAAACAGCAGGTGACGCCGACTGCTGGTCTCATCCTCAGTCAGGAACACCTGATTGACATGCACGTCCAGCCCAGACGCGATCTTTTCCTTAGCAGCCAACACATCAGCCCACCCCCTGCCGTACGGGAGGTCCACCACCACCTGCGAACCAGTGCCACGGGAGTCGCGGGTCATCTGCGCCCCAAACTGCACCTGTTGGCCGGGCTTATCCGCGTTGCCGAGCCCGGCGGCGTAGTAGGCGCGCAGCACGATATCGAGGTTCAGCTTGCGAAAACGCGGCGCGATAATCGCCTTGGAGATGATCGGCTTGTGCGCCGGGCGACCCAAATGCGCCAGAGCGCCGAGCAGGATGCCGGCGACGCTGAGGTTCACCCACCCGGGGGCGAGGGTGCACAGCAGCAGCCCGCCCACCGCGACCCCGGCCGTTTGCGCGGCCATCACCCAGCCGCGCCAGCGACGGGTTTCCTTCAACTCCTGCAGCAGATGGTTATAGACCTTCGCGGCCTCCTTCGGGTCCCGGTGCGCGTTGTCCGCCACCGCTTGCCGGACCGGGCCCTGCTCGGTCAACCACCACCACCGCAGTTGCCGCTGCACCAGGCGCACCGCGCCAACCGCGCCGTAGATCGCGGTTTTCCCGCCATACCAAGGAACCCGGACCGCGTGAAACGCGCTGATGTGCAGCCAGCGACGCACCGCCCGGTTGATGGTGCCGCGCAGGTTCCCCAGCAAGAACGCGGCCGGAATGATCGGCTCGCGCCGGTCCTCATCGGCCGGCAGGGCAATCGTGACGCCAGGATCAGCGACCTTGAGCCGCGCGGACTCCGGCGAGTCCGGGTCATCTAGTTCGACCTCAAAAGAGCTGTCATAGCGTTCTACGTCGGTGCCGGGTTTGCGCAGCGGAACCACGTTGTTGCCCGCGCTGCCCTGATCAAGGGCGGCAAACTCAGCGTCCCAGTCAATATTGTTGGGCC
>NZ_BAAANY010000063.1:0-553 GCF_039530045.1 Fodinicola feengrottensis | reverse complement strand
GCACACGGTGGATGCCTTGGCACCAGGAGCCGATGAAGGACGTTGGAGGGTGCGATAAGCCTCGGGGAGTTCCCAACCTAGCTTTGATCCGAGGATGTCCGAATGGGGAAACCCGGCTGGAGTTATGTTCAGTCACCCACATCTGAACACATAGGGTGTGTGGAGGGAACGCGGGGAAGTGAAACATCTCAGTACCCGTAGGAAGAGAAAACAAAAGTGATTCCGTGAGTAGTGGCGAGCGAAAGCGGATGAGGCTAAACCTGATACGTGTGATAGCCGGCGGGCGTTGCGTGTTGGGGGTTGTGGGACCATTCTGATCGTTCTGCCGGACGGTCGGGGAGTAAGAAAATCTTTCGTTAGTCGAAGGCTCTGGAAAGGGCTGGCGTAGTGGGTGATACCCCCGTAGACGAAAACGATTGATCTCCCGAGTGGGATCCCAAGTAACAGCGAGCTCGTGAAATTTGCTGTGAATCTGGCAGGACCACCTGTCAAGCCTAAATACTCCCTGGTGACCGATAGCGGACAAGTACCGTGAGGGAAAGGTGAAAAGTAC
>NZ_BAAANY010000062.1:0-1373 GCF_039530045.1 Fodinicola feengrottensis | reverse complement strand
CCACTCTTCCTCGCTGTTCTCTTCCCTCACGACGATCAGCCAGCAGCGACGACAGCGGCACACCTCGATCACGCAATCCGCGTGAGAAATGCTGCCCAGCGGTTCGCCTGCCTGGTGGGGGGTCGTTTCGTGCATCTCACCGTCCGGCGGTTCGGTGACGGATTCGGCATCACTGCGTGGCTCCTGGACGTGGATGTGGGCCGGCATAGCCAGTGCCTCCAAGTGTTTGCAACAGTTCGCTGTGTAACAGCAACACCGCTACCATCCCACTGTAAACACATACTCGCAACCATCAAGAATGAGAAGTTACAGAAAATGACACCCGAGCCATCGACCTGGCAAGCTACCCCTGTGGCCCGCTCCTACGTACGTGCTCGGCGTCTCGGTATCGCTCTTCGCGAGTACCGGAACGCTGCTGGCCTGACCCTTGAGCAGGTCGCGGAGGAAGTCGCCGTTACCAAGGCAACAGTCAGCCGGATGGAAACCGCGAAGACGATCAGCCGGCCGGCGATCATCCGAGCCATGCTCCAGCTGTACAACGTGCCGAGAGACGAGATCGAACGGTTCGCACAGCTTGCGAAGGACGTGCGTTCCAAAGATTCATGGTGGCGCGCGTACGACCTGCCGGGCCGAGTCGCGGACCTCGTTGCGCTGGAGAGCGACGCCATATCGATCTCTGTGTACGAGACGAACGTGGTGCCTGGATTGGCGCAGACCGAGGCTTACTGCCGGGCGGTCGTTACTGCAACAACGCCTGTCGTGATGGCTGATGCGGCCGTCGACGAATGGGTTGCCTTCCGGATGCGCCGGCAACTCCGCATCCTCGATGACGAGGACGCTCCACAGGTCTCGATCATCATCGACGACTCAGTGCTTGATCGGTTCGTCGGTGACAGCCGGATCATGGCCGAGCAGATCGAACACCTCCAAATGCTGGGCGACCGGCCGAACATCACGGTTCAGGTCGTTCCCGTCGCTGCCGGCATCCATCCAGGATTGCCCGGATCAATCACGCTCCTGGAGTTTGACGATCTGATGCCAGCGAACGTGTACATCGACACCGTGCCGGGAGACGTACTCCTCGACACTCCAGCAGCCATCCAGCGCACACAGCAGGCGTTCAACGCGCTTCGCGCTCGGGCTGCCACACCCGAAGCCAGCCGCGACCTACTTACCGCGCGGCGCCCCAAAGAAGATCCATAGAGGAAGGCTCACCATGGTTACAACTCGCCAGTGGCGCAAGTCCACCCGTAGCGGCTCGAACAACAACTGTGTCGAGGTTGCCGCCACCACCGACCAGACGCTCATCCGAGACAGCAAGCTCGGCGACCACTCACCAATCCTGACTGTATCGCCGGCAGCCTGGAATACCT
>NZ_BAAANY010000061.1:0-741 GCF_039530045.1 Fodinicola feengrottensis | reverse complement strand
AAGAAAGCAGTCTGCGCGCGACAGGTCACCCTCGCGGCCGCGCAGCAGACGATGCTGACGAACTGGACCACCGCCAAGGCCGTCCTCGGGATCGGCTGATGACCACCGGGGATCCGGTCCGTACGCATACCCGGCACACCACGCCGGACAGCGGTTTTGTTACATCCGTTGTGACCCGCGGAGGTAAACGCCACGGCAAAGTCATCGCGAGCGATGGGCGCGGTGGGTCTGGTATGTGTCGACTGTTCGAGCCGAGCCCCTGCGGAGGTCGGCTCCCGGATCGGTTTCAGGTTCAACGTCAACGGAGCTGGAGGTCAGCGCGGCCGGGCTCGGCATGGCCTGTGTGTCCTGGTGAGAAATCTTGGCTGACGATTGTGTTTAGCTGAGCCGAAAGCGTTCAGTCGCTCAGCGGGTGGTTTCAGCGATTTTCTTGACATGGTTGTTCCGGATGTTGATCAGCCGGGGCATGTACCAATTGAGTGCCGCCCGTTCGGCGACGGCTCCCAGGAGGCCGAGCGGAGCAGCGAAGTCGACCACGTCGCGCATCAAGGTGCCGCCTTGCTTGTCCGGCTCGAAGTGGTGGGCGTGGTGCCAGCGCTTGAACGGTCCCCGGACCTGCTCGTCGACGAAGTATCCCGGTGGCGTCAAGGCGCTGATCCGGGAGGTCATCCGCCACGGCAGGCCAAAATGCCTGGCTTGCCACGTGACGGTGTCACCGAGCGTCAGACGACCAGACGTGAC
>NZ_BAAANY010000060.1:0-760 GCF_039530045.1 Fodinicola feengrottensis | reverse complement strand
GGTGAACGGTGCCGGTGCGGTCAGCTCGGCGAGGATGGCGCGTGCCTTCGGTGCGCCGATCCGCAGCTCGGTCATCAGCCGGTTCCGGGATGGCACCTCCCCCAGTTCGGCTGTGAGCTTGCGTGCCTTGGGCAGCAGCGCATCGACCGGAGGCGGGTACGCCGAACGGGACTCCTGCGTGGTGGTCTCGATGGTCATCGCGAGTCCTCTTTCCAACAGGTCGGGTACTGGTCGCCCTTGCCGCAGGCGAGGTAAATGCTCATCGGGACGATTTCGCAGTCCTCATGTCCGCCCTGATCGCGAACACACACCCAGTACGTGAAAGTGCTCCTGGCGCCAACCGCCATGTACCGGTGCGTGACTGTCCCGGAAAGCGAAGTGCAGCCGAGCAAAAGCGCAGCTATCAGCACCGCTCCGGCGGCGGCAACAGTTGTCTTGACCAGTCGCGTCATGATGACCATCAGGCGACCTCTTCCGAGTCCAAGGCCGCCGGAGCGGGCGTGCCATAGACCAGATGCCGCGCCATCAGCGCGCGATGCTCAGCCCGCCGCAACCGGCGCCAATCCAGCAACGTCGGACCGCCCTCAACGGTCAGAATCCGGATTTCCTCATCGACCAACGCAAGCTCAGCCTCAAGCGCCGGCCACTCACGCTCGATCTCCAGCAGCTCCGCATCTGTAGGACCGTCCTCCATCGGGTCGTTTCTCATCTCTGCATGCCTTCCGGGTAGGCACAGAGGGTCAAAAACCGCAGGTAGCAG
>NZ_BAAANY010000059.1:0-4221 GCF_039530045.1 Fodinicola feengrottensis | reverse complement strand
TCCCTCCCGGAGTGGGCCAGATTGTCGGCGTTCGATTTCGTTGACAACGTCAGGGACGCTGGCTTTGACAGGCCAAGTACGTGCTCCGTCCGAACCCTGCCAGAGGCTTGGAGTCGTCGCTGACGGCGAGGGAGCCGGGGCCAACCCAGTGGGCCACGTCTAACGAAGGCTGGATGTAACTGATCAGGTGGTTTCGGGTAGCCAGGGCTGACCTTCGACGAGTTGGGTGAGTGCGTCGAAGAAGTTGATGTATCGGGACGGTGTGAGAATTCAGATCTACTTCAATGACCACGGGCCAGCCCACGCCCACGTGACGGGTCGCCGGGTGAGGTTAGAATCGGCCAGAACGGCAAGCCGTTGGCGGGTGATCCCGAGTTGTCTCCGAGACAGCAGTCGGCTGTCGACCAAAATATCAAGACGATCCGCGGTAAGATGGGGGACAATATGGCGCGCTACCGTGTGAATGGGTGCTAGCTATGCGAGTTGGTCTCGATATGCTTCTTGGTGAAATGAGTTCACTCCTGGGCGAACAGGCGGGAGAACTTGGATCAGACCATAGTCGTTGGCAGCTCTATTTGCTGGCGATGGAGTCTGATTGTGGTTGCGAATTGCTGTTCAAGGCCGTCGGGTTAGAGGAGGACATGGCTCTCGCATCAGCGGTTGTCGTGCGAATGATTGAACGGGTGGAAAAGCGTGATCGTGAAAAATGGATCATGCAGCTGCCGGTAGATCAGAGACGCTTTGCGGAACGTCGTGCGAGCGAGCTGAGCGTCCTTTGTGAAGTCGTCGACGGGGCAATGGGGGCTAGAGAGATTTCGCTCCAAATGAGCGAGTGGTCTGATTGGCTTCAGCTGCGTGTTGCCGGGCGCTCGAGCAGCGATAGTGTCCTTGCCGTGGTTGAGGAGTTAGCAAGAACCAAACGAGCAAGGCGTGTGTCTGGGGAAAGGCGAAACAGCTCAAACGTGGCGGATCTGACTGAACCGCTGACCTTTCACAGGCCAAGTGGAAATGGTCAGGCAGTTGCGCGCATCTGATGAGTCTCTACCGCGTCGAGCCCGATAATTAGTGTGCGGCGCAGAAATCGACCATAAGGCTGCGATCGCTGGTATTGCTGTCAGGGTGGCTTGGCGATGGCCGGTGCCACGGGTGCTGCGGTTGGTGCTCTGACGGCGGGCCTGGGTTCGGCGTTTGCTAGTGCTGGCGCGAAGGCGGCCGCGGGTGAGATCGCCGATGGCGCCGCGGCGGCTGGTGCTCGCGGCGCGCTACGAGTGCTGAGCGTACGGCTGTTGGTGCTGGTTCGCGGGCGGCTGCTCGGGCGGCGACTGATGACGCTGGTGATGGAGCCGCCGGCTCCGCTGGCCGCACGGTGGCGAACGAGGTGTGTCCGAACAGCTTTGTCGCTGCCACGATGGTGCTGCTGGCCGGCGGTGCGCTGCTACCGATCGCCCAGGTCCACGTCGGTGACAAGGTCCAGACCGCCGACCCGTCGACCGGGCAGAACTCGGTCCAGACGGTCACTGCAACGATCAAGACCCTGACCGACACCGACTTCGCCGATGTGACGATCAAGGACTCTTACGGTCACGTACAGAGGATCACCTCACCCCAGGGCCACCCCTACCGGGACGCCACCCAACACGCATTTGTACAAGCAGCATGGCTCACCCTCAGTGATAAACTCCACCAAGCAGACGGCGCGGCCAGCACCGTCGAAAGCGTCCAGAACTACTCGGCTCGTGCCGTAACGTACAACCTAACAGTCAGTGAGGTGCACACTTACAATGTTGCGGCTGGAGCCTCAGGTCCAGTTCTTGTGCATAACTGCGGTGGCCTGGTTGACGGACCCTTGCCTGAGGCGGGGCAAACGTCCCTCTACGCGCTGGTGAAGCATGACACAGGGGAACTGCTGAAGTGGGGTATCTCGAAAAACCCTACGACCCGCTATAGTTGCGGTTGTCTAAAACAATTGGGTGCGCGAATGCAAATCATCAAAAACTTTGATACGAGGTCTGAAGCACTTGGCGCAGAGCGTTTTATGACTGAAAGGTTTCCGGGACCTCTGAATCTTGAGGATTGGGCGGGATCTGTATCGCCATCGGGCTCGTGGCGAGAGGCGTTGCAGTTCGCTAGAGGAGGTGGACTATGGCAGAGTTAGTCAAGAGGTTTCCGGATTCGGAAGCTTCCAAAGTCAGGGAATCGGTTCTGTTGGCGCTCAACGAGCTATATTGTCCAACTCGGACCTCGGAGCTGGAAGCATACCTAAAAGTATTCTCTGACTGGACTTCTCCAGTCGATACGTCTGCGCTATTGGATTCGGAACGGAATCGCTATGCTCACGATACTGGTGAAGAAGTTTGGATATGTCCTGCCCTGACTGATGGGAAGGCTGTGGTTGACGGATCCTTTTTGACCCGCTCAGATTGGCGCCTAGAGAATCGAATTGCACTTCCCGAATTCGAACCTTTTCGTCAGCTCTGGCTCGTTCGAATATTCTGCGATCTTCTTATTGTTGCAAGCGAAAAAGGTGCACAGAATAGTCTGCCGCTACTTGAGCAGATCGAGACCTTCTTAGGAAACTTGGGTAGCTACACGCTAAATCAACAAGAAGTGCCACTTAGGGATGAGTTCAACAGCGTCGACGAGGATCGGATCGAACAGCTCCGAGAAAGCGCCGAAGATAAGTATGCGGAGGTTGCGGAACGCTATCGCAGCGCTCGTCAGAAATTGGCTGTCAAGATCGAAAGTAAAGGTCAAAAGCTCCTATTTGGATAGATAGGCAACTCTGGTCGTAACTGGTCAGGTGATTTCCGGCGTCCAGGGATTGCCTTCGGCGAGTCGGGTGAGTGCCTCGAAGAAATGTACTCCGTGTTTTGCTGCGGTCGCGAGGTAGCTGCGGATCGCGCAGAATTGCTCCGCACCAGATAGTGTGCGTAGGCAGCCGGAGACTTTCTGGCGGATTTTGGTCATGCGGATTTCACGCTCGGCGGCGTTGTTGTCGAAGTTCACCTGCGGATCGGTGGTGAAACGGAGGTAATCGGCTTCCCTGTCGATTAGCCGGCGGGCCAGGGCATGCGCCTTGGCCATCAGGGTCGTCGAACGCGACCGAGTGTCATTCGCACCGATTACCGCCGCGGACCGGAACCGGTGCGCGAGTTCGGCCAATGCGACAGGGTCCATCCCTGCGAGCGACCCCGGTGTGCGAGCCAGTTGCGAATCCACGAGAGTCTTGATGTCCCGCAAAGCTTGTGCTGCCTGACCGGCCCAACACCAGGCGCCCGGTTCGGCTTGTTCACAGATAGCTTGCAGTTCCCGAAGCACGTGCGCTCCACACAGCGCATGTACGGCGTCGATGTACGTGTCATAGGGTGCCCACGCGTCATGGACAGCGACACCGGTAAAGGTCGGCAGCACACCGGCGGCGTTCATCGCTTCGACCGCGCGCTTGTCGTGCACGGTGATCAGCGAGTATTTCCCGGTGGATGCCGAATGCACCCACCGCAGCCGGCTGGCGACTCGAAATCCGGTCTCGTCGAAATGCGCGACCGCAGCAGCGGCGATCCGCTCCCGCACCATCTCGATGAACCCACCCAAACGCCCGGTCGCCCGCTGCGCCATCGTCGCGACCGTTCCACCCGAGACCGGTGTGCCGAACAAGTCCGACAGCGCGGTCGCGGTGCGCTTCTTTGACAGAAACTGGCCGACATACAAGTACAGAATGACCGCGGCAACCCGCGGCCCGTACTGCACGGGCGCGTTCACATTCTCCAGCGCGCTCGCAGTCGTGTGAACCCCGCAACCGCAACGACGCGTCAGGATCTGGTGCTCGACAACCCTGACAGCGACCGGCGGAAGATCGAACACCTGACGACGCTCCACACCACTGTCATGCGCCTCACCAAGACCTGCCCCACAACCAACACACGCATCCGGCTCATGCCGGACCACCTCATCAGGGTCGGCGACCTGTTCCAAGGTTTGCCCACGATGTGAGGGTCCTGTTGGCGACGGGTGTGTTGGTGCCGATCGCGATGGTTCACGTCGGTGACAAGGTCCAAACCACCGACCCGGCGACCGGTAAGAACTCGGTCCAGACCGTCACTGCCACGATCAAGACCCTGACCGACACCGACTTCACCGACCTCACGATCAAGGACTCCAACGGTGTCCGCGCTAAAAGAAAATCCCCACGGGTGCTAGATCATTTTCCCCAGGTGGGTTGGT
>NZ_BAAANY010000058.1:0-39283 GCF_039530045.1 Fodinicola feengrottensis | reverse complement strand
GAGGTGACTTCGTCGCCGGCGGCCATGACATTAATTCTACCGCCGGCGCCGACAATATGGCCGCGTACGGGTGATCAGGAAATGGATACTTTCACAATAACCCCAACGAAACATAGAGCGCGCGCGTTCAATAGGCCACCGCGTGATCAAAGCGATCATTCCGATTTGACGTGCTCAGGTCCCGGATGCGGGAGTCCTAGCGGTCCCGCGGACTTATGCGGTGCTGAGCGCGTACGTGACCGCGTGGCGGGCGGCTCGGTGGGAGCTGATCAGGCTGGCGGACGGGCCGTAGCCGACCAGGAAAATCCGTGGGTCGGCGGCGACCCGGGTGTCGTCGACGACGATGCCGCCGGCTGGGCCGCGCAGGTGCAGCGGTGCCAGGTGGGACAGTGCCGGACGGAAGCCGGTGCACCAGAGAATCGCGTCGGCGGCCAGAGTTTCCCCGGAGTTCCAGGCAATTCCGGTCGGGGTGATCCGGTCGAACAGGGGGTGGGCGACCATGACTCCACGCGCTTCGGCGGCGACAACGGCGTCCGTACGACCAATGCCGGTGTAGCTGACAACGCTGCGCAGCGGCAGTCCGGCGCGTACGCGCTCATCCACTTGGTCGGTCACCGCGACCAGGTCCTTTTCGGTCGCGGGCCCACCGCGTAGGTCCGGCGGGCGGCGGGTGACCCAGGTCGTACGGGCCGCCGTGGAGACTTCGGCGAGAATCTGCGCGGCCGAGTTTCCGCCGCCCACAACGACAACGTGCTGGCCGGCGAATTCCTCGGGAGTGTCGTACGACGCGGTGTGCAGCTGCCGCCCCAAAAAGGAAGCCATCCCCGGCACACTGGGGACGAACGGATGGTCCCACGTGCCGGTCGCGTTGATGACCGTACGCGCCGACCAGTCGCCGCTGTCGGTGCGTACGAGCAGCCGCCCGTCTCCACTGACCGACCGGACTCGCACCGGTCGCTGAATCGGCAGCGCGTAGTGCTTTTCGTAGTCGGCGAAATAGCCGCTGACCTCAGGACCGCTCGGCGGATGGTGGAAAGGCAGGTCCCAGGCCAGCCCGGGCAGCCGGGTGTAGAGCGGCGGTGACACCAACCGTACCGACCGCCAGACCTGCTGCCACGCCCCTCCAGGTGCCATCTGGCGATCCAGAACAACGAAGTCCGCGCCCTCGCGCTGGAGGTAGTACGCGCTGGCAAGACCGGCCTGACCTGCACCTATGGCGACGATATCGACGGAGTTCACGTCGGAGAGTGTAGCGGGAATGATGCGTGCGCATGTATCGTTGTGGGTGGAGTCCGGCGCGTTGCCGGGGCCGATCACAGGAGACGTCATGCCAGCTGTAACAGTCGCGAACCCGCTGACCCTGCCGCGCGTGCCAGAGGTCTTGCCGACCGCCGAGGATCGTTCCGTCGTGTCGGTGACGACCGCGCCGAGTGGCTTCGAAGGCGAAGGTTTTCCGGTCCGTAGAGCATTCGCGGGCGTGAGCATGCGCGCGCTGGATCCCTTCATTCACATGGACCAGATGGGCGAGGTCGAGTACGCGCCGGGCGAGCCCAA
This sequence comes from Fodinicola feengrottensis, assembly GCF_039530045.1. Classification (NCBI taxonomy): domain Bacteria; kingdom Bacillati; phylum Actinomycetota; class Actinomycetes; order Mycobacteriales; genus Fodinicola; species Fodinicola feengrottensis. The sequence continues at coordinate 37,729 of NZ_BAAANY010000058.1, read as the reverse complement.
GGGGACGCCGTGGCACCCGCACCGCGGTTTCGAGACCGTCACTTACATGATCGACGGGATCATGGATCACCAGGACTCCAACGGTGGCGGCGGCAGCATCACCGACGGTGACACCCAGTGGATGACGGCCGGGGCCGGCCTCCTGCACATCGAGGCGCCGCCGGAGCACCTGGTCGTCAGCGGCGGCCTGTTCCACGGCATCCAGCTCTGGGTGAACCTGCCGTCCAAGCTCAAGATGACCGCGCCGCGCTATCAGGACATCCGCGGTGGCCAGGTGGCGCTGCTCAGCTCGCCAGACGGTGCCGCGCTCGTACGCGTCATCGCTGGTGAAGTCGCTGGTCACGCCGGTCCGGGGAGTACGCACACGCCGATCGCGCTGGCGCACGCCACGCTGTCCGCCGGCGCGCGGCTACGGCTGCCGTGGCGGGCCGACTTCAACGCGCTTGTCTATGTCCTGGGCGGTGCCGGGTCCGTAGGGGCGGATCGCCGGCCGATCCGGATGGGGCAGCTGGCGGTTTTCGGACCCGGTGAGGTGCTCACGCTCGCGGCCGACACCACCCAGGAAAGCCGTACGCCCGAGCTGGACGTGCTCATCCTCGGCGGCCAGCCGATTCGCGAGCCGGTCGCCGCTTATGGACCTTTCGTGATGAACACTCGTGAGGAGCTGCAGCAGGCGTTCGACGACTTTCAGGCCGGCCGGCTGGGCACCATCCCGGCCGAGCCGCACCCCGGCCACGACGTGCTGTGATGAGTCCTCTCCTGCCTGCTTCGCAGCGGTCGGTACGCTCGAAGTTGGACGTTTGGCGGTCGCTGATCCAGGTGTATGTCTCGGTCAGCGACCAGCTGGCGGCCGCGTTGCACGAGCGGCACCAGCTGTCCCTGTCCGAGTTCGACGCATTGGTCAACATGCCGTCCGAAAGTGTACGGATCAACGAGCTCAAGGAGCGCATGCTGCTCAGCCAGAGCGCGGTGAGCCGGCTGGTCGATCGGCTGGAAAAGCGTGGCCTGCTGGAAAAAGTGCCCTGCGAGGACGACTTGCGCGGAGTCGAGGTCGCGCTCACCACGGCCGGCCGGCGGCTGCGGTCCAAGGCCATCCGGACCAATGCCGAGGTGGTCGACGAGCATTTCGCCAGCCCGCTGACAGCCGATCAGCTGGCCGCTCTCGGCGAGGCTTTCACCGAGATCAAACGGCAGAAAAAGCTGGGTGCGTAAGCTGGCATTATGCGGACACTGATCGTGGACAATCACGATTCGTTCACGTACAACGTCTTCCAGTTGGTGGCGGGGATCACAAAAAGCCCGCCGGTGGTGGTTGTCAATGACGATCCGAGCTGGTCGGATGACGATCTGTGCTGGTTCGACAACGTCATCGTCTCGGCTGGGCCGGGGCGCCCGGACCGCGCGTCGGACCTGGGCATCAGTGCGATGGTGGTGGCGCGGGCGAAGATCCCGCTGTTGGGAGTTTGCCTGGGATATCAGGCTTTGTGCCAGCTCGCCGGTGCGACTGTCGGGCTGGCGCCGGAGCCGCGGCACGGATGGGTGTCGCAGGTCACGCACGACTCGAGCGCGCTTTTCGCCGGAATTCCGACGACTTTTCCGGTTGTCCGCTACCACTCGCTGGCCGTCCGCGATCTCCCGCCCGGCATGAAAGCGACCGCCTGGGCCGATGACGGTGTGCTGATGGCCGTCGAGGATCCGGCCAGGCCGGCCTGGGGAGTGCAGTTTCATCCGGAGTCGGTTTGTACGGCGTACGGCCGGGAGCTGATGACGAATTTCCTCGCCCAATCACCACAAACCGAGGCTAGGCCGGTGATTGAGCTGGCCGCTCGCGAAGCCACCGTGCCGAGTCTGACGGTTTTCGCCGAGCGCCTGGACATGGAGATCGAGCCGGCGCAGGCGTACGAACGACTGCTGGGCGATTCCCGGCGGGCGTTCTGGCTCGATTCCAGCCTGCCGAGCCATCCGCTCGGCGCGATGTCCGTTATCGGGGACTGCGCGGGAAAATGGGGTCGTACGGTGACGGCCAACGTGGCCGCCGGCACGGTGACGGTCGACTCCGAAACCGTCCACAGTGGATTCTTCGACTGGCTTGAAGGCGATCTGGCGTCGTTGCGGATCGATGCGTCGAATGCGCCTTTTGGGCTTGGCTGGGTGGGATACCTCGGCTACGAGCTGAAAGCCGAATGCGGTGGTTCCGCGGCGCACTGCTCCGAACTGCCGGACGCGATGATGATGTTCGCCGACCGGGCTGTCGTCTTCGACCACCGGACCAGCGAGGTTTTCGCGCTGGTGCTGGAGGAAACGTACGACGCGGCCGGCCCTGCGCTGGCCGAGCTCCGGGCCGCGCTGCGGGACGGTCCGGCGCCGGCCGAGTTTTCTCCGTGCGTACGAGCGCAGCCGCGGCACGACCGTGAGCGTTATCTTGAGTTGGTGGCTGAATGCCAGGAATCCATCCGGCAGGGCGAGAGTTATGAGATCTGCCTGACGAACCGCATCGACTGCGCGGGCTCTATCGATCCGCTGCCGGCCTATCTGGCACTGCGGGAAGCCAGCCCGGCCCCTTTCGCCAGTTTTCTGCGCTTCGACGAGATGGCGGTGCTGAGCAGTTCGCCGGAGCGGTTTCTCAGCATTTCGTCGGCCGGCGCGGCTGAGTCCAGGCCCATCAAGGGAACCCGCCCGCGCGGCGAAACTCCGCTCGCGGACGCGGCCCTACGCGACGATCTCGGCATCAATGTCAAGGACAGGGCCGAGAATCTGATGATCGTCGATCTCGTCCGCAACGATCTCGGCCGGTCGGCGGTGATCGGTTCGGTGCAGGTCCCGCAGCTTTTCTCGGTCGAGACGTACGCGACCGTCCACCAGCTTGTCAGCGTGGTGAAGGCTCAACTGCGCGACGATGTGTCGCCTGTCGCGTGCGTACGGGCCGCATTCCCCGGCGGTTCGATGACCGGGGCACCGAAGATCCGCACGATGCGGATCATCGACGCCCTCGAAGCAGGCCCCCGCGGCATTTACTCCGGCGCCATCGGCTATTTCTCGCCGACCGGTGCCGTCGACCTCAGCATTGCCATCCGTACGCTCGTGGTCACCCCGGATCGAGCCCATTTCGGCACCGGCGGGGCCGTGGTCGCCCTTTCCGACCCGGCCGCGGAATACCAGGAGACCGTCGACAAGACAGCCGCTATTCGCGCTGTCCTTTCCCTGCCGTAGGTCGAAGGCTCAGCTGAGCTGCCTCTTGGGGCCGCAGAGAAGTGAGGTGGTGGGCCAAAACGGCCCGCAGAACATCCGGGGTCACGCGTTCGGGTCGGGTGACGGCGTCCATCGACAGGCCGTCCAGCAGCGCGTGCAGCCGGGCTGTTTCCAGGTCGAGGTCCAGATCGGGGTCGGCCAGCCCGGCGCGTACCAGCTCGCCGAGCATGTCCTTCTCCAACTCGAAAATCCGGTCGTGGATCTGGTGGCTGATCGCCCGTAGTCGCCGATCGCTCACGGTGGTGCCCAGAAAAGCCAGCCATACCTGGGATTCCTGCTGCCGTTCGGCATTTAGCGGCAGCAACTCGCTGAGCACCATCTCGACGCTCGCGGCCGGGTCGGTGAGAGTGGGCGGACGGCGCGCCTGCAACGCGAGCAGTCGGGCCGACGCGCGCTCGATCACCAGGTCCATGGAGAAGATGATCAGCTCGTCGTGAGTGGCGAAGTAGTGCCGTAGCGACCCGAGCGACAGGCCGGCCTCCGCGGCGACGTTACGCATGGACGCGCTGCTGAAGCCGTCGCGGCGGATGACCCGCCACACCGCCTCGGCGACCTGCTGCCGGCGCTCTTTCGGATCCACGACCTTGGGCACAGGACTTTTATAGCACGACTGTGCTAGCTTTTATTTAGCACAGTCGAGCTACCAAGGGAGTCGAGGATGACCGCCACCGTCGCCATAGACAGCTACTTCACGCCCGTGCCGGATGAGATCGAGGCGATCGACCTGGTTGTGGAGGGGGCGCTGCCCCCCGAACTGAACGGCCGCTACCTGCGCAACGGGCCCAATCCGAAGCCCGGAGCGCCGCCGGCGCATCCGTTCGTCGAGCCAGGCATGGTCCATGGCGTACGGCTGAAGGACGGCGCCGCACTTTGGTATCGCAACCGATGGGTGCGTACGAGCCTGTTCACCGAGTCTGCGACTCGCGTCCGGCCGGATGGGAGTCTGGATTTGGCTGCCTGTCATGCCAACACGCACGTGATAGAGCATGCCGGCCGGACTTTCGCGTTGGTGGAAAGCGGATTGCCGTACGAGCTGAGCCTCGACCTGGACACCGTTGGTCCCTGCGATTTCCAAGGCCGGCTGACCACCGCGATGACCGCCCATCCCAAAGCCGATCCGGTCACCGGTGACCTGCATTTCTTCGGGTACGGCGTGCGGCCGCCCTTCTTGACCTATCACCGGCTTTCGGCGTCCGGAGAGCTGGTGCAAAGCGTGCCGGTCGAGGTGCCGGGACCGACCATGATGCACGATTTCGCCATTACTGAGGACTACCTCGTCTGGATGGATCTGCCGGTCGTTTTCGAGCGGACCGAGCTGGGCGTCCCCTATCGGTGGAGCGACTCGTACGGCGCCAGACTTGGCTTGATGCCACGAAAAGGTGGGCCGGTCCGGTGGTTCGAGATCGAGCCCTGTTACGTCTTCCACGTCGGCAACGCGCGTCAGGACGCGGCCGGCCGGGTGGTGTTGGACGCCGTTCGGTACGACCGCGCCACTTTCCGTAACGAGTGGGATCTTGCGGCGGGTAAAGAGAAAACGGGCTCGGTGCCGGGCCAGATGTTGCATCGATGGACGCTCGATCCGCGGACCGGCGTGCGGTCCGAGCAGCAGCTTGACGACTGGTCGCTGGAGTTTCCCACTCTCAACGAAAATCTGGTCGGACTCCAGAACCGTTTCCTCTATCTGGTCGGCGGAGGTTCCGTCGTCAAGTTCGACACGGTCAACGGCGAGCGCGGCGTGCACCGGCTGCCGGACGGCGCGAAGCCGGGCGAAGCGGTGTTCGTGCCAGCCGAAAACGCCCGGGCCGAGGACGACGGGTGGCTGTTGACCATCGTGAGCAATCGGATCGCCGGCACCGCGGATCTTCTGGTGTTGGACGCTACTGATGTCGCCGCGCGGCCGGTGGCCACCGTCCACTTGCCACGGTGGGTCCCGTCCGGATTCCACGGCAGTTGGGTCCCGGAGTCGGTCGTACGATGAAGCCGCTGGTCAACGTATTGTTGTGGGATCTGGGCCTGTCGATCCTGCCGTATTTCCTCTTCCGGCTCGCCGGTTGCAGCGAGACGACCTCGTTGATCGGCGGGACGGCGGTCGCGAGCGTGCGGCTGGCGTACGTGATCATTCGGCATCGCCGGATCGACGGGCTCGCGCTGTTCATGATCGGTCTTTTGGTGGTGGGCCTGGCACTGACCGCCGTCACCGGCGATGTTCGTTTGCTGGCCGCGAAGGACTCCCTGAACACGGCGTTCGTCGGGGTCGCTTTCCTGGTCACCATCCCGTTCGGGCGACCGGTGATGTTCTTGATCTCGCGGCACTTCCGGGCCGCTGACCCGGCCGCCCAGCGCCGGTGGGACGAGCTCTGGGTGGCCGAGCCGGGGTTTCGGCGGATGTTCTACGTTGGCTCTACGGTCTGGGGCGCGGCGATGCTCGCGGAAGCGGTCCTGCGCATTGTTTTGGTCTATCTATGGCCGATCGACCTGGTTATCGCCGTGTCAACACCTGCCCAGCTGGGGCTGATCGCGCTGCTCGCCTGCTGGTCGCTGTGGTATCGCCACCGCCCGCGCAACGGTCAGTGGTCCGCGCGGCTGCGAACGCCGACCGCTTTTCGCACGGAGACCTTGCGATAGGTGATCCGCCAGCCCTGCTCGCGGCGGGACACCACGTCGTCGTACGTGACGCTGCCGCAGGTGCCGTCCGCGTTGATGCCGATTCCCTTGGGCAGCACCCGAATCTGGCCGTCCGGCAATTCGCTGAGCACGATGTTGGTGACGTGATGGCCGACCGGCTGGTTGTCGCCGAGGGCGATCGCGGCCTCGCGGAGCGTGGGCAGGTCCCGGATGCCCAGCCCGAAGTCGGTGAGGTCGTGCACGGCGTCTTGAGCGAAGACCTCCTCAATGCGGTTGAGCCCGTCAGCGTCGACCAGGTGCCCGTGCATGGTGATCAGGTCGGTGATGGTCGTGCGATCCTGCGCGGTCAGTGTCATGAAGCCTCTTCGATTGATCTGGGGATGTCCCCGGTTACTGTAGTGGGGAGATCCCCATTTTGCCAGCGAATCTTTTCGCGGCTGACCGATGAGTTGCCGACGGGTCGCCGGTATACCCCTTCGACCAACCACGAAGGAGACCTCCGATGACCACCATCACCACCGATGAGCAGGCCGTACGCGATGTGCTGACGCAGCTGTACGTGACCTGGACCGACTATGACGCGGACGCGTTCGCGACCTTCTACACCGCGGACGCGACCATCGTCCTGCCTGGCCGATATCACCGCGGCGACTCCGCCGTACGCGACTACATGGCCGCCGGTTTCGCGGGCCCTCTGCAGGGCAGCCGAGTCGTCGACGACGTGGTCGACCTGCGGATCGTGGGCGGCGACACCGCGATCGTGGTCACCGAAGGCGGCGTCGTCATGGCCGGAGCTACCGAACCGGCTGTCCTGATCCGGGCCACCTCGGTGCTGGCCAAGATCAACGGAGAGTGGAAAATCGCGGCGTACACGAACGCTCCCGTCGGCTGAGAGGAATTCCCGTTGCCCACCGCGACCGTTGAGGATTTCGAGGCGTACCGGCGTGAGTTGCTGGTGCATTGTTACCGGCTGCTTGGATCCGTCCATGAGGCCGAGGATCTGGTTCAGGAAACGATGATCCGGGCGTGGCGGGCACGGGATCGGTACGACGAGCGAATGGCGTCTGTACGCACGTGGCTTTACAAAATCGCCACGAACGCGTGCCTGACCGCTTTGCAGGGCCGGGCCCGGCGGCCGTTGCCGTCCGGGCTCGGCGCCGCGAGCGACGACCCGTACGCGCCGCTGGTGCCCTCACTGCAAGTGCCGTGGCTGCAGCCCTTCCCGGATTCCCGGCTGGCCGACCCGGCGTCCCGAATCGCCGGGCGAGCCAATCTGCGACTCGCGCTTATCGCCGCGATGCAAGTGCTGCCACCAAAACAGCGGGCCGTTCTGATCCTGCGGGACGTGCTGGAATTCACCGCCGCCGAAGTCGCCGACCAACTGGAAACCTCCACCGCCGCGGTGAACAGCGCCCTTCAGCGTGCTCGTACGAGCCTGTCCGCCGCCGCGCCAGCCGAAGCCGACGTCGCGGAGCCTGGCGACGCTGCGGTGGAGTCTGTTCTCGACCGCTATATTCGCGCTTTCGAATCGGCTGACGTCGGCGGTTTGGTGGCATTGCTGACCGATGACGTGATGATGGAAATGCCGCCCATTCCGCTGTGGTATGTGGGGAAGGTCCACTACGGACAGTTCATTGAGCGAGTGTTCGGGATCCGTGGCGATGCTTGGCGGATGATTCCTCTTACCGCCAATTGCCAGCCTGCGGTCGCCGCCTACTGTCGCGATGGGGAAGGTTTGTATCAGCTGCACACGCTGCAGGTTTTCAGCATTGGCGCAGCGGGAATCTCGCGGAACGTGGTTTTTCAGGAGTCGCAGGTGTACGCGGATTTCGGGCTGGCGGCGGTCCTGAGTTAGACCAGGCTTTTGGTGGAGGTGGAGTTGCCGTAGGGGTCGGGCTTGCGGTGTCGGGGGATGGCGGGCACCGGCGATGGGTGCGCCGAAGGGACGGCTACGCGGTGCCGGTTTCGGGTCGTACGCAACGGAATTCTGGCTCGTACGATCGCGCCGGAGCCACCTGTGGAGGTGACGGAGACGGAGCCGTTGAGGGCTTCGCAGCGGGTACGGATCGCGGCGAGGCCGTGGTGATGGCCGTTCAGCATGGTGGGGTCGAAGCCGGTGCCGTTGTCGGTGACGGCCAGCTCGACGTAGGTCTCGGTGGCGGTGACGGTGGCGTCGATGCGGTCGCCGCCGCTGTGTTCGGCGGCGTTGCGGACGGCTTCCTGGGCCACCCGGAAAAGAGCGAGACGCAGCGTACGGTCCTGTGTCCATTCTGGACGGTGACCGGGCAGAACCGTGGTGGCGACGGTCTTTCCGGGGTGTTCGATCTCGGTGTCGCTGGCGAGGTCGGCGAGCGCGCCGGCCAGCCCGATCCGGTCCAGGACCGCTGGGTGCAGGTCCGTGATCAGGCCGCGTAAATCGGTGGCCTGCGCGAAAAACAAGTCATCGGCGCGGGTGACCAGGGACATCGTTTCGGTGGGGCTGTGCGAGAGTTTGGCTTGCTGTAGAAGTTGTCGGGCGGACAGCAGCCGCTGCAGGAACTCGTCGTGCAGCTGGTGGGCGAGGTGCGACTTCATCGCGTCGACGGCGTCGATGCTGGCGCGGTAGCGGTCTCGTACGAGCAGCTGCATCGCCGCCGCGCGGCCGCGCCAGATCACCGCGGCGAATACCAGGAACAAAAGGACGGTTCCCACTCGCGCCAGCCAGACGTCAATTCTTTCCAGCACCGGCAACAATGCCAGCAGGAAAGAAAAGGCGGATATCGCCAGCAACGGCACTCGTGGCGGTCCGGCGTACATAACAGCCAGGCCGAAAGTCAGTGCGCAGGTCAGAATTGCCAGCCCTATCCGCCACATCGGCGCGACAGTGGTGCTGGTCAGTAACAGACTGGCCAAAAAGCAGACAACGGACAGTCGGGTCATTATGTTGCGCGGGCTTTGGTTGACTCGAAATGAAGTCGCCATGGGGGACATTGAAACTGATCAGCTCGATTACCGCCAGTACGGCCATGATCACTGAATGTGCGTAGCGCATTAATGAGTCTGGTTGGCCCGTACAAATCAGTACATAGCTTCATATTCCGCCTCAGCAATCGGTGGCTCTCGCTGGCCGGCTTCGGCCGGTCTGAGGAGCCTCAGTCGGGACCCCAGGCCGGGTGTTTCCGGGGCGGACGCTAAGTTGGGCGGAGTCGGGGGGAGTTTTCCCGTAATGCGCGGTGCGCGCGCCGGCGTCACATCCAGCCTCACCAGGCTGGTTGTCGCCCCAGCGCGGGCAGTGAATCCACAGGTGAGAAGAAGAGAGAGGGTTGGTACTCAGGTGGCAGAGACGCTGCACGAGATCCTGCTCACGCCCGGAAAGCGGCCAGAGGTCCTCGCTGACTGCAAGCAGCTGCTGGACGAAGAAGTGTCGAGCAAGTCAGGCGCCTCAGGGCTCGCGGTCAAGAGCGCGTACACCATGGTCAAGGCCGTCAAGCCGGGCATCATCAACGAGTCGATCGACAAGCTGCTCGACGACTTCATTGGCCGGCTGCAGCCGTTCTACGCCGACTACCGGGCGAGCGGCGCTGGTCAGCCGCTGGACAGCTACCTGGCCGGCCGTGGCGAGGAGGTCTCCGACGCTCTGCTCGGGGTGACCGACGACCGGGCCGCCAACACCAGTCGCGCCACCATCAAGAAGGCGTACGAGAAGATCCGCCCACAGGGCAAGAAGAACGTCGAGCTGGCACTGCCGCGGCTCGGCAAGCTGATCGAGAAGCACGTCGCGGCCTAAGGTCCAGAACGTGGAGCGGGCGACGGGAAACCGTTGCCCGCTTTTTCGTCCCCGCTATTCATCGTATGATGAATAGATCGTCGGACCGGAGGAGCACGCTAATGGGCACCCACCTGCCAGCCGTCCATCTCGTCGGCAGCGTGCCGCTGGAGTCGGCCGAGGCCGTTTTCCGGGCCGCCGCCGGCACCCTCGGGCCGTACGTCCGACGCATCCCGGACGGCGAGACCGGCGACCGGACCAACTGGATCCGCTACCAGCTCTCGGTGGTGGCTGACCATCCGTCCTTCGAACCGGACGTGGACGGCCCGCCGCCGCAGCCGCGGTTTCGGCTGCGTACGGGCGTGGACGCGAGCGGGCTGGCGTTCGGCAGCCTTGGTTACGCGAGAGTCGCGCTGCGGTCGTACGAGACTTTCGCCGCTCTGAAGGCCGCCGGCGTGGTGCCCGCCGACACTCGTTTTCAGGTCAGCCTGCCGACGCCGATAGCAATTATGATCGCGTTTGTCACCGAACGTGACCAGGCGGCCGTCGAGGCGGCCTATCGGGCAGCGATGCTGGCCGAGGTGGCCGACATCCTCGCCGTCGTGCCGGCCGAGGAGCTCGCCGTGCAGTGGGATGTGGCCATCGAGATCGCGCTCCTGGAAGGCATCCGAACGGCCGGGGTGGACGCCTCGCAGGCCGCGCTCGTACGTCGGCTGGCCGACCTCGCCGCGCAGGTGCCGGCACCGGCCGAGGTCGGGTTCCACCTCTGTTACGGCGACAGCGGGCACCAGCATTTCGTCCAGCCCACCGATACCGCGTTGCTGACCCGGGTCGCGAACGGGATTGTCGAGGCAGTGCACCGACCGCCGGCCTGGATTCATCTCCCGGTGCCGCGGGACCGCGTTGACGAGGCCTATTTCGCGCCGCTGAAAGCCTTGCGGCTGCCGGAAAACACCCAGCTCTTCCTCGGGCTGGTGCATGCCACGGACGGGCTGGCCGGCGCTCGCCGGCGAATGGCCGCGGCCGGTACGGCCGGACAGTCTTTCGGCGTGGGCACCGAATGCGGCCTCGGGCGTCGCGATCCGGCCAGCATTCCCGCGTTGCTGGAGTTGCACCGTCAGGTGGCCGAACGGTAACCACCCCCTTGGCAAGAGTGCCCTGGTCGGGCAGTATTCCGTGGTCGACCTTCCCGGCCGGCCAGCGCAAGGGTGGGGGTGAAACGCGATGACCAGTGTCGACATACCAGCACAGGTCGTACACGATGACGGGCGCGTTGATCTCGGCGAAACGCCGCCGCAACAGGGCCCCTATGTCAATCCCGAGCTCGCGCCGGTGCCGGTGAGCAAACGTACGTGGACGACGTACAACTATGCCGCCCTGTGGATGGGAATGGCGCACAACATCCCCAGCTATCTGCTGGCGTCCGGGCTGATCGCGCTCGGGATGGACTGGGTGCAGGCATTCCTGACCATCACGCTGGGAAACCTGATCGTGCTGGTCCCGATGCTGTTGAACAGTCACGCCGGCACCAAATACGGCATTCCGTTCCCGGTCTTCGCGCGGGCCTTTTATGGCGTACGCGGGGCAAACCTGGCTGCCCTGTTGCGGGCCTTCATCGCCTGCGGCTGGTTCGGCATCCAGACGTGGGTCGGTGGCGAGGCGGTTTACGTCATCGTCGGTAAACTCGTCGGTGGCGGCTGGGTGAACGCGGCTCCGCTGGGTGGCAAACCCTGGACGGTCTGGCTGAGCTTCGGGATTTTCTGGTTGTTCCAGATGGCTATCATCTGGCGGGGTATCGACGCGATTCGACGGTTTGAGAACTGGGCCGCGCCGCTGGTGACGATCGCTTTCGCCGCGCTGCTGGTGTGGGTGTTGATTCGGGCCGGCGGATTCGGCCCGATCCTGTCGCAACCGTCCAAACTGGGCTGGGGCCTGGGATTCTGGACGATTTTCCCACCGGCGCTGATGGGCATGATCGCCTTCTGGGCGACACTTTCCCTGAACATGCCGGACTTCACCCGTTTCGGCGCCAGCCAACGCAAGCAGCTGATCGGCCAGCTTCTCGGGCTGCCGACCACGATGTCGTTCATCTCGATCGTCTCGATCATCGTCACCTCTGGCAGCGTTGTGATCTATGGCAAGGCGCTGTGGGATCCGGTGGAGCTGGCCAGCAACTTCAGCAATCCGGTGCTGGTGATTCTGGGTCTGCTGGTCGCCGTTCTTGCGACCGTTTCGGCGAACGTGGCCGCCAACGTGGTGAGCCCGTCGTACGACTTCTCCAACGCGCTGCCCAGATGGGTCAATTTCCGGACCGGCGGTCTGCTCACCGGAGTCATTGGCATTCTGATCCAGCCGTGGCAGCTGCTGGCCGACCCACATATCTACATTTTCGGTTGGCTGGGCCTTTACGGCGGTGTGCTGGCGGCCGTGGCCGGTGTGCTAGTCGCTGGCTACTGGCTTCGCGACAAGACGGTGTTGTCGCTGCCGGAGCTCTATCGCCGGGACAGTCGTTACTGGTTTTTCCATGGCTGGAACCTGAACGCGATCATCGCCACCGTGATCGGTGCCGTCCTCGCGGTGGGCGGGGTCTATTCCGCGCCCGGCCAGGGACCGTTTCCGGCCGGCGGGTTGATCCCGTTCCTGAAGCCGCTCTACGACTACAGTTGGGCCGTCGGGCTGGTGGCCGCATTCCTGGTCTACCTGCTGCTCACCCTGCCGCGACAAGGCCAGCGGCGGCCACTTCCGGTCGCCGCGGCGGCCGACGACTGATCGTCGGCCAGCGGGTCGAAACACTACCCACGACGGCTGTTCGGCGGGTACGGTCCGCAGATATAGACCGGACTTTCCAGCTGAGCAGGAGGAGTGAATCGATGTCGGAGATCATTCGAGCCGGGCTGGTCCAGGCACGGTGGACCGGTGACAAGGAGTCGATGATCCAGACGGCCGTCGACGCCATCGGCTCGGCCGCCTCGCAGGGCGCTCAGGTGGTGTGCCTGCAGGAGCTTTTCTACGGGCCGTATTTCTGCCAGGTGCAGGACACCGACTACTACTCGTACACCGAGCGCATCCCGGACGGTCCGACCACCAAGCTCATGCAGGAGGTCGCCAAACAGCACGGCGTCGTCCTGGTCGTACCGATGTATGAAGAAGAGCAGCCGGGTGTGTATTACAACACCGCCGCGGTGATCGACGCCGACGGCAAATATTTGGGTATGCACCGGAAGAACCACATTCCGCAGGTGAACGGATTCTGGGAGAAGTTCTACTTCCGGCCCGGCAACCTCGGTTATCCGATTTTCGACACCGCGGTCGGCCGGATCGGTGTCTACATCTGCTACGAGCGGCATTTCCCGGAGGGCTGGCGCGCGCTGGGCCTGGCCGGCGCCCGGATCGTGTTCAACCCGTCCGCGACCAGTCGCGGTCTTTCCCAGTATCTGTGGAAACTGGAGCAGCCGGCGGCCGCCGTGGCGAACGAGTACTTCGTCGGCGCGATCAACCGGGTCGGCGTGGAACCGTTGGGGGACAACGACTTCTACGGTCAGTCCTATTTCGTCGACCCGCGTGGGCAGTTGGTCGGCGACGCCGCTTCCGACACGCAGGACGAGGTCGTCGTACGCGATCTGGACATGGCCACGCTCGCGCAGGTGCGCGACCAGTGGGCGTTCTACCGGGATCGCCGCCCCGACTCGTACGAGAGCCTGGTCCAACCGTAAGGCGAGGGAAGACAAACATGAGCACCGTCATTCGAGGCGGCCTGGTGGTCAGCCCGGCCGGCGCGGCGGCCGCGGACGTCCTGGTCGAAGGGGAACGGATCGCCGCGGTGGCTGATCCAGGCTCCGCCCTCGCGCAGGCCTGGGCGACCGCCGCTGACCGGACGATCGACGCCACCGGCAAATACGTGTTGCCCGGTGGCATCGACGCGCACACCCACATGGAAATGCCTTTCGGCGGCACCCATTCGGTGGACACCTTCGCCACCGGTACGGCCGCGGCGGCCTGGGGTGGCACGACCACGATCATCGACTTCGCGGTCCAGGTGAAGGGCACCTCGCTGCTGTCCACATTGGACAAGTGGCATGCGAAGGCGGACGGCAACTGCGCGATCGACTACGGCTTCCACATGATTGTCTCGGACGTCAACGACGAGAGTCTGAAGGAGATGGAGGCCTGCATCGGCGCCGGTGTGAACACGTTCAAGATGTTCATGGCGTATCCAGGCGTTTTCTACTCCACTGACGGCGAGATCCTGCGGGCGATGCAAAGGGCCCGGGAGACCGGCTCGATGGTCATGATGCACGCCGAAAACGGCATCGCGATCGACCAGTTGGTCGCTCAGGCGCTGGCTTCTGGGCGTACGGATCCCGTCCACCATTCGCTGACCCGGCCGCCGGAGTTGGAAGGCGAGGCGACCTCGAGGGCGATTCAGCTCGCCAAGGTCACCGGCGCCCCGCTCTACATCGTGCATCTGTCCGCATCGCAGGCGCTGGCCGCGGTGGCCGCGGCGCGGGACACCGGCCAGAACGTCTACGCCGAAACGTGCCCGCAGTATTTGTATCTGTCCATTGAGGACATGGCCAAGCCCGACTTCGAGGGCGCGAAATATGTGGCCTCGCCGCCGTTGCGGGAGAAGAGCCACCAGGGCGATCTGTGGCGCGGCCTGCGGACGAACGACCTCTCGGTCGTCTCAACCGACCACTGCCCGTTCTGTTTCAAGGATCAGAAAGAGCTTGGCCGCGGCGATTTCTCCAAGATCCCGAACGGCATACCCGGCGTCGAACACCGAATGGACCTGCTGCACCAGGGTGTGGTCGGCGGCGAGCTTTCGCTGTCCCGGTGGGTCGAGGTGGCTTCTGCGACGCCGGCCCGGATGTTCGGGCTCTACCCCCGTAAAGGCGTGATCGCGGCCGGCTCGGACGCCGACATCGTCGTTTACGACCCGACCGCCAAGCAGCGGATCTCGGCGGCGACGCATCACATGAATGTGGACTACTCCGCGTACGAGGGCATGGAGATCACCGGTCAGGTCAGCACGGTGCTCTCCCGTGGCGAGATCGTGATCGACGGCGGAGAATTCCACGGCAAGGCGGGTCACGGAAAGTTCCTCAGCCGGGACCGCTCCCAATATCTCATCTAGGACGTCAGCGTGGATTTCGGAATTGTGTTGCAGACGGACCCGCCGGCTCGGGCCGTGATCGACCGGCTGGTCGAGGCCGAGTCGTTGGGCTTCGGCTACGGCTGGACTTTCGACTCGCACGTGCTCTGGCAGGAACCGTTCGTCATTTACTCGCAGATCCTGGCGTCCACGTCACACCTGATCGTCGGGCCGATGGTCACCAACCCGGCGACTCGCGACTGGTCGGTCATCGCGTCCCTTTTCGCGACCCTGAACGACATGTATGGCAACCGTACGGTGTGCGGCATCGGCCGCGGCGACTCCGCTCGCCGGGTTATCGGTCAACCGCCGGCAAATCTCGCGACGCTTTCCGACGCGATGCGGGTCATCAAGGATTTGGCCGAGGGCCGAGAAACCGACCACCATGGCGTGCCGGTCCGGATTCCGTGGGTGCGGGACGGAAAACTGGAGATCTGGATGGCCGGCTATGGCCCGAAGGCGCTCAAGTTGGTCGGCGAGCAGGCCGACGGTTTCATCCTGCAGACCGCCGATCCGGACATCGCCCGCTGGACCATCGGCGCCGTACGGGAAGCGGCCACCGCTGCCGGCCGGGACCCGTCGGACATCACTTTTTGTGTTGCCGCACCGGCGTACGTCGGGGACGACCTGGCGCACCAGCGGGACCAACTGCGGTGGTTTGGTGGCATGGTGGGAAACCACGTCGCCGACCTGGTCGCCCGCTATGGCGAGTCGGGGCCGGTGCCGCACGCTCTCACCGACTACATCCGCGATCGCGAAGGCTACGACTACGCCCATCACGGCCGCGCCGGCAATCCGTCCACCGACTTCGTCCCGGACAGCATCGTGGACCGTTTCTGTTTGCTTGGCCCAGTTTCCGCGCATGCCGACCGGCTCGCTGAGCTGACCGAGATCGGTGTCGACAACTTCGCCATCTACCTCATGCACGACCAACCCGCCGAAACCATGCGCGCGTACGGCAACAAGGTCATTGGCTAGCTTTACGGCGACTGAGCAGTGCTCAGCCGCCGTAAAGTCGGTCAGTAGCCGAGGGGGCGGCGGCCGCGAGCAGACGTACGGACATGAAAGTGGTCCCCTCCGGGTTCGGTGTCGGCAGAACCACCCGGCGATAAAGGAACCTACGGATTCGGCACCCGCGCGGACGAGCTACTTTGATCATCGTCCGCGCACCACTCCCAAGAGCTACCAAGCCGCTGGCTTGTAGTCCTTGAGGAAGCAGCCGTAAACGTCCTCGCCGGCCTCGCCGCGCACGATCGGGTCGTACACCCGCGCCGCGCCGTCCACCAGATCCAACGGTGCGTGGAAACCCTCGTCGGCCAGCCGCATCTTGGTCGGATGCGGCCGCTCGTCGGTGATCCAGCCGGTGTCGACGCTGGTCATCAGGATCCCCGAGGCGAACATCTCGGTCGCGCTCGTCCGGGTCAACATGTTCAGCGCGGCCTTGGCCATGTTGGTGTGCGGGTGTCCAGGGCCTTTGTAGCCGCGGCCGAACTGGCCCTCCATCGCCGACACGTTGACGACATATCTGCGTCGCGACAAGGACGCTTCCATGGCCGGCCGCAACCGGCTGACCAGGATAAACGGCGCGGTCTGGTTGCACAGCTGGACTTCCAGCAACTCGATCGGGTCGACCTCGTGGACGGCCTGGGTCCAGCTGTTGACCGCGTCGGTGTCCGGCACCAGCCCGCCGGCGTCCACGGCCGTGCCGGTCGCGATCCGGTCCGGCGACGCGGACCGCGCGGTCAGCGCGAGGCTGGTGAAGGCCTGCGCGGCGGCCGCCGGGTGCAGCGGCACCGCGCCGGTGATCGCCTGCTGACCGCCGGGGTTGATCGTGAAGACTTCAGGCAACGGGCCGGCCGGCAGCGGCGCGCTCTCGGCGGCGGACAGTGCCGCATACGACCCGGGGCTGCGGCGGACCGTCTGGGCGGCGTTGTTGATCAGGATGTCCAGCGGCCCCTGCTCGGCCACCGAGTCGGCCAGCGTCACTACTTCGGCGGGATTACGCAGGTCAATGCCCACCACCCTGAGCCGATGCAGCCAGTGCGCGCTGTCCGCCATGGCGGTGAAGCGGCGGACCGCGTCGGTCGGGAAACGAGTCGTGATCGTCGTGTGGGCGCCGTCCCGGAGCAGCCGCAACGCGATATACATCCCGATTTTCGCGCGCCCGCCGGTCAGTAGCGCGCGGCGACCGGTCAGGTCCGTACGAGCGTCGCGCCGCTCTCGGTTGAGCGCCGCGCAGGCCGGGCAGAGCTGGTGGTAGAACGCGTCGACCTGCTGGTATTTCGCTTTGCAGACATAGCAGGGGCGGGCCCGCAGCAGCGTGCCGGCGGTCGCACCAACCGTGCTGGTGGCCAGCGGGATGCCGCGTGTCTCGTCGTCGATGCGACCGGGCGCGCCGGTCGCGGTGGCCGCGATGACGGCCTTGTCGTTGGATGCCACCGCAGCCCGTTTGTCGGCCCGCCGGCGTTCCTTCACCGTCTTGAAGAGCTTCGCGGTGGCCAGTCGCACGGCGACGGCGTCCGGATGGTCCACGGGCAGGGCGCCCACCTCGGCCAGCACCGCGAGGCACGCGTCCAGCCGCGCCGGCTCGATGCCGCCCTTGATGCCGGCTTCGTTCTCGACCATCGTCATCCCTCCAGGGTAAGTGGCCGGTACGACGCTCCTGATGCCAGCCGTGGAAGGGCGGAACCGAGCGCCGCCGTGCCGCGTCTCATCGGTATGAAGGGTGCGAAGCTGCTCATCGGGGTTGTCGCGGTCACGCTGCTGGCCGGATGCGGAGGCAAGACGGTGGGCACTGGGCAGAGCGTGGTCGGTCGTACGTTCCTGTCCACCGGCGTCACCGAGAACGGCAAGGCGCGGACGCTGGTGGCCGGCACCAAGATCACCTTGACGTTCACCCCCGACGGCCGGCTGCTGGCCAACGCCGGCTGCAACACCATCAGCGGCCCAGTCACCCTGACCGACGGACACCTTGACCTGGCCACCAGCGGCATCACCGAGATGGGCTGCCAGCAGGCCGGCGCGTACGAGCAGGATGCCTGGTTGAGCAAGCTGCTCGGCCAGCGCCCGACGTGGCAGCTGACTGATAGCGCGCTGGTGATCACCACCGCGACCACTCGGATCGACCTGACCGACCGGCGCCAGGTGGACCCGGATCGCGAGCTGACGGGCACCCAGTGGACCGTCGACACGGTGATCTCCGGGACCACCGCGTCCAGCGCGATAGGTGCGAAGCGCGCGCAGTTGACCTTCGCGAACGGCCGGGTCACCGGTACGACCGGTTGCAACAGCCTCGGCGGCACGGCCACCGTGTCCGGTCCGGCCATTCACTTCGGCGCCGGGCCGATCACCACGAAGATGGCCTGCGCCGATGACCTTATGTCGCTGGAGCGGAATGTTCTCGCGGTGCTGCGCGGCGATGTCACGTACAAGATCGAGGCCGGCCGGCTGACCCTCACCAACCTCAGTGGGGCGGGCCTGCAGCTGACCGCCGCCGGACCCACGCCGTCGGCGAGCCCGAGTCGCTGAGGGCGTTGACACGCCCTTGCCTGCCGGTGGATGCTGCGATCAGTATTAGAGCGAGATTCTAATTTCGACCGCGCCCCGGCAAGGGGTGAGGAGGGGCCGGTATGACCGAGGTTTCCGAGGGGGCCGCAGGTGTGGAGGACGGCGACCTCGCCCAGATGCGCCACGTCGACATCGACGACGTGATCGACTACGTGCACCGCGACCTGAAAAAACTGCCCGACTATCTGGACCTTTACAAGCGCTACCTGCGCCAGCGCTGGGACGTGTACGAGCTGGACTTCAGTCAGGACAAGAAAGACTGGACCGACAACATGACTGAGGCGGAGCGCGAGTCCTTCGTCGCGATCTCGTCCGGCTTCCACCACGGCGAGCGCCAGGTGGAGGTCGAGCTGCCGGTTTTCATGTTGTCCGGCAGTGAAGAGTCCAAGATCTTCATGTCCAGCCAGATCGAGGACGAGGCCCGGCACACGATCTTCTTCGACCGGTTCTATCGCGAGGTGGTCGGGCTGCCCGGCGACTCGGTCCAGGAGGTGCTGGACAACTCGTTCGAGCATGTGGCCGAAACTTTCGTCGGTCCGTTCGGATTGCTCGCGTACCAGGCCGACGAACTGCGCCGCAACCCTGATGACCAGGCGGCGCGGGTACGGTACGGGACGAACTACTTTCTCTGGATCGAAGGCGTGTTGGCGCTGACGGTCATGAAGGTGACCCTCAGCTACTGCCGCAATCGCGGGTTTCTTCCCGCGTACTACACAGGATTCACCGCGACCTGCCGGGACGAGGCGCGGCATGTCCAGGGTGGCATGCGGTTCCTGCGTGACGCGGTCGCGCAGGACCCGAAGATGTTGTTGGAGATCCACGAAACCCTGCGGACCATCCTCGCGATGAACGGCGCCGCCAGCCGCGCCCTCGGCCTGGAGGCGCTGGGCTGGACCCCGGATGAGGTACGCCGGTTGATGATCCGTCAGCTGAAGATGAAGCTTTCCGACGTGGGCATCAAACTCTCGCCCGATCTGGAGGAGATGGTGGAGAAGATCGAGCCGGAACTGGCGGGAGGCTGACCATGGCGGTGCGGATTTTCAGCCCGGAATGGGCCGAACAGGTCCGGCAGGCGGTGGACCGCGGCCCGAGCGCGCAGCTGCGGGCCAGCAAGCTCGAGACATATTGGGACTGGATAGACGAAGCGCGAGGGAAATGCTCGGACTCGTGGGCTTTGGGCGTACGAGACCTGGACGGCAAACCGGCGTATTTGTTGCTGCAGTGGGACGCAGGGGTGTGTAAGTCCGCCGAGATCTCCTCGACCGCGCCGGACGCCACGTATGTGCTGGCCGGCGGCCTGGACGTGTGGCAGGCTCTGCTCGCCGGCGAGGACACCGGCCGCATCGTGATGTATAGGCGGCTGCTCCTGGAAAAAGGCGATGTCGTGCGGTTCTTCCGCAGCATTTACTTCTTTGTGGAGTCGGTGGCCGCGATCGGCAGGGTGCCCGCTGATGCGGCCGGGAGCGGCCGGTGAGCGGGCTGGTCGAGGACCGGGTCGTTGTCATCACCGGAGCGGGCCGCGGCATTGGCCGCGGGCACGCGTTGGAGTTCGCCCGGCACGGCGCCAAAGTGGTGGTGAATGACCTCGGCGCCCAGGTGGATGGCAGCGGCTCTGCGGACGGGCCGGCCGGTGCGGTGGTCGAGCAGATCCGGGCGGCCGGCGGCGAGGCGATCGCCAATGGTGAGGACGTGGCGGACTTCGACGGCGCTGGGCGGCTGGTCCAGGCCGCCATCGATCATTTCGGTGACCTGCATGTGTTGGTGAACAACGCCGGCATCCTGCGGGACCGGATGCTTTTCAACATGAGCATCGACGAATGGGATTCAGTGATCCGCGTACACTTGCGCGGCACGTTTGCCCCGCTCCGGCACGCCGCCGCTTATTGGCGCGAACGCTCGAAAGCCGGCGACGCGGTCGAGGCCAGCGTCATTAACACCACCTCCTCGTCCGGCATTTATGGCAATCCAGGACAGGGAAACTACGGCGCCGCGAAGGCCGGGATCGCCTCGCTGACGGTGATCGCGGCACGTGAGCTGGAGCGTTATGGCGTGACGGTGAACGCCATCGCGCCGGCCGCACTGACCCGCATGACCGAGAATCTGGTGCGCTGGAACAAACCGCAGCCGGCCGCTGGCGAGTTCGATCCGACCGACCCTGACAATGTCGCCCCTTTGGTGGTGTGGCTGGCCAGCGCGCAGGCCCGGGGGATCACTGGACGGGTCTTCAATGTGAGAGCCGGCATGATCAGCGTTGCCGAAGGCTGGCATGCCGGGCCACCGGTGGACAAGGGGGCTCGCTGGGAGCCGGACGAGCTTGGCGCGATTATTCCCGACCTGGTGGCCAAAGCCCAGCCCAACGCGATGCAGAACGGGCTCATTCCCGGGGAAGAGGTCTGATCGTGGCGCTCAATCTGGACATAGTTGGTGTCGAGTCCGAGCCGGTCGAGCGGTCCTGGACCTCGAAGGACTCGCTTCTCTACGCGCTGGGGATCGGCGCCGGCCTGGCGGACCCCGCCCAGGAGTTGGCTTTCACCACCGAAAACTCGGCCGGCGTCGAGCAGGCTGTCTTCCCGACGTATGCGGTGCTGCTCGCGCAGTCGGCTGGCAGCGGCCGGATCGGGGACTTCGACCCGGCGATGCTGGTGCACGCCGAGCAGGCTTTTGATCTGCACCGCCCGCTGCCGGCGGCCGGGACGGTGCGTACGACGTCGAAAATCACCGGCATGTACGACAAAGGCTCGGCTGGTCTGGTGGTCAGCGAAGCGAAAGCGGTCGATCCGGCCAGCGGCGAACCGGTGATCACCACGCGTACGTCCGTGTTCATTCGCGGCGAAGGTGGTTTTGGTGGCGACCGCGGGCCGAAAGACGACTGGGCGCTGCCCGATCGCGGCCCGGACCACGAGATCACCTACGCCACCCGGCCGGAGCAGGCGCTGATCTACCGGCTGTCCGGCGATCGCAACCCGCTGCACTCCGACCCGACTTTCGCGGCCAGGGCACGGTTTGACCGGCCGATCCTGCACGGCCTCTGCACGTACGGCATCACCGGCCGCGCCCTGCTGCACGCGCTCTGTGGCTCGGATGCGGCACGTTTTGGCGGCATGTCGGCTCGGTTCACCAAACCGGTCTTTCCCGGCGAGTCCCTGACAGTCTCGATCTGGCAGGACGGCGACAGCGCCCTTTTTCGTACGAGCAAAGACGACGGCACCATCGTTATTGACAACGGCCGGGCCCGGGTCCTTAAAGGGTGACGTTGTCGATTTCGAACGTCTGCACGGTGTTGGCGGAGAAGTCCGACCAAAAGCGTTTGCCGCTCAGGTTCGTGTCGGCATGGAAGGTGTATTTGTCACCGGTCCCGCTGGTGTCGGTGGCCCACCGGCGGACGGCGCCGTTGTCTCCTTGCACGGAGCCGAACTTGGACAGGTCGTAGTTGATCCACTGGGCGGTGCCGTAGTTTGTCGTGACGATCACCAGCCGGTGGGCGGTCGAGTCGTACGCGGCGACCGTGTTCGCTTCGCCGCCGTCGATGATCCGCATGCCGGGCCGGATATGCCGGCAGAACTGGGCGAGCACATAGTATTTCGGGTTGACCGCGCCAGTGGTGCCGGCGCCCTCGTCGGCCTGGATGAGTCCCCAACCGCCACCGTCGAAAGCCTGCCAGTAAACCCAGGCGGTGGGGTGCAGCCAGCGGAAATCGAGGTTGAGGTTGCTCGTCAACGAAAGGCCGCTGGCGTCACCCTCACCATATTCGGAGTTCCACAGGACCTTGCCGTCCGCGTGTACGGCGTTGTAAAGCAGGTCGCGACGGCCGCCGCCGTACTGATAGCCGTGCACGTTGACCTTGCTGACCTGGGATTTGGTGGTGGCGTCCAGGCCCGCCCAGGTGCTGCGGGCGAGGTCGTAGCTGGTTTCGTCGGAGGCGGCCACCAGCACGTCCCCGAGGCCGCGAGCGTTCAGCTCGGAGCGTAGGTAGTTGATGACGGCTTTCTGAGTGGAAACATCGAAATGGCACCCTTCCTGGGTGCCGGCAGCGGTCCACCAGGCCGACGACGGCTCGTTGAAGGCGTCAACCGAATGGAAGTTCAAGCCCCAGTGGTCATGGGTGTATTTCGCGATCGTGGCCAAATACACCGCGTGTTGCTGGTAATTCCAGGACTGCAGGTTGTCCTTGGTTCCGTCGGCGTTTCCGGACGGATTGTGGTTGGTGCACATCCACCACATCGGCGAGTTGGAGAAGAGTTCGAAAATGTTCGCGCCGCGATCGCGGGCCTTCCACATCAGGTTGCGCTGAGCTGAGTCGGCGTACCAGTCCCAGCTCGCCGAACTCGGATCCGAGCTGAACCAGTCCAGCCAGTAGCCGTCCATTTGCCGGCTGGGCTGGATGTTCGGCGACACGACCATGCTGTCGCCGTTGATGGGTTTTGTCGTCCCGCCGCCGGCGTTGTAGCGGACGATATTCAAGCCGAGCCCTGGCAGCTGCAAGCCGTTGTACGGGACGGTATTGCGGGTGAACGCGATGTCCGCCACGTCGTCGCGGTTCCCGTACGCCTTGCCCCACCAGCACAGCGAAGTGCCCCAGCCCTCCCAGGTGCCCCACGTGGTGGCCGGATCGACGACGGTCGTGTAGTCCGCATGGGCCGCCGCCGGGATCAGTGCTGAGCTGGCGGCGCCAGCAAGGGCGGCCGCGAGCAGGTTTCGACGGCGCATCGCGATACCTCCGAGTCGGGGGCAGACCTTCGTACAGCATGCCCAAGGCACATACAACGGACGTACAAATGCCGATTCTGGCCTCTTACCGAAACCGAAATCGGGTGATACGGTCCCTGGCGTCCCGGAGGAGGATCTTATGTTCGCGAAACTTGCCGCCGCGTTCGTCGCTTTACTGATCATGTCGCCGCTGCCGGCCCAAGCGGCTGGCGCGCCGTCCGATCCGACCAGGGCCCAGCTGCGGGGGATCGTCGAAAACGTCACCCAGGCGACCGGCCGCCGCTACGCCGTCCACGACGACGCCGGCCACACGATGGACACGGTAAAGATTATTCAGGACAACACCGGCGCCTACCTTGCCGTGTCGCATTTCCTTTATAGCGGCGACAACCACTTCCGGGTGAATCTGGCCACCTCGACCGACCTGCTCACCTGGCACTGGGTGCGAGAGTTGGCTGGCAGCAACACCGGCCCGGCCTCGCAGCCGACCATCGCGCAGGCATCCAACGGCGGTTTCGTGATGGCCTGGGAACAGGAAAACCCCGGTGGTGGCAACAACCATCTGGCTTTTCGGTACTTCGCCAACAAAGCCGACCTGTTCGCCGGCAAGGTCTCCCGCTCGTACGATGCGCCCCGGCGGTTGTCGTCCTGCGCGGAGGGAACCCCGAACATCTACTCGATCACGCTCTCCCCGGACATCGACCACTCCACGATCGACATCGGCGGGCACTACTGGTGGAACTGCGATCGCGACCGCCAGCAGCGCGGCAAGCTGACCAACTTCAGTTCCTGGAACACCGCTGCCCAACCAAATTTTGACAACGCACTGCTTTACTGGGGAGTGGGCGGAAACATTGGCGACCGAGACCAGGCCCCCTTTGGCGGCTACAGTTTCGGGCTCATTGAAGGTCAATACACCAAGGGGGACTTCGGGTCCTGGCGGACTTTCCTCTACGACTACCAAACCGGCAACGCCGACCGTACGTCCATCCACACCGACGGCGGCAGTACGGCGTTCGCCAACCCGACTCTCACCGCGCTGAAAGCGCCCAACGGTCAGCGAGCGGTGGTGGTCACCCTCTTCCTACCCGGCGAAGGCGCGGCCGCTGGTGAGTCCGGAGAGCTCATTTACTACAAGACCTATTAGTTCACCCGCGGGCGCGGTCAGCCATCGGTGTCCCGCAACGGATCCAGTCGGCGGATCAGCCGTACGGTCGCCTCGGTAATACGGTTCGCCTCGCGCTTGCTCGCGCAGGTCGCGACCTCTCGGCTGGCCTCGCCGATGATGCTGGTCAGGATGGAGACAGTCATCCGCTCGACCGGGTCGGTGCCGGCTTCCAACAACACCGCGTTCTGTCGAATCCACTCCCGGTTGCTGGCTCGCCGGATCAGCGCGAAGCCGGGCGGGCCGTCGCCGTCCATGAAAAGGCGGGCGAGGTCGCGATGCTGCCACGCGCCCTCCAGGAAGGCCCGCGCGCCGGCGATGAACAGGACGAGCGGGTCCTCCTCGCCGTCCGTACGCGCTTTCGCGACCGCGGTGATGGCCTTCTGTTCCTGCGTCGCGTGGTGATCTTCCCACAGCGCCAGGAAAAGCTCGGTCTTGCCGCCGAAATGGTGATAGAGGCTGCCGACGCTGGAACTCGCCCGCTCCACCACGTCGGCCACGCTGGCCTCGGCGAAACCGCGCTCGACGAAGACCGCCCGAGCAGCCTCCAGCAGGCCACGGCGGGTTTCCGCGGTCCGGCTCCACTGCCAGGCGTTCGAGCCGGGCTTCCCGGTCGGCTTGCGCACCATCGGCTTATTCTAGAGCGTCATTCTAGGATCTGTCTCGCCCCGGCCTGGTGACAGTTCCCACCCCGCCGGGGCGTACGAGCGGACTTGACAGCTTATCGCACGGGGGGCACGCTCGACTTCATTACTAGAGGGCCGTTCTAGAAATCGGGTACGTGCCCGCAAGAGAGGACATCCGGCGATGGTCGACTTCTCCCTCAGCGACACCGAGCGTCAGATCCGCGACACGGTCCGCTCCTTCATCACGAAGGAGGTCATGCCGCTGGAGCCGGAGGTGCTGCGCAACGAGCGCGCCGGCCGCCCCGGCCTGGAGCCGGGGGCGGTCCGGGAGTTGCAGCTCAAGGCTCGCAAGTCCGGTTTCTGGGGCGTCAACACGCCCGAGGCGTACGGCGGCATGGACCTCGGTCCGGTGATGTCGGTGATCATCGCGATGGAGACCGGCCGGACGTTCGTGCCGTTCGGTTTTGGCGGCTATGCGGACAACATTCTCTATGCCGGCACCGAAGAGCAGAAACAGCGTTATCTGATCCCGACCATCGAGGGCGAACGGCGGTCGTGTTTCGCGATCACCGAGCCCGGCGCCGGTTCGGATGCCCGCGCGATTCGTACGCGTGCGGTCAAAGACGGCAGCGACTGGATCATCAACGGCGAGAAGACCTTCATCACCAACGGCAACGAGGCCGATTTCACGATGGTTTTCGCGGTCAACAACCCGGAGTTGGGGGCGGCCGGCGGAGTGACGTGTTTCCTGGTCGACCGGGACATGGGCTGGAAATCCGAACCGATTCCGACGATGGGCGAGTGGGGTCCGGCCGCGCTGGTCTTCGAAGACGTACGGGTGCCGGAGGAGAACATTCTCGGCGAGGTCGGCCGCGGTTTCGAACTGGCGATGAAATGGATCGGCCAGGGTCGCTACATGATTCCGGCGCGGGCCATCGGATCCGCCGAGCGGATGCTGCAAATGGCCATCGACTACGCCAAAATCCGCAAGTCGATGGGCAACTTCATCGCCGATTACCAGGCGATCCAGTGGCAGATCGCGGACTCGGCGGTGGAGATCGAGTCGGCGAAATGGCTCACTCTCTACGCGGCCTGGCGGGTGCAGGCCGGCCTGGATTCTCGGCAGGCGTCCTCCATTTCCAAGCTGCAGGGTGGCCTAATGGCCAACCAGGTGGTGGACCGGGTGCTGCAGATCCACGGCGGCATGGGCTACACCAAGGAGTTGCCGATCGAGCGTTGGTATCGCGAACTTCGGTTGCTCCGGATTTTCGAGGGCACCGACGAGATCCAGCGCCGGACAATCGCCCGCAACCTCATCAAGGGCCACGCGCAGCTGGGCGGGATCGGGGAATGAGCCGGCGGCGGGCCGGCATTGTCGGGGTCGCCGAGTCGGAGCTGGGAAAAACACCGCACTTGACGGTGTTTTCCCAGCAGGCTCAGGCGAGCGCCGCCGCGCTCGCGGAGGCCGGCCTCGGGTTCGGTGACGTGGAAGGCCTTTTCGTGGCCGGCGCGGGATCCTGGTCCCCGCCACTGGCGCTGGCCGAATATCTCGGCCTGCAGCCGAAATATCTGGACGGTACGAACATTGGTGGCTCGTCTTTCGAAGCCCACCTCGGACATGCGACCGCGGCGATCGAGGCTGGCCTGATCGACGTCGCCCTGATCACGTACGGCAGCACCCAAAGGACGGACCGCTCCCGCAACCTGCCGCGCGCGGCCTCGCTCCTGGAGCAGTACGAGCGGCCTTTTGGGCTGCCCACACCCGTTGGTGCGTACGCGCTGGCGGCGAACCGCTATATGTACGAGTACGGCGTGACCAGCGAGCAACTCGCCGAGGTGGCGGTCAGTGCCCGCGCCTGGGCCGGTCTCAACCCCAAGGCGTACTACCGCGATCCGATCACCGTCGAAGACGTGCTCGCGTCGGACTTGATTTGCGAGCCGTTGCACAAGCTCGACTGCTGCCTGGTCACCGACGGAGGTGGCGCTGTGGTGGTGGCCGCGCAGGACCGCTGGCCAGATGTTGCCACCCGGCCGGTGGTGGTGCTTGGACACGGCGAAACCACGACGCACCAGGGCATCGCGCAAATGCCCGACCTGACCGTGACGGGTGCGGCGAAATCCGGGCCGGCGGCGCTGCGGATGGCTGGCGTCACGCACGCCGACTTCGACGTGGTGGAGATCTACGATTCCTTTACCATCACGGTGCTTTTGACGTTGGAATCGTTGGGATTCTGTAAACCGGGGGAGGCCGGCGATTTCGCTCGCGCGGTCCGAACGCGGCCTGGTGGCGAATTCCCGATGAACACCAACGGCGGCGGGTTGTCGTACACGCATCCGGGCATGTACGGGATTTTCCTGCTGATCGAGGCCACCCGGCAGCTGCGCGGCGACTTCACCGGCGAACGTCAGGTAAAGGACGCCGAGCTCGCGCTGGTCCATGGCACCGGCGGGGTGCTGTCGTCCACTTCGACCGTCGTGCTGGGAAGGGGCTGAGCCGATGGAGATCACCGTAGACGCCGAAAGCAAGGAGTTCTGGGACGGCATCGCGGCCGGCGAGCTGCGCATCCAGCGCTGCGAAGCCTGCGATCAGGCGGTCTTCTACCCGCGTGCCCTTTGTACGCACTGCCACAGCGACCGCCTTGTATGGACTGTCGCGAAAGGCCTCGGCACGGTTTACTCGTACACGGTGGCGCATCGCGGTTTCGGAGAGTTCGCCGCGCAGGCGCCGTTCACGGTGGCATTGGTGGATTTGGATGAGGGGGCCAGAATGCTCACCCGCATTGTCGGTGGAACAGTCTCTATTGGAGATCGGGTCCAGCTGGAAATCACCCGGCTCGACGCCGACTCACCCGAGCTTCCCTGTTTTGCGCCGGTGGCATGAGCGCGGTCGGTCCGCTCTTTAATCCCCGGTCCATCGCGCTGGTCGGCGCCACCGACAAATCGGGGTGGTCGCTGAACACGTACAACAACCTCATCGAACACTCCTTCGGTGGGCCGGTCTATCTTGTCAACCCACGTTCGGAAATCGTCCACGGCGTGCCGGCTTTTGCCAGCCTGTCGGCGATTGGCGCGCCGGTCGATCTCGCGTACGTGATGGTGCCGACCGCGGCAGTCCTCGCGATCCTGGAAGAGGGCGCCCGGCTGGGCATCAGGAATTACGTCGTGCTCACCGCTGGTTTCGGTGAGACCGGGCCGGAAGGTGAAAGGCTGCAGGAATCGCTGACCGCGCTGGCGGAGCGAGAAGGTCTGACGATCCTCGGCCCGAACGGCAATGGCTTCATCAACGCGGCCGCCGGCATCACGCCGTACGGGCTGCCGATCCCGGCGCCCCTGTTGAGTGGTCCGGTGGGCGTGGTGCTGCAGAGCGGCGCGCTCGCGAGCGCGGTGCTTTCCTTTGCGCAAGCCAGGAACCTTGGCCTCAGCCTGCTGACCGCGATGGGCAACGAGGCGATGGTGTCGGTGACCGATGTCGTCGACTATTTGGTCGACGACCCGGCGACCAAGGTGATCGCGCTTTTCCTGGAATCCGTACGCCATCCGGCTGAGTTCGCGGCGGTGGCCCGCAAGGCTTGGGCGGCCGGAAAGCCCATCGTGGCAATGAAGATCGGCTCCAGTCAGCTGGCTTCGCAGACCGCGCGGGCACACACCGGTGCGCTGGTCGGGGACGACGACGTGGTCAGCGCGGCCTTCCGGCAACTGGGTGTGGTCCGGGTGCGGTCGCTGGAGGACCTCATCATCACCGCGGGGCTGTTGGCGAGTGTTGGCTCATTGCCGGGCCGCCGGCTCGGCGTGGTCACACCGTCTGGCGGCGGCTCGGAAATCATCGCCGACCGGGCCGACGACGAAGGACTCCAGATCCCTGCGTACGCACCGGAAACCGTCCGCCGGTTGACCGAGATCATGCCGAAGTTCGGTACGGTCGCGAATCCGCTCGACGTGACCGGTTACGTCGTCGTCGACCGGACACTTTTGGGTCGCGCGATGGAAATCGTCGCCGATGACCCGGGTATTGACATCATCGTGTTGCTGACCGAGTTGCCACGGGTTCGGCCGCCGGACCCGTCGATTTTCGTGGAGGCGTTCGGGCAGACCGCGAAACGGATCCAAGCCGCCGGCAAGCCGGTGGTGGTGGTCAGCAACGCGCTCACCGATATCACCGAATTCGGCCGCGAAATCGCCGCCGCCAGTGGATTTCCCTATGTCGCCGGCGGCATCGAGCACGGCCTGACAGCTCTCGGCGCGGCCGTACGCTGGTCCGAATCGCACGTTTCGCCGGAGCCCGAGACCGGCCCGGAAGCGCTGGTCGAAGGGGAAACGGTCGGCCTGTGGGCGGAGCGGGAAGCCGCCGCCTTGTTGACCGCGAACGGCATTCCGGTTGTTCCGTCCACCTTCGCGTCCGATGTGGACACCGCGGCGGCGGCGGCCGACGCGTACGGCTATCCAGTGGTGCTCAAAGCGGCTGCCGCCGGCCTCGGCCACAAGAGTGACATTGGTGGCGTCCGGCTCGGGTTGGCCAACGAGGCCGAAGTGCGCTCGGCTTTCGTTGACGTGATGGACAAAACCAAAGCCGACGGCGTGCTCGTCCAACCGCAACGCAGTGGCGGGGTGGAGTTGCTCGTGGGCGTCGTACGCGACCCGTCCTGGGGCCTGACCATGGCGGTCGCGCTCGGCGGGATCTGGGTTGAGGTGCTGCGAGACTCGGCGCTGCGGCTGCTGCCGGTGGACAAGGCGCAGGCTTTGCGGGCACTGACCGAACTTCGCGGCATCGACCTGCTCCGCGGCGCCCGTGGCAGCGAGACGGCCGACCTGGACGTGGTCGCGGATGTCGTTGCGCGGGTGGGCCAACTGGCGGTCGGCCTCGGCGATCGGCTGGAGTCACTGGAAATCAATCCGCTGCTGGTTCGTGGCTCCCGGGTCGAGGCGCTCGACGCATTGGTCACCTGGCGGACGTAAGCCACGCAGACCTCCTCCGTGAGCTCATCGACGGCCAGACCGGCCGCTGAGTGAGCGGGCGTACGCACCGGCGGCGGTGGCCAGCCGGCGGGACAGGCTGACGGAGACTCGGCGGTCGAAGATCTGGTAGTCGGCCTTCTCGATTTCGTCGAGAATTCCGCGGTAGAGCACCAAAGCGGTGCCGATGCACTCGCGGCTGGAGGGCGCCAGCATCGGCACGCCACCGGCCGCGTACGCGTAGATTTCCCGGGTGCGGGCAATCTCGTTCGCCAGCAGCTCCCGGATCGGGTCGGTGACCACCCGTTTTTCCAGGTCCGAGCGCGACAAACCACACTTCTCCAGGTCCTCCAGCGGCAAGTAGAGCCGACCGCGGTCCAGGTCTTCGGCGATATCGCGGAGAAAGTTGG
Source organism: Fodinicola feengrottensis (assembly GCF_039530045.1). Taxonomy (NCBI): domain Bacteria; kingdom Bacillati; phylum Actinomycetota; class Actinomycetes; order Mycobacteriales; genus Fodinicola; species Fodinicola feengrottensis. Next base: position 7,533 of record NZ_BAAANY010000058.1, on the reverse strand, counting down.
TCAACTGGAAAGCCTCACCGAGCGCGTGCGCACGCGGATAGGCCTCCTCAGTCAGCGGCTCCAGGATCGGGGTCATCTGCAGTCCGATCACCGCGGCTGAGCCGTACATATAGGCCTGCAGGTCCGCGTACGTCGGGTATTGGGTGACCGTGAGGTCCATTCGCATCGACGCGAGGAAGGCCTTGAGGTGCCCGACCGGAATGTCCCAGGTCCGGACGGTATGCAGCAGCGCCTGGCAGATCGGGTCGGTGGTGTCGCCGGCGTCGAGATCGGAGAGCACCCGCTCACTCCAGGTAATGAGCTCGTCTTCTCTTGTCGCGGGGTCACCGTTGTCGACAATTTCGTCGGCATATCTGGCGAAACCGTAAAGACTGTGGACGTATGGCCGCTTGGCCGGCGGCAGCAGCAAAGTCGCCAGATAGTACGTACGCCCGAAGTCCGCGTGCAGCCGCCGGCACCGCTCGTACGATGCCCGCAGTCGCGGATCGGCAATGCCGGCCGCGTCCAGCCAGCGCGCATGGCGCCGTTTCGGCCCGCCCCCTTCGGTCATCCTTCGAGCGTACTGGCGTCACCGGGAACCTCACCGGGCCGGCGTGCGACATCTGTGTGACGGTGGTGGCGGAGGCAGTGGATGGAGGCGCGCGTGAAGAAGGACCGGCGGTCGGTGGACGCCGAGTTGGACGAGATTTTTCGCGCCACCTATCGGCGGCTGGTAGTCAGCATGTACGCGGTGACCGGTGATTTCGTCGAGGCCCAGGACATCGTGGCGGACGCCTTTGTGGCAGCCGTCACATATCGTGAGCGGTTGCTGGCGGTGGCGAGTCCGGAGGCATGGTTGCGGGCGGTGGCCGCAACATAGCGGTCAGCAAATGGCGACGAGCCAAGCGGTATGCCTTGCTGCTGCGCAAATCCGCGGATCCACATCCGGTGATGGTCGAGACATCCCCGGACCGGGTGGTGGTGATGGAGGCTATCGGCAAACTGCCGCGGAATCAGGCCGAGACCATCGCCCTGCATTACATCGCTGATCTGCCGGTGGCCGAAATCGCGGAATGTATGCGGGTGTCGGTTGGCACTGTCAAATCTCGGCTGGCCCGTGGGCGGGCCGCATTGGCGGAGATTCTTGGTGACCGAGCAGCTGACCTTTCGAAGGTAGGGAAAGAATAATGATTGACTCGACGGATTATGCGCAGACCCGCGAGCGCATTCACGAACTGTTGGTGGATCCGGATCTGAGCCAGATCCATCGGCGCGGCAATCGCCGGCGTTTTGGTCGCAAAGCCGCGATAGGTACGGCTTCGGTTGCCGCCATCGGCGTTGCCGTGTTGGTAGCCACCCAGGTCATCGCGCCGCATCCGACCGCCACCCCGGCCGGGCCGAAAGCGATCACTGGCCCGTTGCACGGCCCGCCAGTGTCACTGTCAGGGAAGTCGCAGCTGCTGGATTCGCAGCCGGTGGACGGGAAACGTTCGTACGCGCTGATCAAAACCGCCAACGGCAAATACGCGGTGGCTCGTACCCAGGACACCGGTGCGACCTGGCAGGCATGGCAGCTGCCGCCGTCGATGCCGACCCGAAACGTGCCCGTGTTGTATGTCGACCAGAGTGACTCGCTCGTAGTGTCGGCGAGCGGTCCACCCTCCGGAACTGCGAAAGTGAGTCAAGACGGCAAGCAGGTCAGCGTCGATGGCGGGAAGACGTGGGAGGCCAACGTCGGTCAGTTGGGCCAGCTGATCAGCCAGGATGGTGGGCAAACCTGGCGTCCCAGCGGGCTCCCGGGAACCACCGGCCGGCCGATCGAGAAGCTTGCGCCCGGTTGGTCGGCGCAGACATCGGGCGGCAAGGTGTTCGGCTCTGATCCCGCCGCCGGAGGTGCCCTGCACCCACTCGTTCACCAGCCGCAGGTCGCCACCCGATGTATGGGTGTCACCGAGGCCGCGGACGAGTCAGTGTGGCTGGAGTGCGTCGGTGCGAACGGCGCCTTCGTGTTGCAGGTCAGCCACGACCGTGGCGTCACCTGGGATTCCGCTGCGGTTCCGGGCCTGATCGAGCGGGGCGGTCCGGGGGCGGGCGGCTGTGGCCAACTGATCGACAGCTATGACGGCAAGACCGGCTATGCGTACGGTTACACCGCCGCCAGCAATGGAAAGGAGTCTGGTCTGGTGATTACCCACGACGGTGGGAAGACTTGGTCGACCACTGTGATCCAACTGCCCCAGAACCTTGGCACCTGTCCCACGGCGACGGCCACCGGATCATTGGTCGGTGAGCAGAATGTGAACGCAAACGGTGACAACCCGCGGCTGATCGTCAGCACGGATTCTGGCCGCACCTTCACTCAGGTGTCGGGAGTGAGCCAGTTGGGCACGGTTAACCGGATGACCGGCAGCGCCAGCCTGGTTGCGCGAGATCCCCGAAAGGGAGCTTGGACCTCGTCCGACGGCGTCCACTGGACCCCAGCCCTGGTGCCGCCCCACTCCACGCGTTCCTAGCTCTTCAGCAGTGGGAGGAAATATCGGCGGGCGGTGGCTCGCACGTCGTCGTCCGTCTCCAGCGGCAGGCAGGTTTGTGGCGTAAGGACGAGCGACATGGACAGCCGTACCAGGATTTCCGCGAACTCGTCCGGGTCAACCTCGGTGTTGGCGCGATATTCCGGCGACCGGCGATATTGGTCGGCCATGAACTGGCGGGCGATCGCGATTGCCGGGCCGCCGTGGATCGTCAGGAACGGCAGCAAAAACTCCGGCTCGCTCTGCAGTAGGCGGCCGAGCAGCGGCTGCTCCCGGGCCGTACGAAGGCCCACCACGAAACCTTCGACCAGTCGTTCGGCGATGGTGGGCAGTGATTCCACCGCGTCGTTGATGGCGGCGAAAAACCGGCGGGATTCGCGTACGAGCACGGCCTGAACGAGCTCGTCACGGCTGGCGAACCGGCGGTAGAGAGTGGCCCGGCCCAGGCCTGCCCGCCGGGCCACCTCGTCGACGCTGGTCCGGCGCAGACCGTGGTCGAGGTATTCGGCGAGGGCCGCGTCGAGGATCCGCACGCTGACCTCGTCAACCTGCGGTTCGGGCAGCAGTGCCTCAAACGATGTGACCATCGACCCCACGGTACCGCCGTGCCGGCCAGCCCTCTCGTCGGAACGCCGCCTTGGCCCGCGGCATGTACCCGAGCCGGCGCGGCACCAGCGGCCAGGCGTGCCGGATCGCGGCCCCTAGTCGTACGAGTTTGCGCTGGTCACGATCGGTCCAACGGAGTCCGAGCGTCTCCCTGGTGGACGGCGCCAGCAGGCCCACGCCAAGCAACCACATCGGGTTGCTGACGATCGGTGAGATGACCCGCCACAGCGGTTGCGGGATCCATGGTTGCCGCATGCTGGCGGGTTTCTGTGCCATCTCTACAAAAGCCTCGACCGCGGGCGTCTTTTCCAGGACGTGTGCATAGGTGTGCTCAAGATAGTTCTCGAAGCCGGCCCGGTCGGCCGGTGCCGGCCGGTCGCTCACCCCGTACCTGGCATAGACGACCTGCTGTTCCTTGAAAAGCAACGCCTTTTCTGTCGGCGTGCTCGGATGGTCAAGCAGGTCAAGCATTTTTATGACGGCTTCGCTCATTGTTGCGTGTGCCCAGTAGAAAACGTCCGGGTCGAGCGCGTGATAGCGGCGGCCTTCGCTGTCCACACCTTTGATGTCGTGGTGGAGGTCGCGGATGCCGTGCCCGGTCGCCATCGCCTCGGGGCCGTCGTAAACGACGCCGGCGATCTGCGGTACCGAGCGCAGGAACCGGTCCCACGGCTCGGTGTAGAAAGCCGAATGTTGCTCGACGCCGGCGCCGAGGCCCGGCAGTGACAGCTGTACCAGGCCGACCCACGGACCGATCAGGATCATCCGCTGGTCCCCGGCATAACGCCAGCTCAGCGAGTGTGGACCGAGCAATGACGGAGCCAGTGACTGCACGCTCATGCGAACCTCCCGGCCGAGACAATGAGACGACTATGTCATACTTGTCTCATCCCGTCGAATATGACCGCGAGCGTACGACTGCGCAGCTCGTCGTTCCATGAGTCGCTCTCGGCACCTCTCGCGGTGGCGGTCATCAGCGCGAACACCTCCGGTATCCGCAGGCTCTGCCGGATGGTGCCGGCTTCCTGGGCGCGGGTCAGCAGCTTCTCGATCGCGTTTCGCATGTCCCGTACGACGTGGTCCATGTCGACTGTCGGGTCGAGGCCGGCGGCCCTGATCACCTCATAGAGCGCCTTCTTTTCGGCGCTGTGCTTGATGATCCGGGCGAAGAAGTCAAAGAATGCGGCGGCGCTGTCGGTGGCGCTCATGAGCGGCTCAGCCTCATCGATCAGGTCGCGCGTACGTTCGCTGACGATCGCCTGATAAAGCGCCTCCTGGGTCGGGAAGTGCCGGTAGATCGTGCCAAGCCCGACGCCGGCCTCCTGTGCGACCGCGCGCATCGATCCGGCCGTGCCGTCCCGGGCGAGCACCACCTCGGCGGCGGCGAGCACCTTGGCTCGGTTGCGCTGGGCGTCCGTACGCATGCGTCTCCTTTGACAACCGGAACATCTGTTCCGTATGGTTGAAAGCGGAACACTTGTTCCGATCATACGTCTGGAGGACGGGACATGGAATACGCCACGCTTGGCCGCTCTGGCCTGCAGGTTTCGCAAGTTTGCCTGGGCGCCATGAACTTCGGTTCGTCGCGGATCGCCACGTGCGACGAGGCCGAGGCGACGCGGATCGTCGACGCCTACCTGGAGGCTGGCGGCAACATCATCGACATCGCCAACATGTATTCCGAAGGCGAGTCCGAGGAAATCGTCGGCCGGATCGTCAAGAACCGCCGTTCGTCGGTGTTGTTGGCCACCAAAGGGTTCATGCCGCAGGGGCCTGGTCCGAACGACCGAGGTCTGTCGCGGGTCCACCTGACCAAGGCGCTGGACGACAGCCTGCGCCGGCTCGGCACCGACTACGTCGATCTTTACCAGTGCCACCAATGGGATCCGGCGACGCCGATCGAGGAGACGATGGCCACGCTGGATGGGTTCGTACGCGCCGGCAAGGTCCGCTATATCGGTTGCTCGAACTTCACCGCGGCGCAGATCGTCGAGGCGCAGTGGGCTGCCGCGCGGATCGGTGGAACGCCGTTCGTCAGCCTGCAGCCCCAGTATTCGCTGATCGCCCGCAGCATCGAAGCGGACATCCTGCCGACCGCGCAGCGGCACGGTCTTGGCGCGATTTTGTGGTCTCCGCTGGGTGGCGGGGTGCTCAGCGGTCGCTATAGCAGTGTCAGCGAGCTGCCGGAGGGCAGCCGGATGAGCCAGCTGCGGGGCTCGCACATCCAGCTGGCGAAAGCCTGGGTCGACGGGCTGCTCAACGAACGTACGCTGGGAATTGTCCAAGAGGTGGGAAAAATCGCCGCCGAACTGGGCACCACCGCGGCCGCGGTTTCGCTGTCCTGGCTGCGGCGCCGGCCGGGCGTGACCTCGGTGATCATCGGCCCGCGTACGCTCGAACACCTGCGGGGCAGCCTCACTGCTTTCGAGCTTGAGCTGCCTGCTGAGATCGTCGAACGGTTGGATGAGATTTCCGCTACCGGCACCCTCGCGCCGATCAACGGAATGGATGCTAGTCGATAGAATTTGGTATCTCCGGACGAAAGGCGATACCGATGAGCGAGGCCGTGCAGGTCACCGATCCGATCTCGGCGCACGGTGAGGGGCCGGTCTGGCATCCCGGGTGGGGTGGCCTGCGCTGGGTGGACATGCTCGTCGGGGATGTGCTTTGGTTGGCCGCCGACGGTTCGGTCCGGCGACGGAATTTCGGCCCGGTGGCCGCGGTCCTGCGGCCCCGGGTTGACGGCGGCGCCGTGCTGGCCGTCGAGCGCGGATTTTCCCTGCTGGCAGCGGGCGACGACGGTTTCGGCGGTGGCACCGAGCCGAAGTTTCTGGGCGAGATCTGGACTTCGGACCTCGTCCGGATGAACGAGGGTGGCTGCGATCCGGACGGCCGCTTCTATTGCGGAAGCATGCCGTACGACGAAAAATCGCCGATCGGCAAGGTCTACCGGCTCGATCCGGACGGCTCGGTCACCGTCGTCCTGGCGGGTGTCACGATCTCGAATGGTTTCGCCTTCAGCCCGGACGGCGGCACCGCGTACTATGTGGACACTCCCACTCATCGCATTGACGCCTTCGACTATTCGGCTTCAGGACTGACAAATCGCCGTACGACTGTGTCGGTGCCGGTCGAAGCGGGTGGTCCTGACGGGTTGACGGTTGATTCCGAGGGCTATATCTGGCTGGCGCTTTTCGGCGGCTCGGCCGTCCACCGCTATGCGCCGGACGGCCGGCTGGACGGCGTGATCGAGCTGCCCACCAGCCAGATCACCGCCTGCACCTTCGGCGGCCCGGACCTGGATCAGCTCTACATCACGACTTCTCAACTGGCCCTGGAACCCGGCTCCCAGCCCCTGGCCGGCGCCCTCTTCGTCGCCGACGTAGGCGTCCGCGGCCTCCCAGTCCAACCTTTCGCCGGCTAGCTGTTGGGGGCGCGACATCAGAACGGCGGTTCGGCCGGTGGTGGTGGCGGTGGTGGGTTTGATTTTTTGAATGGTCTGGTGTCGGGATCGTCTTTGTCGTTCAGGTAGATCGATCCGCGGGGCCGGTTTCTGGTGGGCGGACCGGTGTCGTCGCCTGGTTGTGGTGGTTCGGTGAGGTAGATGCGTCCGGTGGGGGTCATGACGGTGTATGTGCCGTCTGGGTCGAGTCTGACTTTCCATCCGGAGTGGGTCTTGAGCCGGTGGTGGTAACGACAAAGGCAAACGAGGTTTTCTTCGCAGGTGCACCCGTCTGGGAAGGGGATGGAGTGGTCTTTGTCGCAGCGTTGGGCGGCCCTTCGGCAGCCGGGCCAGCGGCAGGTGACGTCTCGGGCTTCGATGTATTCCTGTAGTGCTGTGGATGGTCGGTAGCGGGCGCGGCCGGCGTCGGTGAGCTTGTTGGAGCTGGGGTCGGTGAGGAGCCGTCGCCAGGTGGAGTCCTTGGCGAGTCGGCGGGCCATGCTGGCCGGGATGGCGCCGTATCCGGCCAGGAAAGCGGGCTGGTTGTCCAGGCCGATCAGGGTGCCGGCGCGGACTACTACTCGCAGGTCAACACGGGGTTTGCGGCCACGGCCCTGGCACGAACAACTTGGTGCGGCGGAAGGCTCGTACCCGCCAGCACCGATCTCGCTGGCGTTGTCACTGTCCGGCTCGTCGATAGTCGGGTCACTGTTCTGGGCGCCGCCGCTCGTGCGGTCCGGTGAATCCACGGCGTCGGTGCTGTCGTCTGGTGGTGATGGGATGTCGCCGAGGCTGCCGCCGGTGATCAGATCTAGCAGCGCGTCGGCTCGGCGGGTGTCCATCGACCGCGGATCATCTGGCGGGCAGGAATGCGCGTACGCGTTGAGGGTGGACATGATCGACGCGAGTTTCGTCGGAGCCTGTCACGATTTCTGTGTAAGCCGGAGGTGATTGGCTTACTTGTCTTATTATATC
>NZ_BAAANY010000057.1:0-13578 GCF_039530045.1 Fodinicola feengrottensis | reverse complement strand
TCCACCTCGCAGCCCTCATCACCTACCACCAGGCACATCAATTAGCAGACACGCCCTAGGTGAGTTCGGCGGCGTAGAGGGTTTGGTGGTAGGTCGCGGTCGGGTCGGTTGGTGTGGATGATCGGCACCACACAGCGTATGCGCGGCCGGGGCCGGCGGCGATCCCGATGTAGTCGCCGGGGAACTTGCCATCGGCCACTGCGGCGTTGTTTAGATCCGAGAGTGGTCCAAGGGGCTGCGGCTGACCGAAGTAAGCACCGCCAAGCGATGTCGATAGTTGCTGCTGGACGTATCGGCCGTTCTGTACGGTCGTGTCTCGGGTGCCGTACGAGACGTACACCCGCCCGAAGAATGCCGCCACGCCGACGTTGACGTGGTCAGTGCCGGCCTTGCCGTGGGTCACGTCGACCGGCGTCGACCAGTGCGTACCGTCGACCGAGCGGGACAGTTGCACGGCCGTCGGGTCGGCGGAATCCCAGGCGGCGTACAGAAGGCCGGTCACTGGATCGGCGGTGGCGGAGGGTAGGCAGCAGCGGATCCCTACTGGTCCTTCGCCGGCGTCGTGGGTGATGGTGGTCGGTGCGCTCCAGGTCGCGCCGCCGTCATGGGACGTACGCGCGACCAGCAGGTCAGCGACCTCCTGTTGGGGGACTCGCGTGTGGGTGGACTCGTGGCCAGTCCGGCTCTCCGGCGCCTCGCCGCCACTGGCAGTGCCGTAGTCGATGTACGCGTCGACGATCGTGCCGTCCGGCTGGATCATCGGCTGCGAGTTTTGGCTGAAGGTGCCCGCGTTGGTGAGGTTCACCGTCTTGCTCCAGGTCCGGCCGTGGTCGTCGGACCACCGCACGACCTGCAGCGCCGCCGTGTTGTTTCCGTTCGCATCGTACAAAAACGGCGTCCAGAACTGGTAGAGCCGGCCGCGGTGCGCACTGAACGGGCTGCGGTCGGCGATCAGGAAGTTCTTGTCGTCGCTATATGCGCAGTCGCTGCTGTAGTGCGCCAGCACCGGACGCCCGAAGGTCTGGCCGCCGTCGGTTGACCGCGACACCGCGACGGCGGTCGGGCAGCCGGTGTCGAACGCCAGCACGGACAGGTAAACGCTGCCGTCTGGCCCGAAGGTGAGAACGGGATCTGACGCGCGGTCGAACTGGCCGCCGGCGGCCTTCGTGACGCCCTGCAGTGGGGCGTGCTGCCAGTGTTTGCCGCTGTCGTGCGTCCAGGCGTACGAGATGTCGACCGCCCCGCCGTCCGGGAACCGCCCGTCGTGCGCGGCGGCGACCGCGATCCGCGGATCGATCGGCGAGATCGCGACGTCGGGTTCGACCAGCGTGTCCGGTTCGGATCCGGGTTGCGGGGCGATGTCCTGCTCGTCGATCTGCCCGACCTGCAGAACCCGAACGGGACTGGGGACCGGCCGCGACGCCGCGTGCGCCGAAGTCACAAGGAATGGCAACGAAAACGCCACAGCAGCGGCACAGACGACGATCCGGCGCGGCCAAAGGTTCTGAGTCACGGCTACCCATCCTCTACCGGGTCGTTGGCGACTGCGGGTGCAGTCTACGACCAGTGTTGTTGAGACTGGAGACTCTCTACTCATACTCAAAGATCCAATAAGGCGGAATGACCCGCTAAGGCGCATTTGCCTAGACAATCCCGGGGCAGCTGCGGGGTAGGTCGTCCGCCGCCACGGGTATCGTGCAGAACATTTGCGGCACTCACGGACTGTTGACGATCAAGAGGCGGCAGTGGGTATCAGGCAGCTGGCAGCCACCACGTTATGCGTCATCATTGCGTTGGCGGCATGGGTAGCGCCTGCCGCAGCCGTGTCGATCCCGACTTTGTCGGGCTGAGCGTTACACCAGCGACGGCCGTGGTCGGCGATCAGGTCACGGTTGCGGCAACGGTCAGCCCAGGATGTTTCCTTCGTGTCATTGGGTGACCACTGGTGTTCACCCGCGACATGCTTTGGGATCTGGAGACCCGAAAGGCCCGTCACCCGGATGTCTTCATCCCGTACGTGCTGGCCACCGGCAGCGCGGCCGCCTGGGGCGATGGGCGATATCTTCGTCCGCAGGTCGACGGAATCGCCGGGCCGTTATCGGTCGTGACAAACGCGTTGCCCGAATGCCTGGTCTTCGGGCCCGAACGCCTGGCCCTGAGGGCCAATCGCGGATCGGCGTTCGTGGATAGCGTGAGTTCGATGAAACCTGACGTTTGGGTAGACCCTTCTGGTGAGCGGATCAACACAGGGGTCATTACCGCATTGTTGACAATATCACTGATCGCTATCGTCTTGGTCGGCTGCATACTCGACTTTTCCTATTTCTTGGGGGTTTGGGATCTCCTTCAGACCTGGTGTTCCGGGCATCCGGAGCCTGGCGTCCCCGACCAGCCGCTGATACCCAGCTGCCAGCCCACACCAGGAGGCGATCAGCTCGAGCTCTATTTTGTTTTCGGCGGTCACCTGATAGGAATCATGCTGGGGTTTGTCGCACTCATTCGGCAGTGCTTTCACCGCCATGGCCTGACCTGGTCGATCGTTGGTTGGGTGGCGTTCCTCGGTTCGCTGGGCTTTTCCTATTGCTATGCACTTCGACTCTACCGCTAGACCGGCGGGTCGGGTCGGTTTGCCAGGCCTCTGGAAAGAAAACGCCGCGTCGGTGGCCGTTGCCAGGCGCATAGGACACGAGTATCTCCGTGAGGTTGAAATCAACGGAAAACAACGTCTCCTCTACCACCAGCGACGCCCCGGAAGCCTGATAACTGCTCGGCGGACGGGCCAGTCTTCCGGCGCAGTAAAACTATCGAGACAACCCCTGAAACAGCCCGGTTTTTACTGGCGCTCGGACAGTGCGCCCAATGGTGCGACGTTACGTGCATCACTCCGAGCAGGAAGTAGACATGGTGGCGGCAGGCATGCGTGAGAAACTGCGATCATGAATACGGGTAAGCGGGTGGAAGAGGTTGAGGCAAGCCGCGCAGTGGGATGGGTGTTACGTTCCGCGAGTCTGGCCGACCTCGAGATGATCGCCGAGCTACGGGCCGTGGTAATGCGACCGGATCTGGAACGATTGGGTCGTTTCGACAAACATCGCGTACGGCAGCGGTTGCGGGATTCGTTCTCCGCGCAGCACACGTCGATCATCCTGGCCGACGATGCGTTCGCGGGCTGTGTCACCTTGCGACCAGTGGAGAGCGGGCTGTTGCTGGAACATTTTTATCTTGAACCGGGCCTTCAGGGTCGGGGACTCGGCTCGGCTGTCCTGCGTACGCTGCTGGAGCGAGCCGACGCTGACGGTGCGCCGGTCCGCCTGAATGTCTTGCAGGGCAGTGCTGCTCGTCGGCTCTACGACCGCCACGGGTTCACCGTCGAGGAGCAGAACCCGATCGATATCTACATGGTGCGGATGCCGGAATCGCCGTGAATTGGCAGGCGCTCGTCGCCGATGAAGCGGCGTCGGCTCGGTAGTCGCCGTTGGTCATGCGCGGAAGAAACTGGCGGTCACGTCGGGATCTTCGACAGTAGCCTGAGGCTTTGGTTGCCCGGATCGGCGCCGGTGAAATGGATCACCCCGACCGCCTCGCCCCCGAGCATGTTGCTGTTCAATCTCTGGATAACCGCTGCGGTGATCGCGGCAATGATCTGCTGGCGGGTCGTACGACGGATCCGGCGCCCGTCTGAGCCAAACGCTGTGCAGTTGGCCTCCGTAAGCGCGAAATTCGATGCAGGTCTGTTGTCTGGACGGTCAGGCAGAAATCCGCGCGCAAAGAGCCTCCGCAAGTTTCATCAATGCGTCGGGATCTTCTACGGAGGCCAGCCGGATTTCACCCTGAATGTATTCGAACGTGCCGATCGATACGGCGATCAGCGCGGCACGCAACTCCGGGTCGAGAATGGCGGCGGCATCGTCGCGCGTGCCGACCAAAACCCGGAAACGGCCGTCAAAAACCGCGTCGCCGGTCCGCACCTCAATCAACGAGGCCCGGCGATGCGATGCCAGCCGAAGATGGCGGGCGCGCGCAGACACATAGCGGGTGGAGTTGCGCGGCTTCAGCAGCGAGACCTGAACGTACTCGGTGCCCGACGCGCCAGTTCGCGACGACTTCTCCCGCAAGAACCGAACACCTATTTCTACCCGACCGAAGCGTCCGCGATATTCCTGCTTTTTTCGAGATACTTGGATCAAGCCCCACCGCTGCGCGAATTCGGCTTGTTTGGCGGAGCCCTTTCGTCGGATCAAGAAATGGATGACAAGGCCCACGACCGCGAGGCCAATGAGGTAAGGGACTACGACCACTGCGTTACCGTGCGCCGTCACTGCCACGGCAGATGTCGGAATCACAATATAAAACAACGCCATCCCTGCCCCCATGCACGTCAGATGTCGGGAGGGTAACGGGGATCCTCGCAGCGCAGGTTCCGATGCGCAGTAGGCCTCCCCATCAGGCATGCGTCTTGCCTTTCAGTCACCGAGCTGACAGCCGACCCTGCCGACATGCCCGTACGAGGTGGCCGACTCGCCACCCGAGGCCGCACCTTCGCCGAGCGTCAGCCGGTCGAAAGGCGGAGCAGAGCCGTGGTGACGAGGCCGACGAGGCCGGCGAGCAGCATCGGTGCGCGGGTCGCTTGTGGCGTGGAGGACGACCACAGTGTGGCTGGGGCCGACGGCAGCGCGTACTGATAGATCGCATCGCCGACCTCCGCGCAGACGGTCAGCGATGCACGCATCCGCAGGATGCTGAGTTCGTAGTCGGCCCTACTCAGTGTCCTGTGCCTCGATCAGGTCGAGGTCGCGGACGCAGAAGCCGTGGTGCGCGAAGGTCTCGTTGAGCACCGTGCCGAGGCACTGCCGCACCGTGCGGCCCCGGGCGTACGGCGGCCAGGCATCGTCGTCGGGCACCGGCGCTCGAGCGGCGAGATGCGCAGCGGTGACCTCGTCGAGCCAGGCCTCGAGCTCGGCTGCCTGTGTGTCACGCACGCTCACGATCTCGTCGAGGGCCGGTTCGAGCGAGAGGTCAAGCCCGTGCGCTCCACGGTAGGGCTCGACGGTCGTCCCGATGCCCATCGGCGTGAACAGCTCCGTCGAGCCCAGGCAGCAGCGGCGGAACCACGAGTCGTGGACGAAGACCAGGTGGCGCATCGTCTGCACCGCCGACCACTCGTCGTTCACGCTGCGGCGCTCGATGCCTGGCGTACGGCGGATTCGCTCGATCGTGGCGGCCCAGCCGGCATGGAGTTGACGCGATGCCTCGCGCAGATCGGCAGGGTCCTCGGAGCGGATCAGCACCCGCAGTGGATGACGCCGGTCGAGCTCTGCCTCGACGTACTCGGTGACCTCGACACCGTTCACCACGAGGTTGGTGATGAGCCCGTCGATCATGGCGTCCTGCATGACGACGCCGATCAGGCGTGCCCCGGTCAGGTCGCACTCGCGGAACTCCGCACCGTGTAGATCCTCGTCGACATACCGCGTCATGCTCCGCATACTAGGTCCGAGCACCGACAAGCCAGCCTCCCGGCTTGATTTGGTGGTTCTGCTGGCGAGACCGCCGCAACCCGACATCGGCTTGGCTTGAGCTGGAGGTACGAAAGATGCCGAGCTGTGGCCGTTCTCGGTTCGGCCGGAATGTTGATGGTCAGATCTCCAGGTCCTTCTTCGCGGCCTGTGTGAAATCCGTGACTGCGGCCGTCAGCGTGTCGACGGCGGCGTGGTACGGCTCGGCGAAGCGTTGATCGATGGTGTTGTGGTGTCCGGGCCGGCTGTTGGCTCGGATGTCGCCGATCGAGGTGGCCAGCTCCTGCGCGGCGACGCGAACAGAGTCGGCCTTGCCGTCGACTACTTTGGGTGCGAAGAAGCGGACTTTGCTCGCGGTCGCGTGGATCTCCTCTGCCAGGGCCAGGTGGTCGCCGAGTCCATCGGGCCAGACTGGAGCCTGGATCATTTTCTCTGTCAGATGGATGAGTTGCGGGTAGAGATCGGTCTTGTCGGCTCGGGACAGGCGTCGGCGTTCGGTCTTACGGTTGACCATGATGTTGCTTTGAGAGGCGAGTGTGACGATGGCGCTGCCGGCCAATGCGAGGGCACCGGAGCCCCACCACGGAATTGATACGTCCATGATCTGGAGAAGATAGTCGACGAGGGGAGTGGCGTGGCGGGGTGCGTGTTCGTGCCGTATTCGGCCGATGGGCATGTGAACCCGATGCTTCCGGTCGCTGCGGAGCTCGTACGCAGGGGCGTGCGTGTAAAGGTCGTTGCTGGCGCGCGCTTCGCGGCCAGAATTGCCGCGATCGGCGCGATTCCAGTGATCCCCGCGTTGGATCACGAGGTGGCTGTGCCGCCCAGTTGGAATCTCTCGGCAGTCATCGACCAGTGCGGGTTGACGGCCCGGCGCCGACGGGCGTGGCGGGCAGCGGCCGTTGCGTGCGTGCAGGATTTCCTGGCTGAACCTCCCGATTTGATGGTCGTCGACGTGCGCCTCCGGTGGCCCCTTCGGCTCGCCGGCCGGCTGGGTATTCGGGTGGTCCGGTTCCACACCACGTTTGCGCGCAGGGCGCGTACATCTGGCCCCGCGCTCGTCAACGTGATTCCTGAGCTGCAGCCTCGATTCGAGCGTTTCGGCCCCCGGTTCACGTTCGTTGGGCCGCTGATCGCCTCCGGTGACCCTGGACCGGTCGAACCGCCGGTAAAAGCGTTCCCGCCTGGCCCCAAGCTTCTGGTCTCGTACGGGACGGTGTTTGCTCGCCCGGCGACGTTCTATCGTGACATTGTCGACGAATTCGCCGGTACCGGCTGGACTGTGTTGCTTGCGACTGGACGTTTGCCGGTGGCAACACTTGGGGCGCTGCCGGCAAATATTGTGGCGCGCAGCTGGTTTCCACAGCGGAGCGTGCTGCCAGACGTTGATGTTTTCTTGACACACGGTGGGATGAACTCGGTGCAGGAAAGCCTGGCGGCGGGAGTCCCGATGTTGCTGGCACCTCGAAGCCGTGAGCAGCGGGGTACGGCTGCGCGGCTTGTTGGCCTGCGCTGTGGAGTTCTTGCCGCGAGAGCGGTGCGTCAGTCCGCTGAGGTGTTGATCGAGGACGCTCGGGTACGGGACGCCGTGCAGGCGATGCGGGATCGGCTGCGGCTGCTGCGGGCCGCTGAGGTTGCCGCCGACCAGCTGCATCAGCAGCTCTGACTCGGGCAACGTGATCGGCGTCTCGGTTACTGCGCCGTCCGATAAGGTGTCAGTAACTGCATGGAAGGGGACAAACACGTGGTGCAGGGGACCGTTCGGCCGCGGTTGCTGCCCAAGCGACCGGGTTTGTTCGTCAACAGAACGGGCCCGTTGGCAGAAATACAGGGCTGGGCGCAGGACGCGATCACCGGTCAAGGAGCGAGCTTGATCGCGGTGACCGGTCAGGAGGGCCTGGGCAAGACCGCGTTGTCCGTGCTGGTAGGTCATCGGCTGGCCGCGCATTTCCCGGACGCGCACCTGTATTACGACCTGAATGGCTCGGACCCTCAGGCCAAGGTGACCGCGGCCCAGGTCGCTCGGTATTTCCTGACGCAGCTTGGTTTTAGCCCGCATAGAGTGCCTGATCGTGCTGAGGAGTGTCTCAGCATGTTGCGGAGCAGCTTGGCCGACCGCCGGGTCATTCTGGTGCTTGACGATGTCGAGACAGTTGAACAAGTCAGGCCGCTGTTGTTCGAGTCAGCGCATGCGTTGGTCATGGTGACCAGCAGGAATCCACTTGCGTACCTTCGCGTTGATGGATTCCGGCCGCCGATCGAACTCGGCCGTTTTACCGGAGATGATGCCGCCGAGCTGATCTCGGCAATCGCCGGTCGAGGCATCATCGAGCGAGCTGCCGCAGCGCGTCTGGGCGAACTGTGCGAAGGATTGCCCTTGGCGATTGGGATTCTCGCTGTTCAATTGCCCGGACTGGGAAACGTTGAGCTGGACGAGTTGTTGTCTGGCAGTATCCTGAAAATACTGAATGTCGAGGGCCGTCGGCCTGTCGAGGACATTTTCGACTTCACCTATCAGCGGTTGGACGAGCTCGGAGCAAAGGCTTACACGACATTCAGCTTGCTCCCGGGCATGGACTTCAGCGCGGGCCTCGCCTCTCATGTGCTGGGTGAGGACGCGACTGTCACCGATCGGGTGCTCCGCGAGTTGACCGCCGGCTACATCCTTCACCGCAACGGCTCGCGGTACCGCTTTCACAACCTTGTCAGGGAACACGCGCTGGGGTGCGCGGCGGCGACGCTGTCCGAGGTAGATCGAGCAAACCTACTGGGAACGGCAGGGGAGTGGTATTGGCGGTTCGCGGTGAGCCACGACAAGGCCATCAGTCGCCGGCCATTCCCCATTCCGGCACGCAGCGAATACAAAGCGATTCCAGCCGCCTTCACCGCAGCCGACAAGGTCGAGAACGGGTACGCAGGTTTTGCCGTCGAGTGGCCGAACCTCATTGCCGCCGCGCGATCCGCCCAGGCCACCGGCTCCATAGACCTCAGCGTCCTGTTTCCCATGGCGTTGTGGACGTACGGTTATCAGACGCGCCGCATTGTTGAGCTGATCGACCTGTACGAGGCGGCGTTGGAGCGTGCCACGGACAACCGTCAACTGTGGCAGCTATACCGGGACCTCGCAGGTCTGCATGAAGGCAACAGGGATTGGCAGTCGGCAGACGTGTGCATCGCCCGTGCCTTCGCCCAGAACTATCCGGCCGGCGAGGCGAGCCTCTGGGAGTGGCGCGGGCTGACTGCTGAAGGCCGAGGCGATCTGCCTCTGGCGCTGTGGTGCTTCGGCAAGGCTCGCGAGACGGTCTCGCTGATGTGCGACACCGACCAGGAGCAGCGAGCGTACGCGTTGCTGGATCTGCACTGCGGCCGGGTGGCGGCCGCCCTGGGGCGACGCGACGATGACGCGGCGGCGTACGCCGAGAATGCCCGGCGGTATTTCGCTGCGGAAGATGAGGGTGCGGTCAACTACGCGCTCAGTAGCGAGGTGCTGGGCCGAATTTTGGCCAGGCAAGGGCAGGGCGCAGCGATGCTGCACGACGCATTCGAGCAGTTGAGTGAGCTGGGGATCAACGCTCGGGCCGCGAGAATCGCCGCGGAGCTGGCACAGCTGTGCGATGCCGCTGGCCGTCTGGCCGATGCTGCGGAATACCGTCGCCGGGAGCAGGAGTTGAACGACTAGGACCAGTGACCTTCACAAGGAAGTGATGCGGACCTGGAACGCGCGGCGAGTGTCGTCCACCTGAAAGGTCGCCCCTGCCGCGAGTACGTCGAGGGACCCTCCCACGCCGAGCCACGCATACGTTGCTGACACCGCGGCATCGGCGAACCCATCAGGTGCATTGATCTCCAATCGCGGACCGTTTCGCACTCGCACCACGGCTCGCGTTCGGGTGACCAGAACAGCCATCATGCACGCTGGGTGATTCGCGATAGTGGTCGTCAACCAGTGGTCATAGCTGTCCTGCCGGATATTTGTCGCTTCGACAGTCAAAACAGCCGCCGCTGATCGTAAGCGCCGAAGCGGATAGTTTGCCGGGGACACGAGATGGTGATCGGTCGCTGGTGTGTCTGTCAGCCCGATCTTTCTGCGTTGTAGCTCGGCAGGAAACCGGACCACCTGAATGTTCGGCCCGGCGCTGTCAACAACGCACTCGACCTGGAGAATTCTGGCTGCGGCATTGTCCTTCGGGATATTTTTGACTATCGGCACCGCCTCGATGGGCGGTTCACCGTACGGCAGCGGCAAGTCCATAATTCGGTAGAACAAGGTACGAAGCCGCTCGAGTGACTCTCCTGGCATTGAGGTGGCAAGTTCGGCTATTTTCCGTTGTGCGTCAACAGGCCACTGGGCGATAGTCGCCTCCAACTGCGGCCGTATCGGACGGGATGGGTCGAGCCGCGGAGCCAGTTGACCGAGGACGGCGATCGGCGAACCCGAGGCGACCTCACGTTCCGGGAAAGCGCCGAGGAGCACCGGGCGACCGGCTGCGGCACCGTACCCAGTGACTGCCCCATAATCGCCAACAAGGACGTCGGCAGCAATAAGACCGCTGCGCCAACCATCGATTTCTGACAACAAAACCAGACCGGATCGCTCGCAGTCGGCGAGCCAGCTCCGCCACTGCGCCGGACCATGGCCGTGCCGTGCGTTGGGATGTATCGCAGCTACCGTTTTGAACCGGTCGACCGGCAGCTCCGACATCAGCCTGCGAATCAGATCGGGAGAAGAGCCCAAAAGAGAACGGGAGCCCCACGTTGACGAGAGCATCACCAGCGTTCGGTCGCCCACCCCAAGCGCGGAGCGATGATGTTCGCGCTCCCCAAGACTCGCCATAATCCGGTCCAGGCACGGATCTCCGGCCACAACCGCAGCAGGCACGGCCGCTGGGGCCGCAGCGGCCAGTCTTGCCACCTGTTCGTGATGGGATAGCACGAGGGCATCGGCGACCGGTTTACCGTTGTAGAGAACCCATTGCGGGGAGAGCCCGAAAGTCTGTTCGCTGTTCGCTGTTCGCTGCTCGCTGCTCGCTGCTCGCTGCTCGCTGCTCGCTGCTCGCTGCTCCAGCCAGTTTTTAGTATATCCGATTCCGTGCGAAATGATGACAAGTGGTGCGCCGATGTCCGTCAATGAGCCGTGGTGACTGGCCGCGACCGCGAGGTCGAATGCCGTGTGACGGGCCTGTTCCCAGGGAACGGCAACGACGCCGATATCGTCGATCAGATCCGTAAGGCCATGGCTGAACGGATCAGAACTGTTCCAACTGGCGACCAGTTGGATACGGGGATCGCTGTCGAACACCGGCAAAATATCAAGCAGTCGGGTAAGCGTCGTGACGTTATGAACTATCAGCAGGACAGTGCGCTCGGTAGGAGTCGTTCGCCATTGTGCTGCCCGGCTGCCGATCGGAACGTCGACGTGTCGGACTGGATCGCCACCTGGCATGCAGACAGGCTATCAATCAGGTCTCCCGGACACGCATCATGAATGGCGGTTGCGACGACCTGGCGTCCTTTGGGGCCGCTACTGAGGCTGGACAGGCTCACCATGGGCCTGTCGACTACGTGGAGTAACTATCTGCGGCACTGGGACCGCACGCTCCGGACGACCCTGCGCAGGTCACTCGTGCGCATGTGGAGGCGTTCCAGCGGCGACACCGGCGACCTGATGGTGTTGATGGGCTGGTCGTCGGAGGAGATGGCCAGCCACTATGGCGCCAGCGCCGCCGCTGAGCGTGCTCAGCAGACTCGGGTTCGGATGCGGATCGGTGAAAATGTCTGACCACCTGACAACCCAAGGGTCCGCGGACGGCCCGGGCCACCGCGCCGCGGTTTGACGGTCGGCCTTCTTGGCTGTCTTCGCATCCTTGATGCACCGTCCGGGGTTTCCCCACAGCCATCCGAGTCCACCCGGGACCAACCAGTGGCCGATCCTCGCCAGGGTGGCAGTAATGTCGATTCGCTGCATCTGAAGCAAAGGAAAGAATGCGATGACGGCATCCCAAGTTCCGGGGGCGTCGGTCAGGTGGCGGATGTCGGCGTGCTCGAAGTTTACCGGGACTTCGCCATTGAATCAACGAGAGAACTATGTCAACTACCTCGACAGCTCCCAGCTCTGAAGTACGTCCCCGCAATGAGTTCCTCCCGTAGTCGACGCCGTTTCAGAGGGTCGCATGTCGAATCCCACATCGAACTACCGTTTTATATAGCGCGTTAAGTGGGTCGTTATGTGAGGACAATGCAAACCAGCTCCTGGTTGTCAGGCATGCCATAACAGCCCTGTACGGCACCTGTCAAACCGCGAAGGCTGTGGTGTCAGAAAAACCAGGCGCGACGGTTAACCCAGGCTTGAATATACTGGCGTTATGCTCATACATCATGAATCCGACGGCAGCGGGCCGCCGGTGCTATTGCTGCACTCAGGCGTCGCCGATCTGCGGATGTGGGATCCGCAATGGCCAGAGCTGATCGCTGCGCATCAGGTTGTACGTGTCGACCTTCGTGGCTTTGGAAAGACGCTAGCCACTGCCGGCACGTATCGGGATGCCGACGACGTACGCGAGGTCCTTGATTCACTGGGAATTTCGCGAACGGCTATGGTCGGGTCGTCGTACGGCGGCCGGGTCGCGATGGAATTCGCCGCCGCTTACCCGGATCGCGTGACGCAGCTCATTCTGCTTTGTCCCGTGTATCAGGGCCTTCCGCCGACCGCAGCCTTGAAGGATTTTGCGGCGGCGGTGGCGGCGTTCTTGGAAGCTGGCCAGCTGGACGCCGCGGTTGACTTGAACGTCCAGACTTGGCTCGGCCCGGAAGCCGATGATCCCACTCGTGAGCTTGTCAGGAAAATGCAGGCGAACAGCCTCCGGCTAAAGCTCGTACATCCCGATGGTGGCCCGGAAACGTCCGAGATCGATGCCGCAACTATCGACATTCCGGCGCTGGTCGTATCCGGTGCTCGCGACATGGACTATTTCCTGGCGGTCGCGCAGCACCTTGCCCAAGTCATGCCGAAGGCGCGTCAGGTGGAGCTTGCGTGGGCCGGACATTTGCCAAGTCTGGAGCGGCCTGGCGAGATCACCCAACTCCTGCTGGAAGCTCTCCTCTAGGACGGCGCCGAATAGCCCAAAATCCTCCCGGGCCGGTAGCTGCCGGACCGGGAGGGTCGCTGGGTCCAGTGCACGATGCGCGAATGGGTCGTCATCAGCGGCGACACGGTCGTCGGCTTGGTGGGGGAGCAGGGTGTTCGACTGCGAATCCTGGGCTAGTCGAACAAGACATTATCCAGCCGATGGGCCGAGTGGGTCCCGCTTCGACAACGCCGCGGCCGAGTCGTCCTCTCCGTCCTGGAACACGAGATCCGATCCCGCCACCACTTCACCACCCGAGCGCACCCAAGGTCCCTAATCGTGCCCTGGTTCGACAACTTCTGCAACTACCGCAGCCAACACAACACCTGCGGCCAAGAATCTACCGTAGACTGCGGGAATTCCATTAAGTTGGAAGCCGTATAGGAAGTCCCTCCACAGTTCTGACGGAGGCTCATAGCAGCCAGCCGTCGTTCGGTGGCCGAGAATTGGAAGTGCCCCATGGTTAACAGGGACAAGTCACGCGGGTCGTTTATCGACACCTCGAAACCGAGCATCGCGCGTGTGTACGACCTCTGCCTTGGTGGTAAAGACAACTTCGCGGCCGACCGTGCTCTCTACGAACAGGTCGTGGCGTTGGCTCCGGAGATCCCCGATCTGATGGTGGAGAATCGTAAATGGTTGGCGCAGGCGGTCGGCTGGTTGGTGGCCGAGCAGGGGATCGACCAGTTCCTGGACTGCGGTTCGGGATTGCCCACGGCCGAGAACACTCACCAGGTTAGCCAGCGTATTAATCCGGAAGTAAATGTCGTATATGTCGACAATGACCCGACCGTCATTGCCTACGGGCGTGCGTTGCTTGAAGACAACGATCGTTCGCACTTCGTCGGCGGCGATTTGTCCGAGCCGAGGGAGATTCTTAGGGGCTGGAATCATATAAGATTTCAAACAGTTGATTTGATTGTGTAGTTCCACTCGCC
>NZ_BAAANY010000056.1:0-25519 GCF_039530045.1 Fodinicola feengrottensis | reverse complement strand
GATATAATAAGACAAGTAAGCCAATCACCTCCGGCTTACACAGAAATCGTGACAGGCTCCACGCTCTAGCGCCCGATACTCAACTGCTTGCTTCCTACGAAGCGGTAATGAAGCCCATTCGTACCCACGTGGGTGCCACTGTGAAAATCGGACCTGATTCGGGGCCTCGTCGGGCGAAGTACACCACCGCACCGGTCTTCTTCGCGGCCGCGACAGGTTCGCGCCGTATGCACGCACGCACCCCAGGCGTTGGGCGATGACCCACGTTGGCTCACCGCCCGCAGCCGCCAGCACAATCAGCGCGCCCAACCGGTCCCGATGCTCAGCCCGCTCCGATCGGGCCCGCGCACTCAGAATGTTCTGCTCGGCCTCAGACAGGAGGATCACATACGGACTGGACATCGACATGATGATCTTGTGCCGGACACCAGCCAAGATCAGCGACACGACACGCCGCCAAACAGCCGGATCCGGTCACCATCTCGTCATCTATTCGCACACCCGGCGGCGATTGGATCGAGCCGGCATGATGAACCTCGTGGTGAAATACCCCGACTCGACCAAAGCATCCCTGCACTGGCGCCTGACCGACCGAGCACGACAACGGTGGCCTGAGATAACGAAAATCGTCGTACGCCACGCGCGAACTTCAGCTACATCGACGCCACCCTGTCCGACGGCAGCACCCAGAAACTGTGCCGCCTGCGTTACACCGGCTCCGCACACCGATGGGGCTTCGCCATCTACCGAGCCAGTCACGACGACTACACAGACTCCCTGTTCCCCACCGGCATACCCACCGGCACCTGCGAAGACGCCCTCGACACCGCCTGCGGCCTCTACCTCAACGACCCCACCGCCTGGACCTAATCCCCGCCTTAGTAGTTACCGGAACCTCGAGTTCGCGAACGGGACGGGCCGCCCGCGGGCGGCCGTGCTCGTCGGCCAGCAAGTCGGCCGATGGGCACGGTCGCGCGGTAGCAATGTTGGGTCGCCCCGCAGAATCGCCAGCTCCAACCGCTGCAAGCTGGGGCCGGGCTCGATCCCGAGCTCGTCGACCAGCCGCCGTCGTACGGTCCGGTAGAGGTCCAGCGCCTCCGCCGCACGGCCAGCGGCGTACAACGCGGTCATCAACTGCCCACAGAGCCGTTCCCGGCCCGGATACCGACGGACGTGGACCGTGAGGTCGGCGATCACGCTCGCGTGTTCACCTCGCTCGATCCGGGCATCGAGGAAATCCTCCACGGCACCCAGATAAACCTCATCCCAGTTGGTGGCGACGACCTCGCGGATCGGCACCTCGCCGAGGTCCGACAGTGGTGATCCGCGCCGTAAACGCAGTGCCGCGGCGAAAAGGTCGGCCGATCGCGCCGCGCGGGCCCGCGCGATCATCGCCGCGAATCGATGGGTGTCCAGCTGCTCAGGGGAGATCGCGAGCTGGTAACCGTCGGACACCTGCCGAAGAACCGGTTCCGGCAGGAGGGCGCGGGCCCGCCGGACATAGTTGCGGATGGTCGCCGGCGCGGTCTTTGGCGCCGCACCCGCCCACAGCTGTGCGGCGATCGTCGTCAGTGACACCGACGAGCCGGCTTGGTCGAGAAGACAGGCCAGCAGGGCACGTTGCATTCGGGCGGGGACCACGACCAGCTCGCCCCGGTGCCGAACCTCCAGCGGGCCGAGCAACGAGAACGTGATGCCATCGGTGGCCATCCGGACTCAACGCCGGTACGAGGTGGCCGGCACGCCAGGAACGTTGCTCCGCATGTCCGTCTCCCTGAGGGCTGGTACGCGCCGATGTCCCGCTTTTTGCGGGTAAGAACGATCAGCAACGTTTGTACCCAGCCCGGGATGGGACATGTCCCACGGACGCGGTACTCAGGAGTCCTAACCCGAATAGACGGCGTCGCTGCCGTACAGCGGATTCGTGAAGGCGGAGATGTACTGGTGCATGTCCGACCCGGTGAGGTTGTACGTGAGATAGACGCCGTATCCCTCGCTGACCGTCCGCTGCGCGAGGCTCGCGGCGGTGCCCGAGTCTGTGTCGGTCAGGCTCACGGCCGCGGGCGACAGCTTGCTTTTGGACGACGGCCCTGGCGGCACGGACCACGTCCCGTACCAGGGATTCCACGCGTAGTCGAAGCTGTTGGCGATGCTCACGCCGCCGTAGCTCAGTCGCGACGAAGACGGGCCGATGCCGTAGAACGTGATGAGTTTGCTGGGCATGTTGGCACGCAACGCCGACACGAGATAGACGAACGAGCTGGCGTTGGGCTGCCCGGTGCCGTTGACTCCGTAATCCGCGTACTCGTCGTCGAAGTCGATGCCGTCCAGCCCGTATTGGCTGACCGCCTGGGAAAGTTGGTTGGCAAACGCGGTCGCCGCGGCTTGCGACGGGAAATTGGCGAACCCGGCGCCTTGGTGGTTGCCCAGCACGGACAGCAGGACCTTGATGCCCTTCTGCTGCAGCGGACGGACCTGGGTCGCGACATTGTTGAGGACGTTCTGGACCTGACTGTTGAAGGACAAGTACGCGTTGGAGCCGTCGTAGTTGATGTTCGCCGCGAAGATCACGGCGAGATCGAACACCGGCGCGCCGCCCTGGGCGAGCGTGTATTTGCCGACGTTGGTCATGCTCTGGTCGTTCACCTCGACGTAGACGACCGAGACGGGGCCGGTCTTCGCGGGACGGCACGCGGCGGCGGTGGCCGCTGCCGGCCACATCGCGGCGGCGGTCGCGGCCACCACCGCCACCGCGGTCAGCGCCGACACCAGTCTGCTTCCTCGACGGAACGTTCGCCTCATCGATGGTCTCCTCGTCTCGGCGCTCGAATGGACCTGGCTATACCGGTTCATGACACGGAACTGGAGGCAACCACCGTCAGCAGTCCGGGAACGATCTCGTCGAGGGCAAACCCGAAATAAATCGGTATAGCACATAATCGGCCGCTGTCGATCGGCTGTCAAGAGTGCGAAACACTATGAGATCCCAGCCCACTTGAGCCTGAAGCCAGCCGCGATCCACTCGTTCGGCAGCGTGAAGAAAGGCCTGTTTGGTGTGTTCAGATGGTCGGGACCGGCTCGAAGAACCGTCGCGGGTTCGCCACCAGCATGGTGGTGATGTCCTGCTCGCTGACGCCACGCTCGCGCAGGGCCGGCAGCACGTCACGGGTGATGTGCAGGTAGTGCCAGTTCGGGACCACCACCGGAATCTGCTGCTGGGGCAGCCAGTCCATATAGCAGGCCGCGTCGTGCGACAGCACCATGCTGCTCGCGTACCCGCGCTCGCACAGCGCGACCACCGTGCCGACCCGCTGATCGAACGGCAGCAGCAGGTCGAGCCCGAACCGGTCCATGCCCAGCAGCGAGCCCCGGTCGGCGACCTCGGTGAGGTAGCCCAGGTCGGCGGTGTCACCGCAGTGCCCGATCAGGACCCGGCGCAGGTCCACGCCCTCCTCGGCGAAGATGTCCTGCTGCTTGAGGCCCGTACGCGACACGGCGTGCGAGTGCGTCATGATCGGCGCACTCGTACGCAGCTGTGCCTTCGCCACCGCGCGCAGCACCCGCTCGACACCCGGAGTGACTCCGGGTTCGTCGGTCGCGCACTTCAGGAACGCCGCCTTTACCCCGGTGTCGGCGATGCCCTCGACGATGTCACCAACGAACAGGTCCACCAGCGCGTCTTCGCCGCCCATCACGCCACCGGGCCGGAACGTCAGGTAGTGCGGCACGTCGTTGTACGTGTAGAGGCCGGTGGCGACGACGATGTTGATGCCGGTGTCCGCCGCGATCCGCTGGATACGGGGGATGTAGCGGCCCAGGCCAATCACGGTCGGGTCGACGATGGTGTCGATCCCGGCGGCGGCGAGCTCGTTGAGCTTGCGGATCGCCTCCGGGATCTGCTCCTGCTCACGGAAGCCGTCGTCGTCGGGGTAGTTGGCGACAAACTCCGGGCTGAGCACGAAGATGTGCTCGTGCATCAGCACCCGGCCCAGGTCAGCGGTGTCCAACGGACCGCGAACCGTTTCCACCGTCGTCATTGGCGCTCCTTGGTCTTCGTGGTGGGGTGCGGTGAGGTCAGGCCAGGGTTTTGGCCAGGGCCAGCCCGGCGGCACGGCCGGAGAAGATGCAGCCGCCGAGGAAGGTGCCTTCCAGCGCGTTGTAGCCGTGCACTCCGCCGCCACCGAATCCGGCGACCTCACCGGCGGCGTACAGGCCGGCGAACGGTTCGCCGTCTGGTCGCATGACCTGCGAGTCGAGGTTGGTCTGCAGGCCGCCGAGGGTCTTGCGGGTCAGGATGTTCAGCCGGACCGCGATCAGCGGGCCATGCGCCGGGTCCAGGATGCGGTGCGGTTTGGCGTCTCGTACGAGCTTGTTGCCGAGGTAGCGGCGCGAGTTGCCGATTGCCATCAGCTGCAGGTCTTTTGAGTACGAGTTGCTGACCTCGCGGTCGCGCGCGACGATCTGCCGCTCCAGGTCGGCCAGGTCGAGCTGCGGGCCTCGCGCCAGTTTGTTCATCCCGGTGACAAGCTCGGCCAGCGTATCGGCCACGACGAAGTCGACCCCGTGCTCCTTGAACGCCTCGACCGGTGCCGGCGCGCCCTTGCCACCCCGGCTGCGCAAGGCGGCCTTCAGGTCCTTGCCGGTGAGGTCGGGGTTCTGCTCGGAGCCCGAGAGCAGGAACTCCTTCTCGATGATGCTTTGGTCCAGGACGAACCAGGAGTAGTCGTAGCCAGTGGCCAGGATCGCCTTCACCGTCTGGTTGGTGTCGCAGCCCGGGAACAGCGGCACCGGCAGGCGCTTGCCGGTCGCATCGAACCACAGCGACGACGGGCCGGGAATGATGCGGATCGCGTGGTGCGGCCAGATGGGGTTCCAGTTGTGGATGCCCTCCGGGTAGTGCCACATCCGGTCCCGGTTGACCAGCGCGCCGCCGGCGTTCTCGGTGATGGCGAGCATCCGTCCGTCCACATGGGCCGGTACGCCGGTGATCATGTATTCGGGGCAGGCGCCCAGCCGCTCGGTCGGCCAGTTCTTGCGGATGAGGTCGTGGTTGTGGCCGATACCGCCGGAGGTGACAACGACCGCCTTCGCCCGCAGCTCGAACTGCCCCACCGCCGTACGCGAGGACGCCTTGCCTCGTTCCAGGTCAGTGGGCTCCAGCACGGTGCCACTCACGCCGACCACCGCGTCGCCTTCGACGATCAGGTTGTCGACCTGGTGACGGAAGGCGAACCGCACCAACCCGCTCTTCTCGCCTTCGAGCACCGGCTCGGCGAAGATTCGTACCACCTCAGGGCCGGTGCCCCAGGTCAGATGGAAGCGAGGCACCGAGTTACCGGGGCCGTCGGCGACACCAGTGCCGCGCTCGGCCCAGCCCACCACTGGCGCGGACCGAAGACCAAGGTCGTGCACGTATTGATGCTTCTCCTGGACGGCGAAGCGTACGTACGCCTCCGCCCACTGCCGCGCCCAGAAGTCCTCGTCCTCGCGGTCGAACCCGGCCGAGGCCATCCAGTCCTGCCGGGCCAGCTCGTACGAGTCCTTGATGCCAAGGTGGCGCTGCTCCGGAGTGTCCACCATGAACAGACCGCCGAGTGACCAGAAGGCCTGAGCGCCGAGGTTGTTGCGGTTCTCCTGGTCCACGACCAGGACCCGGCGGCCGGCCTTGACCAGCTCGTGGGTCGCGACCAGGCCGGCAAGACCGGCGCCGACGACGATCACCTCGGGCTCGAAAGTCATTTCGGTTCTCGCTTTCGTATTAAAGAGTTTATTGCTCGGTAACGCCCTACCCGCGTCCACCATCCCGTTTGTCCGGGCCGCCCGGAAAGCCAATCGTCGCCCCGGATGAGGACCTTCATCAGTCGGTGACAAACATTCAGTGCCTCGCGGGCGTGAACGCTCCGGTCGAGGTCGGGTCCGCCCGAATGCGGGCCCGTTGCCAGGCGATGTCCAGCACCAACCGGTCCCAGGGGTGCTGCGGGTCCCGTCCGGTCAGCTCGTGGCAGCGGCGCAGGCGGTAGCGCAGGGTCTGCGGATGCAGGTGCAGCTCAGTGGCCGCGTCGGTGGCCGACCCGGTCGACAGGTAGGCCCCCAGCCCCTGCACCAAGTGGCGGTTGCCGGGCTCGTTGAGCTGCCCGAGCACCGCGGCCACCAACCGCCCTGGGTCGGCTGTCTCCTTACCGGCAAGAGTGCTCAGCACCACCGCGTCTCCCTCGTTCAGTACGGAGTGGATGGCGAAGGCGTACTCAGGGGCGGTGTCCAGGGCCCGCACCGCCAGCTCGTAACCGGCCGCGACCTGGGTGACTTGCTGCCGGGCCAGCACACAACCCTGCCACGCGTACGAGCACACCGTGGATTCCACCGCACCGGCGACCCGCTCGGGCAGCAGCAGCACGGCATGCCGGCCACGCAGCGTCGCCAACAGGCCGGGGTCCTCGTCCGACAGAGTGAGGTCGCCGAGGAAGCTTTTCAGGGCATCGCTGTCCGCCAACGCCTTGCCGTCGACGGGCCGTGCCACCACCAGAAGCAGCCGCTGCGGCAACGTCAACCCGAGTTCCCGGCCGCGGTCGGCGACCACCCCGGCCGAACTCATCCGCCCGATCAACAGGTCGTCCAGCAGTTCCCTGCGAGCACGGCCACGATCGCCGGCCAGCCGTTGGGTGGCCGCGATGTGCCCGGACGTCATCGCTTCGGATATCTCGTCGCTGACGGTCAGCAGGACCCGGGTCAACGCCTGTACGTCCTGGATCTCCAGGCGGTCATGGCCCAGCTCCAGAACCTTGTCGGTCATCACCACGGCCGCGATCCGGTACGAGCGCAACACCGCCCGGAGCGGTCGACCGTCCTCGGCGCGAGCGCTGCCAATCGAGTGGAACCGGGCCAGGTCCTGGTCCGTGAGGCTCCGATCCTGTGCCCACGCCTCCAGTACGCACAGCACGGCCCACGAGCTGATCGCCGCCACGTCCCGCCGCTGGTCGTCCTGCAGCTGCTGGTAGGCGGGGATGGCCGCCCGCACCGTGGCGCTCATCGCGGCGACCACCTCGGTCAGCCGTACCCGGACCGCCTCCACCACCGCGCGGCGCTGCTCAAACACCACCCGACCCGTCCTCTCCGCGGTTGTCAGGTGATCAAACTCGCGACGACACCGTCCCGCAACGTCAGATCCGATAATGGCGGTGCACCCTCGCGGGCCACTCGTCAGCACGGCGCTCAACCGGGACTTCAGCGCCGGATGAGGTAAATTGGGCACTCGATTTACCAACCGAATCGATCGATCGATCGGGAGCCCATCCGGTTCCGGTGAGGAGCGCGGCCATCGCAGGCAGGCAGACGGTGCCGGAAGCGGCACCGGCGACCACCGAGGAGCAGATCGTCCGGGCCGCGGTACGGCTGTTCGCCGAGCGGGGTTTTCACGCCACCGGCATCCGGCAGCTCGCCGAGCAGGCCGGAATCAACTCCTCGACGCTTTACCACTACATGGGAACGAAGGAGGACCTGCTGTTTCGGATCGTGCAGGACAGCTCGAAGCGGCTGATCGAGGCTGCTCGCCAGCTGACCGCGCGCGAGCTCGATCCGCCGGCCGCGATCTGCGGTCTGGTGCAGATCCACGTGTGGTCGCACGCCACCTACTCGGCCGAGACCGCCGTCGTCGACAACGAGCTGCGCGCGCTCGACAAGCCCCGGCGCGAGGCGGCCGTACGGCTGCGTGACCGGTACGAGGCATTCTGGTCGAAGACCGTCGAGGCTGGCTGTGCGCGCGGCGATTTCCGCGTACCCGACCGTCGGATCGCGCGTTTGGGCATCCTGCAAATGTGTTCCGGTGTTGCGCAGTGGTATTCGCCGTCCGGAAAGCTGTCGCTCCGCGACCTGGTCGCGGCGCACGCGCAGATGGTTCTGGGGGCGCTCGGCGCATCCCGCGACCGCGACCAGGTGCGGACGTTGTTGTTGGAGGCCGACGCGCAGCCCATCGCCGACCGAGTGTGGAGCCAGCCATGACCGTGACGCTTCGTTCCGCGCAGGAGCGGGATCTGCCGGTGATCCGCCGGATGCTGGCCGACCACGCCGCGTCCGAGGCCGGGTTGGACGTGCCGGCTGGCCGGACCGAGCTGGCCGAGGCGCTGTTCGGCCAGGCGGCGCACGTGCACGTTGTCGTCGCTGTGGCCAGTGGTGATGACGACGACCGGGTGGTCGGCATGGCGGTGTGGTATCGCACGTTTTCGTCCTGGGCGATGGCCAGCGGCATTTGGCTGGAGGACCTGTACGTCGACGACGAGTTCCGCGGCGCGGGGGTCGGCCGGCTGCTGATGGGCCATCTGCGCGAGCGTACGACCGGTCGCATCGAGTGGGACGTGACCGTCGGGAACACCGGCGCCGAGCGGTTCTATGCCTCGCTCGGCGCCAGTCCGGTGCCGGAGATCAACCGCTACCGGCTACCGGCCGTTCCTGAGTAGGTCGGCTCCGGAGACGTTGCAGTCCTTCTTGCAGGCCGCGATCACCGCCTGCAGGAAGGTCTTGGAATTGATCTCGTTCTCGTCTCCAGCGGTGTTTTCGGTTGTCACCACCACAATGTCCATGCTCGGGATGACATAGATGAACTGTCCGTTGAAGCCCCAGGCGAAGAACATGTCGTGGCCGTCGATGGTACGCAGCCACATCAGCTGCCCGTAGCCGAACTCCGGCGTCTCGGGGTCGCTCCACACCCGTTGGGTGGCGTCCGCGATGTCCGCGGCCGGCACCAGCTGCGTGCCGTTCCACTGGCCGTGTTGCAGCATGAGCTGGCCGACGCGGGCCATTTCTCGCGGTGACATATAGACGTTGTAGCCGCCGGAGGAAATGCCCGTCGGGTCCGAGCCCCAGTGTTCGGCGGTGATCCCCAACGGGCCGAAAAGCTTCTGCGCGGCGAGACTGGCGGTGCTCATGCCGGTGGCCTTGGTCAGGACGGCGGACAGCACGTGGCTGTTGCCGGTGCTGTAGTTTCCGGTCTTTCCGAGCGCGGCCGGATCGAACGTACGGTCCAGAATGGCCTTGACCCAGTCGTGCTGCTTCTCGATGGCGTTCTCGGTGCAGTCCTCCTGCCACTGCAGGCCGGAGGTCATGGTCGCCAGATGCCGCAGCGTAATGGCGTTTCGCGGATCGCTCGGACCGGTGAAATACTGCGGCAGGATCGACGAAACCGGGACGTCCAGGCTCTGGATATAGCCGTCCCGGACAGCGATGGCCAGCAGCAGCCGGAGAATCGTTTTGGACGCCGAGTGGATGTTGTTGCTGTCCGTACGTTTGCTGTTGTGCAGATAGCGCTCCATCGCCAGCTTCCCGTGCCGGATCACCAAAGTGCTCAGCAGCAGCGGGTTGGACTTGATCTGGTTGAGCCCGTCCTCGAGCTTGCCGGAGTCCAGATCCACCGCCTCGGGTGTCGACGTGGTCCAGGCGTTGTCGTCGCCGTGGTACGTCGGATTGTCCTCGTAGAAATGGTGCGTGACGGTCGGGTCGGGTTTTTCCTGACATGGCGGGTCGGCCGCGGCGACCGGTGCCGGCGCGGCGACCAACAGTGACGCCAGGACGGACCCGGCGACCAGTGCGGTTCTGACCTGTGAACGAAATGTGACGACCATGGCGGCGAACCTACCGATCGATCGATCGATAGTCGAGAGGGTTGTTGACGGAGATCTACATCGGCCACTAAGGTCCGGAAAATCACTCGATCGATCGATCGGTCGACGGGGAACGGAATCGCTGGAGGTGCGGCATGCCGGATCGGCGGCGGACCCATCAGCTTCAGATCGTGATCGGGGATGGCCGGACCGGGCCGCACAACGCCATCACCGACGTGCCGGGCGTACGCGTCGGACACACGACGTTGTGTCACGGTGACGGCCCGCTGGTACGGGGAAGGGGCCCGGTCCGCACCGGCGTGACGATCGTCCATCCGCAGGCCGGTGATTCCTTCCAGCGACCGGTGCACGCCGGAATTCACTGGCTGAACGGCAATGGTGAGATGACCGGCACCGCCTGGCTGGTCGAGAACGGTCTGCTCGGTTCGCCGATCGGGCTGACCAACACCGGAAGCGTCGGTGTCGTACGCGACACCCTCACCGCACTGCAGTGCGAGCAGGACGGCCAGCAGCCGTGGACGCTGCCGGTGGTCGCCGAAACCTGGGACGGCTTTCTGAACGACGTCGGCGGCCAGCACGTGTCGCCCGAGCACGTACGCGCCGCGTACCAGAACGCCGCCGGCGGCCCGGTCGCGGAGGGAAACGTGGGTGGCGGCACCGGGATGGTCTGTCACGACTTCAAAGGCGGCATCGGTACGTCGTCCCGCGTGGTGTCCACAGTGGACGGACCGGTCACCGTCGGTGTTCTGGTGCAGGCAAACCATGGCATCCGGAAGCGGCTGTCGATTCTCGGCGTGCCGGTGGGGGAGGTCGTGGACTCCTCGGTCGTACCGGTGCCGGAGATGCCGGAGGCCCCGGGCGTACACGGCGCCGGCTCGATCATCACCGTGGTCGCGACCGACGCACCGCTGTCGGCCCGGCAGTGCACGCGGCTCGCGCAGCGCGCGACACTGGCGATCGGGCGGACCGGTGGTGCCGGCGAGAACGACAGCGGCGACGGGGTGATCGCGTTCTCCACCGCCGGCGCCGGTGTCATCCCGAGCGCCGGGTACGCACGGCAGCGAGCCGGGTCGTACCAGGTGGACGTGCTGTCCGACGACGCCATCGACGCCTTGTTCTACGCGGTCATCGACGCCACCGAGGAGGCGATCCTGAACGCGATGCTCGCCGCGCGGACGATGACCGGCCGAGACGGCGTGGTCGTCCACCAACTGCCGGCTGAGGTGTTGTTGCGTACGCTCGCCGACTTCCGTCGCGGGCCGCTCGGGTGAGACGCGCGGGGATAGTGGCGCTGTCGTTGACAGTGGCATTGACTGGTTGTTCGTCGGTCGATGTGTCCACAGTGGACACCGGGCCGCAGCCGAAGCTGGGGCCGCATTTCGGCGGGACGCTGGTCGAGCTGTCGACGACGAACAGCGGCTCGGCCGACCCGCAGGTCAACTACACGCCGGCTTTCTGGTCCCTGCAGACGATCACCTATGACGGCCTGACCGCGTACGACAAGCTCGGACCGAACGCCGGCCAACACGTCGTCGGCGATCTCGCGACCGGCGTCCCGCGGCCAACCGACGGCGGCACGAAATGGAGTTTCGTGCTGCGCGACGGCATCCGGTTCAGCGACGGCAGCCCGTTGCGGCCGGCCGACGTGAAAGCGTCCTTCGAACGGATCTTCAAGGTGCACGGCCCGACCGCGAGCACGCTGTACGGTTCCATCGCCGGCGCCGACAAATGCCTGGACAAACCCCAGAACTGTGACCTGTCCCAGGGAATCGCGATTTCCGGTCGCACGATCACTTTCACGCTGACCGGACCCGACCCGGAATTCGCCCAGAAACTCGCTTTGCCGCACGCCGCGATCCTGCCGGCCGGTACGCCCGCGACCGATCAGGGCACCGATGTGTCGAAACTGCACGGCACCGGGCCGTACTACTGGGCCTCGTACGAGCCGACCGACGCGGTGGTGCTCAAACGAAATCCGTACTTCCACCAATGGTCGGCACCGGCACAGCCGCTGGGCTATCCGGACCAGATCGTGCAGAAGTACGGCCTGGAGCCCACCGACGAGGTCACCGCGGTCGTGAACGGCCAGGGTGACCTGGTCGTCGACCAGCTGCCGGGTGACCGGCTGCCGGATCTGGGTGCGCGCTATCGATCGCGGGTTCATCTCGACCAGCAGGGAGTGGACTGGTATTGGGCCCTGAACACCCGAATTCCGCCGTTCAACAATGTGAAGGCGCGGCAGGCGGTGAACCTCGCGTTCGACCGTAACGCCGGCGTCATTCATTTCGGTGGTCCGGCCTTGGCCAGCCCGAGCTGTCAGATCCTGCCGCCGGGCATTCCCGGATATCAGCCGTACTGTCCGTGGACGGCTCACGCCGGTGACGGCCGGGGCCGGTGGAAAGGCACCGATCTGGCGCGGGCCCGCCGACTGGTGGCCGAGTCCGGTACGGCCGGTCAGTCGGTCGGCGTCGTACCGGCCAACGACCCGATGCAGGTCGCGATGGCCGAATACCTGCAGACCGTACTGACTCAGCTGGGATATCGGGCCACCGTGAAACCGCTCGACGCGGCGCTGCAGTATCCGTATATCCAGAATTCCGGAAACCGGGTGCAGGTCGGTTTGACCCAGTGGTATCAGGACTATCCGGCGGCCAGCAATTTCCTGCGCGTTCTGCTGTCCTGCGGTGCGTTCACCCCGAACTCCGATTCAAGCCCGAATATCGGCGGATTCTGCGATCCTCGGGCCGACCAGGCGATGGACGTGGCCAGCAGGCTGGAAGCCACCGACCCCAAGGCAGCGGACGCGGCCTGGGCCGGCGTCGACCGGACCGTCACCGACCAGGCGCCGTGGATCAGCATGTTCGCCCCGAAAACCCTCGGTTTCGTGTCGAAACGGCTGGGAAACTACACGTACAGCGCGCAGTTTGGTTTCCTGGCCAGCAGGGCGTGGGTGTGGTGAGCGCCGCGGGGAACTGGCGGGCGGGGCTCGGCCAGCTGGTCAGAAGCCCACGAGCAGTCGGTTCGCTGGGCATTCTGCTCATCGTCGTGCTCGGGTGTGTCCTCGCGCCGGTGTACGCGTGGTTCGCTGGGAACGTCGATCCGTTCGCCGCGAACCCAGTCGGAACCGTCATGGTGCACGGCGTAAGCGTGCCGCTGCTGCAACCGGCTGCCGGTGGCCTCGGTGTCGTGCCAGTCGGTCCGACCGGGGACCCGGCTGGCTACCTGCTCGGCGCCGACGGAAATGGCAGGGACATCGCTGTACGGGTGCTCTACGGCGGTCGGAACACCCTGTCGATCGGGTTCGCGGCGGCCGTCGTGGCTACCATCGGCGGGCTGATCGTCGGGCTGCTGGCCGGCTATCTGCGCGGCGTGGTCGATGTGGTGCTGTCCCGAATTCTCGATGTGGTGTGGGCCTTTCCGGTACTGCTGCTGGCGATTTCGTTGTCCGCGGTGAGTTTCCAGTCGGGCTTGAACTTCGGTCTGGTGAAGATCGGTTCCGGCAACCTCGCGCTGCCGATCTTCATCATTGGCGCGGTTTACATTCCGTACACGGCAAGGGTTGTTCGCGGCTCGACTCTGGAGTTGACCGGCGCGCCTTTCGTCGAGGCCGCGGTCGGCTATGGCGCCTCGCGGGCCAGGATCGTCGGCAAGGAACTGCTGCCGAACGTTTTTCCGCGGATTCTGGTGCTTTTCCCGGTGGTGGTGGCCACCGGAATCATCCTGGAATCCGGCCTGTCGTTCCTTGGCGTCGGCGTACGCGCGCCGGATGCGAGCTGGGGCACGATCGTGCAGGACGGCATCGGGTTGTTGCGCAGCCGGCCGCTGATCGCGATCGTGCCTGGCGCTTTTGTCGCCGTCACGGTGTGCGCGCTGAATGTGTTCGGTGACGCCGTACGGGACGCGTTCGATCCCAAAGCCGCGGTGAAGGTGCGTACGCCATGATCGCCTTTCTTTTGAAGAGAACGCTCGGCGCCGTCCTGGTGCTGTTCGCGGTGAGCGTACTGGTCTTCCTGATCTTCTTCCGTACACCTGGCGTCGACCCGGCCAGGCAGATCGCCGGTCGGCAGGCCGACCCGCAGACCATCGCCCAGATTCGCGCGGATTTTGGCTTGGACAAGCCACTTCCGGAGCAGTACGTGATGATGATGCGGCGGCTGGTCTGGGATCGTGACCTGATCTCGTACAGCGATCGCGGGCTGGTCCTGCCGCGGGTGGTGAAAGCCGTGCCGGTGACCGCCTCACTGGTCGGCGGCGCGGCGCTGGTCTGGCTGCTGATGTCGCTCGGTGGCGGCGTCCTGTCCGCCGTTTTTCGTGGCCGGATGCTGGATCCGCTGATCACCGGGCTCGGGCTGGCCGGCGTCTCGTTACCGGTGTACTGGCTCGGCGCGGTGGTGAACCTGCTGACCCAGGACACCTTTCATGACAGCCTTTTCCAGTGGCTGCCGGCATTGGGCTACACGCCGTTGAACCAGGACCCGCTGAAGTGGTTCGAGCAGTTGCTGTTTCCGTGGATCACCTTGGCGATGGGGATGGCCGGCCTCTATTCGCGGGTGTTGCGTTCGGATCTGATCGAGGCCGACCGGTCGGATTTCGTCCGTACGGCCCGAGCGAAAGGCCTCAGCGAGTCGCGAGTCCTGTGGCGGCATTCGCTGCGTACGTCGCTGATCCCGTTCATCAGCCTGTTCGGCTTGGATTTCGGTGCGCTGATGGGAGGTGCGGCGGTGCTGACGGAGGAGGTTTTTGCCTTACCCGGAGTGGGAAACCTGACGTACCACGCGCTGAGCCGGTTCGATCTGCCGGTGCTGATGGCGGTGACGTTGTACGGCGCGTTCGCGGTAGTGATCGTGAACCTGCTGGTGGATATCGGATACGCCGTACTCGATCCGCGGATCAGGGTGCCATGAGTGTGCTGGACGTCAGGGACCTCACCATCGACTTCCGGACGGCGAACGGGGTCGTACGGGTCGTCGACGGGGTGTCGTTCAGCATTGGCGCCGGCGAGATCCTTGGCATGGTAGGGGAATCCGGGTCAGGAAAGACGCAGACGATGCTGGCCGTCATGGGCCTGATTCGCGACCCGAACGTGGTCGTCGGCGGCCAGGCGCTCTTGGACGGCGAGGATTTGCTCGCGCTGCCACCAAAACAACTGCGGAGGGTTCGCGGCAAACGGATCGCGATGGTCTTCCAGGATCCGATGACCTCGCTGAACCCGGTGCACCGGATCGGATTCCAGATCGCCGAGCAGATCCGCCAACACGAACGCGTGCCGGCGCGCGCGGCACGCCAACGCGCGGTGGAATTGCTGGCGATGGTGGGAATCGCGGAGCCGAGGCTGCGGGCCCGCGACTATCCGCACCGGTTCTCCGGCGGTATGCGGCAGCGGGTGATGATCGCGATGGCACTGTCCTGCCAGCCGGACATCCTGGTCGCGGATGAGCCGACAACGGCGCTGGATGTGACCGTACAGGCGCAGATTCTGGACATGATCGCGAGGCTGCGGACCGAAACTGGTACGTCGGTCATGCTGATCAGCCACGACCTTGGGGTGATGGCTGGTTATGCCGACCGGGTGCAGGTGATGTACGGCGGCCGGCTGGTGGAACAGGCGCCGGCGGCGGAACTTTTCACCGATCCCCGGCATCCGTACACGGTCGGGTTGCTGGCATCGGTGCCGCGTACGGACCGGCCGCGACCGCATCGGCTGACGTCGATCCCGGGTTCGCCGCCGGCGCCCGGAAAACCGCGGACCGGATGTGCGTTCGCGACCCGGTGCGGCCAGGTTTTCGACCGCTGTCGTACCGAAGTTCCCGCGCTGGTGCCCGAACCGGGTGCCGGTCACCGAAGCGCGTGCCTGCTGCCTGGCGCGGAGGGGAGTTGAGATGTCCGATGAGACGCTGATGACCGTCGACACGGTGTCCAAATGGTTTCCCGCCGGACCGGGATTTCGCCGCCGACGGCGACTGACCGCGGTCGACCGGGTGTCGTTGCGCGTACGGCGTGGCGAGACGCTGGGCATCGTTGGTGAGTCCGGCTGCGGAAAGTCGACGCTGGCCCGCTGCCTCACCCGGCTGGTGGAGCCGTCGAGCGGACGGATCGAGTTCGACGGCCAGGACATCACCTCGGCCGGCC
Source organism: Fodinicola feengrottensis (assembly GCF_039530045.1). Lineage (NCBI taxonomy): Bacteria > Bacillati > Actinomycetota > Actinomycetes > Mycobacteriales > Fodinicola > Fodinicola feengrottensis. The sequence continues at coordinate 9,779 of NZ_BAAANY010000056.1, read as the reverse complement.
ATCGCCGTTTGGTGCCGGTACGGCGTGATCTTCAGCTGGTTTTCCAGGATCCGTACGCCAGCCTGAATCCGCGCCGCCGCATTGGCGCGACCCTCGCCGAACCGTTGCGCGTACACCGGGAAAAACCAACGAAGGACGGCATCGCCGAGCTGCTGCGTACGGTCGGGCTGGACGCGGCGTACGCCGAGCGGTTTCCGCACGAACTCTCCGGCGGGCAACGCCAGCGTGTCGGCATCGCGCGTGCGTTGGCGTTGCGGCCCCGGCTGGTGGTCGCGGACGAGCCGGTGTCCGCGTTGGACGTGTCGATTCAGGCGCAGATTCTCAATCTGCTCGACGATCTCAAGGAGCGGTTCGGCCTGACGTACGTCTTCATCGCCCACGACCTCGGCGTCGTACGGCATACCAGTGACCGGGTCGCGGTGATGTATTTGGGCCGGGTGGTGGAAACCGCGCCGGCCGGCCGGATCTTCCAGGCTCCGGCGCATCCGTACACGAAGGCGTTGCTGAGCGCCGTACCGGTGCCGGATCCGACCGCCCACCGGACCGAGCGAACGGCGTTGACCGGCGAGGTGCCGAGCCCGATCGACCCGCCGGCCGGCTGCCGTTTCCATCCGCGCTGCCCCCTCGCGACCGGCCGATGCCGTACGGAGGAGCCGCTGTTGACCCCGCTGGCCAGCGATCATGAGGTCGCGTGCCACTACCCGCTAATCGTTACGGCGTAACCCATTCGTCGCGTGCGCGGTCGTACCGGCGGGTGCTTCGCAAGGTTTCTCGCAGCGTCTTCTTGGCGACGCGTTCGGACGGGGTCAGTGGCATTTGGTCGACGTACGCCCAATACCGCGGCACCTTGAAGGCGGCCAGCCGGTCAGCGCAGAACCGGGTCAGTTCCTCGGGGGAGTGGGTGACACCGTCGTGGAGCTGGACGACCGCGTACACCTCTTCGCCGCGCAGGTCGTCCGGTTCCGGTACGACCGCCGCGACCCGCACGCCAGCGTGTTGCGCCAGCACGGTCTCGACCTCGAGCGCGGCGATGTTTTCCCCGCTCCGGCGGATCATGTCCTTGGTCCGCCCGGCGTAGTAGACCCGGCCGGCGGTGTCCATGCTCACCAGATCACCGGTATGGAACCAGCCGCCGCGAAACGCTTTCGCGGTGGCTTCCTGGTCCCGGAAATAGCCGTGCATCATGCCGGCTCCCCGCAGGACCAGCTCGCCGGTGACTCCCCGCGGCACGGGATTGTCGGCGTCGTCCACGACCATGGCCTCCTTGCCAGGCACCGGTCGGCCGAGGCAGGTCGTCCCCACCGCGTGGTCGTGATCGTCGTCGAACACCCGCAGGTCGGCGCCGGTTTCGGTCATGCCGAAGGCTTCCACCCACGGCACGCCGAAGCGTTCCTCCAAGGCGCGGTGGATCGCGGTGGGAATCGCCGATGCGCAGACGGTTCGTACGACATGCTTTCGATCGTGCCGCGCCGGCGGCATTTCCAGCAGCAGCTTGGGCATCAGGCCCAGGCAGTAGAACCAGGTGACCCGGTGGCGCTCAATGTCGGCCCAGAACGTACGCGGATGGAAGCGGTCCAGGACCACCAGTTTGCATCCGGACAGCAGGCTCAACGCGACATTCCACTGTGGATCGATGTAGTGGAACGGCTGAGCCGTCAAAATGATGTCGTCCGCGGTGATTTTTGGTGAGTGCTCGACCAAACTGGCGGCCAATGTCGTCCAATATCGCTGCGGAAGGACGCATCCCTTGGGTGCGCCGGTCGTACCGGAGGTGTACTGAATGTTCGCCACGGTCTCGGCCACGACGGCCGGCTCGGCCGAATTTTCTTTCGTCGTCAGGGAAAGGTCCGCACAGTCGACGATTTTTTCCAGTGTCGTATCAGGCTGGATCGTTGCCAGCAGGTCGAGGTGGGCTTTTTCGGTAATTGCCAGTCGCACCTGCGAATGAGCCAGAATGCCAGTGGCGTCGTGCCGCCGGTAGCCCGTGTTGACGGGCACCATTGCGGCGCCGAGCCGGCCCAGCGCGAGCCAGCTGAGCGCGAACTCCGGCCGGTTGCCGAGCATCACCGCGACCCGGTCGCCGGGTCCGACGCCGAGTGCGGCGAGCTGTCGCGCGTACGCGGCGGTGCTCACCTCGATGTCGGCGAAGCTCAGCCGGTCGCCGGTTTCCGGGAATTCCCAGGCGATGCGGTCCGGCCAGCGGTGCGCGGCCCGACGTACCAGCGCGGGGAGGGTGTCGATCGGCTCACCCATGTCGCTGGCTTTCCAGCGCGTCGGAGATCTCCTGCTCCAGGGCCGCCTCGACGGTGCTGTCGATGCCGGCGTCGAGCGCCTTTTTGGCCAGGGCCAGCGAAAGTCGGGGCAGCATGGCGAGTTTTCCGGCCCACGCCAAGGCGGCGTCGAGCAGCTCGTGGGCTGGTACGGTCCGGTTGACCAGGCCGAGGCCGACGGCCTGTGCGGCGGTGACAGGCTCGCCGAGCAGGAGCAGCTCCTTGGCCTTCAGCGGCCCGACCAGCAGCGCCAGCAGGCGGGTGGCGCCACCGGTGACACTGAGCCCCAACTCGACCTCGGGGAACCGGAAAACGGCGTCGTCGGCGGCCAGTACCAGGTCGCAGCCGAGCGCGAACTCCGCTCCGGCGCCCACCGCGTACCCCTGGACGGCAGCGACCACCGGCACCGGAAGCAGCCGGATCAGCCGGGTGATCTCCTGCAGCCGGACCAGCCGGGAAGCCAGCTCGTCGGGTGGGACCGGCGGCGCTTTCAGATCGTGCCCGGCACAGAACGAGCGGCCACGGCCGGCGAGGACAACCGCGGCTGCTGGCCGCTCCCGGATCGTACGCAGCGCGTCTACCAGGCCCTCGATGAGCGCGCCGTTGACAGCGTTGAGCGCCGCCGGCCGGTTCAGCCAGATCACCCCGATCTCGCCGACCCACTCGACCTCGACGGCCCGCTGCCCCGTACCGCTCACCCTCGCCGCCTCTCAGCTGCCCAATCGATCGATCGATCGATCGACAGTATCGAGCGGCTTCTCCCGTCGTCAAGGCGTCGCTCCCGTCGCTTGCTGCCAATGGGCCGGCGGACGGCTGCCGGACGAGACGGAATGGGAGTACGCGGCCCGCGGCGGGCTCGTCCAGCAGCGCTATCCGTGGGGTGATTGCAAACCGTTGTCGGGTCGCCGCCCGTACCGCGAACACGCTGGACAGTACGAGCGGAAACACTGGATTCCGGCTCGCTGCCAGTGATAGTCGACCGGGGGTTGTCGAATCCGGGCAGCGTTGTTCGTAGCTAAAGTGAGCGGCCGCCCAGGAGGGCGCCGTCACAACCACAGGAGGCCGGCCGATGTCGCACCCACAGGCCAAGGTTCACCGCATGTTCGAGCTCGTCGAGCCGATCGGCACCATCACCTTCTCCACGGTGCCGGACGAGGCGTTTATGGCGCTGGGCATGCGCAACTACTGGGACGGATACTTCGCCGGCCGAGCCGCGCCGCTGGGGCTGGCACCGGCCGAGGTGGTGCACGCGGTCTTCTACAACTTTGCCGACGGCGAGGTGGCGCGCCACATCCCGTGGGTCTGGGGGAAGATCACCCCGCAGGAGGCGATTGCCGTACGCGAACGGGGCAGCGCCACCGCGCTGCGGCAGCGAATAGGGGAGCTCGCTGACTCCTCCGGTCTGCTGCGAGTCGCCGATCTCGCCACCCGAGCAGCGGTCAGCGCGCCGACCGAGGGCAGAGTGCTGTACGCCGGGCTCCGGGCGCTCGACGTGCCCGCGGAGCCGGTCGCGAGGCTCTGGCACGCGGCGACGCTGCTGCGGGAACACCGCGGGGACGGCCACAACATCGCCCTCGTCGCCCACGGCATCGGCGGCACCGAGGCGCATGTCCTGCTCGCTCTCTCACTTGGAATGAGGGCGCAGGAGTTCGGCCGGATCCACCATCTGCCCAAGGCGCAGTTGGCCGCTGTCGTCGACGGACTGCGCCGCCGCGGCCTGGTGGATGCCGCCGGCGGGTTCACCGACGCCGGCCGCGAGATCAAGGAGCGGATCGAGGCCCTCACCGACGAGCTGGCGGCGCCGCCGTACGACGTCCTCAGCACGGACGAGCTCGACGAGCTGGTCGCAGGCCTGGAGCCGATCGCCGCCGCGTTATCCGGCGGCGGCCAGTGACTCCAGTGCCATCGCGGTTTCCAGCGGGATCAGGCGCGAGTTCAGCAGCGCGGCGACCTCCCAGCGGTCGTACTGCCACACCATGGAGAACAGTTGCAGGAAACTGCGGTGCGCGGGCGCTTCGTCCTCGCCCGGCATCATCATGCGCATGCGATGGTGGAGGACGAACGTACGACGTGACACCCAAACGACGAATACCCACCACCGTTCTAACGAGGCTTCGCGAAGAAGCGGTTCTGTGGTGCACTTCGGCGACGAGGCGCCGATTCGGTCGGACTTTCACAGCGGCACCACTGGGCGCCGACAGGCCAGACTCGGTGCTGGCCAAGCCTGGTCAAGGCATTCTTCGGCGATCCACGCCTTCGATACATCACGTTCCGAGTCGGCACCTGGTCAGCGAGTCGCGGGCGCGGTTGATCCGTGGTGCCGGTCGCAACGAAACGGCGCGGTTCCACGGCGGGCGGACGGGGAGCGGACAAGGGCGCTGAGGTTTTCGAAGCGTTCTACGAGCCGGGCGATTCCCCTGGGTGGACCCTGGCCGTGGTGGCTCCGCAGGCCATACGACGGCTCGGAAAACCGGCCTTGACCTGCGGTGATGGGTGGACCTTCTGAGTGCTTACTCGAAACGATTGGACCTGGTGTCTTCGCTGGTCAACGCCATGGACCTTCTACGCTCTGAGGAGCGGTGGGCCGCGTTGAGGCGAAGTGTCCGGTCGGATTGCGCTCCGCGGGTGTGGCGGATCAGCGATCGACTGGACGAAGCGGCGGTGTCTACGCTGATCGCGTCCTACCGGTCGGGTGTGACAGCTGTTGAGCTTGCCAAGCGGTTCGACATCAGCAAGAGCAGTGTCAAGAGGATCCTCCGCGAGCGCAGCGTGCGACGACGGGCGCTCGGCAGATGAGCCTGGCTCACACACAGTGGTGGCTCGATGGGGATCGCCGCCTACGGATGCCTACGGATCTGGACCGGCCCTGTAGACGGCGCTCGCGCGGAACTAGCGGCGTTGTCAGAGCTGTCGGTCATGGCGCCGACTCCGCAGCCTGTGGAGGACGCTGTGGCCTCTGGACGTACAGAAGAAGGTGCCTCTTCGGGTGAGTGGCGGAGACGCCCGGCTACATGGCGGTAACGTTGGGCGATGGAAGACGCGGAACGACGCCGGGCGCTGGATGAGGAGTTCCAGCGCTTGGAAGAGAGCGCGATGTATAGCGCCCAGAACCAGTTCGAAGTAGCCAAGCAGTGGCGGGGCGTCAACCTCATGTTGGGTTTGCCAGCCAGTGTGCTTGCGGCCGTGTCTGGGGCAACAGCACTCGCGTCGACAACCGGACGATTGTGGGCGGGTCTTCTCGCCCTGGCTGCGGCAGCATTTGGCGCCATCCTGACTACGATCAACGCAAGCCATCGCACAAATCAGGCGGCGGCCGCTGCTAACGCATATCTGGCAATCCAGACCGCGGCGCGTCAAGCTCGGCTGCTCGATCTACATTCTTCCGATCTTGACGACGCGCGGAACACTCTGGCTGAAATTACCGCCCGACGTGATGAGCAGAACAAGACCGCTGAACCTCCGAACAAATGGGCGCGTCGGCGCGCGCAAAAGAGCATCGGCAGCGGCGGTCAGACGTATGGAATAGATTCACCTGAGGTGGGAGCGTAGACATGGCTAAGACTGTGGCGCAGGGCTTCGATGTGTTCCTTGAACGGCTAACGCCTCTTGCATCGCAGCGGTCGGCGGCAGCTGCGCACAGGTCTCGCGTGGAGACCTCGCTGAAGAAAACTCTGTCGGTACTTGTAATGCGTGAGACGGGATCGTTCCATCACGGTACAGGGGTTCGCAATCATAGCGATGTCGATGTTCTTGTCAGTATAGGTAACGGCAAACCCGGGTCATCAGATACCGCTCTGACCTGGGTTAAATCTGCACTCTCGGCATCGTTCCCGACGACCACTGTGAAGGTCAGTCGCCCGGCGGTCGTCGTCGAGTTCGCCGGCGGGGCGGAAACGTGGGAAGTTATACCTGGATTCCTTAAATCATCCGATCCATCGGTTCTGTATGACATCCCCGGTCCAGCGGCTGGTTGGATGGAGTCAGCGCCCACCGCGCACCTTGACTACGTAAACGAGTGCAATAAGAAAAAGGGCGTTGAAGACGGAGCGAAAAAGTTAGCGCGGCTAGTCAAAGCCTGGAAGTACTACTGCAACGTCCCGGTCTCGTCGTTCTATTTAGAAATGCGCGCGGCTCAGTATATGGCCAGCCAGGACGGATTCGTCGCCGTGTGGGATGCATGTCTCCTACTTGAGGCTCTTCAGCGCAACAGTATGGCCGCGATGAACGACCCCAAGGGACGTACGGAACGTTTTCATCCGTGCTCGTCTGAATACCGCAAGGTCGATGCGCTTTCAAAGGTCAATACGGCTGCCAGTCGCGCGAGGAAAGCGCTCGACGCGTATCGAGCCGACAAAACTGACGATGCGTTTTATTATCTCGACCTCTTGTTCGGAGGGCGATTTCCCGCACGATAGCGATGGTTTGAGCAAGCGACGGACACGTCTGCCGGCCTATTGCGTCGCGCTCAAATCGACTGGCTCTTCTCGTGACGTATTGACCGCTTCGCCAGTCTCGGGTAGACCTGTTTGGCGGCCCTTATCGTTGGATGACTGCGGTGATTAATTCGAGTGTGATTTCGCGGTCGCGGTCGCCGTCTTTGTGGAGCACAAACGCGGGGCTACCTTGGATGGAGTTCATGTCACGCAGGTAGCGGGGATGGGCACGAATGATCGCTTCGGCTTCGGCGATGATTGCGGTGGCGTTTTTATTGCGGATGAACAGCACCATGGCGGTGTGTGTATCGCGCCAGACGATGTAGCGATCCAGTAGTTGCGGCAGGTCGTGTTCGGCGAAGGCTTTCGGTCCGGTCCACCACTTGCACTCGGCAAGGAACACAGGCCCATCGTCGCCCCAGGGCAGGTAGATGTCGGTCTTGCCGCGCTTGCTGAACGTCTCGCCTGTAGCTCCACCGTAAATGGCGTGCAACGCTGTCAGGATTGGATCACGTAGGCGTTCTTCGCGTAGATCAGCGTAGGTGACGGCGAGCCGTTCGAACATGCGCGTCGTTGAGACAATGTCTGTGACGATATTCGAGAAATCCTCATCGGTGATCGCCGGCTCTGGCGCGAACCCCTCCTGCGGGCGCACTTGCCTGACTGGGGCCACCCGTCTTCGGACGACAGGTTGTACTCGATAGGTCTTAGCAGCTTCCTTGTCTCGATGCAGCGGAACTCCGAGGATGGCCTCTGTGTCCCGGTCTGCAAGGATCTTCGCGCGGCGGCCCTCCGCGGCTTGGCGCACCTGGACCTGCAGTCGGGTATTGGCGATAGCGATGTCGCGACGGCTGTAATCGAGATAGGTATCGATCTTGGCGACTTCGTCTCGGAGGGCAGCGACGACACGGTCGCGGTCACTCTCAAGAACATCGGCCGGGATATCGCGGAAGACACTGACGTATCCATCCAAGACTGTTGCCCGGGGTGGATTGAACGAAAATGTGCTGGCCTTCAGCGAGAAAATCTCAGGGATACCAGTGAACGGTACCCTGAACATAATCCGACTTCCCGCAATGTAGGTGGGACTAGACCGGTCAGACACTGCGCGCATCACGTCGTGCGACACGTCGACACGCTGATCGGTCACGCTACCGGTTATGCCAGCCTGATCCAGACAGAGGTCCGGAACGAGATAGCGTTCAATGATCTCGTCGGAAATCTGCTCATGCGGTCGTGCAAGAATTTCGTCCGCGTTCGTCCCGGCGACCTCGGCCAGAGCGTCGCGGAGACGCCGTCCTAGCCACGCACCCAGTTCCCCCTTAGCAAACAACAGATCGTCGTACGCCATGACCTTCACTCCGCTCCGCTACTTCCCGCGACGCCCATAATGAACAACACGTGTAAGGTCGGGGGTGACATGCGCAACTAGATCCCCGACAATCTCTTCGCAGATACTCAGCATCGTTCAGTCCCCATTGTGGCTGTCCGGCACTTCATCATCGCAGTTCGAGATACGCGGCGCGGGTCGCCGAGGCGAGACGCTGCCACCAGCGCCGACGAATCGGCGGTCGAATAGGGCGGGCGATTGCGGCTTTGACTGCGTCGGCGTCGCGTTGGGCGGTGTCGGCTGCGGTGATGAGGATCAGTATGGCGCAGGCGCGAAGGGCGAGCGCAGCGATCATGCGGTCGGTGTTGGTGGCGAATCCGTGGGCGACGAGGTTGCGGAGGTTGGCGCCGTCGGAGAGCAGGAATGTGCGGAGGAATCGTTCCCAGTCCGGGTCGAGACCGCCATCGAGAAGGTGTGGGAGCAGCTCCCCGAGTCCAGGGAATTGTCCGATCTTAGTTCCGACTGACGCTCGATAGACAGGTTCGTTGAGTTCGAGCAGGAGCGCACGTGCGGCTGCTTCAACGCGGGGAACAGCAAGGTGGACGCAGGCATCGAATTCGTCCACCCAATACAGGTACAGCGCTGCAGCGAACAGCCGCGTATGGGTGGGATGTGTTCCCGACGCGGCGATGAGGCTTTCCAAGTCTGCTCGGGGTGGAATACCGAACCGGAACCTGATCAGATCCAGCGCGCCGGCGAGAAGGAACGAGTTGGCGCCGAAGTTCAGCCGTTCCACAAGAGCAAGTTGCTGCTCAAAGGCGGCGTCTTCGCCAGTGGTGACCCGCTGCGGCAAATCGCTTGCCCCGACGATCACCGTGCTGACGAGGCTGCGGAAGACTGACCGGTTGAGGATGTGTTTAGCGGTGGTCGTGTTGGCGGAGGCGCGCCCGCTCGGTACGGGCGTGTTACACCACGCAGCTACCGCCTCTTGCCAGGTGGGCGCCTTCCGGAATGGGCGCATGTATTCATTTACGACTGCGGCCGGCAGGTGGGTTTCAGTGCTGACTGTCCGCCACTCGATCGGTGCAGCGGTTTGGAGGCGGCTGGTTGCTTCCGTTTCGAGGTCCGCCAGGTGTAGACGCCGGGCGGTCGACGCGGCTTGATTGAGGTAGTAGTGCGTGGCTAGCCCGTCGTCTACTTTGCCGGCTTCGGCGAGGAGCGCATTCACCTCGGCGCGGTTGGCGCGGTCGACCCGTGCCGTATCACCTGCGGCGCTCCGGCGAATGACCGCGGCGACATCGGCGACGACATCGGGCTGGATAAACGTGTCTACAGCCGCGTCGAGAAGCTGACCGACTTTCGGGTGCACCGGCTCCTTACGGCTCGGCGCCGTCAAGACATCCAGCAGCGCAACGGCACAGTACCGGCCGTCGTCGCTCCCGGTGAGTGCCTGGTCGGCCATGGTCAGCATGGCGACCTCAATACGGTCCAGCAGATCTACGAGGTTTACAGAGCGGGCGAGCGTCCATGCTCGGATAAGACCATCGCATTGTTCGCGAGAGTGGAGGCTTCCGCCAACACCGGCGAGGTACGCTGTCGCTGCTTGCTCGGCCGCGGCCCGATTGTTGCCGTTTTCAGCTATCCGCAACGTGAAAACGATGTCGAAAAGTCGGGCCTGCGCGATCGGTGTCCGCGCTAAAAGAAAATCCCCACGGGTGCTAGATCATTTTCCCCAGGTGGGTTGGT
>NZ_BAAANY010000055.1:0-86093 GCF_039530045.1 Fodinicola feengrottensis | reverse complement strand
ACCGTCCAACCCATACCGAACATCGTACACCTGTTCGAATAGACGAATTTCGTTGGGGTAGCTAACTAAAACAGCCCCACCAGCAACACCGGAAATTCAACGCCCTTCACCAGAATCGGCGGATCCAGGACTCACCCAATAGAGATCCTCGGCTAGCTGATGCGTACGACTGCTGCTGTGGCGTTGTCGTTTCCGCCAGCGGCTTCGGCGGCGGCCAACAGTAAGGCGAGAAGGTCGGTGGGGGAGCCTGGGCCGGCCAGGATTTCGCTGAGTTGGGCGTACGCGAGTTGGTCGCTGATCCCGTCCGTACAAGCCAACAGCACATCGCCGGGTCGCAGTGCGACCGCGAGCAGATCGGGTTCGGGATTCGCTGGATGTCCCATATAACGGTGAAGTTGGTAGCTCGCCCGCTGAGTGTCGGGTGCTCCCGCGTGCAGGAATCCGTGTGTCAGCCCCAACCAGGCAGCGGTGTGGTCGATGGTGAGCAATTCCAGCCAGCCGTCCCGAAGGCGGTAGACGCGGCTGTCGCCCATTTGTACGATCCAGCCGGTCGGTCCGTCCAGCACGATCGCGGCGAGGGTGCAGCCGGTCAGCCCAGCGATGGTGGTGCCGGCTGCTCGTACGGCAGCGGCGGCTTCGTCGACCGCCGCCCGTAAGCTTTGCGGGTCAATGGTCGCGATTGCGCGCAACGCAGGCACCAACACCTCGGCGGTCGTACGGCCGGCGGCCCGGCTGCCCTCGCCGGCGCCCATTCCGTCCGCCACCAGCAGCAGCGGCCGGTCCAGGTCGATGTGCAGCACGTCGTAGTTTTCCGAATATTTATGGCCGACATCGGTGCCGGCCGCGATGTCCAGCCGGCGCTGCCCGGTCAGCGCGCTGCCCTGTTGAGGTCCACTCGGTATTCCCACCCGCCGGACTCTACTGACCTAAGCGACTTTCGCTGGCCGGCGGGCGAAGCCGGGAGCATGTTCGGGGCGCGGTCCGATGCCGATCATCCGGGCCGGCATTCGCCTCAGCAGCGGATAGCGGATGATCATTTTCGCCAGCAAGGGCATTTTCAGCTCACCGGTCGCGGCCAGCACCGGCTCGAACACTGTGGCGTGCAGAACTCGTTGCAGGGTCTGGATAACCATCGCCGGCATGGCTCGTCGGGACTGGATTCTGGCCAACTCCCGGACGCTCACGCCGCCGCCACGCAGCAAGGCCGGCGCGAGCACTCGGGCCGCCGCGACCGCGTCCTGGACGGCCAGGTTGACGCCCGGTCCGCCGGCTGGCGACATCGCGTGCGCGGCGTCGCCAATGCAGAGCACACCTGGGCCGTACCACCGCTGCAACCTGTTCACTTTTACGTCCAGGAACGGGATTTCGTCCCACGATGTCAGCGCTTTCACGCCGTCGGCCACCCATGGCAGCAGTTTTGCGATTTGTTCCTGGAAAAGCGTGATGGGCTCGCTGCGCCGCTGGTCGTTGGTGCCTTTTCTGAACAAATACGCGACCTGCCAGTAGTCGCCGCGGTCCTGCATCACGAACATATGCCCGGGATAGAACCGTCCGACGCCGCCTTCCAGGTCGGTGTCTCCGTTACGCGGTAAGGAAAACCACCAGGCGTCGACCGGCACCGGAGTCTCCCGGACCGGCAGTCGCGCCTCGCGGCGGATCCGGGAATGCCGGCCGTCGCAGCCGACCGTCAGGTCGGCGCGAATTTCCCCGGTTTCGCCGGCCGCCGTCCGATAACGCACGCCGGCCACCTGTTCGCCGTCCCGGATCAGGCTGGTGACCTCGGTTTCCATCGCCAGATGGAAAGTGGGCTCGTCGGCGGCCGCGCGGGAGAGCAGACTGAGGAAATCCCACTGCGGGACCATCCGGACGCATTTGTGCGGCCAGTTGATTTGGCTGAAATCGGCGAACTGCACCACGGTGTCGCCAATGGTGAAGCTCAGCTTGTCGAAATCCCGGTGCGGCATCTGGTCGAACTGCTCGGACAGTCCCAACTCGTCCAGCAGCGTCAGCGTGGACGGATGCACGGTGTCGCCACGGAAGTCCCGCAGGAAGTCCGGGTGTTTCTCCAGCACCACGACTTCCACGCCGGCTCTGGCCAGCAACAGGCCAAGCACCATCCCGGCGGGGCCGCCGCCTGCGATGACGCATCCGGCTTGCTGGGGAGGACCGGACAACGCTGAACACACTCCCTTGTTGTTCCCCGCGACAGCGAGTGATGCGCAGTCATCTCACCGTACTCTCGCCGTACTGGCAACTCCGCTCCGGGCGGTATCTACTATTCTGACCCGAAGGTCAGACCGAGAGAATGTGGGAAGGCGTCTTTTCGGATCAGTTCGCGATGAAACGCGACGACCCGGTAGAATGCTGGCGCGGGGCTGTCCTGAGTCATAGGTCGGGAACAAACTTTGAGTGGGGCCAATAGATGTCGAGTGTCGGCGAACCTTCCGGCCGGGATTACATCCCGCCGCAGATTGACACCAACCGGCCGAGCCACGCCCGGGTGTATGACCTGTTCAACGGCGGCAAGGACAACTTCGAAGTCGACCGCGCGGTTTTCAACCAGATCTCGCAGTTCGCGCCGGCCCTCCCGCTGATCGTCCAGGAGCAGCGCAAGTGGCTGGTCCGGGTGGTGCGGTTCCTCGCCGGCCCGGCTGGCATCGACCAGTTCCTGGACCTGGGTTCGGGGTTGCCCACCGCGCAGAACACCCACGAGATCGCCCAGCAGGTCAATCCCGACGCCACTGTCGTGTACGTCGACAACGACCCCGTCGTCGTCGCGCACGGCCGCGCGGTGCTGGAGGAGAACGAGCACACCCATTTCGTCGACGCTGACTTCATCGACCCGGAGAAGCTGTTCGCCAACCCGACGGTGGCGGCCCACCTGGAGTTGGATCGCCCGATGGGGCTGCTGATGGTGGGCATCCTGCATCTGGTCGACGAGGACGCCAAGCCGCAGGACTTCGTCGCCCAGTATTTGGAGCGGATGGCGCCGGGGTCATATGTGGCCATCGCCCAGATGACCATGCCAGGCAAGGACAGCGAGAACAGAGCGCTCGGCGTGCGGGTTTTTCAGACCCTGAGCGCGGTGATCGAGAAGCTGACCTGGCGCGACCGCGCGGAGATCACCCAGTTCTTCGGTGACTGGCAGGTGCTCGACCCGGGCCTGACCGTGCTGAACGAGTGGTGGCCGGACGGCCCGCAGGTCGCCCCGATGCCGGCCGAGGGCAACCTGGTGCTTGGCGCGGTCGCCCGCAAGAGCTGATTTGCCTTTGCGGTAAAGGAAATCAGGACTCGGCGAGGGCGACCGCCCGGTCCAACGCGGCTTTCGCGGCGGTGGCGTCGGGTCGCCGGCCGAGCCCACACGACGGGCTGATGTCCACCTGTCGGCCGACCCGCGATTCGACCCACTCCAGCGTCCGGCGCTGCTCGTCGAAGGGGATCTCCTCGCGTACGATCCCGGCGGCGATCCGGGTGTCGCCGACCTCGAGCTTGTCGAGCCCGCGGTAGAAACCCTCGCCACGATCGGTGAGCAGCGGCAGGTGCACGAATTCCAGCGGCCGATCGGCCGGCCAGATTTCCTTGGTGGCATTGACGATGCTGGTGAGTTGGCCAGCATTGCGTACGGTGGTCTGCTGTCCCGCCGTACGGGGGCCGGCCGGGGCGTCGTCGGTGAGGCTGCCCAGGCACACGTGAATGCCGAACCGGGCACCGATCGGGGCCTGCTGGGCGATCCGCGCGACGCCCTTGGCCAGCAGCCGGGCCGCGACCGGCCGCACCGGGCCGGGCGCGTTGGCGCTCAGCAACGTCTCGGCCGGCGTTTCCACCTGGAAAATCACCTGGTCACCGGCCAACTCATGGATGCGGTGGATGCCGCGTTCGGTCGCTTCGAGGAACGCCCGGTGGTTCTCCTTGCTGAAGGCACCGCCGGGCCCGAAAGCAATGAAGGACAACACGAAGTCGGTGGGCAGTCCGACCTGGTACGACAGCTCCGGCAGCTGGTATTCCTCGCGCAGCCGCAGGAAAATCGGCCAGTTGTCGATCGCGCTGGTGAGATAGAGCAAGTAGTCGTCGAGCGGTTTCTCGCGCAGGGTGTGGCCGCGCTTCACCTTGTACATCGTGCGTTTGTTCATCGTCGACCAGTCGCCGGCGTTGACCTTGCGCAGCGCCGGGTGGCCATCGAGGCCGTCGACCACCGGCTGGACGTAGTTGCGGCCGGGCTCGCCGTCGGACAGCGATCGCAGCAGCGGACCGGCGGAGTCCAGCGTCAACCGCATCGTCTCTTCGGCGGTGTGCAGGTCCAACGGCATGCTGCCGACGGTGTGGACGGCCCGCGCGGCTGCCATTTTTCTCCCCCAACGCTGGTACGGACGACCGAGCTTAGTCGGCGCTGACGAGCACCGAAACCCGAGCACTGGCAAGCAAATCTGGTCAGAGAGCTAGCTGGAAAACAGAGCGGCCCCGGTGCGGAGGGGGTGCCCATCGAGGCCGCTGGCCATCCATCTTAGCCGCGTACGCGATGATGGGGCGGTGACGGAGTACAGAGCGGGTTTCGTGTGCCTGGTGGGCCGGCCGAACACCGGCAAGTCGACGCTGATCAACGCCCTGGTGGGGCGGAAGGTGGCGATCACCAGCAGCAAGCCGCAGACGACCCGGCACGCCATCCGCGGCATCGTGCACCGGGCCGACGCGCAGATCGTCCTGGTCGACACGCCTGGGCTGCACAAGCCTCGTACGCTGCTCGGCCAGCGCCTCAACGACATCGTCCGGGCCACCTGGTCCGAGGTCGACGCCGTGGTGCTGTGCATCCCGGCCAACGAGCCGATCGGGCCGGGCGACCGGCGGATCGCCGCCGACATCGCCGGGCTGAAGCAGGCGAAGAAGTTCGCCGTCGTCACCAAGACCGACCTGGTGGGCCCCGCCAAGCTGGCTGAGCAGCTGATGGGGGTGGCCAAGCTGGGGGAGCACGCCGGCATCTCCTTCGAGGACATCGTGCCGCTGTCCGCGGTCGCCGACGACCAGGTCGAGCTGCTCTCCGAGCTGCTGATCAAGCAGCTGCCGGAGTCGCCACCGCTCTACCCGGAGGGCGCGGTCACCGACGAGCCGACCGAGACGATGATCGCCGAGCTGATCCGTGAGGCCGCGCTGGAGGGCGTACGCGACGAGCTCCCGCACTCGCTCGCCGTCACCGTTGAGGAGATGGGTCCGCGCAGCGACTCAGAGAACGCTCTGATGGACATCCACGCGGTGGTGTATGTGGAGCGTCAGAGCCAGAAGGCGATCGTGCTGGGCGCCGGTGGTGCGCGGATGAAGGAGGTCGGCAGCACCGCCCGCGCGGCCATCGAGGAGCTGCTCGGCCGCCGCGTCTACCTCGATCTGCACGTCAAGATCGCCAAGGAGTGGCAGCGCGACCCGCGGCAACTGCGCAAACTCGGCTTCTAGCCGACATATCAGGCTGAACCAAAGGGCATACCCACAGGTCAGGAGAACGTACGGAGTGGGTAGGTTGCTCGGCGTACCATGTGGGCAGTTTCCGCTGAGGTGTCATCCGGTGCCAACGACCTACGGGGATTCCAGTCATGAAGCTCTCCGCGCGCAGGGCCGACGGGTCACTGCCGTTCCTGCGCGGGCGGTTGTCGCATTCGGGCGGGTTCGCGTCGGTTGTCGTGGTGGCGGTGCTGCTCGGCTCGATGTTCGCGACGGTCTTCGGCGCCGGCGCGGCGAGCCGGGTGCTGAACATCTCGGACGGCAACGTGTGGCTGTGGTCGTCTCAGAAGGGTGAGGCCGGCCGGGTCAACACGTCTTCCGGCAAGGTCGACCAGCGGGCGCCGCTGACCGACGCGCACGGCCACCGCGTGCAGATCACCCAGACGGACCAGCACGTCCTCATTCGCGACCTGGACACCGGCCAGATCTCCTCGCTCGACCTGAACCAGCTCGGCGCCGCTCGCAAGGCACAGGGCCCGCAGGGACCGAATGTGCGGGTCGTGCTGGCCGGTGACGCGGCCTTCCTGGTCAACGACCTGAGCGGGCAGGTCCAGCAGATCGACCCGGCGACGCTGGCCAAGATCGGCTCGCCGCTGTCGTTCCCGACCCTGAGTGGCGGGGTGGCGGACGAGACCGGCCGGCTCTGGTTCACCGTGTCGAGCCAGGGCACCGTGGTCGCGGTCAGCGCGGCCGGCGCCGGAGCGGGCTCCCAGGCCGCCGAGGCGGCGAACACCACCGCCAAGGGCGCCCAGGTGGCCGCGACCGCGAAGGTTGGCGAACCAGGGCACTCGTACGCGATGACCGCCCTGCGCTCGGGAGCGGCCGTCATCGACACCACCAACGGTCAGATTTCCACCCTCACCGACAGCAAAATCGCCTCGGTCGTCCAGTCCCCGATCCGCGGCCCGGTGCTCATCCCGGACCACGCCGACGGCGTCATCCCGGTCACCCAGCCGGATTCGCGGACGGTGTTCCTGGTCAACGGCACCACCGTCAACCAGGTCAAAGTGCCTGGTACGGGCAAGGATCTCGGGCCCGCGGTGGTCTTTGGCGGGCGGATGTACGTGGCTGACAACACCGCTCACTCCGTGCAGGTGCTCGGCCTGACCGGGACCCCGGCGACGCCGATCGCGATCCCGGACGCGAACGGCCCGATCGAGCTGGAGGTCCGTGAGGACCACCTGGTGATCAACGCGCCCAGCTCGTCCCACGCGGTAGTGGTAGACGGCCAGGGCACCCGGCTCGACGTGGACAAATACCCGCCGGACGTGCCCGGCCCGACCGACCAGGGCGAAGCGCAGGCGCCGCCCACCAACCCCAACCCGAACCCGGTCGGCGGCGGCGCGACCGGCGCCAACCCGTCGCCCGGCTCGCCCGGCGGCGGCACCACCCCGGACAGCGGCAACGGCCCGAGCGCGCCGGCGTTGAAGGCGCCCGGCCAGGTGCCGTCGGTGGACGCGTCCGCCGGGAACAGGTCGGTGCAGCTCAGCTGGCGTACGCCGGCCACCGGCGGCGCGGTCAACTCGTACGTGGTGTCCGCCCCGGGCATGTCGTCCAAGGTGGTGTCGTCCGGCCGGCACTCGACGACCGTCGACGGGCTCACCAATGGCGTGGAATACCGCTTCTCGGTGACCGCCCGGAACCGGGTCGGCAGCGGCCCGGAGGCGCTTGCGAACCCGGTCACCCCGACCGGTGACGTGCCCGGCATCCCGATGGCCGTACAAGCGACCGCGAACCCATCCGACGGCTCGGTGCTGGTGAAGTGGACGCCTCCGCTCGACCAGGGGCCCGGCATCACCAACTACAAGGTCATCGCGAGCAGCGCCAACGGCGACCAGTCTTTCGACGCCAATCTTGCGAAGAGCCTCACCCTGCCCAAGGGGACTCTGACCTACGGCGACGCATATGCGATCACGGTCGTCGCCGAGGGCGCCGCGACCGCCAGCCCGCCGAGCGCGCCTTCGCAGGTCACCCCGTACACGGTGCCTGATCAGCCGGTCGTCTCGGCCGGCGCGGTCACCGCGACTTCGGTGACTTTCACCTGGCCCAAGCCGAACGAGAACGGCAAGCCGCTGTCCGGCTACACCGCGACCGTGAATGGCGTGGCGCAGCAGGTGACCCCCGACCAAACCAGCCTCAACGTCCCGAACCTCGCCCCCGGCGCGTCGGCCAGCATTTCCCTGGTGGCGCGCAACGAAGCCGGTGACAGCCAGCCTGGCGCCGCGACCGGGAAGGCGAGCAACCCGCCGCCGCAAATCTCGCGGGTCAACGAGAGCAGCGGTGGCTACACCCAGGTGGCGATCAGCTTCACGGTCGACTGGGGCGCCGGTGCCCCGGGTGGTACGTGCGCGATCACCCTCAACGGCAAGAAGATCAGCAGCTGCACGGGCGGCTCGGCCACCGTGCCCAAGGCCAGCACGAACTACGACTACAAGGTCGTCGCCACCTCTTCGACCGGCCTGACCGCCAATGCCAGCGGCACGGTGCAGAGCACGGTGTTCACCATCACCAACAGCTGTGACAATGCCGAGCCCGGCGGGGACTGTGGCCTTGGCATCCTGCAGAACGTGCCGCAGTCGGACCCGGACCACGGTCCCCCCAACAAAGGCAAGCTGGGCAAGGGCGCCTCCGCGTCGGCCGAATGCTACGGCATTGGTTACCAGTCACAGACCGGAAACCAGGTCGACGAACACAAGAGCGAGAACGGTGGCAAGGGCCGGCAGAGCACCTACTGGATCTATATCCCCAATGCCGGTGGCGGGTACGTTGTCGGTGCCTATCTGGAACAATCCGACGACCAGCTGAACAACCTGCCCAGATGCTGACCAGCAAGATGACCGTCCACAATGGAGTGATCGGGTGACCGTACCGGCGCAGCAGCCGCCCACGCCGCAGGAAGTCCAGGGTTTCGTCGACACGTTCGGCCGGGTGGTGTCCAATGTGGAGCTGGCCGTCCTGGGCAAGAACCAGGTGGTTCGGCTGGCTTTGACCGCGTTGTTCGCGGAGGGTCACCTGCTGATCGAGGACGTGCCTGGGACTGGCAAGACCTCACTCGCGCGGGCCATCGCGGCGAGCGTGCAGGGCCAGTGGCGGCGGATCCAGTTCACCCCGGACCTGCTGCCGTCGGACGTGTCCGGCGTGACGATTTTCAACCAGGCGACCAGAGCCTTCGAATTCCACAATGGACCGATTTTCGCGAACATCGTGGTCGCCGACGAAATCAACCGGGCGTCCCCGAAAACCCAGTCGGCGCTGCTGGAGGTCATGGAGGAGCGGCTGGTCACGGTGGACGGTACGGGCCACCCGGTGCCCCGGCCGTTCATGGTCGTCGCCACTCAGAACCCGGTCGAGATGGACGGCACGTACCGGCTGCCGGAGGCGCAGCTGGACCGCTTCCTGATGCGGATCTCGGTCGGCTATCCGGACGAGCGGAACGAGGTCGAGGTGCTCCGGGCGGCGGCCGCCGGCCACAGCGTCGACCAGCTGCACGCGGTCACCGACACCAGCACGGTGTCGCGGCTGGTGTCGTTGGCCTCGCGCGTACACATCGCCGACCCGCTTTATCTCTACGCCGTACGGTTGGCGGCCGCGACCCGCAGCATGGACGAGGTGCGGGTCGGTGTCAGCCCGCGAGGAGCGATCTCGCTGACCCGCGCGGCCCGGGTGTGGGCGCTGTCCAACGGCCGGCCGTACGTGATCCCGGAGGACATGAAAGAGCTGGCCGGTCCGGTGCTGGCGCACCGGCTGCTGCTCGCGCCGGACGCGCAGATGCGCGGCAGCACAGCCGACGGAGTGCTGCGGCAGGCGATGGAGACGGTCGCGGTGCCGCAGCCGGTGGGCGCGGGTTCTGACTAGTGCTCGATCGGATCGCCGACCTGGCCAGACGGGGGTTGACCGCACGCGGGATCGGGCTGCCGCTCGCGGCCGTCGCGTTGCTGGTGGCGGGCCTGGTTTTCGGCTACTCGGACCTCGCGGTGCTCGGCACCGCTGGTCTGATCGCAGCCATCGGCTCGGTGGTGTGGGTGGCTTCCCGGCCGCCGCTGCGCGTCCAGCGCCGGGTCGAACCGGCCCGGGTGGCCCGCGGCCAGGAATGCCTCGGAGTGGTACAGATCCGCAACGGCTCGCGGTGGCGCTCGGCCGCCCTGGTCGGTGAAGATCACTGCGCTGGCCGCGATTTCGAGGCGGACCAACCGTTGCAGCCGATCCGGCTGTCGCCGCGCGAGGAGATCACCACGACTTATCAGGTGCCCACCCGGCGGCGCGGAATTGTCGATGTGGGGCCGTTGCGGATCGCCCGCCGCGACCCGCTGGGTCTGGTCCGACTGGCTTGGCCGTACGGCAAAGCCGCCCGGGTTTGGGTGCACCCGCGAGTTTATCCGCTGCTGCACGTGCCGGTCGGCACCAACCGCAGTTTGGACGGCATCGTCGACAAAGTGCAGCACGGCAGCATCACTTTCCACGCGCTGCGGGAATATGTGGCCGGCGATGACCTGCGGCACGTGCATTGGCGTACGTCCGCGCACATTGGTCAGCTGATGGTCCGCGAGCACGTGGACACCAGCCTGCCGCGGATCGCGGTGGTGCTGGACGACCGGCCGGAGGTATACGACGGGGACGGCTTCGAGGACGCCGTCGACGCGGCCGCTTCAGTGGTGACCGCGGTCGTTGGCAGCGGCCTCACCGTCGACCTGCACCTGGCCAGCGGGGCGCTGATCGAGGGCGGGCCGGACATTGGCGTACAACCGCTGCTGGACTTGTTGGCCGAGGTCAGGCCGGTGGAAGGTACGCCGTTCGGGTCGGTTTTGCAGCGGCTCAGGCACCGCCGCCGGGGGGACACCGCGATTTTGTTGACCGGCAGCGGTTCCACTGATGGGTCCGAACTGAACCAGGCGGCCGCCCTGTCCGAGGTCTATCCGACCGTGGTGATCGGGGCTTTCGGCGGCTCTGACGTACGAGCCGCCCGGCTGCCCGGCGTCACGCTGATCGCGGCTGCCGACGCGGCCGCCTTCGCCGATGGCTGGAACGCGGTGCCGGCTTGGTAGGGATCGCGAAAGTGGCCGCGCCGTCGCGAATGGGCCGCATCCTGCCGGCCGTCGCAGCGGCCGTCGCGGCCGGGCTGGGGTCGGCGACGATCGGCCGCATTTACTCGGGCCTGGGCCTGCCATTGTGGGTGGCCATCGCCGCCGCTGGCGCTTTGCTGATCGCGCTCGCCACGACTTTTCTGAAGCTGCGGTTGGTTTTCTCGGCGATCCTCTCGCTCGCCTTTTTCGTCGTACTCACCGTCGTGGTGGTTTTTCTGGTGCCTTCGTTGGACCCTGGGTCGATCGCGACGCTTTATCTCGGCGCGATCCGGAACACCGGCGCGCAGGTTCTGACGGCCACCATTCCGGTGCAGGTCACGCCGGCGACTTTGGTGCTGCCACTGGGAATCTGCTGGCTCGCGGCGGCCGCTGGCGCCGAGATCGCGCTGCGGACCGGCCGTGCTTTGCTGTCGTTGTTGCCGGCTGTTCTGGCCTTGACCGCAGCACTCGTGCTGGTTGGCCCGAACGCGTCGGGCTCGGTGCCGGCGATGCTGGCTTTCGTTTTCGTGGCCGCGGTCGCATTGGTCGCGACCCGGCCGGCCGGCGGGATCCGGCGGGCGGCGGCCCATCAAGTACGCGCCGGTGTCAGCGCCGTGGTCGCGGTGGTCGTCTTCGTCGCAGCGGTGGTGGCGGTTGGCCCGCTGGTCGCGGGGCTGCGCAGCGGCGACCCGGTCGATCCGCGCGCGTACGTGACTCCGCCCCAGCAGCGGCTCGACCAGGTCAACCCGCTGGGCGAGATCGCCGGCTGGGCGCAGCGGCCGAGCGAGGTGCTGATGGAGGTGACCAGCCCGTCGCCGCAGCGGATCCGGTTGGTCGCCCTCGACACGTACGACGGGCTGGCCTGGACGCCGGGTTCGGCGTACCGGTCGGCCGGCAGCGTGCTGCCAGCGGCGGTGGGTACGGACGGGTCCGCGGCCACGCTGCAGCAGCGGATCACCGTTATCGGACTGACCGGCCTCTGGCTGCCGGCGGTCGAACAGCCCCGGCAGGTGACCGGCGTGCAGGTGTCGGTCGACACCACGGGTTCGCTCGTACGGCCGCAGGGTTTGCTGCCAGGGCTCGGATACACGGTCACGTCGACGCTGGCGCAGCCGTCCGCCAGCGAGCTGGCGACCGCGGACACGCCGACCTCCGGCGACCTCGCCCCAGACCTCGCGGTCCCGTCCGGGGTGCCGCCGGTGATCACGGTTTTGGCGCAGCAGAACACCAAACGCGCGGACACTCCGTACCAGCGGGCGCTGCTTTTGGAGCGTTACCTGAAGAACACGTATGCGTTCGACCCGGAGGCCGCCAGCGGGCATGGCCTAGCCACCCTGGCGTTCTTCCTGACCTCCAAACACGGTGGCCGCGGCACGTCCGAGCAGTTCGCCGCGTCTTTCGCCGTGATGGCACGGATTGTCGGCCTGCCCACCCGGGTCGTCGTGGGTTTCCACGCCGGCCATTCGGTCGGCAACAACCGCTGGGTTGTCCGCAGTGGCGACGCCTTCGCCTGGCCCGAGGTGTATTTCAACGGCGTTGGCTGGGTGGCTTTCGACCCGACCCCGACCGCGAAATCGGCTACCCCGCCGCCGGATGCCCAGACGCCGCAGGCGAAAAAGGACCAGCAGGTCAAACTCCAGCAGCTCGCCCAGCTGCAGGGACCGCCGGACAAGAAGGGTCCGGGTCGCGACCCGGACGTGCACCAGCCGCCGGCCCCGTTGCTGCTACGGCTCTGGCCACTGTGGACAGTGCTCGCGGTTTTGCTCGTACTGCTGGCGATTTCGATGGCACTGGCTTTCGCCCGGCGGCGGCGTACCAGGGCGCGCCTCGCGGCGCGCGACCCTGCCGACCGGATTGTCGGGGCGTGGTCCGAAACTTTGGACACCTTGCGGATGGACGGCCGCCGACCGCCGCCGCATCTGAACGCGTCGGAAATCGCCACCTGGGCTGTGCGTACGGCCGATACCTCGGTCCAGTCAGACGAGCTTTTCGGCGGGTTGCCGGCCCTGCAGCCGCTCGCCGAACTGGTGAACAGCGTGAGTTTCTCGTACGGCCCAGCGCGGGAAGCCGACGCGGCGCGGGCGGTCGCTTTCGCGCAGGGCTACGAATCCGCGCTGTTGCGGCCGCGCGGGAAAATGCGCCGGTTGTGGTGGCGGATTAACCCGAGACCACTGCTCTGGCGGTAGTAGCTCAGGAATGCGCGGGGCCCGGCCGGCGGTGCGTGCAGACCGCATCGGCGGCGGCGAGGTTGCCCACGTCCAGCACGGCCGCCACCACGAAGCAGTAGTCGATGCTCGGGTCGAGGCCGGCGATGGTGCGCGACGTGCGGCCGGCTTCAGTTGTCTGCGGCACCGCGTGATGGCCGGCGTCTTGACGTACGACCGAAATCACGTAGCTGGCGGCGCCGCCGGTGTGATCCTTCCACGTCACCGTGACCGAGCTGCCCTGGTCGGCGAGCTGGATGTCGGTCGGCGCGTTTTCCTTGGTCAGCTTGGTGGGGATGGTCGGGCTCGCGGTCGGGCCGGGGTTCAGCAGCGAGCCGCCGAGCACCGCGACCACCGCGAGGCCCAGCACCAGGCCGATGATCGCGGCGATCAGGATCGGCACCCCTATTCCGCGGCGCGGCGGGGGCGGCTCGGCCGGTTTCGACGGGGAAGGCGGCAGCAGTGGTGGCGGGGGAGTCGGTGCGTACGTCTGCTGGTACGTCGGTCGAGGTTGGGTGACGGGGGGATGGGCGGCTGGTGACTGTGCGGCTGGTGACTGTGTGGCTGGTGGTGCGGAGGCCGGAGCCGGTGCCCACGGGCTGGCCGGCTGAGCCGACGTGGGTGCCGGTTGGAGCGTCGGCGGCGCGCTGGCTGGCGGACTTGACCACGGCTGAACCGCAGGCGGGACCGTGGGTTGTACGGCTGGGGGTGCCGATTGAGGCGCTGCGGACTGTGGTGGCGCGGACTGAGGTGAGACCGGCTGGGATGGCGCGGACTGCGGCACCGCGGCGGCTGGGTGGGCGCTCACCGGCGCTGCCGCCGGAACCCCGGACGGGACCGGTGGCGCGCCCCGGCCGGCCCCCGGGCCGGTCGTTTCCCCAGGTCGGGCCACCACCGTACGGTCCGGGTCCGGCTCGGCGAGCGGCATCGCCGGCGGCGCGCTCGTCGGCGCCCAGGGGTCGGCCGGCGGCGTACGCAGCGCCTGGTCCAGAGCCGGCCACAGCGCCGGCCCGGACTGGCCGCGGCCACCGTCGCGCAGCACCCCTGCGAACTCCATCGCGGTGGCGTGCCGATGCCGCTCGTCCTTCGACATCGCTCGTACGAGCTCGGCTTGCAGCCACGGCGGCACGTCCTGCCGGGGGAGCGGCGGCACCGGCGCGGTCAGCACCCGGAGCCGGAACTGCACCACGTCCTGGACCTGCTCGCTCGGGTCGATGAAGGGCGCGCGGCCGGCCAGCAGGTGCCAGAGGGTGGACGCGAGGCTGTAGATGTCCGAGCGGAACGACTGCGTACGTCGCTCCAGGGCCTCTGGGGAGGCATGGTACGGCGTGAGTTTGTCCAGCGTGTGGGTGCTGGACATGTCGTCGGCGGCCCGCGCTATACCGAAGTCGGCCAGCGCCGGCCCGAACCTGGAGCGCAGGATGTTCGGCGGCTTCACGTCCCGGTGAATGATGCCGACGTCGTGCGCGGCCTGCAGCGCCTCGCCGATCTTGATCCCGATGTCGATCACCTCGGCGACCGGCCGCGGTCCGTGCCGGCGCAGGATTTCCGCGTACGAGCCGCCTTCGCAATATTCCATGACGATGTACGGGTTGCCGGTCGAGGTGGTGCCGGTGTCGATGATCGACACGATGTGCGGGTGGCTGGACAGCCGCACGGTGAGGTCGAGTTCGCGCTGGATGTGGTGTGCGGTCGTCTCTTCGTCGACAGTCAGCACCTTGATCGCCACCACCCGGCCGACCCGCTGCTGGACGCCCCGGTAGATGAGCGCCGAGCTGCCGTGCGCGATCAGCTCCAGCTTGCCGTAGCCGACGATGCCGGCCGCCGGGCCGCCCGCTGGCTGGCCGTTCGGCTCTGGGCGCCCGTCTGGGCGCCATGGTCCTGGCGGCGGTCCACCCGTGGTCATGCGCCCATTCTGCCGGTACCCGCCGGTCTGGTCAGGAAGTAGCCATCACCCGGTCGACCAGCGTGCGCTGCGAGTCGCTCATGTGCGTCTCGCCGACCACGCCGGTGCGGCCGTCGTCGGTGCTGATCTCGTACACGAAACGGTCCGCGTAAGCGGGTTCGGGTGCGGTGCCGGCGACGAGGTCGGCGTGGTCGACCAGGCTGTCGAGCTCCGGCTGGTCGGTGGTGTCCAGCGACTTCTCCAGCCGCAGGCCCCCGAAGCCCCCGGTTCGTACCACGGTGATCCTCACCCGACCACCCTCCCACGCTGGGCGGACGGCGTCGAATGGATCATTCTTGGCCGTACACAGGGGCGGCGGCGGGAGTGGCCACCAGTTGCTCGGCCAGCTCCGCCGTCACCACGGTTTCGTTCGCGACTGCCGCATAGAGGGCTTCCAGGTCTGGATAGCCCAACCGCCGGCACACGGCCAGCGCGACGCCGTGCTGCTCCAGCTCCAGCAGGTCCGTCTCGTTCTCGGCAAGGACCTTGACCAGCCGCAGCCGGCCGTCGACGGCGGCCCGGTCGGCGCGCTGTTCGTCCAGCCAGCGTTGAATGTGGACCCGCGCGTTGCCCGTTTGCGCGGTTTCCAGCCACACTTCGGACGGCCCGCCCTGTGTGGTGCTGTCGCTGGTGAGGATCCGTACCACCTGGCCATCGTCCAGTGCGGTGTGCAGCCCAGCCAGCCGGTCGTTGACCATCGCACCGATCGCATGTGCGCCCAGCTCCGGGTCGACCGCGTAGGCGAAGTCGATCGGGGTGGAGTTTCGGGGCAGCGGCACCACATCTCCGGTCTCGGTGAAGACGACGATGCTGCCGCTGCGCAGCTCGGCCCGGATGGAATCCAGGTACTGTCCCGAATCCGGGTGCGCCTGCCAGGCCAGCAGGTTGCGCAGCCAGTCCAGGTCAGGCCGCCGAGCGGCGTCTCGTACCAGCCGTGTGGAGGTCTGCGCCGCGTCGTTGATATGCACGATGATCCCGAATTCGGCGAGCCGGTGCATGCGGGGCGTACGAATCTCCACCTCCAGCACGTCCTCGTCCGCGGTCACCACCGTGGTGTGCAAAGACTGGTAGAGATTGTGTTTGGGGGCCGCGATGAAGTCCTTCATCCGGGCCGGCATCGGATGCCAGATCGCGTGCACGGCGCCCAAAGCCAGATAGCAGTCCGCATCCGGTCCGTTGACGAGAATGGTGATGCGGGTGGCGTCGCCTACTCGGATTGTCTGGTCCAGGATGGGATTGGCGCGCCGGTCCCGGTGGATCGAATAGAGGTGCCGGTTGCGGGTTTCCACCTGCGCTTTCAGGCCCGCGGACCGAAGCGCGTGGGTGACCTGGTCCACCAGCGGCCCGAGCCTCGCCGCCCGATCTCGCTCGGTTTCCTTGAGAGAGGCACGAATTTCCTCGTACGCCTCCGGACGCAGATTGGCGAAGGCGAGATCCTCCATTTCTCGCCGCAGCACGTAAACCCCGAGCCGCTCGGCCAGCGGGACCAGCAACTGCACGGACTGGCGCGCGATCCGCTCCCGTTTCTCCGGTTTGGGATGCCAATGCAGGGTGCGCAGGTTGTGCACCCGGTCAGCCAGCTTGATCAGGATGACTCGCAGGTCGTCGGCGGCGGCCAGGATCATCTTGCGGAAGGTCTCGGCTTCGGCCCGGTCGCCCCATTTCGAGCCGTCCAGCTTGGTCACCCCGTCGACCAGCACCGCGACCTCGGCGCCGAACTCGTCCCTTACCTGGTTGAGGCCAAGGGAAGTGTCCTCGACGGTGTCGTGCAGCAGCGCCGCCACCAGCGTCGTGGTGTCCATGCCGAGCTCGGCCAGCAGCAGTGCGACCGCCAGCGGATGCGTCACGTACGGTGCGCCGGACTTGCGTTTCTGGTCGCGGTGCGCAAAAGCGGCCACCTCGAAGCCGCGCCGCAGCACGTCGACATCCGCTTTCGGGAAATGCCGCCGATGCGCCGCGATCAACGGCTCGGCGGCCACCGCCGGCGCCTCCGCCACGGCACGCCCACCGACCCATCTCGCCAACCGTCTGCTCACGGCCGGCCCTCCTCACTCGTGACGCTCGCGCCTCACCGGTGAGATGTCCTATCCGACATTACAGCGTTGAGTGGCTGATGGGGGACTCTCTGCGCCTTTGTACCCAGTCGAGGGCACCGCAGGCCAGGCTGGTCACCAGCACCGCGACGGCCACCCCGGCGAGCAGCCTGGTTTCGGGATAGCCGCTGGGAACCGCCTTCAGGGCGCCCCAACCGGCGGCCGCTCCGACAATCAGGGCCCCGGCAATCTGCCCTCCCCAGACCGCACGGTTTCCGCTCGTACGCCCAAAGGCTTCGCGGAGTCCTAATGTCGCGGCCGCCGCCCCGACCGCCAGGCCTGCCGCGAGGGCCGCGATTTCGGCGAGTCTGCTGCCGAAGCTGAGGCCGTACCGAATCGGTAGGGCCGGCACGAAAAACAGGAGGATCAGCCACCGGAACGACGTGGTGATCGAATCGATGGCAGGGCCTGGCCGCTTTGCCGTACGCACCTTGGCCAGCACCCTGGCGATCACCAGGACCGCCGCCGCGACGGCGGCTCCCGGCAGCTGAGCGGCGACGTGCCCGAGGTTGTAGAGCAAAGCCGTGTCGTACACGACCAGGACGAGATAGCTCAGTGCGCCCGCCGATGCGGCGAAAACCAGTAGGTCAACCGGCTGCTCTTCTTTTGGCGTTTCTGTTTTGCGTACCGTGAAGGGCACGACGATCATTGACGCCAGCCGGATCACGATGTCCTGGACCGTGTACGGCGTGCGGAGTGCCCACTCGATCAGGCAAAACGTCACCGTCCACGCCACCGCCGCCGGCCACGCCAGCCTTGCGGCCCGGTGATAGAGGCCCGGCCCGTACCAGCGACACACCGTCAGGAAAGCGAAAATCGTGAATGGCAGCTCCAGGAAAGCCTGCACTCGCAGCAATGTCGGCGCCAGCAGCTCCGGCCACGGGAAATGCTGGGCAATGGTGCTGATGACCGGATTGTCTTTGGCCAGTGCGAACCAGCCGGTCGGCAGATCGCCTGCGATGAACGACGTGTCGCCGTGGTGCACTCGTACGATGTAGACGGTGAACAGCACCTGGTTGACGTAGATCAGCGCCGTCACCACCAGCAACCAGCTGCCGGCCGCCGGCAGTCTCCTTGGCTTTCCGTCCGCCCGGCCGGTCAGTCGTGCGCCGATCAGCCCAGCCGCGGTGGCCAGCACGATGACCGCTGTCAACGCCAAAGTCCTGCCCCTGTCCCATCGGAGATCCGTCCGCTCAAGGATGGAGCATGCCGATGGCTATCCGGCCACCGCCTTCTTGATCACGCCCTCCACCGCGGCCGGGATCTGGTCGTGCGAGGCATTGACGACCACGACGTTGCTTTGTGCAGCCTGCGACCCCACGACCACGAAGGTTGTCCGAGGAAAGCGATGGGCGTTGCTGGCCACCGCGTCGACCGAGGTCTTGTCCGCGGCCAGGATGACGTTGCATTTGCGCTGGGCCAGCGTGTTCACGTACGGAACGGCGTTCGCTTCGGTCTGCGGGCCGTATGCGGCCAGAAACTGCACTTTGGCGTGGGTGGTGAGTGACGCTTTCTGCATCCCCGCCCACACCGGGGCCGCTTCACCGGCCGTCCCTCGACTGTCGGTCAACAGACATGCCGTGAACGCCAGATAGATACGTGCCCGCGACGGCTCGGAATGTGGCGTCACGACCAGCCACATCGCCAACGCCACCACGACAACGGCGGCGCCGGCCGCTATCACCAGATTTCTTGGTCGTCTCAGCCAGTAAGGCCGCTTTGCGGTCTTCCCCATGGTGTCTACCTGTCCCCGTTTGCCATCAGTGCCGACAGCGCGGCCGCGTCAGCGTAGCTGGCGGAACCGGAGTTGACCAGATCCCGAAAGGGGCAATTCTTCAGTCAATAAGAATTAAAGAAAGAATTACCGGAGGTGGCCTTGTTGGGACGCTCGGCTCCTTTCTGGGATTCGTCCTCGTACGGCCGCTCTGACCGCTTCCTTTCGGTTTTCGGCGCTGATTGATGAGGTAGTTTGCGGCTGTTTTGGTCTTGGCGAGCACTTCTGGCATGGTCGGAGGTTGGCAGGCTCATCGTCGAAAATGCTTGACCAGTCGTGTTCGGCAGGCTACACATTTCTCTGATTGAGATTGCGCCTCCAGGCGTACCTTCACCAGGCGGACTCTCGGCGCTGACGTGCGCCGGGTCTGGCCGGGAATCAGCAACGGGGACGGGGTCATGGCTTCTCGCATGCGTGGATTTTTGATGTCCAGCTCAGAGCGCGGTCGCCGTTCGCATCGACGCCGAAGGCACATCGCCCTCCTGGTGGTGCTGACGTTTCTGCTGACATTCTCGGCCGATCCGGCGACGGCATTCGCCAGCCCCACCGGTGGTCCGCTGCTCCCGCTGCCGAGTTTCTCGCTGTCTGCCGCGCTGACCTGGCTGACCGGCGGCCCCGTGGCCAAGTGGGGAAATCTTCCCGTCCAGCCGACCGGCACGGCGGCCGGAAAGTCCCATTTGGTGCCGGCGTCCGCGACCAAGGCCAACCGGGGCACCGGCCGGCCGCCTGGTCACGGCAAAGGCGAGCTGCCCGCGTACTCGCCGTTGGCGAAGAAAACCCCGGTCGGCCCCAGCGGCCACGGCCCCGGAAGATTTGACGCCAAGACCAGCAAACGCGTCGCTACCAAGTCGACGGCCACCTCCACGTACTTTCAGAACGCGGACGGCTCGTACACCCGGCGGCTGTCCGAACAACCGACGAACTACAAGGATTCTTCCGGCGCGTGGCAGGCGATCGACACCGGCCTGACTAGCGTCGACGGTCGCTGGAAAGAGAAAGCCAACTCCCTCGCCCTCGACTTCGCCGGCTCGGCCACCGATCCGAACCTCGTACGCTTCGGCCTCGACAACAGCCTGACCGCCGGTCGCGGCATCTCGTACGGACTGCAGGGCGCGACCGCGGTGGCTCCGGCCATCGCTGGCTCGACCGCCACTTATCCCGGTGTCTTGCCGGACACCGACCTGCAGGTGCACCCCACCAATTCCGGCGTCAAGGAGTCGGTGATCCTGCACTCCGCGACTGCGGCGAACTCGTGGGTCTTTCCGCTGAAACTCCGTGGTTTGACTGCGTCGCAGCAAGCCGACGGCTCGATCTCCCTGACCGACTCGACCGGCAAACCCGCCGGCCGCATCCCCGCCCCGTACGCGTACGACTCCAAAGTCGACCCGTCCTCCGGCGACCCGGCCACTACCCGCGCGGTTACGTCGAAACTCACCACCGCCGCGGACGGCCAGCAGACAATTGAGACGACCCTCGACGCCACCTGGCTCAAATCCCCCCAACGAGTCTTCCCGGTAACCGTCGACCCATCGACCGGCGGCCTCTATCCCGTGGTGACGACTTACGCGGACACCGACACTCCTACCGTCGACCATTCGGGGGATCCAACGCTCAAGGTCGGCACCTTCGACGGCTCCTACAAGGCGAACTCGTTCATCAAGCTGGACACCGCTGGGCTGGACGGGTCGCATGTGACCGTTAGCTCGGCGATCCTGCATGTGTTCGACAGTTGGGCGTTCACCTGCACTCCAGAGCGTTTTGATGTGGCGCAGGTGACGGTGCAGTGGACCGGATCATCGGCCGGGGCTTACCCTGGCCCGTCGGTCGGTGGGTCGATTGGCTCGGCGACGCCGAGCGTGCCGAATGCCTGCGCGAATACCACGGCCGATCGGTCCAAGGGTGACTGGGTTTCTGTTCCTGTTTCGTCGTCGGTGATGACCTCGTGGGCTGCCAGCAGTAGTCCGGACGCTGGCTTGTCTTTGTACGCTTCGACCGCCGATCACGTGCACTGGAAGCAGTTCGATTCGGACAACAACAGCGACAACTATCCGTACATGGACCTGACGTACAACGGTGCGATGTTGCCCCAGATTTATGATAGCAATCCACCCAATGGCACCACCTCCACTACCCAGACGCCGGTGCTGTCCGCCACGGGCAACTACGACGTGGAAGCAGCGCCATCGCAGAAGTTCCAGTTCACTGTGTTCGACACTAACGGGACAAAAGTCGCCGACTCGGGTCTTCAGACAGCGAACTATTGGACTATTCCAGCTGGGAGGTTGGCCTGGGGCAGACCTGTTACTGGATGGT
This sequence comes from Fodinicola feengrottensis, assembly GCF_039530045.1. NCBI lineage: Bacteria > Bacillati > Actinomycetota > Actinomycetes > Mycobacteriales > Fodinicola > Fodinicola feengrottensis. Next base: position 65,220 of record NZ_BAAANY010000055.1, on the reverse strand, counting down.
GCAGAATTTTGACGGCACCAACTATTCCGCCGGCGGGGATCTCAATACCCTGACCATCCAAGTGCCGCAACCGTTGGTGACGTCCGCGCTGTCCCAGAACCCAGGTGGCCGTGGCTTCAGCCCTGACAATGGAAACTACACCACATCGGCGACCGACGCCGAAGTCACTACAGTAGGGCCGTCGCTATCCGTTCAGCGGGACTACAACTCGCGAGATGTCCGCCTGTCGGAGGCGTTCGGCGGGGGATGGGCCAGCGTTTTCGATGCCAAGGCGTCGGAACAATACAGCCCATCGGGCGCCGTGGCGAGTGTGGCAGTGACCTATCCCGGTGGCTCAACCGTCGGATTCGGCAAGAACTCGGACGGGTCGTTTTCGCCACCGTCTGGACGGTTCTCCACGTTTACCACGACGACCGGTGGTTACAAGCTGGTTGACAAAGACGACACGACTTACACTTTCATCCAGGCGCTGGGAGGCGGAGCGTACGGCATTACCTCCGTTGCCGACGCCAGCAACAGAGCGGTGAACTTCGCCTGGGCGTCCGGCCACATTACGACGGCAACCTCGTCTGCCTCAGGGCGTGCGCTGCATCTTGGATGGAGCACGCCAGGCGGCGCGACGAGCCCGCATATCGGTACCGTCGCAACGGATCCGGCGACGCCGGGGAACGCTTCTACGGTTCAGACATGGACATACACGTACGCTAATGACCAGCTGACACAGGTCTGTTCGCCGGTAGACACGGCCAATGGTTGTACGAAATATAGTTATACAGCGGGATCGCAATATCAAAACCAGGTCGTCGATTTGGGTGCCAAGTCTTCCTGGCCGTTGGCCGAAACAGCTGGGACCGTGGCTGCGAGTGCGATACCGGCCGGTGAAGGCAATGACAACGGCACGTACCACAACGTGACACTGGGGCAGGCGGGGCCGCTGCCGGGCAGTTCGGCGACCTCCACGCTCTTTGATGGCTCGTCGTCTTACGTAGCGCTCCCTGACTTGAACATGCGGGCGAACACTGAAGCGACGATTTCGATGTGGTTCAAAACCACCACGGCCATGTCGGTGCTGTTCTCGTACGGCGATATGCCGATTGACGGCACCCAGAACCCAGCCAGGGAAGGTTCTGAGCCTGCGCTCTACCTCGGTTACGACGGCAAGCTTCGCGGGATGCTCTGGCCAACAGGTTCCATTTCGTCCAATGGGCAACTACAGCCCATTACCACTTCGGCAGCGGTGACAGACGGCCAATGGCACCACGTGGTTTTGTCTGGATCGCTGACAGGTCAAACGATGTGGCTTGACGCCGCGCAGGTCGGCACGGCGCCAGGAGTGGATCCAACCGTGACTCAGAATGCGCCGTGGGTTGATCGGTACACGCATTTGGGTGCGGGATTTCTCTCTAATGAGTGGCCGGCTCAGCCGCGAGGGCAGACTGACGGCACGGTCGATCGCGACTATTTTCAAGGCTGGATTGCCGATGCGGCTTTCTCCACGCAACCGGCTACTCAGCAGAGTGTGACGGCGCTCTACCAGGCTGGCACCCATCCAGCCGGACTGCTCAACTCGATCACACGTCCCTCTGGGAATACGGATGCGACGGTGACGTACGACCCGGTGTCGGCGACTGTGAAGTCGGTGACCGACGACAAGGGTGGTACGTGGACGATTCAGCCGCCGGTGGTCACGGGTTCGAGCCAGGTCTATCGCTCGTCGGTCATGGGTTCGGCGCCGGCGACGTACAACCGGCTGGGCGAATCCGCTGGGGCGTCAACGGCCCTGGACGAGGTCAACGCCGGTAATGGCACCTATTCGAATGTGACTTTGGGAACGCCAGGCCCGTTTTCGGACGCGACCGCGGCTTCTTTCAATGGCACGTCGTCTTTTGTGCAGCTTCCGGCGAGCGATCAGGTGCAAACGAGTCCCGGTTCGATTGAGATGTGGTTTAAAATGCCGAACGGCAACACCGCGGGCGGTGTGCTGTTCGACGAACAGTCGTTGGATATCACCACGATGACGGCGGCCGCCGGGAACTACGTGCCCGCAATGTATGTCGGTACAGACGGCAAACTGTACGGGAAGTTCTGGGATACGAACCACACATCCGGTGGGATCGTCACGCCAAAAAAGGTCAACGACGGTCTATGGCATCACGCTGCGCTGGCTGCGGCGCCCAACGGTCAGGTCCTGTATCTTGATGGGCAGAAGGTCGGTGCGACGACCGCGGCCCTGCAGGCTTCAACATCCGGATTCACTTATGTCGGCGCGGGAGCGTCAGGGGCCCCGTGGCCGAACCATCCGACGAACACCCTGGGATGGTTCCCCGGCTCGATTTCGGACGCGGCGCTCTACCGGACCCAGTTGTCCAGCCAGGAAGTCGCGAATCATTACGCGGCCGGGATGAATTCGACCGGGCTGTCGCCGGTGGAGACGGTTACGGTGACCGATCCTGGCGGGAAGCCGCTGAAATATCGGTATGACGTGGCGAACGGGATGCGACAGCTCTCCGAAACCGACGGCACGGGCCAAACCACCAGTTATGGCTATGACACCGGCGGATTCGCTCACACCATCACGGATCCGAACGGCAACGTGACCGTCGTTGGCCATGACGTACGCGGCAACGAAGTATCGCAGACGACCTGTCAAAACCAGGCAATGCAGTCCTGCTCGACGACCTACACGACCCATCTTCCTGACAACACCAGCACGAAACTCACGCCAGGCCCGAAAAACGACCTAGTCGCCACCACCCGGGACGGGCGATCTTCGAGCGCCACTGACAACACCTACCTGACCTCGTACGGATACGACGCGGCTGGCAACCGCACGATCGTCACCACACCGCCGGTGACGGGTTTCCCGAACGGCCGAACGACCAACGTCTCGTACACCGATGGCACGACGATCGCGGCTGCTGACGGCGGGTTCGCACCTGCCGGTTTGCCGTACAAGACCGTGTCACCATCAGGCTCGACTACGACAGTCAGCTATTTCCACAACGGCGACGTGGCCTCGGTGACCGACGCGGCCGGTCTCGTAACAAATTTCACTTACGATGGACTTGGTCATGTTTCGACCAAAAAGCAGGTGTCAGACACTTTCCCCGCCGGCGTCGCAACGTCGTATACCTACAACGGCCTTGGCCAGGTGCTGCAGGAGACTGATCCAGCGATCACGAACCGGATCACTGGTGCGGTGCACACACCGCAGGTGTCCACTGTGTACGCGCCCGACGGGCAGGTGCTGTCCCAAACGACGGCCGACACGACCGGTGGTGACGCCCCTCGCGTCGTCCAGGCCACGTACGATTCGCATGGTCAAGCGCAGACCAGCACCGATGGGCGTGGCAAGACGACGACCTTCGGATATGACGTTTACGGTCACAAGACTTCGGAGGCTGATCCTGCGGGGACGACCACCGCGTACACGTTTGACGCGGACGGCCGCATGCTCACGCAGGTAGTCAAGGGATTCACGGGCGATCCGAACAACCCGTCATCGCCGGCTGACCTAACAGTGTCTTCTCGGGCGTACGATCCGTCCGGCCGAATGGCGTCATTGACCGACGCGATGGGCAATACGACTTCCTATACCTACACCGACAACGGCTTGATCGCGACAGTCATCAAGCGCGACCCGTCCGGCGCGAACCAGTTCGTACAGCAGTCGAATACCTATGATGCTGCTGGGAACCCGGTTCAGCAGTTGACGAACAACGGAGCCACCAAGGCAACATCCACTGTGGACGCCGCTGACCGGACGACGGCCACCACGGTCGATCCGACGGGTGTCAACCGCACGACGACTACCACGTTCAATCCCGATGACCAGCCCTTGACCACGGTCGCCAGCGATGGCAGCGGAACGACAAACACCACGACTATTACGTACGACCCGCTCGGCCGCGTCACCAGTCGTACGGTCGCGGACAGCGCTGGTCATCAGTCAAGCGTGGCCTGGACACTGGACAAACGGGGTCTGCCCAGCTCGATGACCGACCCTGACGGAAATACCACAAGTTACGCGTACGACGAGGACAGCCAGTTGGCGGTCACGACCGGTCCGGCTGTCAGCGCAGAAACTGGTGGCGGCGCTCCTGCGCTCGTCCATCCGGTATCGACGACCGGCTATGACACTTTCGGTGGCCCGACCGAGACGCAGGATCCGGACGGCAACGTCACAACGATGGCGTACAACGCGAACGGCCAGAAACTTTCCCTCGCACAGCCGCTATACACGCCGCCTGGCTCTGGCGCACCCATCACACCTGTGCAAAACTGGGCGTACGACGATGCGGGCAACGTCACCACGATCACTGATCCGCTCGGCAACGCCACTTCCTATAGCTACGACCAAATCGGCGACAGAACGATGGTCACCGATCCGCGCGGCGGGGTGGCGCGGTCGAGTTACGACAACAATGGCGAGCTGCTTCAAGCGGTCAGCCCTGCTGGCGCTGCGAGTCGCGCGACTTATGACTATCTCGGGCGGCAGGTCACGGCGACGACCTTGGAGCGTTATCCGAGCCCGGCGGCGTACACCGCCACGTCGTCGTACGCATCATCGGCGACCAACCCAGGTGGCGCCTTCCTTGCGTCGACGACAACTCCGGCTGGTGCGGTCACCAAATACGGGTACGACGCTGTCGGTGAACCAACCCAAATGACCGATCCAGCTGGTTCGGTCACACATACGGCGTATGACTTGCTCGGCCGGAAAATCTCGACAACGGTGACTGACGGCACGTCGACGGCGACCGCATATGACCACCTTGGCGACCCGATCCAGGTCAAACAGCTGGACTCGGACGGGCAGACGGTGCTCGCCACGACTTCGGCGACTTATGACCTGACTGGCCACCTGAAATCGTCTACCGACGCTCGTGGGCACACGTCGAGCTTCAGTTTGGACGCCAGCGGACTGGTAACACAGGAAGTTCAGCCGGTCGACGACACGACATCGATAACCACGTCGTTTGGCTATGACCCGGCCGGGCATCGTACCCGTTTCACCGACGGGCGCGGCAATCCGTGGATTTACACGTACAACTCATGGAACATGCCCGAGTCGACCATTGATCCGGCGACGGCCACCTACACATCGGCCGCAGATCGGACTACTACCACCGCCTACGACGCGGATGGTCGGGTCTCTACCAAGACTGCGCCTGGTGGAGTGACTGTCACTGGCACGTACGACAAATCCGGGGAGCTGACGGGCCAGTCCGGCTCCGGGGCAGACGCGCCGACGGCCGACCGTTCCTTTACCTATGACCCGGATGGGCGAATGTTGACCGCGAACTCCGCGGCAGCTGGTTCGACCGGACCATCCGGGCCGGCGGTGCCGGCAACGAACGCCACCTTGACCTACGATGATCGCGGTCATCTGCTCACGGCAAATGGCACCGCTGGGTCGACTTCGTTGGGGTACAACGCCGATGGCGAGCTCAGCTCGCGCACCGATGCCGCTGGGACCGCTTCTTACACGTACGACAGCGCAGACCGGCTCGCGACGTTGAGCGACCCGGTCACCGGAACGCAGCTGAGCATGGGCTACAACGCGCTTTCTCAGCCGTCGACGATTCGTTACGGAACTACCGGTGACACTCGCACCTTCACGTACGACCATCGCCACCAGTTGGCGACCGACACCCTCGCCGCAGCCTCGTCGTCATCAGTCGCATCCATCGGCTATGGATATGACGCGAACGGGAACCTGACAAGTAAGTCGACTGCGAGTTTCGGTGCCTCGGCGTCGAATACCTACACGTACGACTACGCGAACCGTTTGACCTCGTGGAATAACGGCACAGCCACTACCGCGTACGGATATGACGCGTCGGGCAACCGCATCCAGGTCGGTCCGAATGTCTATACGTATGACGCCCGCGACGAGCTGACGAGCGATGGCAGCAACACGTACAAATACAGCGCCCGCGGGACGCTGACCAGCCAGTCCAACACGGTCGGTACGGCAGCGGCGACAACTGACGCGTATGGCCAACAAGCGACTCAGGGTTCTGTCAATGGGCCGACTCAGACGTATCTGAGCGACGCGCTTGGTCGAGTTGTCCAGAGCACCTCTAGCGCTGGTGGCTCAGCCCGGACATTTGCCTTTACTGGTACGGGGAATGATCTTGCCTCGGACGGCACGCACACGTACAGCCGTGGCCCTGATGGGTCCTTGCTGAGTGTCGGCACGCCCAGCGCTTCAGGTGGGGTGCTTGCTTTCACGGATGCGCATGACGATGTTGTTGGTGAGTTCTCCGCGGGTGGTTCGTCGCTGTCGGGTTCGTCGGTCTACGACCCGATGGGAAATGTGACCGCGACCGCGGGCATGGTCGGTGGCCTCGGCTATCAGTCGGGGTGGACGGATTCGTTCACTGGCAAGGTGAACATGGCGACCCGCTGGTACAACCCAGCGAATGGCCAATTCCAGAACAAGGACTCAGTGTCGTTGGACCCGGCACCGCAGTCGGTGTCGGCGAACCCGTTCGCCTATGTCGATGACAATCCGTTGGGAGGAACCGATCCGTCCGGACAGTGTTCCTCCTTCTGGGACTTCGGGTGCCACCTGGCGGTTGCCGCGGCTGCAGTTAGTCATGCGTACCAGAAGTACGTCGCGCCGGTCATCAGTCATATTTACAACACATACATCGCGCCCACCGTGAATTACGTTTACAACCACTACATTGTTCCTGTGCGGGTGGGGATCCAGACCGCTGTTCAGCATGTGAACGATGCGTGGAATCAGGCGAAGGCCTACGCGGCCCGTGTCAAACAACTGGCGTTAGAAGCCGCTGCCCGGGTCAAACGTTTGGCTGCTGAGGCATATCACCGTTCCGTAGTTTTGTTGCAGCATGCGGCGACGGTGGCGGCCAAGACAGCGGCGACAGTTGGCACCTTCATCAAGGCCCATGCGGCCACGATCGCGTCGATCGCCGTATCGACCGTCGTCTTCGCCGGATGTGAAGCCGCTCTCGGAGCATTCACTGCGGGTGTGGGCGCGGTAGTCGGCGCGGTCGGCTGCGGCGCGCTGGCGGGCGCGGTCGGTGGTTTGGTCGAGCAAGGGGTGAACTGCGCCCAGGGCCAGAAGGGCGGGTGTTCGGCATCCGCCTTCGGCAAGGCGGCGCTGCTCGGCGGCGTCGGCGGCGCGGTCGGTGGTATTGCCGGGGGCCTGGGTGGCCGTCTGGTCACGGCGGCCCTGGGCAAGGCCCTTCCGGAACTGGTCACCAGCGTCCTAGCCGGAGCTGCGGGCGGTGCCGCCGGTGGTGGTGCGACTGCGGCCGCTTCGTACGGGCTGACGTGCTCTGATTCTTCTGCTGGCTGTTCGTGGTCTGGTCTTGGCCAGGCGACCGCCACTGGCGCCGCGACTGGTGCGCTGTTTGGCGCTGGTGGTGCGGCTCTGGCTGGAGTCGGCAAGGCGTTCATGTCCCGCGGTGGCCGCAGCGGTTCCGCCGAGGCGGCACCCCCTTGCCACAGTTTCGTCGGCACGACCCTCGTACTGATGGCCGACGGCTCCCATAAGCCGATCAGCAAGGTGGCAGTCGGCGACAAGGTCGCGGACGCCGTGCCTGGCGGCGATGGGAAGACACAGGCGCACGCGGTCGGGACGGTCATCGTCACCAAAACCGACTACGACTTCGTCAACCTCACCATTGGCTCCCTCGACCGCTCGGGCCACCCGGCATCTGTCGGCACCGTCACCACGACGACCCGTCATCCGTTCTACGACATCACCCAGGCCGCCTTCGTCGAAGCCGGCGCCCTCCACGCGGGTGATCGCCTCCAGCAGCCCGACGGTCGCACGGCGGTCGTGCTAGCGGTACGCCCGTACCGCGACACGCACACCACGACGTACGACCTGACCATCCCCGACCTCCACACGTACTATGTACTCGCCGGGGCTACGCCGGTCCTGGTACATAACTGCAGTCTTGCTGACGCTGCTGCCGATCATAGGGAAAACGCAAATGGTGGTCTTGGAGTTAAAGCAGATAAGAACATCGCAGTAGCTCGAGTGCAGGTTGACGGATCGGATCAGATTATGATTGCTTCGAGCGGAAAGCATGTTAATCCGGGTGAAGTTGGCATGCCAGCGACGAGGCGATTCAATCCCGGCTCACGGCCGTTCGATTCAGAGACTCATATATTTGAAACTTTGGCCTCAAATCTAAAACCTGGCGCGAAGGGGACTGTGGATCTGTACTCTGAACGCCCTGTCTGCCCCGATTGTTCCAACCTTATTGAGCAGTTCCAATCCGCGTTCCCAGATATTAGAGTTAACATCGCTACAGGGATGGGCTGATGCTCTCAATTGCTGAAATCGCCGCAGAGGTAAGAGCGGTGGATGTTGATCTCGTCGTCGGGTTAGATGTTCGTGAAGTGGACCAGCTCGCAAGTTCGTGGCAGATTGGGGGGTTACCTAAGGCGTACGTCGAATTTCTTAGGCTGATGGGTAGCGGCGCCGGACGTATCCTTCTCGGCACAGATGCTTTCTATCCGGCGATCCTTGACCTGCCGCGTGCTACCCATGATTTCTTCGCCGACAACGTCGGAGGGGTGAAGTTACCGGAAGGTGCTCTGGTATTTGCTATGCACCAAGGTTACCAGGTCTATTGGATGGATTCCTTGAATGTTGCGGACCCCTCCGTCACGCTATACATGGAGGAAGAAGAGGCGCCCATGGCTCGATGGAAATCGTTTACCGAATTTGTTAATGCGGAATATTTGTCCGCATATTCGCCGGATAGAAAAAGGTGACTGCTTGCAGGTGAAGTTGGTGGTCTGTCGCTGATTTGATCTGGTGGAGTGTGTCCCGGCCGCGTCGGGCCTTGGCGATGATGTCTTCCGCGGTGGCTTTCCAGATGAATGGTTTTGGGCTGATGCTCCAGTGCTCGAGAAGAAGGATCCTCGCCGATCGATGATCATGTCAGACACAATGGACTGACGAGGCAAGGGTTGAGACCCAGTCCCACGCGGTCGGGACTGTCATCGTCACCAAGACCGGCTACGACTTCGTCAGTCTCACGATCGGGTCGCTCCACCACAACGGGCCACCCGGAGTCGGTCGGGACGGTCACCGCGACGACCCATCATCCGTTTTACGACATCACTCAGGCCGCCTTCGTCGAAGCCGGCGTGCTACGTGCAGGTGACCGTCTGCAGCAGCCCGACGGCCGCGCGGCGGTCGCGCTAGCAGTACGGCCGTACCGGGACACTCATACCATCACGTACAACCTCACCATCCCCGACCTCCACACGTACTATGTACTCGCTGGGATCGCGGCCGTCTTGGTTCACAACTGCGGCGTGGAGGTCGCAAAGAGCGAAAGCAGCATCTCGATCTCACATGCGGATTCAGGAAGTGGCGTCATTGCTGACCTCGACGAGAGCGGTAGTCTTACACTGATGATGGAAAACCATCCCGAATCTGGATCCCCCCTTCGTGGTAAGCAGATGTTCGCTGATGTGATGGACCACTTTGGCGATCGGGTGAAGTCGATAGCGGGCTATTGGCGCTATGGCGACGACCTGGGAGCATTCAATGATGCTGTCGCTAATGGTAAGAGCCTGGGATCTGCCGCTCGTGGTACTTGGACTGGCCAAAGGGCAGCCGAGTACGGGTTCAATCGTGTGATGATACTGCAGGCCGACGAAGGGATCGACGGCTTCAACGTTGTGTCGGTGCTCTTTAGATAGGGATTGGGTATGGATGATCGCTTGGCCTTCCTGCGAGAGGCTAAAGAGCAAGGCGTTGCACCACTTACCGCAGTCCGGAAAATTAAGCATGACGGACTTTTTGAGATGGGGAAGGAGTTCAGCGTGGCAGTGGACTTAAAGTCCACGTTCGGATTGGCGACGCATCAACTCCATGATGTTGTCGGCTGGCTTAAAGGAGTCGTTTCTGATGAAATATTGGAGGATTCCTTAAGGGTTCGCGACTAGGAAATATTGGCTTGTAAGGTCTACTTGTTGTGTTGGGTCGTTGCGGACTCCGCAGGCCTGGCCGTTGAGAGGTCAACTGAGTTTCACAGCTTTGCCCACCGCTTTTTGGCGTTGACGGCTGGTCGGCTCCCGGGTGCCCATCGGGCAGGTCGCTGTCAAATGCAAAGGTCGCGGACGCTGTCTGGGCGCCTAGCTCTTGGTGTCGGCGGTATGATAGGTGGCAAATACGCAGCGGCAATTCTTCGCGCTGCTCGCAAGAAACGGATGCGCGATGGAACATGGATGGATAACCCGAACTATGCTCCCCTGGGGAAATGATGGAAACGCTACACCTGGCAGCTGCCAGCGAAGATGGCCGCAGGGAGTCCCTTGTCCTTGAAGTTGACGATTCGGGGGAGCCAAAACATCAGGCTAGTGCGAGATAATCGGGTTGCCAGTTTCCATGCTGGCGATGATCTATTTGAGTGCCTCAAGGATGTGCGCCGCATCCTTGAAGAAGAGGGCCTCCTGGTTTGCTGCCAGGGATCTCGTCCGACCGTATTTCCTTCCGGGATGGGCAGGCAGATGTCAAATGGACGCCTCGCATATCCGTTGCGGAGGAAGCCGCCTTTGACTGATGCTGATCTGGTGGACATTTTTGCGCCAGCTCAGTTCGCTGAAGTTGGGACAGTAGAAAGCCAGCGTCAAGCAGTGCTCGATTTCTTTAGATCTCCCAAAGAATAAACTCCGGCGCGCTACGTGCGGGTGACCGTCTCCAGCAGCCCGACGGCCGTACTGCGGTCGTGCTAGCAGTACGCCCGTACCGGGACGCGCACAACATCACGTACGACCTCACCATCCCCGACCTCCACACGTACTATGTACTCGCGGGCGCAACAGCTATCTTGGTCCATAACTCTAATGGTGTTTGCGACATTGGTGCTGCGGCCAGGGCTGCAGCGAAGAGTGCGAGAGCTCCAGCTCTCCGACATCGAATTCTTGACAGTCCGGAGCTCCAGTGGATTGCCAGAAGCCGCGTGCCTCTCCTGTCAGAGTGCTCTTGTCAGACGCGGCGCCACTGACCTTGCTGGGGGACGGGTGAGGTATGAACTTATCGTTCAGTGATACGACCCGAGCGTTGCTCGAAAAGGCAGGTTGGAACCCTGGGCGGAGAGCTGATGTCTCTGTCCTGGTCGGCGACATGAGGTCAATGGGATTCGACGTTTCGGATGCTGCCGTGGATTTCTTGGGGGAGAGTTCTCGCAACTGCGGATTCTGCATGCGCCGAGTATCGTCATGGGCGAACGAGAAGTAATTTTGTTGGACTGAGTTTGACCCTGATCGGGTTTGTACCGAACGTGACGCCAGGATCGCCTGGCGCTGCTCTGGGTTGGTTGGAGAGCTGCTCTGTCCTGTTGGTACGGATGGGTTCCATTTCACGGTCTATATTTCCGTCGACGGGAGGTTCTACGCTGGCATGGATGCGGCGGTGTATAGCTATTCAAGGAATGCTGACGAGCTGTTCTCTCTGATGGTCGGTGGAGTCAGGCCGCGACACCTGGCGGACTGGAACGTGTCACGCGAGTAACGAGCCAGAATTACCTGCTGTCGTCTATCAGATCAATGGTGCCGCTACGCTTGTAGTCGTGGGTCATGCGGCCACAAAACGTCCGAGCCGGATCCGAACGGTGTCACCACGGCTTACACCATTGACGCCAACGGCCGCTCCTGACCCGGGTGCTCAAGGGATTCACAGGTGATCCAACAACCCCTCGTCGGCGGCGGACTTGGTGGAGTCTTCCAGAGCGTACGACCCGGCCGGACGTCTGGCCACGCTCACCGACTCCATGGGCGGGACGACCGTTACCAAACGGGACTCGGCTGGGAACAATCCGTTTGTCGAGCAGCCGAACGCCTATCACGCGGCTGGGGAACCGGTCCTCCAACTGACCAACAACTGACCAACAACTGACCAACAACGGAGCCACCACTGCGGTGTCCACAGTGGATACCGCCGATCGGACCACGTCGACGACAGTCGATCCGTCCGGTGTCAATCGCACCACGACCACGACCTTCAGTCCGGACGACCAGCCGCTGACCACCGTGGCCAGTGACGGGACCGGGGCGACAAACATCACGGCGTTGATGTACGACCCGCTGGGCAGAGTGACCAGCCGAAGCTTCAGCGACGCCGCGGGGCATCAGTCAAAAGTCAGCTGGACGCTGGACAAACGTGGCCTGCCGACCTCCATGACCGACGCTGACAACAACGCCACCGCGTACTCGTACGACGAAGCTGGCCAGTTGGCGGTCACCACCGCTCCGGCCGTCAATGTCGAGACTGGTGGCGGCTCGCTCGTTCTCGCCCATCCGGTGATGATGACGGGCTACGACGCTTTGGCGCGGCGCGACCCCGTGTGACTTGGCGGCAGATCTGGATATAGGACACGAATCCCGCCCAGAAGGCACCCTTCGACTCCCATGGTCAGGAAGTGTTCTCAAACGGCAAGAACTACTCCTGACGTCGATGGCACAATGTCGCGGGGATGGAAGATGTTCAGCCGTCGAGGGGTGCGTATTGGGACCTATGATGGTGACCTGAACTATCTCAAGGAGTGACGTGTTCGCGATTGAACTGGAATCGCAGGAGGCTTCCGGTGATAGGACCGGAAGCCTTGGGGAGGCGGTGGGGCGAATCGTGATTGGCGAATTCGTGGAGACCTTCAGGGCTCCCCTGGGCTTCTGGAGCGAGTCTGACTATCGTCGGAGTTGGCGTCAGGCTTTTGATGCACTCAAGGATGACCCGAACTCTCGGTCGTGCTTGCTGGTCTCCATGACGGATCCTGAGAGCACTAATTTTCTGACATGCTGGCCGATGTATCGTGACGGCGATAATGTCTATATCCAGAATGCCATAATTTTCCTAGATGAGCTTGAATCTGGCTTCGATACCGGAGAGCCGTGGGCTTCTATCGGGCCTCGTTGTGCCATTGACGAAGACGGAAATAGGATTTTCTGAATGGGTGGCATCTATGGATTCTGTGAGAGACTTCTTCGAATGAATCTGTAGTTCTCTCCATGGGCTTGCATCGCACGGGATTCGAAAGTCTGCCCTCGTCCACTCCTTAGAAATGGCGGGCCTGAGAGCGATTCCGAGTCCGCCCCCGGCGTCTGTCATCGACATGCGGGCTCTTCAGCACTGCCTGCCTCCCGTAACGCGGGAGTTGTCCACCTGTAAGAATATGTGACGGTACACAACGGGAGGTGTGGAGTGATTGAGGTTCCGGGTGGGATGTTGGAGTGCGAGCCGGCCGGGTCAGGGCCGACGGCGGCGCTTTTTCATCAGTACAACGCTGTTTTGGCGGAGGGTGCCGTGGCGGCGGCGCTGGCCGGCCGCAGGCGGGTGTACGCGATCAATCCGCGGGGGATCGGGGCGTCTGGGCCGGTACGGGATAGTCGCGACCTGACGATGGCGGCGTTCGTCGATGACCTCGTCGAGGCGCGGAAGGCGTTGGATGTTGAGAAATGGCTGCTCTGCGGGGCGTCCACCGGTGGGATGGTCGCGCTGTTGACGGTGTTGGCTGATCCGGACGGGGTCAGCGGGCTGATTCTCATTGGTACGGCCGGAAGTCACCGGTTCGTGCAGGGCAGCATGTACGACCCGAACAACACTGAGGCCGCACAGATGCGCCAGGAAATGCAGAAACTCATGGTCGGCGGTGACAAGGAAGGCTACCGGGAGGCGATTTTCCGGTCCAGCGTGGCCGACCCGGAGCGTACGCCGATTCCTGCCGAGTTCAGCGCACGTCCGGACGCGTTTTCGATGCCACGGATGATGGCTTTCGGGCAGGCCGTCAGCTCGTACGACATCGAGGACCGGCTTGGTGAGATCCGGTGCCCCACGCTGGTGTTGGTGGGGCGGCAGGATCCGCAGTGCCCGCTGCCGAACAGTGAGCGGCTCGCGGCCGGGATTCCGGGGGCGGAGTTGCACGTTTTCGAGAACTGTGGGCATTTCCCGCAGTGGGAACAGCCGGCGGAGTTCCAGGGAGTCGTTGACGACTGGCTGTCACGCCACTGAGACTCTGAGGCCCTTCCATGCCTCGGTGATCGCGGCGGCGAGGCGCGGGCCGTCCGGGAGTGTGCCGGCGACTCGTTCGGTCACCGAGGCGAAGGTGGCGAAGTCGAGGGTGCCGTCCATCTGGTCGTCGAGCGGTGCGGCATGCCGTTTGATGATGGAGGATATTCGGCGGTGTCCGCTGAATTCAGGAGGCCGTAATGGAAGATGAAGGCTGGATCGCCGAGTTGCGCGGGCTCGCCGCCCAGAATCTGGACATTGTTGAGATTGTGGATTCGATGCGAATGAGGCACGTCGGGGTTGGGTGGCTCTGGGCGCGGCGGTCGGTGCGGTGTCGGGTGGTCGTAAGTCGTTCAGGGATGCCCGCGCCGGGCCGTCGGCTCCGTCTGAGGAGTCTGCACCTTCTGGCGGTGATGAAGAGTCGCCTTCGTGTACTTTGCACAGTTTCGTTGGTAGCACTTTGGTGTTGATGGCGGACGGGTCCAGCAAGCCCATCGGCAAGATGCACGTCGGCGACAAGATCGCGAACTCTGTTCCAGGTGGCGACAGGAAGACGCAGGCGCACGCAGTCGGCACGGTCATTGTCACCAAGACCGACTACGACTTCGTCAACCTCACCATCGGCTCTCTCGATCACGCGGGTCACCCGGCATCTGTCGGCTCGGTCACGACTACGACTCATCACCCGTTCTACGACCTCACGCAGGCCGCGTTCGTCGAAGCCGGCGCCCTCCACGTTGGTGACCGCCTCCAGCGACCCGACGGTCGTACCGCGGTGGTGCTATCAGTACGGCCGTACCGCGACACGCATACAACGACGTACGACCTCACCATCCCCGACCTCCACACGTACTATGTATCGGCCGGCTTGCTCCCTGTGCTTGTCCATAATGTCGACGAAGACAATCTTTGTAAGCTAACGCTTGGGCCTCCCCTGACCGGGCAAGTAGCAGAAGGTGTCGCGGCGGAACGTGGCGACAAGGTCCTGCCGCATGAACAACAAATGATTAACGAGTTTGGCGACCGAAACGGCTGTACCGCGTGCCGCTCTGACAATTCAGGGTACAAGGATGGACATTGGACGGGCGATCACAACCCTGCCAACAAGCTTAACCCGAATGGACCATGGACTCTTTACCCGCACTGTAGCGTATGCTCGCGCAAACAAGGTGGCATTGTTAACGCAATTCTTCGAGGATGGTATGCTGAGTTTCCAGTCTCTAAGTTCAGTGGCGGAGGATAGAGTTTATGGCGGTGGGCTTGCGCGGTTCGCTCATGGACTGCTGGTCGTCGCTTCTTCGGACAGTGTAGATTCTCATGATTCGTGGGATCCAGGGCAGGAGTCAGTCCACGCCGGCACTGACTCGCTGTACGTATCGGTCGTCCCTGCGGCCACTGGATATGTGACCGTTATTTGTATCAGTGGGCCGTACGTCCCTGAAGGTGCGAATTTGCTTTTCTCGGGAACGATGCGGCTCTCGACGGAAAACATCGCAATCTATGATCCTAATGGCGAGATTCGACTTGAGCTTCCAGTCAATGGGAACGTCCACAAGGTCGACCTCTACGGGGATGACCCTGACGAGCCTGCTGAAATAATCATCGTATTGAATCCGGTCTCGCCTGCACCATAGTTTGGTTGGTGACAAGCAATCCGGCGATAAGGTGGCGCTGTAGAAGCCCTCGTATGGACTCCATGTGGGCCGGTTGAAGGCGGTCAATTCCGAACTTTTGGAGGTTGCTCCATTCGGACGTTGGCTGGAGGACGAGGTGTAGCCTCGCCTTTCTGACCTGCAGCCCTCGCTGCGGATCGCTGTAGCAAATTCGAAGCCCATCACCTGTGTCCTGGGCGGGGCTCTGCGGTGGTTCACGGCAGTAGTTGACGGCAACGTGAGTGGATGGTGGCGCCGCAAGGTTCGAAAATCTGCCTTGTCCGCTCTTTAGAAATGGCGGGGCCGAGAGCGATTCCGGGTCCGGCTGCGGCTCTGGCTGGAGTCGGCAAGGCGTTCATGTCCCGCGGTGGCCGCGGCGGTTCCGCCGAGGCGGCACCCCCTTGCCACAGTTTCGTCGGCACGACCCTCGTATTGATGGCCGATGGCTCCCATAAGCCGATCAGCAAGGTGGCAGTCGGCGACAAGATCGCGGACGCCGTGCCTGGTGGTGACGGGAAGACGCAAGCGCACGCGGTCGGGACGGTCATCGTCACCAAGACCGACTACGACTTCGTCAACCTCACGATCGGGTCTCTTGACCGCTCGGGTCACCGGGCGTCTGTCGGCACGGTCACGACGACGGCCCATCACCCGTTCTACGACATCACCCAGTCTGCCTTCGTCGAAGCCGGCGCCCTCCACGCTGGTGACCGCCTCCAGCAGCCCGACGGCCGTACGGCGGTCGTGCTAGCAGCACGCCTGTACCGCGACACGCACACCACCACCTACGACCTCACCATCCCCGACCTTCATACGTACTATGTCCTTGCCGGACCTGCGGCGGTCCTCGTCCATAACTGTGGAGTAACGGACAGTCGTGGCCCCGGTGATGCCTGGGAGGAACTTCAGGATGCCGACGGCATTGATCATGCAACAGAGCGGCATACAGTTGACGGGCCTCGGTACAATCCCAAAAGGACTCGGTATGGAACGAAGGCACAGATATCGGTGCGATGGCCGATCAAACGAGAGGCTTGACTGGTCGAATCCAAGATGAACGCGGAGGTGGAACTGTTGAGTTCATCATCAACGCCGGAACCGATGTAGGACGTCATCCAAACGGCGATTCCACACAGGTTTACACTGTCATTCGGAACAGATGGAATGGAGATCTCATTACGACGCATCCAGGCCTGCCGGAGCGTGGCTAATGGCAATGCTTGTTAGCCTTCGTGACGAACGCGAGAACCTGATTGAGATGGTTGCTTCGGATCCCGCACTTGGTTGGGTGGTGCCATATCTTCCTCCTGGCGAATTTCCAATGATCGGGCATATTGACCCTTATGGAAATACGATATTCAACAGATCGCAAATGCGAGCACTGCGGGCCGAGATTGATGTATGTCGGACAGATGAACGCGTTAAACCTGGGGCAGTGGAGTTCCTCTTGGAGATCTCAAGACTTTGCGAGCTGGGTGACAAGCGACCGCATAAGTTCCTCTGGTTTCTCGGTGACTGACCGAAGTCTAGAATAACGGCCGTCTGCGCTCGGTGTCGGTTTCAGATGACTTGCAGTAAGAAATGTGGGAAAGCGCGCGCCTTGGTGGGCTCTGGTGCCGCCCCGCCTTTCGCGGACACCCGACTTTGGTGCGGGCGAGTGCCGAAATTTGCACCCGGTGAGCCGGGTCATTTCTCTCCGCAGCTGACGCGATAGCCTTTTTGATTTGGGCCGCCTTGAGGGATCTACCGACCTCAGGATGCCGGTAGCCAAAAGACAACTGGTCAGGTGGATTTTGGCAGCCAAGGTCTGCCTTCGGCGAGTTGGATGATGGCATCGATGTAGTGCTAGCTGTGTGTCGTTGCGGTCGCAAGGTAGCTGCGGATGGTGCAGAATTGCTGGCGCCCTCAATGATCCGTAGTACTCACTCGTGGCCACCAGTTACGACCTCCTTGGTGATCCGCTGCAGGTCAATCAGCTGGATACCGACGGCCGCACGGTGCTCGCGTCGACTTCGGCTGCCTACGATCCGGCCGGGCGGCTGCAGTCGTCGACGGACGCTCGAAATCACACGTCGACATTCACCCGCGACGCGAGTGGCGTGGTGACCCAAGAAGTCCAGCTGGTCACCGACTCTTCGTCAACCACCACGTCATTTGGTTATGACGCTGACCTGCTCTGGGATCTTCGCCGCTTAACTGCTGGGCAAGTTGAGCTCGTCGCGGAGCAAGCGAAGTCTACGGCGGGTCAGTATTGATCACGCCACTGAGACTCCGACGCCCTTCCATGCCTCGGTGATCGCGGCAGTGAGGCGTGGGCCGTCGGGGAGGGTGCCGGCGATTCGTACGGTCACGGCGGCGAAGGTGGCGAAGTCGAGGGTGCCGTCCATCTGGTCGTCGAGCAGTGCGGCATACCAGACCTTGCCGGCGGTTTCCCAGGCATTGCCGCCAAGTGCGACCGCGGCGTCGTGGAATGCCTTGTTGGGGATACCCGAGTTGATGTGTACGCCACCGTTGTCGTTCTGGGTCTGGACATACTGCGCCATGGTCGCCGGCTGCGGGTCTTTGCCGAGCTGTGGGTCGTCGTACGCGGTGCCGGGTGCGGCCATCGAGCGCAGTGCGACGCCGTGAAAGTCCGGGCCGAGGATGTCGTTGCCGATCAACCAGTCGGCCTGTGTCGCGTCCTGACCGAGGGCGTATTGCTTCACCATGGAGCCGAAAACATCGGAGATCGACTCGTTCAGCGCACCCGGTTGATCGTGGTATTCCAGGCCCTTCGCTTCCTCGGCGGAAACGCCGTGGGTGAGCTCGTGGCCGATCACGTCCAGGGATTTGGTGAAGCCGACGAAAATGCTGCCGTCGCCGTCGCCGAACACCATCTGGGTGCCATCCCAGAACGCGTTGTCGTATTTTTGGCTGTAATGCACGGTAGCCAGCAGTGGGCCGCCGGCGCCGTCGATAGCGTTTCGGCTGTGTACGTCCAGGTAGTACTTGAAAACCGACCCGAGTTTGTCGTACGCGTCGTTGACGGCCTCATCGGTGGCCGGCGGGTCGCCCTCGGAGCGGATTTTGGTGCCGGGCAGGTCTTCGGTGCCGGCGGCGTCGCTGATCTGGCGTTGCAGGTGGGGCTGCTCGGGAAGCGCGCCACGCAGCTGCGGTCGGCGGTTCTCCTCGCGCATCCGCAGGTCGATGGCGGCCGTCGCGGTGGCGATGTCGCGCATGGTGGAGTCGCCGTGCTGGCGTAGCCGCTCGACGATGTGCGGGGGGAGGATGCAGTTAACTGTACGCATAGATAACGGTGACACACTGTGACGGTCGTTTGCAATCAACCGAACGGCTTGGTGCCCTCTGGGGCACCCGTTGGCGCCCGTCGATGCCACTTCTCGCACTGGATGCCCGCTTTCCTAGCATTGTCGAAGGCCCAATCTTAAAGAGCGCCACGACACCCAAGGTCGCCGACCGTGTGGGCGGAAGTGGCAGGATTGGCGGGTGCCCCTTTATCGAGACGACGCGGTGGTCCTGCGCCTGCACAAGCTGGGCGAGGCCGACCGCATCGTCACGCTGCTGACCAAGCGCAACGGTCGCGTAAGAGCCGTCGCCAAGGGCATCCGCAAGACCACCAGCCGGTTCGGCGCCCGGCTGGAGCCGTTCAACCACGTCGACGTGCAGCTGGCGACCGGCCGGTCGTTGCACGTGGTCAGTCAGGTCGAGACCATCTCGCCGTACGGGCGGGACATGGCGTCGGACTACCCGCGCTACACGGCGGCCAGTGCGATCGTGGAGGCCGCCGAGCGCCTCACCGAGGACCACGAGCCGTCGCTGCGGCAATACCTGCTGGCCGTCGGCGCGCTCCGGACGATGTCCACCGGCGAGCACTCGTCGTCGCTCGTTTTGGACGCATACTTGCTGCGTGCGATGGCGGTGGCCGGCTGGGCGCCGGCGCTGCACGAGTGCGCGGTCTGCGGACTGCCGGGTGAGCATCGCGCCTTCTCGGTGCCGGCCGGCGGCGCGGTCTGCGGTACGTGCAAGCCGGCCGGCTCGGCCAGCCCGGCGCCGGCGAGCATGATGCTGATGCGCGCGTTGCTGTCCGGGGACTGGGAAAGCGCGGACGGCAGTGACCCGGCGCCGCGGCGGGAGGCCTCCGGGCTGACCGCGGCACATTTGCAATGGCACCTGGAGCGGGGACTGAGATCGTTGAAACTGGTCGAGCGGTGAAGACGGCGCGAGTTTTGCAAGCACCACAACCACATCCCACTGGCGTACGCCCGCCCACTATTCCGGCGGATTTGGTGCCCAAGCACATCGCCCTGGTGATGGATGGCAACGGCCGGTGGGCCAAGGCCCGCGGGTTGCCTCGGATCGAGGGTCACAAGCAGGGCGAGTTCTCGCTGTTCGACATCGTCGACGGCTGCTTGGAACTGGGCGTCGGCTGCCTGTCGGTGTACGCGTTTTCCACCGAGAACTGGAAACGTTCGCCGGACGAGGTGCGTTTCCTGATGGGCTTCAACCGCAACGTGCTGCGTCGCCGCCGCGATGAGCTCAATGCCCGGGGCGTACGCATGCGCTGGTCCGGTCGCCGGCCGCGGCTGTGGCGAAGCGTGATCGGCGAGCTGGAGACCGCCGAGGAGATGACTCGGCACAACACCAAAATGACGCTGAACATGTGCGTGAATTACGGCGGTCGCGCGGAAATCGTGGATGCCGCGGCGGCGCTGGCCCGGGACGTCAGGGACGGTCGGGTGAATCCGGACCGGATCACCGAGGCGGTTTTCGCGCGCTATCTGGATGAACCAGATCTGCCGGACGTGGATTTGTTCGTACGCTCATCAGGAGAGCAGCGGACGTCCAATTTCCTGCCCTGGCAGTCGGTCTACGCCGAGATGGTCTTCCTGGACACGCTGTTCCCGGACTTCGACCGGCGGCATCTTTGGTACGCCTGCGAGCTTTACGCGACCCGGGACCGGAGATACGGCGGTGCCGTACCAAATCCGGTCCCGGAGCCGTAACTTTAGGCGGCGCTGGCGGTGTTGTAGGCGCCCTGGATCTGCGATCCCCAGTAGGGGCCCCACATCACGTTCGCGATGTTGTTGTAGCCGAAGCTGTTGATCGAGTTCTGCTGGCCGTTGGCGCCGCTGCCGAGGAACCACGGGCCGCCGGACGAGCCGCCGGTCATGGTGCAGCTGACGCCCTGGTCCGTGCTGCCCTGGCTGTCCTGCCGCGCGGTGCCGCTGCAGGTTTGCAGGGTTTCACCGTTGAAAGGCGGCGCGGCCGGGTAGCCGTAGAGCGTGTACGCGCGGCCGCGGGACTGGTTGAAGGCCACGCCGGAAGCGCCGACACCGTTGTTCACGTGCTCGCTGCCGTTCGCGGCCATGACCGCGAATCCGGTGTCGTAGTTGAGATCCCCGGAATTCGCCCAGCCAGACGTGGTGACGACCGTACGTGCGGAATACTCGCCGTAGATCTCGCTGCCGTTGTTGTAGTCCGGCACGAAGACGAAGTTCGACACCCACGAGCCACTGCCGTCTTTCACGCAGTGGCCGGCGGTGGCGACCACGTCGTGGTTGCCACTGGTGACCGAGTTGCCGGAGCAGACGTAGTCAGTTCCGTCCAGGGTCATGAAAACCTTGCCGATGTGGGCGATCGGTGCGATGTTCGGAGCGGCCGCGATTGCCTGGGCGCTCTGCGGCTGTCCGCGCTCAACCAAGTGGCTCAGCGAGCCGTTTTGCCGCGCCTTGCGGACATCGTCGGCGACCAGCCGATCGCCGGGCAGCGCATGGCGCATGCGGTCGGGCGTCCAGTACGCGGCGGCCTTGCCCTGGTTGGCCATGACTCGTACGACGGCCGAACCGGTGGGAGCCGCCGCAGCCGCGGCCGAGACACCGGCCGACGCCAGCGCGGTCACGGCGAGGACAACGGCGATTCTGCTGAATCTCAGCATGGAAAGCGCCTCCTGATGGAGATGGGAATGACCCCAAATGCCTGGGGTGGGGCGAGAAACGGGGTTCGGCCAGAATTATGCAGGACTGCGGGCATCCTGCCAGACCCGGAAAACAGAAACCCCAAATCTTTTGGGAGCCACCCGAAGTTGGGTGGCATTTGTCCGGCTTTGCTGGGGTGTTCTGCGAAAGATGTCCGGCCATTTGAGGAAGAATTATGGTTTCCGCCCGCCCACGGTTTTTAAGTGGGCCTTAAGCGCTAGGAGCAGATGAGGGCGGGGCAGTGCAGGGCGAGGACGAGGCGGTCGCCGGGGTACGCCTTGGGCGGATTCACGTATGTGTCGGTGGAGCCGCGGAATTCGTTGAGCAGCCAGAGCTCGCCGCTCGATGGCCAGTAGCTGACATTTTCCGAATTCAGGGGCGCCGTCGTCCAATAGTGCACGTCGAGGGTTCCGTCCGCGGAGATAGTCGCCTTATGTAGGCAGGCCTTGGCGAAACCGTGGTAGACGGCCTCGTTGTTGGGGCCGGCCGGCATGTTGCTGACTGGTGGCTCGCCGTTGGGGCACAGGCCTGAGATAATGCCGTGGCCGCCGGTGAAAACGGCTCCCTGCATACGGAAGACGGGCGAAGTCCAGCCTTGACTGGGGCGTACGAGCCCGTCCGCTCCGGGTTTGAGCTGTGCTGTGCTGGCGTCCAGGGGCCAGCGCAGGATGCGGCCCTGTGGACCCTGGTCGTCGTATTCGCTGGTGACCAGCGAGTCGGGGACGGTGGACCGGTCGAGCGAGACGCTGGTGAAGCAGGGATGGGTGGGCGCGGAGGGATCGTTGGTACGCAACGGTTCGCAGCCCGCCGCGTCCGGGAACTGGTAGTAGCCGATTTCCGGCAGCGCGAAGCCGGAATACGCCGCCGAGCAGATCGTCGCGGTACAACCGACCGCGCCGGACGTGGTGCTGCTCATCTGCCAGAAATGTGTCAGGTCGAAGACGCGTACGACCCGGGTTCCGCCGCTGACCAGGAAAAGCTTGTTTCCGTACCACATGATGCCGTCGGCATGGCTTTCTACGGCGTGAAAACGCGTCGAGGCGCTGTCCGGTTCGACGAGAAGCACATGCCGGTACGTGCCATTGGCGACATCGACGAAAGTGACCCGGGCCAGCGCGTCATTGGTGCCGTGCCAGCTCACCGCGACGATTTTCCGTCCAGCGCAGCCATCGCAGGGCGGGTAGAGCACCGAGCCGTTGACGCCGTCGCCGCTGCCGGTGATGCCCTGCGGATACCAGGTCGTGGTGCTGTCGTCGGTGGTGGTCCAACAGAAACCGGCCACGCTCGCGGTGACCCGCAGGTCGGTCGGATGGCAGATCGCCCGGGTGTCGTAGCCGCCGGCGATGATCGTGTTCAGCCGCACCACCGTAAGCGGCGCGCCCGCTGCCTCCACGGCGTTGCGTTGTCCAGTCACCACGGGGAAACTGCCGTTGTCTGTCAAGGTCATCGCGGACAGTGTCGAAGCGGACAGTGCCGGCCCGGTGGCCGCCTGGGCGGGAGTGGCGATCAACAAGCCGGCCACCAGCAGTGCGGCCGCGATTAGTGGGAGCGAACGCCTGCGCATGTCGACCTCCGGCTCAGGTGCACGGACTCATCACCATATAGACCGGACATATAGCCGAGATATAGCCGAAATGTGCTCGCGTGGACCGGTCGGAACCAAAGTGGCCGTGGCGGAGTTAGGGGGAAGTGGATGTGATGACAGCGGCCGCTTTGGTGATCCCGGCCCTGGTGCTGTTGCTTCTCGTGGCGGCAGCCTTCGAGAAGCTGGTGGTGAAGCGGCTCGGCTGGCTGCCGTGGCGCAAGCGCCGCGACCCGGAGATGTTCGGCGCGATGTCGATCACCGGCGCCGGCCTCGACGAGTTCGAGTTGGCTTTTCGTGGCACCAAACCATATCGCCGTGACTTCAAGCAGTCGTCGCTGATGCAGCGCGAGGAAGAAAGCGACGGTGCCCCGCCGCGGACCAGGATCGACCTCGACAACAACGTTGCCAACCTCGTTCTTCGGCCAGACAAGAACCTTCCCTCAGCTGACTAACGGCTGCCAGCTGCCCACAGCAATGCTCACCGCGGTGGCGGCCACCGCGAGCGATACCGCTACCAGCAACAGAAGTACGTCCGTGCCGCCGACGGTTTGCTGGCGCGCGTATGTACGAGGCAGCCGCGAGTCGAAGCCGCGCGAGTCCATTGCCGCCGCGATTCTGCTGGCGCGCCGGATCGCGCCGACCAGCAGCGTGAAAACCCGGCCGAAGAGCAGTCTTACGGCAATTACCGGATTTCCGCCGGAAGACACGCCGCGAGCCCGCCGGGCCAGCCCGATTGTCTGCCATTCGGTTGCCAGCAACGGAAGCAGCCGGAGCGCGGCAAGTGACCCGTACGCGAACCGGGCCGGTGCGCGCAGTTGCTGGACGAGCGAGTCGGCCAGGTCGGTGGGGTCGGTGGTGGACAACATGAGCACGCCGGGAAGCGCGATCGCGAGCACCCGCATCGCGAGCGCGCCGCCGACTGCCCATCCGCCTGGGCTGCCGAAAAGCGCGTTCGCGAGGCCAACCGAGAGCGCCCCGAGCAGGACGCCCGCGGTGCGGCGGGCCAGTGCGGCCGGTCCGAGGCCAGTCAGCGGCAGCGCGACCAGGCAGCCGACGAGCAGCAGAGCCGGGGTGACCGGGTCGCGGGCGGCCAGCGCGGCGGCCGCGACGACCAGGCCGGCGGCCAGTTTGGCGACCGGGTTGCGGCGGTGCAGAAAAGCCGGTGCGGTACGGGCGAAAGTCGTCATTCGGCGGGCTCCAGGTGACCGGCGGACATCCAGAGCACCCGGTCGGCCAGCGCCTCGGTGAAGGCGGTGTCGTGGGTGACGACCGCGATGCCGACGCCCTCGGCGCGCAGGGCGTCCAGCATTTCGACCAACTCGGTCCAGGTGTTCCGGTCCTGGCCGAAGGTTGGCTCGTCCAGAATCAGCAAAGCCGGCGCGGCCACCAAAGCCGTCGCGACCGAGAGCCGGCGCTGTTCTCCGCCGGACAGGGTGAACGGGTTCGCAGCGGCCAATTTTTCCAACCGCAGCCTGGCCAACAGCTCATCGGCTCGACGAACATCCTTCGTACGCAACAACAACTCGTCGCAGACTCGGCCGGTGAGGAACTGGTGTTCGGGGTCCTGGAAAACCGCGCCGATCCGGCCGGCGAGGTCACTTGCCCGCCATTTCCACGGCGGTCTGCGGTCGGTGCCGGACAATTCAGGGGTGCCCTCGACATGGCCGCCGGACGGGCGTACGAGCCCGCCCAGCACTCGCGCGAGGGTCGTCTTGCCGGCGCCGTTCGGGCCGGTGATCGCGGTGACCTCGGCGGTCCGCAGGCTGACCGAGACGTCGTCCACAATGGACGGATCGACTCGTACGGAAGCGGCCGACAGCAACGAAACGCGATCGCTGGTGGGGGAGCGGCGCGCTCGTACGGGCGCACCGGGCACCCACACACCAGCAGCCGTCAGCGCGTCGCCCTGAGTCGACAGCACGTCGTCCGGACGACCGTCAGCCAGTACGCCCGAAGGGGACAGCACCACCACCCGGTCGACCAGCGCGAGCGACTCGGCGACGCGGTGCTCGATCAGGACGAGCGTGGCGCCGGTGTCGTCCAACACCGCGTCGATGGCCTTGCGTACCGAGGTGGCGCCTTCCGGGTCGACGTTCGCGGTCGGCTCGTCCAACAGCAGCAAACCCGGCCGCTGAGCCAAAACCCCGGCCAGTGCGAGCCGCTGCTGCTCACCGCCGGAAAGAGCGGCGGTCGGCCAGTCGCGCGGATAGCCGAAGCCGACCGTCGACAGCGCGGCGTCCACTCGCGGCCAGATCTCCCGCGCTGGTACGGCGAGGTTTTCCAGCCCAAAGGCCACATCGTCGCCGCAGCGGGCCATCACCAGCTGACTTTCTGGATCCTGCTGAAGATAGCCGACCGGCTCGGCCGCCGCTCGCGGGTGTTCTCCAGCGATCTGAAGGACACCGTCCTCGTCTCCGACCTCTGGATCCAGCAATCCGGCCAGCCCACGCAACAACGTGCTCTTGCCGGCACCGGAAGCGCCCAGCAGCAGCACTCGTTCGCCCGGCTGGATGCTGAGGTCGACACCCCGGACCGCCCACGCCTTGCGGCCCGGATGCCGCCATCCCCAGCCAGCCAGCCGAATGTCCTTGCCAGGCACCTAAACCCGGGTCTGTTTGCGGCCGCCGGCGAGCGCCGACAGCACGCCGGTCGCGCTCAGCCCACGGGCGATCAGCCACGAGACCAGCCCGGCCAACACCAACCCGCCGACCATGCAGGCCACCGTGTAGGTCGCCTTCCAGCCGAGGTCGAAGCCCGCGTACGACACGATCACGTCGACGATCGCGCAGCCCAGGCCACTCGCGGCGCCGGCCAGCAGCGCGGTCGGCAGCGAGTACGAGCGATAGCGGAAGGCGAAGAAGACGAGCTCGGCGCCGAGGCCCTGCGCGAGTCCGGACAGCAGGGTGGCGAAGCCGTACTGGCCGCCCATCACCATCTCGACGACCGCGCCCAGCAGCTCCGCGAACAGCGCGGCGCCCGGCCGGCGGACCAGCAGCGGGGCCAGCACGGCCGGGATGAACCACACCCCGGACAGCAGCCCGGTAAGGGGTGCGACGCCCTTGAGCGGCACGGACAGCAGGCTGTAGACGGGTCCCCAGCCGAAGAAAACGGCACCGAAGACGACGCCGACGATCGCGGTCACCACGATGTCGACGGTTCGCCATCGGCGGCTGGGTGGGAGGGTGGTGCTGGCCATGGGTGGGCCTCCTTCTGGCTCGAAGGAGGAGTGCTTCGACGCTCATCCGGCATCCACTACGGAACCGCGCATGCGGCATCGCAGCGGAAGCGGATGAATCGACTTCCTGCGCTGGCATTACCCAGATCAGGTCTGAGGGTCTGCGGTTGTCCCGCACTCTCAGCGCGTCCGGCGCTCCCCTGTCGTACTGACCCGGCGACCGTAACACGCCAGCATTGGTTCATCGAGGGAAAAGGGCCGGTAAAGCCTGTGGACAACCGCCAGGGCGAGAAAACCGGCCGGCTACGCTGGCGAGGTGCCGTCCCCTGAGGTTCGTACGCTCGAGCCGACTACCGACGAGCCCTCTCCGGAAAAGTCGCCACGGCCCTGGTCTTTGTACGCGCTGATCCTCGTTTGTGTGGGCATCGTCGCCTTCCGTGGTCTGGTGGTTGGCGCGTTCACCGCCCCGATCATGCAGACCTGGGCGACGGTCTTTGTCTCGATCGTGGTCCAGGCGACGCCGTTCCTGGTGCTGGGTGTGCTGATCAGCGCTGGCCTGGCGGTGCTGGTTCCACCGGACTTCTTCGCTCGCGTACTGCCGTCCCGGGCCGTGCTCGCGGTGCCGGTGGCGGGCGTGGCCGGGATGGTGCTGCCGGGCTGCGAGTGCGGCTCGGTGCCGATTGCCGGCGGCCTGATGCGCCGGGGGGTGGCACCGGCCGCGGCGCTCGCTTTCTTGCTGTCCGCCCCGGCGATCAACCCGATCGTGCTGGTCGCCACCGCGGTCGCCTTCCCGGGCCAGCCGATGATGGTGGTGGCCCGGTTCACCGCGTCGGTGCTGACCTCGGTGGCGATGGGCTGGCTGTGGCTGCGGATCGGCAGGCCGGAGTGGATCCGGCTGCCGCGCCGGGCTGCGCTGACCGGGATGCCGCGTTGGCAGGCGTTTCTGGAGACCGCCCGCGCCGACTTCCTGCCCGCTGGCGGCTTCCTGGTGGTGGGCGGGCTGACCGCGGCGACACTCAATGTGCTCGTACCGGCCTCGGTGCTCGCGACCATCGCGCACAACCCGGTGTTGGCCGTGGTCGGCCTCGCGGTGCTCGCGGTGGTGCTGTCCATCTGCTCGGAGGCGGACGCCTTTGTGGCCGCGTCGCTGACTCAGTTCTCGCTCACCGCGCGGCTGGTGTTCCTGGTGGTCGGGCCGATGATCGACCTGAAACTCTTCGCGATGCAGGCCGGCGCCTTCTCCCGCGCCTTCGCGGTGCGGTTCGCGCCGGCGACCTTCGTGGTGGCCATCATCATCGGTACGGGTGTGGGGTTGGTGCTGCTGTGATCTCCGAAGCCCGCAGTGTCCTGCTGCTGCTGTTTGGCGGGGCCTTGCTGCGGATCAGCCTCAGCGATGTCTACCTGCGATATGTGAAGGCAGGCGTACGCCCGCTGCTGATCGCGGCCGGCGCGATCCTGGTGGTGATCGCGCTGGTCACGCTCTTCCGTGAGTTGTTCCAGCCGCGTACGCACGACCACGACCACGATGAGGGTGACGCGCACGGCCACAAGCACGGGGGAGGGGTCGTCGCGTGGCTGCTGGTGTTGCCGGTGCTCGCGATCTTCCTGATCGGGCCGCCCGCCCTCGGCTCGTACGCGGCCGGCCGGACCGGCACCGCGGTGGCCGCGAAGTCCCAGTATCCGCCGTTGCCGGCCGGCAATCCGGTGCCGGTGACGCTGCTGGACTATGCGTCCCGGGCGATCTGGGACCAGGGGCTGTCGCTGAACAGCCGCCATCTGCTGCTCACCGGCTTCGCGAGTCCGCGCCCCGGCGGCGGTTTCTACCTGACCCGGATGGTCATCACGTGCTGCGCGGCCGACGCGCTGCCGATCAAGATCGAGATGCGCGGGAACGTGCCCGACGGGCTGTCCGCGAACACCTGGCTGAACGTCGTCGGCACGTACGTCCCGGGCACTGACGTCGACCCGCTCAACCGGCAGCCGATCCCGTTCGTGTCGGTCGCTTCCGCTAAGCGGATCGCGGCGCCCGAAGAGGTCTACGAATAGCGTTCTACTTGCAGGAGCAGTCGGCGCAGAGGCCGAAGATGTCGAAGGTGTGGCTGAGGTCGGTGAAGCCGTTGTCCTCAGCGACCTTGTCCACCCAACGCTCGGCCGGCGGGCCGTCCACCTCGACGGCCTTGCCACAGCGCCGGCAGACCAGGTGATGGTGGTGGTGCTGGTTCTGCCCGCAGTGCCGGTAGAGGTGCTCGCCGCCGGGCGGCCGCATCACGTCGATGTCGCCGGCGTCGGCCATTGATTGCAGGGTGCGATAAACGGTGGTCAGGCCGACCGCCTCGCCGCGTTCGGACAGCAGCCGGTGCAGGTCCTGCGCGCTGCGGAACTCGTCGGTCTCGGACAGCAGGACGGCCACCGCCCGGCGCTGCCGGGTGGCCCGACCCGGTACGGCGTGGGCCGTGTTGCCCGTCATCAGCGAACCTCTCCAGCGTGTGAGACCGCGTCCGCCACGATCTGGGCGACGTGCTGGTCTGTCAGTGCGTACGCGATTTCCCGGCCGCGCCGCTCGGTGGTCACCAGCTTGGCGACCCGCAGCACCCGCAGGTGTTGCGACACCAGCGGCTGCGGTGCGCCGAGCGCGGCGACCAGCTCGTGAACGCACAGCGGACCGGCGGACAGCTCGGTGACGATCGCGATCCGGATCGGCGCGGCGAGTGACCGGAGCAGCTCGCCGGCCGCCGCGAAGTGGTGGTACGTCCCGGTTTCGCCGCTGCTCTTGGTGGGGGTGCTCTGAGCCTGGACCGACATGCGCCCCACCGTAACGCATGTTCATATGCAATGTTACGCATGAATGGTGGAGTGGCGGACATCACAGCAAATGCTGGCTGTACTCGAATTATCACAGAGTACATAAGAATGCCTGGGGTTTTTGGAATGCTTTGTCGTTTTCTCGACGCGCGGTGACGGCCTTTGTTCACAAAGTTATCCGGACACTGTCCACCAATGCGACACTGGGGTCGGTTGCCCTCTTGTCGGATTTCATCCGATTGGGCAAGGTAAATACCGCAGTGACCAGATGGACGCGAGTCCGCCGCGGGACGAAGGAGAAGCGCCAGATGCAGTACGGACTGTGCTCTCAGTTGCCGGCCCTGTCGATCACCGGGGTCTCCCTGGGCTGACCAGCCAAAACCCCTCCGAGTGGCCAGCCTGATCGGCGGCCAGGTCTGGGTCCGCCGCCTCTGCGGGACCCAGACCTGGCCGCCGATTCGTCGGTGGGAGGGATGGCCGAATGTTGCGTTGAACACCCCGCCATTGGAAACGACATCGGTTATGGTTTTCAATAGAGTTGAAAATCAATGTCGTTAGGCCATGGAGGATCCGGGTGAAACGTACAGGGACAGCCGCACTCGCGGTCGGTCTGACCGCACTGGCGGTCGGGCTCGCCGGCTGCGGGGCCGCCACCGGCACGCAGCTCGCGGCCAGTGGCAAGCTGACCGTGGTGGCCACCACCACCCAGGTCGCCGACTTCGCCCGCCAGGTCGGCGGTTCGCGCGTACAGGTCACGCAGATCCTCAAACCGAACGTCGACCCGCACGACTACGACCCGTCGCCGGCCGACATCGCCACCATCGGCAAGGCCAAGCTCGTCGTCAAGAACGGTGTTGACCTGGAGAAATGGCTGGACCAAACGATCTCGTCGGCTGGTTTCAGCGGAACCGTGGTGGACACCAGCGCGGGCGTGAGCGTACGCAAGGGCAACGGCACCGACGAGGAGAAGGTCGGCGACCCGCACATCTGGCACAGCCCGTTGAACGCGATCATCATGTCGACCGACATCGAGAAGGCGTTCGCGAAGGCCGACCCGGCCGGCGCGTCGGCGTACCAGGCGAACCTCACCGCGTACGTGGCGAAGCTGCGCGCCCTCGACACGGACATCGCGAAGAAGATCGACACGCTGCCGGCGGACGACCGCAAGCTGGTCACCAACCACGACGCCTTCGGCTACTACATCGACCGCTACCACCTGCAGTTCGTTGGTTCGGTGATCCCGAGCTTCGACACCTCCGCCGAGTTGTCCGGCAAGGACATCCAGAACCTGGTCGCCCAGATCAAGGCCACCCACACCAAGGCGATCTTCTCGGAGAGCTCGCTGCCGCCCAAGACCGCGGCCACGATCGCGCAGGAAGCCGGGGTGAAGGTCGAGGCCGGGGAGGACTCTTTGTACGGTGACACTCTCGGCCCAGCAGGTTCGGCCGGCGCCACTTACCTCCAGATGGAAGAGCACAACACCGACGTGATCGTCAATGCCCTCAAATAACGAACCCACCCTCGTCTTCGACCGGGTCACCGTCGCGTACGGATCCGTGCTCGCCCTTCAGGACGTGCACGGGGAAGTGCGGGCCGGCGAGGCGGTCGCGCTGGTCGGCCCGAACGGCGCCGGCAAGTCAACGCTGATCAAGGCCATCCTCGGCCTGGTGCCGGTGGCCCGTGGCGCGATCACCGTGCTCGGCGGGTCGCCGGCGGCGTCCCGGTCCAAGGTCGCGTACGTGCCGCAGGCCGACACCCTCGACGAGGACTTCCCGATCTCCGCCGCCGGCGTTGTCCTTATGGGCCGCTATCGCAGCGTCGGCTGGCTGCGGCGGCCCGGTCGTACGGACAAGGCCATCGCCGCCGACGCGCTCGATCAGGTCGGTTTGGCCGACCGGGCGAAAGACCGGTTCGGGACCTTGTCCGGCGGCCAGCGCCAGCGCGTACTGCTGGCCCGCGCGATCGCCCAGCAGCCCAAGTTGCTGCTGCTCGACGAGCCGTTCAACGGCGTTGACGCGGTCAGCCAGGACGCGCTGCTGGCCGCGGTCGCGAAACTCAAGGCCGATGGCGCCGCTGTCGTGGTGAGTACGCACGACCTCGCGCTCGCGCATGTCTCCTGCGAAGAGGTCTGCCTGCTCAACAAGCACCAGTTCGGTTTCGGTCCGCCGGACGCGACGCTGACGCCCGAGCTGCTGCAGGCCGCGTACGGCGGGCAGGCGTTGGAACTGCACGGCGACCACGTGATCGTGTCCCGTCCGTGAGCGCCTACCTCATCGACCCGTTCTCGCTGCCGTTCATGGCCCGCGCGCTCCTTGAGCTGTGCATCCTGGGCGTGCTCGGTGGGGTGGTCAGCGCATTCGTGCTGCTGCGCAAGCTCGCCTTCGCCGCTGACACGCTGACGCACACGGTTTTCCCGGGCGTGGTGATCGGGTTTGTGGCTGCCGGCGAGGGCGGCATCTTCGTCGGCGCGTTGATCGCCGGCGTACTGACCGCCGTCGCGCTGACCGTCCTCACTGCCGCTCGCCGGGTCAGCTCCGACGCGGCTCTGGCGGTCCTGCTGACGGCGATGTTCTCCGTCGGAGTCGTCGTCGTCTCACGGCAGACCGAATACACGTCCGATCTGACGACATTCCTGTTTGGCCACGTGCTGACCGTTTCGGGGTCGCAACTCGTACAGACCGCCGTACTGGCCGCGATCGTCGTACTCACCCTGGTGGTGATCGGCAAGGAACTGGTCCTTCGCGCCTTCGACGGCGTCGGGGCGCGGGCCGCCGGCTATCCGGTCGCCGCTCTTGACCTGGTGCTGAACGTGCTGGTCGCGCTGGTCGTGGTGGCCGCTGTGCAGGCGGTTGGCACGGTGCTGGTGATCGCGCTGTTGATCGTGCCGGCGGCGACCGGCCGGCTGCTGGTCGACCGGCTGGGGCTGGTGGTCGGGATCGGCTGCGTGGTCGGGGTGCTCGGTGGCTATGCCGGTCTGGTGATCAGTTTCGGCGCATCCGTGTACGGAGGCGTGCGCCTATCGTCCGGCGCCACCGTGGTGTTGGCGCTGGTCGCCGCGTACGTGCTGGCTCTTGCTTACGCAGGTGTCCGGAGAGTGGTGGTCGCGCGATGAGCTCTTACCTCGTACGAGCGGTCCTGGAGGTCGCCATGGTCGGCGGGCTCGCCGGCGTGGTCGGCGTGCACGTGGTGCTCCGGCGGCTGTCCTTCTTCACGATGGCGATGACGCACGCGACCTTCCCGGGAGTGGTACTGGCCGCGCTGATCGGCGCCAACCTCTACCTCGGCGGCGCGGTCGTCGGACTGCTGGTCGCTTTCGCCGTCTCCGCCCTGTCTCGCCGCCAAGACACCACCGCCGCCACCGGCGTGGTGCTGTCCGCCGGTTTCGCGCTCGGCGTGGCGCTGCTGTCGGCGCAGGCCGGCTTCACCAAAGACCTCTCCGCGTACCTGGTCGGCTCTGTTTTGACCGTCCAAGTCTCGGATCTGGTCACCACCGGGGCCATCGCACTGGTGGTGCTGGTGGTTCTTTTCGCTCTGCACAAGGAACTCGTCTTCGGCGCTTTCGACTCCGGCGGCATGCGCGCGGCCGGCTACCGCGTCGGCGCTCTCGACCTGCTGGTGCTGGTCCTCGTCGAAGCTGTCGTCGTCACCGCCGTACCGGCCGTCGGCACGATCCTTTCCGTCGCCCTCATCGTCGCTCCGGCTGCCGCCGCTCGGCTGTGGACCGATCGCATCGGCGTGACGACAGTGATCGCTGTGGTGATCGGTGTCGGCTCCGGGCTCGGCGGCCTGCTGATTTCCAGCGAGGCCAACGTGGCCGCCGGCGGTGCCATCACTTTGCTCGCCGCGCTGGCTTTCGTTGTTTCCCTGCTGCTGTCGCCGCGCTATGGCGCGTTGGCGCGCCTCCTGCCGTCGGCCCGGGTGTCGTTGTAGCCTCGCGGTCATTTCTGCACAATCGGATTCCGATTGTGCAGGTCTACCTAGGGTGCGGCGCGAAACTGTCGTACCGTCGTGACATTTTGAGCCCCGCCCTTTCAGAAGGGTGGGGGGTGGGTGGCGGGTTTTCATTACGTAAGTTGACGCGCGCGCGAGATAAGCGCGCGTTCAACCCGGCGGCGCCGCGTTGGTCGGGTTAGCGATTCGGAGTTCATGCCTTGCTCCGCTCCGCTCCCTGAATAGCCGCCACCGGATCGGCCGCGTGGGTGATCGACCGGCCGATGACCAGGTGATCGGCGCCGGCCCGGATCGCCTCGGCGGGAGTGGCCGATCTCGCGTGTTCGGTTGTCGGGTCCAACGTGATGCCGGGCGTGACGATCAGGGTTTCCTTGTTGATGACCGTACGCAGCAGGTGGATTTCCCGCGGTGACGCCACCATGGCCGGGCAGCCGGCTTTTTCGGCGAGTTGTGCCAGTCGTACGACCTGGGATTCGACCGACGACCGGACGCCGACCTGTGCCAGGTCGGCGTCGGTGAGGCTGGTGACGACGGTCAGTGCCGCGATTTTCAGGCCCGGGTAGTCTTTTGCCGCTTCGACCGCGGCTTCCATGATCGTTGCCCCGGCCATCGCGTGGACCGTCACCATGGTCACGCCAAGCGCGCCAGCGGCTCGTACGGCGTGGGCGACCGAGGTCGGGATCTCGAACAGTTTGAGATCGAGGAAGACCTCTTTGCCTGCTCCGATCAGTTCGCGGATCACCTCCGGCCCGACGGCGGTGAGCAACTCCAGCCCGACCTTGTAGAACCCGCAGGCGTCACCCAGCTTCTCGACGATGTCGTCAGCGGCCTGCCGGTTGTCAAAATCCAGCGCCACGATGATGCTCATGTCCGCAGATTCTGCCCGCTGTTCCTGTCGTACGCGCCTGGAAGTCTCGAGTTCGGGGGCACCATTTTGCGGCGCCCCCGAAATCGCTGCTAGCAGATGACGTTGACCGCGCTGGTGAGATCCGCGGTGTTCGCGTCCAGGTTGGTCTCCACCCACTGACCCACGTAGCCGCTCTGCAGCCAGTCGCCGCCCTGGCCGTCCTGGTCCAGCCAGAGGAGCTGGACCGCGTTGCCGTAGGTGCGGACTGAGTGGGTGTGGAACGCGATTCCCGCGGGCAGTTGGGTAAAGCCGCAGTGCGGCGCTTCCCACCTGGCGCCGTTCCCGAACGTGCCGGTGTAAAGGCAGACCTTGCCGTACGTGCATTCGTAGCTTGCCGCCGCCGGGCTGCTGGTGACCAGCACCGAAGCGGCGACGCTCGCCAGCATCGCGGCGGCGATGGCTATCTTGCCTAACTTGCGTGTCATGTGACCTCCGGGTAGGTGTGGATCGCCGGTCACTGTAGCGCTAAAAGTCTAGCCGCGATGGGCGCCTGGGCGGCGCAGTGCGGACGTGGAGCGTACGACGGCGGCCGCGACGGCCGTGGTGATCGGTACGGACAACACCAGGGCGATCGCTCCCACCAGACTGCGGATCAGCTCCACCGCCACCTGGTCACTGGTCAGTACGGTGCCCAGCGACTGCTGCGAGAGCGTGAAAAGCAGCATGATCGGCAGCGCGGATCCGGCGTACGCGAGCACCAGCGTATAAACCGCGGACGCGATATGGTCGCGGCCGATTCGCATGCCCAGCGCGAAAAGTTGCCGCGGGGTCGCGGTCGGGTCGGTCTCCGCCATCGTCCACACCGCGGAGGCCTGCGTGACGGTCACGTCGTTCAGCACGCCCAGCGCGCCGATCAGGAAGCCACACAACAACAATCCGGAGACTGGTACGGATTTGGTCGCCACCTGCAAAGCGGCGGCGTCTTCGCCGGACAGCCCGGAGATATGGGTTGCGGCGACCGCGATCGCCGACAGTGCGGCGCTGATGCCGAGCCCGAGCAGCGTGCCCAGCAGAGCCGTCGAGGTCTGGGCCGTACGACCGTGGGCCAAATACAGCACCGCGAAAAGAATCGCCGACGAGGCCACCAGGCCGACCAGAACGGGGGAGCGGCCGGCAAGCAGTGCTGGGATAAGGAAAAGCAGCACGATCGCGACCGCCACCGCGATGCCGACCAACGCGGCCAAGCCTTTCCAACGGGCGACCGCGATCACGACGGCCGCGAAGAGCAAAGCGAAAACAATCAGGGCCGGGCCGCGGGCCACGTCGTTGAAGGAATAGACAACGCCGTCGGCGGTCGTACGGGCCAGGGTGATCCGCTCGCCGGTCGCCAGTAGGGGTGTGCCGGTGACACCGCCGACATCGATGGTCACCTGCTTGCCGGTGTCCGGGCCGCTGGTGACGGACACCGCGGCTCGCTGGCATTGGCCGGCTGCGCCGCCCTGGTTGGCCGTGCCGCTGTCCGGGCAGGCCTGCGTGGTGATCGAAGTGACGGTCCCGTCCACGATCTGGGCCTGGCCGGTGACAAAGGGCTGATACTGCGGAGGCACGCCGACATGCGTGCCGCCGTACGGATAGAGGAAAAGCAAACCGATCAGGGTCGCCAGCCCCATCGGCAGCAGGGTGGCGAGCAGCACCAGGCGGGCCTGCCGACTGGCTGGCGCGGGCGGTCCATGTCCGTGTCCGTGCCCCGCCCCCACCGATGCCTCAAATCAGCTTGTAGACCGCGAGGGCCACGATCGCGAGCACCACCAGCAACCGCAGCAGCCGCTCGATCCCGCTGCGCTGCTCCCAGCCAAGCAGCAACAGCCACCCGCCGATGGCCGCGATGAGCAGCAACGGGATGGCGCCAAGCAAGCCCGGGCCGGCCAGCCCGAGCACCACCAGCCCACCGAACAGCCCGATCAGCAGGAACCGCGGCACCCGCGACAGCCGTACGGCGACGCCAGCCGTGCGCTCCTGCAGGACTCCCCGCCACTCCGCCACAACCAGCTCCACCCGTCTCCCGTAGCCTGAACAGCTGCTCACCATCCTCGCAGGAGGCATTTCCTTGATCGTCGTCAGCCGGTTCCAGACCGCCGAAACGGGGTTCCCCGAGCGGGCCCGTGCCGCTTTGGACGCCTTCGCGGCGTGCGCCGGTTTCGAGCGCGGCCGGCTCGGTCGGGCCGCCGACGATCCGACGCTGTGGACGGTCGTCACCGAGTGGAAGTCCGTCGGCGCGTTCCGCCGCGCCCTCTCGTCGTACGACGTGAAGCTGTACGCCTCGCCGCTGCTGTCCGAGGCGATCCCGGAGTCCGGCGCGTACGAGGTGCTGCTGTCGTTGAACCCAAACGACTCCGGCGGCGTGGACGTCATTGAGGCGGCCAGCGGGCTGGCTCCGGACGCTGGGTCGGTACGCGTCGGGGAAGCGTCCGGTCCGGTGCCGGGCGACCGGGACTGACCGTGGCTTGCGTCCCGATGTGCCCGGGTCACCGGGCGCCTTACGCAATTCGCTAGCCTTGAAAGCAGCAATAACGAACACTTGAACTGTTGTGGACTTGAGTGTTCCGCCGACCGCCAGCCGGATGGAGAGAGAATTATGGCCGATCTCGTGGAAACCGTTGTCAGCCTCTGCAAACGTAGGGGATTCGTGTTCGCCTCCGGGGAGATCTACGGCGGCACCCGATCGGCTTGGGACTACGGCCCACTTGGCGTCGAGCTGAAGGAAAACATCCGGCGCCAGTGGTGGAAGTCGATGGTCACCGGCCGGGACGACATCGTCGGTCTGGACTCGGCCGTCATCCTGCCCAAAGACGTGTGGGTCGCGTCCGGTCACGTCGAGGTCTTCACCGACCCGCTGACCGAATGCCAGTCCTGCCACAAGCGGTTCCGGGCGGACCACCTCGAAGAGGAGTACGCGGAGCGCAAGGGCCGTCAGCCGGCCAACGGCCTGCAGGACATCCCCTGTCCGAACTGTGGCACCAAAGGCGCGTGGACCGAGCCGCGCAATTTCAACGGCCTGCTGCGTACGTTCCTCGGTGCGGTCGACGATGATTCGGGCCTGCACTACCTGCGGCCGGAAACCGCGCAGGGCATTTTCGTCAACTTCTCCAACGTGATGACCGCGGCCCGGAAAAAGCCGCCGTTCGGCATCGCGCAGACCGGCAAGAGCTTCCGGAACGAGATCACCCCGGGAAACTTCATCTTCCGGACTCGCGAGTTCGAACAAATGGAGATGGAGTTCTTCGTCGAGCCGGGCACCGACGAGAAATGGCACCAGTATTGGATCGACACTCGTACGGACTGGTATGCCGACCTTGGCATCTCCCGCGACAACCTCCGGCTTTATGAGCACCCGAAGGAAAAACTGTCGCACTATTCGACCCGTACGGTGGACATCGAATACCGCTTCCGGCTGGCCGGCTCGGAGTGGGGCGAGCTGGAGGGCGTCGCCAACCGGACCGACTACGACCTGTCCACCCACTCGAAGGCGTCCGGCTCCGACCTTTCCTATTTCGACCAGGAAAAGAAGGTCCGCTGGACGCCGTACGTGATCGAGCCGGCGGCCGGCATCGGCCGGTCGATGATGGCGTTCCTGCTCGACGCGTACACCGAGGACAAGGCGCCCAACGCCAAGGGCGGCGAGGACACCCGGGTGTCGCTGCGGCTGGACCCGCGGCTGGCCCCGGTCAAGGCCGCGGTGCTGCCGCTCTCGCGCAACTCCGACCTGTCGCCCAAGGCCCGCGATCTTGCCGCTGAGCTGCGCAAACACTGGAACGTCGATTTCGATGACGCGGGTGCGATCGGGCGCCGCTATCGCCGCCAGGACGAGATTGGTACGCCGTACTGCATCACGATCGACTTCGACACGCTGGAGGACAACGCGGTCACCATCCGGGAACGCGACGAGATGACCCAGGAGCGGATCTCCCTGGATCAGGTCGTCGGCTACCTCGGTGCCCGCCTGATCGGCTGCTGACTTCGGTCCGCAACGCCCCGCTATCCGCGTGAGCCGCAGGTAGCGGGGCGTTGCGGATTTTCAGTTGTCGCCGAAGTAGTCGCCGGCCATCTGGAGCGACGACTCGACGGTGTCGAATCCGCGCGGGACCATCACACTCTCGTACGATGCGACCGCCTCGATCAGCGACTTTTCGCCGCGACCGGCACAAAGCAGCTCCTCCGCCAGCGTCTGCGCGTCCCGCAGGGCGGTGTTCGCACCCGCCCCACCAGTGGGCGGCATGGTGTGGATCGCGTCGCCCAGCAGCGTGACCGGACCCGACTCCCACGGTTGCACGCGATCGGCGGCCCGGATGGTGACCGGGAAGAACGTCTCCGGGTCGGCGTGCCCGAAAAGCTCCCGTACGGTCGGGTGCCAGCCGGTGGTGGCCTGGAGCGTGATCTTCCACAGCTCTTCCGGCGAGAGCTGGAAAAGCTCCTGATCCGTGAGGCCCATCCGCTCGGGTGTCGCGGTCAGCACGGTCATCAGGTAGTCGGCGGTGCCCTCGACCGGGGTACGCAGGCGTACCGACCCGAAAGCGGCGCCATAGCCGGTTTGGTCCGCGATCCAGGAAAACCCGCGGTCGAAGTCTTCCGACAGCAGCTTGTCGGTCTCCTCGTTGAGCCACATCCGGCCGTAAATGCACCGGATGCCGAGGTCCTTCAAGGTGGCGTGCGGAAGCAGCTGCTGGCGAACCGTGGAACCGACGCCGTCGGCCCCAATCAGCAGGTCGGCCTCGTCGCTGCTGCCGTCGCTGAACTCGACTCGTACGCGCCCGGCCTCATCGACCTGGTAGCCGGCCAGCGTCCGGCCGAACTGAATGGTGTCGTCCAGCCCGGTCAGCAGGCTCTGCCGGAACGCGAACCGGTCGACCGCGAAGATGAACGAGTCCCGGTCTTCCTGGGTCGAGGGGAACTCCTGGGCCATGATTTGCTGCAGCTGGTCCGTGTAGCCGGCCACCAGGCCGGCCGCATAGCGGCTGCCCGCGCTGGTCCGTAGCGCCAGGTCGAACACCTCCGGCGGCAGACAGGCAGCCAGCGCCGCGTTGCCGTTCATGTCGATGTGGATGCGGTAGCCCTGGTTGCGGGCCCGCGCAGAGCCGGTGGCGATGCCACGGGTCGTCATCGCCGGGTCGCGTTCGTAGACGACCACGTCCAAGCCGCCGCCGCGCAGCGCGTGGGCCAGCGCCAGACCACCGATGCCGGCGCCGGCGATGATGATGCGCGGTTTATTCGTTGCCATTTGCTCAATCCTCTCGTTTGACCCCGTCAGTATTACCTTTATGGATAACTTAGTCAACCATCTGTCTAATTAGTCGGGAAGCGGCTAAGGTCGTACCTGTGAGCAACGAAACTCGCCGCAGCCCGACCGGGCCGGCCCGGCAGCGGGACGCCGAGCGCACCAAGCGGGCGATCCTGGAGTCGGCGAGAGTGGAGTTCGCGCAGTTCGGGTATGCCGGCGCGCGGGTCGGCCGAATCGCCGACCGGGCGGGCGTCAACAAGCAGCTGATCTCGTACTACTTCGGCGGCAAGCAGGGGCTCCGCGATGCCGTTGACCAGGCCTGGTGGGACAGCCAGCCGGCGTTGTATCCGCAAGGCGTGCCGTTGGCCGAGGTGGCCGCGAACTACGCCAGGGCGGCCGCCGCCAACCCAGACGGGATCCGGCTGCTGATCTGGGAGGCCATGGGCGACACCGGCCCGGGTGATGGTGGCTCAGGTGACGCCGGCTCTGATCCTGCCGGCTCTGATCCTGCCGACGCGGAGGAGACCAGCACCCTGCGGACCGAGTGGATGGGGCAGTTCGTCGAGGACATCCGGGCCAGGCAGCGGACCGGCGAGATGCCGCCCGGCGTCGACCCCCGAGTGCTCGGCCTGATGATGTTCGCCGCGGCGGCGGCGCCGGTCGCCTTCGCGCCGGTCGCCGCCGCCATGGGGATCGAGAAGTCGCAAACCGCCGACTGGTACGCCGATCAGCTCACCCTGCTCGTACGCGCGCTGTCTCCCTGACCACGACAGGACGACAAAGTCACTGGTGCGGGCCTGACATCCGTCATGGGGCAGGGGTGATGCATGCGCTGCGAAACTGTCGGCCCGAGCGGGCAGGCTCAGGGGCATGGCAATCACATCGCAGATCCGCCCGGCGGACTCGGCCGATTCAGCGGCTGGGCAGGTCACGCCGGCGGTCCGGCTGACCGGGTTGACGAAGAAATACAAGGCGGTCACCGCGGTCGACGCGCTCGACCTCACCCTCGAACCCGGCCAGGTCGTCGCTCTGCTGGGGCCGAACGGCGCCGGCAAGTCCACCACCGTGGACATGATGCTCGGACTGACCCGTCCGACCAGCGGCCAGATCGCGCTGTTCGGCCAGTCCGTGCGGCAAGCCGCCGACGCCGGCATGGTCGGCGCGATGTTGCAGAACAGCCAGCTGCCGGACGACGTGACGGTCGCCGAGTTGGTCAACCTCTATGCGGGGCTGCATCGCAAGCCGCTCCCACTGGACCTGGTGCTGGACCGCGCCGGCATCGCTGACCTGGCCAAACGTCGTACGGCCAAGCTGTCTGGCGGGCAGAAGCAGCGGGTCCGGTTCGCGCTCGCCATCGTCGCCGACCCGCGGCTGTTGGTGCTGGACGAGCCGACCGCGGCGATGGACGTGCAGAGCCGCCGCGACTTCTGGGCCGCGATGCGCCGGCTGACCGGCGGTGGCCGGACGATCATCTTCGCCACCCACTACCTGGAAGAGGCTGACGAGTTCGCCGACCGGATCGTGCTGCTGCGAGCCGGGAAGGTGGTCGCCGACGGCAGTGGGGCGCAGATCAAGTCGGCGGTCTCCGGCCGGCAGGTGGCGGCCACCGTGCCGGGCGCGACATTGCAGTCGCTGGCCGGCTTGCCCGGGGTCGAGGAGGCCACTCTCGTCGGCGACCGGGCGACGATGCGCTGCTCGGACTCCGACGCGGCGATTCGGGCGCTGCTGCCGGCCTACCCGCAGGCCACCGACATCGAGATTCGCAGCCTGGGCCTGGAAGAGGCGTTCCTGGCTCTCACCACGGAGGAAGCGAAATGAACGCGCGCTACACCATGCTGGAAATCCGCCGGATCCTGCGGCAACCAAGGTTCTTCCTGTTCGGCGTCGGGATCCCGGCGGTGATGTTCACCCTGCTGGCCAGCCTGTACGGGTCAGCCAACATGGGCGGCATCGCGGCGGTGAAAAGCACGATGGCGAGCATGGCCGCCTTCGGTGCGATGACCGCGGCGATCAACGTTGGCGGCCGGGTCGCCAACGAGCGCGCCACCGGGTGGAACCGGCTGCTTCGCCTGACGCCGCTGAAACCGTATGCGTATGTGGCGACAAAACTGCTGGTCGCGCTCATGATCGCGTTGCCAGCGATCCTGGTGGTGTATGGGCTGGGTGCCTTCGTCTTCGGCGTGCACCTGCCGCTGACGGTCTGGCTGCAGAGCAGCATCGGGCTCTGGCTCGGCACCATCCCGTTCGGGGTGCTCGGCCTGTTCGTCGGCTACCTGGCCACCGCGGACACCTCGGCGATGATCTCCAGCGCGGTCTTCCTCTGCCTGAGCATGTTCGGCGGCCTCTGGTTCCCAGTGCAGTACATGCCGTCTTTCATGGCCGTTATCGCGAAGCTGACCCCGTCGTACTGGCTGGGTGAGCTGGCTCGGGACCCGCTGGCTGCGGCTGGCGTCAACCTGCAGGCGGTCGGCACCATGCTGGTGTGGACCGTGGTGATCGGCGTGTTCGCGATGTGGGCGTACAGGCGGGATACTTCTCGGGCATGACTGCCACCACGGTCGACAAGGACCCCGGCGACCGCGACCAGCGGCCAGCCGGGCCTTCCGGCTGCGAGCCGGCGAGCATTCCGGTCGTCACCGGCCGCGACCGGCCCGGTTGGTGGCCGGTACGCGCGAAGCCGGGTGGCGGCTTGGGCAACGGCCGGTTCGGCTGGGTCTACGGCGCCATCTGGCAGGCATACCTGGCGATCCCGATGTTCTTCCTCTGGTTCCGGCCAAACGGACCGTGGAAGTGGATCGGCATCGTCGCGCTGACCCTGTTCGCGGTGGTCTACACCGCGACTTTCGCGTTGAACCGGCGCTGGCGGAACCGCAAACCGTTTATCAAGGGGGAGCGCTGGCTTTCGCTGCTGGTGCTGGCCGGGCTGGCCGCCCTGGTGGTGCCGGGCGGTGAGGTCGCCGGGCTCT
Organism: Fodinicola feengrottensis; assembly: GCF_039530045.1. Classification (NCBI taxonomy): domain Bacteria; kingdom Bacillati; phylum Actinomycetota; class Actinomycetes; order Mycobacteriales; genus Fodinicola; species Fodinicola feengrottensis. Next base: position 22,984 of record NZ_BAAANY010000055.1, on the reverse strand, counting down.
ACACCTACCTTTATGTGGCGGTCGCCGGCGTGGCGATGCTGTCCACCATCGAGGCGGTCATCGTCGCGGTCATCTGCATCGGCAGCGCCTCGCTGGTCGGCTATCTGAACCATTGGGACGGCTGGGAGTTTCTGGCGCTCACCTCGTTGTCGGCCACTTTCGGCATGTGGGGAGTCGGCAAGATCATCCAGCAGTCGATCGCGCTCCGGCAGGCCAACGAGCAGATCCGCGACCTCGCCATCGCCGACGAGCGCGCCCGGGTGGCCCGCGACCTGCATGACGTCCTTGGCCACTCGCTGACGGTCATCTCGGTCAAGGCCGAGCTGGCCAGCCGGCTCGCCGAGATCGACCCGCGACGTGCCGGCGCCGAGATCGCCGATGTGCACCAGCTCGCCCGGGACGCGCTGGCCGAGGTGCGTACGACCGTGGCCGGCTTCCGGGAAGGCTCGCTGGCCGGGGAGCTGGCCGGCGCCCGGGCGGCGCTGACCGCGGCCGGCATCGAGCCCGACCTGCCGTCCAGCGCCGACCAGGTGACCGGCGCCCGCCGCCAGTTGTTCGGGTGGGCGCTGCGCGAGGGGGTCACCAACGTCGTCCGGCACAGCGGGGCGAGACTTTGCCGGGTGACCCTGACGAGCAAGAGCATCGAGATCGCCGACGACGGCGCCGGGCCGGTGACCACCGACGGCTCGCTGGCCGGCGGCCATGGGTTGGTGGGGCTGGGGGAGCGAGTGGCCGCGGCCGACGCCGAGCTCACCATCGGCCGTTCGCCGGAGGGCGGTTTTCTGTTGCGGGTCACCACCTCATGACCACGATCAAGGTCCTGCTGGCCGACGACCAGCAGCTCGTACGGGGAGCGTTGGCCGCGCTGCTGGCACTGGAGCCGGACATCGACGTGGTCGCCGAGGTCGGCCGCGGCGACGAGGTGGTCGCGGCGGCCCGCGAACACCGGCCGGACGTGGCGCTGCTGGACGTGGAGATGCCCGGCATGGACGGCATCGCGGCCAGCAAGGCACTGCGGGCCGCGGTGCCGTCTTGCCGAGTGCTGATCGTGACGACCTTCGGCCGCCCCGGCTACCTGCGCCGCGCGATGGAGTCCGGCGCGAGCGGCTTCGTGGTGAAGGACACGCCCGCTCGCGAGCTGGCCGATGCGGTCCGCCGGGTGCGCAATGGCCTCCGGGTCGTCGACCCGTCGCTGGCCGCCGAGAGCCTCGCCACCGGCCAGAGCCCGCTCACCGCCCGCGAGGCGGATGTCCTCAAGGCCGCCCGCGACGGCGGCACCGTCGCGGATTTGGCGTACCAACTGGGCCTCAGCGAGGGCACGGTCCGCAACCACCTGTCGTCCGCGATCGGCAAGACCGGCGCCCGTACGCGCGCCGAAGCCGTCCGCCTCGCCGAGGAGAACGGCTGGCTGCTGGGCGCCGGCGCTTAGAGCCGGCCGCCCGCTTCCTGTTTCCTATACTCGGCGGTGACCGGTATGCGGACTGGAGAAGGAGAAACGCCGTGCAGTTGCTTCGCCTGGGCGAACCCGGGGCCGAGCGTCCCGCCGTGCGCTCTGACGGCACCACGTACGACCTGACCAGCGTCACGCCGGACATCACCGGTGACTTCCTGGCCGCCGACGGCATCGCGTCGGTACGGGACGCGCTCGCCGACGGCCGGCTGGACATCATCGACAACCCGGACGCGCTGCGGACCGGGGCGCCGATCGCGAAGCCGTCCGCGGTGCTGTGCATTGGGCAGAACTACGCGGCGCACGCGGCCGAGTCCGGCGCCCAGCCGCCGAAGCAGCCGATCCTGTTTTTCAAGCACCCCAACACCGTCGTCGGCCCGAAGGACCAGGTGCTGCTGCCGCGCGGATCATCCAAAGTGGACTGGGAGGTGGAGCTGGGAGTGGTGATCGGCAAGCGTGCTCGCTACTTGTCGTCGCCCGACCAGGCCCTGGACCATGTGGCTGGCTATGTGCTGAGCAACGACGTTTCCGAGCGGTCCTTCCAGATCGAGCAGTCCGGCGGGCAGTGGTCCAAGGGCAAGTGCTGCGAGACCTTCAACCCGCTGGGGCCGTATTTGTTGACGGCGGACGAGCTCGTCGACCCGCAGAAACTTGGGCTGCGGTCCTGGGTGAACGGCGAGCTGCGGCAGGACTCCTCCACCGCGGACATGATCTTCTCGGTCGCGCACCTGGTCTACGACCTCTCGCAGTATTTGGTGCTGGAGCCCGGTGACCTGCTCAACACCGGGACGCCGGAAGGCGTCGCACTGTCCGGGCGGTTCCCGTTCCTGGCCGCCGGCGACGTGATGGAGGTTGAGATCGACGGCCTCGGCCGGCAGCGTCAGGAACTCGTCGCGAGCTGAGTCTGTCAAGGCCCGGAACCAATCTGTCGATTCCGGGCCTTGGCTGTTGATCACCGCCTTTCGCTGCTGTACGAGCAGAGGCATGTGGGTGAACAAGCTGCGAGTCATCGTGTTGGTCGGCGCGTTACTGGCCGCTGGGTTGGTCGCCGGGGTCGCACCCGGCCCGGCGGCCGCCGCCGACCGGCGGTCCGCCACAGCACTGCCTTACCCGAACCGGGACGCGTACCGGATCAAGTCCCTGCAACCGGATTTCTGGCCGAACAAACAGGAAATCGCCGGCAACAACACCGGTGGCGTGGCGATGAACCTGATCTGGGCCACCTGGCAGGCGACCCAGACAGCGGCCCCCTGCGGCAGCGGCCAGCAGGAGTACGACGGGCAGTGCTTCACCGTGCCGGCCGACACCGACGCGGCGATCCAGCAGTGGACCGCGCTTGGCCTGGTCGTCACGGGTGTCCTCTACGGGACACCGGCGTGGGCCCGGCAGGGCAAGGTGTGCTCGCCGGTGGCGGCCGGCTTCGACATCTTCTGTACGCCGAACAACGCGGCCGACTTCGGGCGGTTCGCCGGGATGTTGGCGCAGCGGTACGACGGTCAGCACGGGCACGGCCGGGTAGCGGACTTCGTGCTGGACAACGAGGTCAACACCAACGCGTGGTTCGACATCGGCTGCGGCCAGGGCGTCGCGTGCGACCAGACGCAGTGGCTGAACGAGATCGCCAACAACTACAACGCCGGCTACGACAAAATCACCCTCGAGCAGTCGACGGCGAAGGTGCTGGTGTCGTTGGACCAACAGTTCGGCTCCCAACTGGACGCCCCCGCGTCGTACGACGGCACCCTCTCCGGCGAGACCGTCATCCGCGGCCTGGCGGCCCGGGCTGGCGACCGGCAGTGGCGGGTCGCCATCCACCCGTACGCGCATCCGTTGAGCAGCACGGTCTTCGGACCGGACGACTTCCCGTACGTCACCTATGGCGATGTCGGAGTGGTCGAGGGTTGGCTGCGGGCCACCTTCCCGGACCGTCCGACCAGCTGGGATGTTGAGCTGACCGAGAGTGGGGTGAACTCGACGCCGTCGACCCTGCAGCAGCAGGCGACGGCGATTTGTACGGGCTTTCGGAACATCCTCGGCACGCCCGGAATCAGCAACTACGTCTACCACCGGATGACCGACCAGCCCAACGAGGGCGTCTCGCTCGGCCTGCACAACAGCGACGGCAGCGCGAAGCCGTCGTGGGCGGTGTGGGCGCTGGCGAACCGCAACGATCTGAACCCGCCGCAGCTGTCCTGCGGCTTCGAGCAGCTGCCCTACACCAAGCTGGTCCGCGGCTACAACGCCAGCCGCGGCCACTGGGCGTCCACCCGGCAGCTGCCCAGCGGCTTCGGCGCCGAGCAGAGCTGGCACTTGTTCCGCGACCAGCAGCCCGGCTCGATCCTGCTGTACGAGTGCATGGTCGGCGCGCCAGGTCAGGGCCACAACCTGCTGAGCCAGGACTCGAACTGCGAGAACCTGCAGCCGCTCGGGCCGGTGGGCTACGCGTACACCTCGCAAGTCAGCGGCAGCGTTCCGCTCTATCGCTGCTATGTCCCCGGCAATGGTGACCACTTCGTCTCCGGTGACGCGCACTGTGAGGGGCAGCGCACCGAGTCATTGCTCGGGTACGTGATGCCGTAGATATCCTGGGCGTATGACGATCGCGGCAGGGGTAGGCGTACGGCCGTTGCGGCTGGGGCCGATCCAGGCGTGGCCGCCGGTGGTGCTGGCGCCGATGGCGGGCATCACCAACCCGCCGTTTCGGCGGCTCTGTCGCGAGCACGGCGCCGGCCTGTACGTGTGCGAGATGATCACCACGCGAGCGCTGGTCGAGCGCAACGAGAAGACCCTGAAGATGGTCCGGTTCGACCCGGACGAGCGGCCCCGTTCGGTCCAGCTCTACGGCGTCGACCCTGGGGTGGTTGGCGCGGCCGTACGGATGATCGTCGACGAGGACCTCGCCGACCACATCGACCTGAATTTCGGCTGCCCGGTACCAAAGGTCACCCGGCGCGGTGGCGGGTCGGCGCTGCCGTGGCGGTGGCGGCTGTTCGAGCGGATCGTCACCACCGCGGTCCGCGAGGCCGGTCCGGACATCCCGGTCACCGTGAAGATGCGCAAGGGCATCGACCCCGACCACCTCACGTTCGTACGAGCCGGCCGGATCGCCCAGGAGGCCGGCGTGGCCGCGGTCGCGCTGCATGGGCGTACGGCAGCGGACATGTATTCGGGCACCGCGGACTGGTCCGCGATCGGCGAGCTGGCGGCCGCGCTGGACGTGCCGGTGCTGGGTAACGGCGACATCTGGGAAGCCGACGACGCCTTGCGGATGGTCGAGCAGACCGGTTGCGCGGGCGTGGTCGTCGGCCGCGGCTGCCTCGGCCGGCCCTGGCTGTTCGCCGACCTCGCGGCCGCCTTCGACGGCCGGTCCGAGCGGGCCCTGCCGGGCCTGCGCGCGGTCGCTGGGGTGATGCGCCGGCACGCCGAGCTGTTGTCCGAGCACCTCGGCGAGCAGCGCGGGGTGACCGACTTCCGCAAGCACGTTTCCTGGTATTTGAAGGGATTCCGGGTCGGTGGCGACACTCGCCGGGCGCTCGGGATGGCCGCCGGGCTGGCCGAGCTGGACGACCTGCTCGGCACTCTCGACCTCGACCAGCCGTATCCACGTTCGGAGCTCGGGGTGCCCCGCGGGCGCAGCACCGGCATCCGCAAGGTGAGCCTGCCGGACGGCTGGTTGGCCTCCGCCGACTGCGCGGACGCGCCCTTCGGCGCCGAGCTCGACACCTCGGGAGGCTGACCGTGCGCCCGATTGACCTTGATTTGATCGTCGAGCTGTACGAGAAGTATGCGGAGCCGCTCGCGGACGCCCGGAACGCGCAGCGTGAGCTGCTGGCGAGGTTCCGCGGCCCGATCAAGGCGCAACTGGACGACATCGAGGCGGAAATCACGTACTTGCTCGTACGGGACACCCGCCCGGAGACGGTCGTCGAGATCGGCGCGCTGCACGGCTGGTCGGCCAGTTGGATCCTGCGGGCGCTGGTCGACAACGGGACCGGGCACCTGTTCTCGTACGACCTGATCGACAGCTCCGAGCGGACCGTGCCGGCCGAGTTGGCGGCGGGGCGGCGGACGTTCCTCCACGGCGATGTCAAGGACCGCTGGCGGGAGCTGGAGTCCTCGCCCGACTACGTCTTCATCGACGCGGCTCACAGTGGGCGCTTCGCCCGCTGGTATCTGGAGCACCTGTTCCCCGGGCTGCGCAGCGGCGTCCGGGTCAGCGTGCACGACGTGTTCCACTTTCGCCGGCCGGTGCCGCTGAGCGAGGGCGCGGTGCTGATGCGCCACCTCGGTCGCCACGGCATGCCGTATTTCACCGCCGCTCCGGCCCGGGCCCGGCAGACGTACCAGCGGCTGCTGGAGCTACGCCGGGACCTGAAGCTGGATCAACCGGTGCGTAAGAGCACGGACAACCCGATGGTCTACTTCACCCTTGGGTAGTGGTGATATCAAACTCTGCTTTATCGGTCCCGTACGGCTGAATCGGTGTGGCTGCTCACAGCTGAGCTGCGGCGGGGGCCGCTGATAACTAACCTCATGGCACACCCCCATGTGTGGCCCGGTGTGTTGGAGGCACCCCTTCGACGCGGCCGGGCCGTTGCCGTTGACGGTGAGGAGCAAGGTCCGTGACCAAATATGTTTACGCGTTCGCCGAGGGAAACAAGGACCAGAAGGACCTGCTCGGTGGCAAAGGCGCGAACCTCGCCGAGATGACGAACCTGGGACTGCCGGTGCCGCCCGGATTCACCATCACTACCCGCGCCTGCCAGGCCTTTCTGGAGACTGGCGCGAATCCGCCGGAGCTCGCCGGTCAGGTCGGCGAACACCTGGCAGCGCTGGAAAAGACGATGGGTAAGACGCTCGGCGACGCGGCCGATCCACTGCTGGTGTCGGTACGTTCCGGGGCCAAGTTCTCGATGCCGGGAATGATGGAAACTGTTCTGAACGTCGGTCTAAACGACGAATCCGTGCACGGCTTGGCAAACCAGTCCGGCGATGAACGGTTCGCGCAGGACTCGTACCGGCGACTTCTGCAGATGTTTGGCAAAACCGTCCTGGACATTGACGGCGAGCACTTCGAGTCCGCCATCGACGCGGCCAAAAAGGCCAAAGGCGCCAAGAACGACATCGACCTGGACGCGGACGATCTGCGGGATCTGGTCAAGACCTTCAAAAAGATCATCGTCGACGAGACCGGCCAGGACTTCCCGCAGGATCCGCGTGCGCAGATGGACCTCGCCACCCAGGCGGTTTTCGAGTCGTGGAACGCACCGCGGGCGATTCTCTACCGCCGGCAGGAACGCATTCCGTCGGACCTCGGCACGGCCGTGAACATCGTTGCGATGGTGTTCGGCAACCTAGGCCCGGACTCTGGCACGGGTGTCGCTTTCACCCGCGACCCGGCGACCGGCAGGACCGGAATTTACGGCGACTACCTGCAGAACGCGCAGGGCGAGGACGTGGTCGCCGGGGTCCGCAACACGGTCGCGCTGGCCGAGCTGGAAAACATCGACAAGAAGTCGTTCGACCAACTGCTGGGCATCATGTCCACATTGGAGCACCACTACCTCGACCTGTGTGACATCGAGTTCACCATTGAGCGCGGGAACCTGTGGATGCTGCAGACGCGGGTGGGCAAGCGTACCGCCGCGGCCGCTTTCCGGATCGCGGTGGCGCTGGTCGAGGAGGGTTTGATCGACCAGGACGAAGCGCTCCGGCGGGTCACCGGCGATCAGTTGGCGAACTTGATGTTCCCGCGGTTTGGCTCCACCGCGGACGCGAAGAAGCTGACCAAGGGCATGAATGCCTCGCCCGGCGCGGCCGTCGGCAAGGTCGTCTTCGACTCCGCGACCGCTGTTCGCGAGGCGGCGGCCGGGGAGAAGGTGATTCTGGTTCGCCGGGAGACCAACCCCGACGACCTGAACGGCATGATCGCGGCGGTCGGGGTGTTGACCAGCCGGGGCGGGAAAACCTCGCACGCTGCCGTGGTTGCCCGCGGAATGGGCAAAACCTGCGTGTGTGGCGCGGAAGAACTGGAAGTCGACCAGAAGAGCCGCACGATCACCGCGGCCGACGGCACTGTCGTGTCCGAAGGCGACCTGATTTCCATCGACGGCTCGACTGGCGACGTCTTCCTTGGCGAGGTGCCGGTCACCGACTCGCCGGTCGTTGAGTATTTCGAGGGAACCCTTGAACCAGGCGAAAACGACGACCTCGTGCAGGCCGTCGACCGGCTGATCAAACACGCCGACTCGGTCCGCCGGCTGGGCGTGCGTACGAACGCGGACAACGGCGAGGACTCCGCGCGGGCCCGCCGGTTCGGCGCCGAGGGCATCGGGCTGTGCCGTACCGAGCACATGTTCCTGGGGGAGCGCCGGCACCAGGTGGAGCGGCTGATTCTGGCCGAGGGCAAGGAAGAACGCGACGCGGCGCTGGCCGCGTTGCTGCCGCTGCAACGCGGCGACTTCATCGAGATCTTCGAGGCGATGGACGGCAAGGAGGTGACCGTACGGCTGCTGGACCCGCCGCTACACGAGTTCCTGCCGGACCTGACCGATCTTTCGGTCCGGGTCGCGGTCGCCCAAGAGCGTGGCGAGGCCACCGAGGAAGATCACCGGTTGCTGGACGCGGTCCGCCGGCTGCACGAACAGAACCCGATGCTGGGGCTTCGGGGCGTACGGCTGGGCATTGTCATCCCCGGCCTTTTCGCCATGCAGGTCAGGGCTATCGCGGAGGCCGCGGCGCAGCGGAAGAAGGCCGGCGGCGACCCGCGAGCGGAGATCATGATCCCGCTGGTCGGGGCCGTACAGGAGCTGGAGCTGGTACGGGACGAGACCGAGCGCGTGCTGGCCGAGGTCGGCGCGGCCACTGGCGTCGAGTTGCACATGCTGATCGGCACCATGATCGAGTTGCCGCGGGCCGCGCTGACCGCCGGCCAGATCGCCGTGGCCGCCGACTTCTTCTCCTTCGGCACCAACGACCTGACCCAGATGGTGTGGGGATTTTCCCGCGACGACGTGGAAGCCGCGTTCTTCTCCCGCTATCTCGACCGAGGCATTTTCGGTGTCTCGCCGTTCGAGTCGCTCGATGTCGAGGGCGTCGGACGGATGATCCGGATCGCGTCCGAGGAAGGCCGCGGCACCCGGCCGGACCTCAAACTGGGCGTCTGCGGCGAGCATGGCGGAGACCCGGCCTCGGTGCACTTCTTCCACCAGGTGGGCCTGGACTACGTGTCCTGCTCGCCGTTCCGGGTGCCGGTGGCCCGGCTGGAGGCTGGCCGCGCCGCTATTTTGTGACAGGCTTGGCGATGTGCCCGGATATGACGACCACGCGGAGCAGCGGTGGGTGGTGGAGTCGCCGACCAGCGACCGTACGGCGTATCAGCGCGACCGCGCGCGGGTCCTGCACAGCGCCGGTTTTCGCCGGCTGGCGGCCAAAACGCAGGTCGTCACGGCCGGCGTCGACGACTTCCCGCGGACCCGGCTGACGCATTCGTTGGAGGTCGCCCAGATCGCCCGCGAGCTGGGCGCCGCGCTCGGCTGTGACCCGGACATCGTCGACACCGCCGGGCTCGCGCACGACCTCGGCCACCCGCCGTTCGGGCACAACGGCGAGGACGCGCTGGCCGCGGTCGCCGGCGGGTGCGGTGGTTTCGAGGGCAATGCGCAGACTTTGCGCGTCCTGACCCGGCTGGAGGCGAAGGTCGTCGAGCCGGACGGTCGCAGCGTCGGCCTCAACCTGACCCGGGCGAGCCTCGACGCGACCTGCAAATATCCGTGGCCGCGGACCGACGGGCAGCGGAAATTCGGTTATTACGCCGACGACAGCGCGGGTTTCCAGTGGTTGCGCGAAGGCGTACCGGATCGGGCCCGTTGCCTGGAAGCCCAGGTGATGGACTGGGCGGACGACGTGGCGTATTCCGTCCACGACGTGGAAGACGGCGTGCACGCCGGCCATATCAAACTGTCCACATTGGATGATCGGGACGAGCGGGCGGAGTTGTGCAAGCTGGCCGCCCGGATGTATTCCGACGAGTCAGCCGGCGAGCTTTCGCAGGTGTTGGACGACATCCGGGGCCATTCGGTGATCACCGCGGTGGCCCGTTACGACGGTGGGCACCGGTCGCAGGTCGCGCTGAAAGCGCTGACCAGCGCGCTGACCGGCCGGTTCAGCGAGGCGGCGCTGGAGGCGACCCAGGCCGCCCACGGCCCCGGCCCGCTCCGCCGCTATGCCGCCGACCTGATCGTGCCGCGCCGGGCCCGGGCCGAATGTGCGCTGTTGAAGGCGATCGCCTGGCGCTGGGTGATGCAGCGGCGAGATGCCCAGTGGGCGTACGCCCGGCAGCGCGAACTCGTCACCGGTGTCGTGACGGCCCTGACCGTACGAGCCCCGGACGCCCTCGACCCGGTCTTTCGTCCGTTGTGGACGCAGGCCCCGAACGACGCGGCCCGGCTGCGCGTCATCATCGACCAGGTCGCCAGCCTCACCGACGCCTCCATCCAACGCTGGGCCAACCGGCTCGGCGCCCGCTGAACGCGCGCTTATCTCGCGCGCGCGTCTACTTACGTAATGAAAACCCGCCCCCCGCCCCCCACCCTTCTGAAAGGGCGGGGGCTCAAAATGTCACCCGGGTACGACAGTTTCGCGCCGCACCCCCTGGAGAACCGCGGCCACGACCGCGACCGCGGCGAGAGTAAGGACGGTGACTGGGACGCTGCCGGAGGTGGCTGTGTAGACGGCGCCGGTGAGGGCCACGCCGGCGGAGGTGCCGAGACCTCGGGTCAGGTTGAGGACGCCGCTGGTCATGCCGGGTTGGCCCGGCGGCGCGAGGGCCATGATGCCGGCGTTGTTGGCGGGGGTGAACGCGCCGATGCCGATGCCGACGACCCCCAGAGCCGCGGCGGTCAACCACGCGCCGGATGCCAGCGATAAGAAGACCAGCCCCAGCGCGGACAGAAGCATGCCGGCAGTGGTCAGGGCACGGCCGCCGACGCGTACGACCAGGGAGCCGGCGACGGGTGCGGTGATCGCGATCAGAGCCGGCAGGGCGGTCAAGACCAGTCCCGTGTTGGCGCCGTGGTAGCTGAACGGGATGACGAAAAGTACGCCAAAGAGCACCAGATAGGAACCAAGTCCGGCCAGTAATCCTGGCAGTGCGGGCAAAAAGTCGAGCCAGCGAATCGCGCTGCGGCAGAGACCGCGGCTGCGGGGCAGGAATACCAGTCCCAGCGCGATGCCGAGAGCGCCGACCGGCACGTTCAGCAGGAAAATCGCCTGCCAGCCCCAGTGCGCGACCACCAGCGCGCCGACTGCCGGACCCAGCGTCAACCCGACGGCCTGGGCGGCGCCCTGAATGCCGATGCCGCGGCCGAGCTGATGGCGGGGCAGGCTGGTGGCGATCAGGGCGACGCTGTTGGCCTGCAGCATGGCCGCGCCAATTCCCTGTACGACACGGAAAAGCACCAGCATCTCCAGCGAGCCGGAGAGGCCGGCGCCGAGCGAGGCCAGCGCGAAGAGCCCGAACCCGTACACGTAGAAGAGCTTGCGTCCATATCGGTCGGCGAGCCGCCCGACGGCGATGATGGTGGCGATCAGCGTCAGCAGATACGCGAGTGACACCCACTCGACCGCGCCGACTGAGACGCCGAGGTCGGCTTGGATGCGGGGGAGTGCGACCGTCGCGATGCTGGCGTCGAGCTGCCCCATGAAGGCGCCGATGGTGACCGCCGCGACGGCGAGCCACGGCGCGTACGAACGATCGCGGACGATCGCCGGTCGTGCCGGTTCCACCAAGAGTCGACTCAGCACGTACCCAATTATATCGGAGACCGAGATAATCGGGATCCGAGGCATTGTGCCGTCCACCACACCGCGAGGGCCGGCTGGATAAGCTCTGCCGATGAGCGGGGACAGCGGTGACGAGGTCGCGGCGCTGACGGACGTGGTCGCCCGGCTGCGGCGGGCGCTGCGGGCCAGCATCCGGACCGACTACCCGGCCGAGTCACTGCCGATCGCGCAGGTCGAGCTGCTGCAGGCGCTCGGTGACGTGCCGTCCGAGCGGATCGGCGACCTGGCCGCGCAGCTCCGGTTGGCCGCGAACACGGTGAGTGGTCTCGCCAGCCAGCTGATCGAGGCCGGCCTGGTGGACCGGCAGGCGGACCCGGCCGATCGCCGGGCCGGCCGGTTGACGCTGACCGCCGCCGGCCGGCAGAAGCTGACCGACTGGCAGCAGGCACACGAGCGCCGGATCGGCAGTGCGCTCGGCACTCTCTCGACCGCGGACCGGGACGCGATCACCGCCGCCGTGCCGGCTTTGGCCCGACTGGTCGCCACCCTGACTCCGGCGACTGTCCGTCGGTCGGCGCCGGACTAGACTCTCGGCCGTGGCAGGCCGCATCCGGGACACCGACGTCGCGCTCGTACGCGAGCGGTCGCCCATCGCCGACGTGGTGTCCGGTCGAGTGACCCTGCGATCGGCCGGCGGCGGCAGCCTCAAGGGACTTTGCCCTTTCCACGACGAGAAATCACCTTCTTTCACGGTCAGTCCAGCGCGCGGCTTCTACCACTGCTTCGGCTGTGGTGTCGGCGGGGACGTCTTCACCTTCGTGATGGAGTCGGAGATGCTCGGCTTCTCCGAGGCGGTGGAGTGGCTCGCGTCCCGCGCCGGCGTCGCGGTGACGTACGAGCAGACCGCCGGCGGCGGCCCGGTGCAACCCAAGCGGTCCGGCCAGCGGCAGCGGCTGGTCGAGGTGAACGTGGCCGCGCTGGAGTTCTACAACGAGCAGTTGGGCACCGCCGGCGCCCGTCCGGCCCGGCAGTTCCTGGCCGAGCGCGGCTTCGACCAGACCGTCGCCGCGGACTTCGGCTGCGGGTTCGCGCCGAGCGAGTGGGACGCGCTGACCAAGCACCTGCGCGGCCGCAAGTTCACCGAGGACGAGCTGGTCACCGCCGGCCTCGCGAAACAGTCCCGGCGCGGCACCCTGATCGACCGGTTCCGCGGCCGGCTGCTGTGGCCGATCCGGGAGGTGTCCGGTGACGTGGTCGGCTTCGGCGCGCGCCGGCTGCTGGAAGACGACGACGGCCCGAAATACCTGAACACCCCGGAGACCCCGATCTACAAGAAGGGGGCGCTGCTGTACGGGTTGGACCGGGCCAAGCGGGAGATCGCCAAGCGGCACCGCGCGGTGGTGGTCGAGGGCTACACCGACGTGATGGCCTGTCACGTGGCAGGCGTGCCGACCGCGGTGGCGACCTGCGGCACGGCCTTTGGCAACGAGCACATTTCGGTGCTGCGCCGGCTGTTGATGGATCAGGACGAGTTCCGCGGCGAGGTGGTCTTCACCTTCGACGGCGACGAGGCCGGCATGAAGGCGGCCCGCCGCGCCTTCGAGGACGACCAGCGGTTCGTCGCGCAGACGTTCATCGCGATCAGCCCGGACGGGATGGACCCATGCGAGCTCCGGCTGGCGAACGGCGACCTGGCCGTACGGGACCTGATCGAGCGTCGCGCCCCGCTGGTCCGGTTCGTCCTGCAGTCCACCATGGACAGATATGACCTGGACACCGTCGAGGGCAGAGTCGCCGCGATGCGGGCCTGCGCGCCGCACGTCGCCCGGCTGAAGGACCGCGCCCAGCGACCGGAATACGCGCGATGGCTGGCCGGCCGGCTCGGCATGGAGATCGAGCCGGTCAACCGGGCCGTCGCCGAGGCCGCCAACACCGCCCCCAAGGGCCAGCGCCGGCCCGGCCCCGCGGCCGTGGAGGCCGCGCCCGAGGTGCCCCGGCAGCAGCGCCCGCAGGCCGATGACCAGGCACTTGGCGTCGAACGCGAGGCACTCAAGCTCGCGGTGCAGACCCCCGTGCTGGCCGGCCCGATGTTCGACGCGATCGAGGCAGCCGCGTACACGCATCCCGTCTATATCTGCATCCGCGAGGCGCTGGAGGCCGTCGGTGGCGTGGTCACAGGCACCGCCGGGCCGGAGTGGGTGCAGCGCATCCAGGAGGCGTGCGACGACCTGGTCACCCAGAGCGTGGTCGCCGAGCTGGCGGTGGAGCCGGCCCACAGCTCGACCGAGCCCGACCCGAGATACGCGGGCATCGTGCTCGCCCGTCTGCAGGAACTCGCCGTTGTGCGGCAGATCATGCCGCTGAAGTCGCGGCTGCAGCGGCTGAACCCGGTGGAGAACCCGGACGAGTCGGCCCGGTTGGCTGGCGAGCTGTTCGCGCTGGAACAGCATCGGCGCGGCCTGCGTGAGCAGGCGATAGGCGGTTTGTAGAACAAGATGGGCATCTTCGACCGGTTGCGGGCCCGCCGCATCCCCGCGCAGGCGCAGACCCTGGTCGACCCGCATGAGCGGGTGGTCGCCTGGGGGCGTACGGAGGAAGGCACGCTGGTCGTGGCCACCACGCAGGGTCTGTGGCCACCGGCCGAGCCGCGCCGCCGGCTCGGCTGGCACGAGATCCACAAGGCCGGTTGGGCCGAGGGCGTGCTGACCGTTATCCCGTCCGACGAGATCGACCCGGGGGTGGTCGCGGACGGCCCGCCGCTGCACATCCGGCTGACCGACCCCGGCGACCTGCCGCCGGAAGTGCGCACCCGAGTCACCCGCAGCGTCGCGTACTCAGCCCACCACCAGCTGGCAACCGGCGGTGTCTGGGTGGTCGGCCGCCGGGTGCCCATGGTCGACGGCCTGGCCTGGGCGGCCCGCTACGACGCGGGCACGGATTATAAGGACCCGGCCGTACGAGCGCAGGTCGCGGATCTGATCGACGCTGCCGCTCGATCGGCCGCTCCACCCCAACCCTGACGCTTACGCCGGGCCGGCGCCGTTCACGTGCCCGCTCGGGGCGTTGCTGAAGACAGCGGCGAAGCGCTCGCCGACCGGAGTCTGTGCGAGCCGGTCAGCGACGATGTCGCGAGCGCCGACGACCGCATTGGTGGCCTGCGCCTGGACGATGCCGGCGGTCTCCTGGACCGTCGGATTCTCCCTGACCGCCCGAGCCAGCCGGCGAATCTGGTCGTACCGCTCCCGGCCGGCTCGGGTCCCCAGCACATACCCGACGGCGAGTCCGGCGACGAACGCGACCTTGGTCATGGTGCTCATGGGTCATCCCTCCTAGCAACCGGGCTACCTACCGTGCACCTCCATCCTGCCCCGGACCACCCTGTCGGGGCGACCCACTGCCTGGTGTAGTCTTTCAATCGCGCGAGACGGAAACGTCAGCGTCGGTCCCCGGTAGCTCAATTGGCAGAGCATTCGGCTGTTAACCGAAGGGTTACTGGTTCGAGTCCAGTCCGGGGAGCAAGTTGCGAGGTCAGGGGCCAAAACCCCTGGCCAGCACCACATCTTCCCGCGCCTGACTTCGAGGTCGTACGTGGACAATGTCCAGATCGACGAGGATGTGGTGCGCTCCCTGCTGAAAGAGCAGCATCCAGATCTTGCGGGCCTGCCTGTCGTCGAGGTGGTGGGCGGCTGGGGCAATCAGCAGTGGCGCCTCGGCGACGACCTGGTCGTACGGATGCCGCGCACCGGCAATGCCCCGGATCTTCTCCTCAGGGAACGCCAGTGGCTGCCCGTCCTGGCCCCGCGGCTACCGCTGCCCGTCCCGATCCCGGTGCGGATCGGTGAACCGTCCGTGCGGTTTCCATGGCCCTGGACGGTGATGATGTGGGTTCCTGGCGAGCCCCTGGACCGCGCCTCGATCAGCCGTGCCGACCACGCCGCCGACACTCTGGCGAGCTTCCTGAGGGCGCTCCACGTCGAGGCACCCGCCGAAGCGCCGGACAGTACGGACCGCGGCGCTCACCCCAAGAACTGCACGGGCGGCTTTGAGAATTTCATGCGAGCTGTTGACCTCGGCGACATTGCCGGCAAGGCGCGGGCTGTCTGGGACGATGCCGCCGCGGCTCCCGAATGGGAGGGCCCGCGGTTGTGGCTGCACGGCGACCTCCACCCCGCGAACGTCGTCGTCTCGGATGGGACGCTCGCGGGCGTGATCGATTTCGGTGACCTGTTCGCCGGCGATCCGGCGTGGGACCTCGCGGCCGCGTGGTTGCTGCTTCCGGCGGGCGCGGCTTCACGGTTCTTCGACGCGTACGCGCGTGCCGACGAGGCGACAATCCGGCGCGCTCGCGGGTTGGCCGCGATGAAGAGCCTTTTTCTCATGCTCATGGGCCAAAACGGAGATCGCGGCCTTCCTGGCGGCAAGCCGAACTGGGGACCCGTGGGCCGAGCGGCGCTCGATCGTGTGCTGGCATTCGAGGGCCACTAGTAAGCAAAAGCCGGTTGACGGCGGCGCTGGCAGGTCATTGGGTGTGACCATGCGCATTGAGCCGGTGGATGAGCGAACGCTGCATGACTGGCGTGAGGTCCACAACGTGATCATTCCCAACGCGGCGCTGTCGGTCGAGGAGGTTCGGGAGCGGATCGGCCAGAACCACCTGACGGTGGCGTATGTCGACGACACGCTGGTGGGCTGCGCGACCGTACGGCCGCCAGCGGGCCCGGACAGGACGGCCACCGTGATCGTCCGGGTGCTGGCCGCGCACCGCCGGCGCGGGTACGGGCAGCGGTTTTACGAGTCGGAGCTGGCGCGGGCGTACGAGCTGGGTGCGGGCGCCATCGAGACGGTGGTGCTGGTGACCAATGTGGACGGTGTGCGGTTCGCCCAGTCCCGTGCTTTCGTGGAGGTGGACCGCTATTTCCCGGAGGACGGCAGTGCCGCGTTCCTGACGATGCGCCTGGACGGAGGGGATCGCAAGTGATCGTCACGTTGACGCCGACGCCGAGCATCGACCGTACGGTGACGCTCGACCGGCTGGTGCCGGGCGCGGTCAACCGGACCAGCACCGCGCGGGTCGAGGCCAGCGGGAAGGGCGTCAACGTCACCCGGGTGCTGGTCGCCCGCTCGTACGAGTCGGTGGCGATCGTGCCGGCCGGCGGCCCGGAGGGCACGCAGCTGGTGGACCTGTTGAAGGCCGACGGCATCGTCACGTACGCGATCCCGACCGCCCGGCCGGTGCGGGTGAACCTCTCGGTCGTGCTGCCCGGCGGCGAAACCACCAAGCTCAACGAGCCCGGTGCCGAGCTGACCGCCGGTGAGCGGGCGTCGTTGGTGAGTACGGCCCGCGAGGTTTGCGAGGGCGCCGGCTGGCTGGTCGTCTCCGGGTCGCTGCCGGCCGCCGCGGACGGGCTCGTCGAGGCGGCCATCGCCGCTGGTCACGCGGCTGGGACGAGGGTTGCCGTGGACACTTCCGGACCCGCGCTGCGGGCCGCGATCGACGCCGGCGCGGACCTGATCGCGCCCAATGCGCAGGAGCTGGCCGAGGTGAGCGGTCGGGACGTACGCTCGCCAGTCGACGCGGTTGCCGCCGCCCGGTCCCTTGCGCCGACGGCATTTGTGCTGGTCAGCATGGGTGCGCAGGGTGCCGTGCTGGTCAGCCCGGCCGGCTGGTGGCAGGCCGTGCCGCCGACGATCGAGGTCGTCAACACCGTCGGCGCCGGCGACTCGCTGCTGGCCGGGTTCCTGGCGGTCGAGGGTCCGGAGCCGGAGCGGTTGGCCCGTGCGGTCGCCTGGGGGACGTCCGCGTGCCTGGTGGCCGGCACCGCCCAGGTGCCGGACCGGCCGGTGCCGCCGGAAGCGGTCACCGTCACGGCGCACTCGGGCGCGACCAGCGTCGACTGATTTGATTGGGTAGTGCAGTAGGTCTTACGCGCCAGAGGGAGTGATCAGATGAGAGCCGCGGTCATCCACGAGCCGGGCAAGGTCTCGGTCGAGACTGTGCCGGATCCGACCCCAGGGCCGCGTGACGTCGTCGTCGGCGTCGCGGCCTGCGGGATCTGCGGCACCGACCTGCACATCGCGGACGGGGAGTTCGCACCGTCGCTGCCGATCATCCCCGGTCACGAGTTCGCCGGTGAGGTGGTTGAGATCGGGTCGGACGTGACCGAGGTCCGGGTCGGCGACAAGGTCGCGGTGGACCCATCGCTGTTCTGCGGCGAGTGCCATTTCTGCAAGCTGGGCCGCGGAAACCTGTGCGACAACTGGGCCGCCATCGGCGTCTCCAAGGCCGGCGGCGCGGCCGAGTTCGCGCTCGCACCAGTGAAAAACCTGTCCGTACTGCCCGAGGGTGTACGACTGGAAGACGCCGCCCTGATCGAGCCGCTGTCGTGTGTCGTGCGGGGCTTCGACGTCCTGTCCGCGCGGGTCGGCCAGCACATCCTGATCTACGGCGCCGGCACGATGGGGCTGCTGAACTTGCAGATGGCCGTACGCACCGGGGCCGCGTCGGTGTCCGTCGTGGACACCAACGCCGGCCGACTGGCCACCGCGACCAAGCTCGGCGCCACCGCGGTGGCCACCAGCGCGGCCGAGCTGGATCGGCCGCTGGGCTGGGAAATCGTGATCGACTGCACCGGGGTGGTGGCGGCGATCGAGGACGGTTTCAGCCGTACCCGCAAGGGCGGCACCTTCCTGCAGTTCGGGGTGTCCAATGAGGACGCGGTGGCCAAGTTCTCGCCTTTCCGCATCTACAACCAGGAAATCACCATCGTCGGGTCGATGGCGGTGCTGCACAGCTATCCGCGGGCGGCCGAGCTTTTCGCGGCCGGGTTCGTCGACGCGGACACCATCATCACCGACCGGCTGCCGCTGGAACAGTATCCGGCCGCCCTCGACGCCTTCCGCGGTGGGAAAGGGCTCAAAACGCAGGTGCTGCCTCGTGGCTGACGTCCTTGCCGTCGGTGACGAGTTCATCCCGGCCGCCGAGTTCAGGGACGCACTGGTTCAGGCGGAACTGGGTGACGCGCGTACGTTCCAGCTGCCCGGCACCAAGGCGGAGCAGCACGAATCCCAGCAGCTGATGGAAAAGGGCGGTGCCGGCGCGGTCTCGGCGCCGGCCGAGCTGCTGGCCGCGGTGGCCGGCGCGGAGGTGCTCTGCGTGCATTTCGCGCCGGTGTCCGCGCCGGTGCTGGCCGCCAGCGAGGCGCTGAAGCTGGTCGCGGTTGCCCGTACTGGCCTGGAAAACGTCGACATCCCGGCGGCCACCGCCGGCGGGATCGGGGTAGTCCCGGTCTTCGGGCGGAATGCATCCGCGGTCGCCGAGCTGCAAATCGGACTGATGTTGTCCGAGGCCCGCAATATCGCCCGCGCGGACGCCTCGGTGAAGGCCGGCGAATGGCGAAAGGAATTCCCTGGCGCCCGCATCGAAATCGGTGGCCGGACGGTCGGGATGCTCGGGTTCGGTCAGGTCGGTCGCCGGTTCGCCGAGAAACTGGCCGGTTTCGCGCCGCGGCTGATCGCGTACGATCCGTATGTCGCCGACGAGGTCCTTTCAGCGTCCGGTGTCGAACGAGCGGCGAGCGCTGACCAGGTTTTCTCCGAATCGGATTTCGTGGTCGTCCAGTTGCGGCACGGACCGGAGACCGACCGGATGATTGACGCGAAACATTTCGCTCTGATGAAACCGGAAGCATATTTCATCAACGTCTCGCGCAGTCGGGTGGTGGACACCGAAGCGCTCTACGACGTGCTGTCCACCGGCCGGATTTCCGGTGCTGGACTGGATGTTTTCGACCACGAGCCGCTGCCGGCCGACAGTCCGTGGCGGGCGCTGGACAACGTCACGTTCACCACGCATTTTGGCGGCGACACCATTGACACGAACCGCACGTCGGTGCGACTGGTGGCCGCTGCGGTCCAGGAGTTTTTGGCCACTGGGCGGTGTGGTTCGGCGGCGAACGCGGCTGACCTGGGGTGGGTGTGAGCGATCCGCTGCTGCTCGGCATCGACGCCGGGCAGACGGTCACCAAGGCCGCGCTGTTCGATCTTTCCGGGCAACAGCGCGGCATGGGCTCGGCCCGGGTGCCCTCGTCGTCGCCGCGACCACGCTGGGTGGAGCGGGACATGGCGGCGGTCTGGGAAGCCACCGCGACAGCCATTCGTGCCGCGCTCGTCGGCGTCGATCCGTCCGACGTCGCCGCAATCGGCTTGGCTGGCCATAACGACGGCGCGTATTTGGTTGACAGAGCTGGTGATCCGGTCCGGCCGGGCATCACCGCGGTCGACTCCCGCGCGTACTCCATTGTGGACGGTTGGCAGGCAGACGGGGTAGCCCGCAAGGCGCTGCCGCTCACTGGCCAGTCGCCGTTCGCCGGCTCGCCGGCCGCGCTTTACCGCTGGCTGGCCGAAAACGAGCCGGCGCACTGGGAACGGACCCGGTGGGTGCTGTTCTGCAAGGACTGGCTGCGGCTGAGACTGACCGGCGAGGTGGCCACCGACCCGACCGAGGCCAGCGCTTCCTTCACCGATGTGCACACCCAGGCGTACAGCGATCAGGCCATCGGTTTGTACGCCGTACCAGGCATTTCTGACCGGTTGCCGCCGTTGCTCGCGAGTGCCGCACCCGCTGGGGCGGTGACCGAGGCGGCGGCCGCCGCGACCGGCCTGCGGGCCGGAACACCGGTGGTGACCGGTGCGCACGACGTGGACGCGGCGGCACTCGGGATGGGGGCGGTTGGCGCCGGTGACGTGTCGATCGTGATGGGCACCTTCAGCATCAACCAGGTCATCTCCGACCAGGTACGACTGGACCACCGCTGGCAGGCACGGGCGTTCCTGCGTCCAGGCCAGTGGCTGAACATGTCCACTTCGCCGGCGTCGTCGACCAACCTCGACTGGTTCGTCCGGACTCTTGGCAGCGGAATGTCGTACGACGAGGTGGGCCAGGAGGCAGTGGCGGCGCTGGCGGCCGGTGACGACGCCGATCCGCTGATTTTCCTGCCATTCCTCTATGGTTCGCCGCTCGACCTCGGCGCGCGGGCCGCCGGCGGCTTCCACGGAATGCGTGGCTGGCACACTCGCGGGCACCTGCTGCTGGCGCTGATGGAGGGGATAGTTTTCAACCACCGCTGGCATCTGGACGCCCTGCGGTCCGCTTTCCCGTTGGCGCCGACCGCCCGTTTGTGTGGTGGTGGTGCGAAAAGTCAGCTCTGGAGCCAGCTGCTCGCGGACGCCACCGGCCTGCGCCTGGAGGTCACTGACACCGACGAGCCGGGCGCTCGCGGTGCCGCGATGCTCGCCGGCATCGGCGCCGGTCTCTACGAGTCTCTGGCAGCCGCCGCCAACCAGGCTGTCCGGGTCGTCAGCGACGCCGTCCCCACCGCCGCCGGCACCGACCGGATGGCGCGTCGCTGGGACGCGTACACACAGCTCATCAGTACGCTCCAACCGCTCTGGAAGCCGAGCTGAAACGCCGAAGGCGTCCCCGTCCGGGGACGCCTTCGATCTATCTTCTCGCCGCGGAGCCGGCCGGCTCCGTCGGGGTCTCTACAGCTGAACGCCACGGGCGACCATGCTGCGGTCGCGTACGCGCTCCAGCTCACGGTCAGCACGCGCTGGGCTCTCGCGAGTCACGGTCTGCTTGCTTCGGGTCGGTAGGTTGAGGCGGAACATCTTCACCAACTCCATCTTCTTTGCGGCTTCGTGGTGTACAGCAAAAGCCGCCCCGACTTTGTTCCCGCCTGAATGTGATCCGGCTTACCCGAAATGCGGCACGACCTCGGCCGCGAGCCGCTCCATTTGTTCGTACTGATCGAAAAGCGGGTTGAGCAGGATCCGTTCGGCGCCGGCCGCGGCAACGGCGCGCAAGCCGTCGACACACTCCTGCGCGGAGCCATAAACGGACACCGGCGTGAGGTCAGGCATCCCCAACGGACCGTAGATTTCGTTAAGGGCGGCACCCATCCGCTCTTTCGCGCGGGCAGTGTCGTCATCGATCGTGAGGTAGACCCGTTTGGCGATGGGGAAAGTGGACGGATCGCGGTCCTGTTGGTCGAGCTCGGCGCGTACGATCCGCATCTGTTCGACGAACTGCGCTGTGCTGGTTGACCCCGCCCCGAAGAACCCGTCGCCGAGCCTTACGGCCCGTTTCAGCGCCGCTTCCGCGCTGGCCCCGAACCAGATCGGCGGGCCGCCCGCCTGCACCGGTTTGGGTTCCATCGACATGCCGTCCAGCTGCCAGAACCGGCCGTCGAAGGTGACCTTCTCCTGCGTCCACAGTGCTCGCATGAGCTGCAGGCCCTCGGTAAACCGAGTGATCAGACCTTCGCCGTCCATCCCGAACGCCGCGAACGGCCGTCGCTTCCCGCCCGTACCGACGCCGACCTCGAGTCGGCCCTGGCTCAGCTGGTCCAGCGTGCCGAGGCTTTTCGCCAGGTGAACCGGAGAATGCAACGGCGTGACGAACACCGAGCAGCCGATCCGCAACTGGTCCGTACACGCTGCCGCATACGTCATCGTCTCGATCGCACCGAGCGTCGGTTTGTGGCTCAGCACCTGTTCCTGCGTCCAGGCGCTCTCGAAGCCGAGCTCCTCGGCGCGGGTCAGAAAGGCGCGCAGCCCAGCCGGGTCGAAGCCGTCGGCGGGCACGTCCTGCGGAATGGAGATCCCGAATCTCATGGGCTCGACGATAGCCCGTCAGGCCGGCCGCACCGCTGGCGCGATTTCGGTGGCCAACGGGGTGGCGGTGATCGGCGCCCGCATGTTGTCGATCGTCGCGATGTCGGCGGGATCGCGACCGATCGCCTCGGCGGCCCGGTCGATGATGAGCCGTGACTGCGCGAACCGCTCGCTCAGCCAGTCCGCGACGTGCCCGGGAGTCCAGCCGTCGGCTACCCTCCCGGTCACCGCCACGATCGCGGACCCACCGAGCCAGTCCAGATCTTCGGAGTCGGGCCGTTGACCTGGTAGAACTCGCCGTCGAAAGCGACCGGCCCCGCCGCCGCCAGACAGTGCTCGTACGACCGTGATCCCTTCTTCCATCGCCCCGCACGGCCTCCGCAGCTCGCGCGAATAATCACTGGAGTCACAGAGGTAACGGTCGAGCCCGAAATACAGGACTCCCATCCCGAAATATGAGACGGAATCCGGTCAGCCACATTCCACTGTTCTTATCGGGACTGGTGGGATCAACGTTCACCGCCAGTGACCAATTTCCGCGAACATCGCCACCCACCATGTCCGTTTGTAACGTTGTTGCCCATCCATCAGCCCCGAATCGGCAACGACGTCACAATCGGACATACCCCCACCCAGTACCCGGTCACCGACAGTCAAAAGCCGCCCGCCCCACCCACCCGCTGCACAATCGGATTCCGATTGTGCAGCTCTACACAGGGTGCGGCGCGAAACTGTCGTACCCACCCCCAAAAATCACCCCCACCCAGTGACGGGTGGGGGGTGGGTTCGAGGACCGATGTTCAACTAAAAATTAAGGTCTACCTCTCGACCCACCCCCCGCCCGTTCAAAGGGAGGGGGAAAGGAAAACGGGAGGGTACGACAATTTCGCGCCGTAGCAGGTATTTCGAGGGAACCGGGGCCGCCGGAGTTCGCTCGAGCAAGCCCCTTCGGTGGCGCACATAATCTGACAACCTGCTAACCGAATAGCGGGATGCCTGGGTGGCGTCGATTTGAGTAGGTACCCCAACGAAATTCGTCTATTCGAACAGGTGTACGATGTTCGGTATGGGTTGGACGGT
>NZ_BAAANY010000054.1:0-14650 GCF_039530045.1 Fodinicola feengrottensis | reverse complement strand
CCCTTCCGACCAACCAACAGGCCAGTCGATCTTGGTACACCTCCGGCTTACACACTTGGCATGACACGCCCAGAGCGTGCTCTGAAGCAAGAGTTTTCCACCAGGGTTAAGTGGTCCGTTTCTTATCCACAGAAACGAAAACTGGCAGCCCGACTGTCGGTGGCAGCCAGTAAAATTGGGTCATGAGCAGAAAACGACGGCGACCGGAATTCACCGACCCCAACAAACAGCCGTGGCGCACCATGCCACCCAGCTGGGTCCCCCTGCAAATGCTGGAAGAACTCGACCGGTACGGCCGAGCCGACGCTGACACCGCGCTCGCCGCGGTCGAGACACTGGACAAGGTGATTTCGTATACGCAGGCGATGCAGATGCGGTTCATGGACCGCTTCACCAACGCCCGACCCGCCGTTGGCGCACCTTTCTCTAAGTACGCTGCTGGTGAAATCGCCGCATCGCTGACCTGGAGCGTGTCCGCGGCCCAGAAACGACTGAACTTGGCGTACCAACTCGTCCATGAGCTGCCGGGCACTATGGCCGGGATGTCTCACGGCGACCTTGACCTGCGCAAGGCATTCACGTTCGCGGACCAGGTCGGCCACCTCTCACCCGAGGACGCTCGGAAAGTCGAAGAGACGGTGCTGCCCGGCGCGGACTCCAAGACGCCTCGATCGATCCGAGACAGGGCCCGGCGGGAGGTCATCAAAATCGACCCAGCAGCCGCCGAAACCCGCCGCAAAAAGCTCGTCTCCGAGAGGCGAGTCGAAAAACAACCCTGCGAAGACGGGATGGCTCTGCTGGGCGCGTTCCTGCCCGCCGAATCAGCCGAAGCGATCTACCGCATCATCGACACCATCGCCCGCAGCCTCAAAACCAAAGACGAAACCCGCACCATGGACGCCCTCCGCGCCGACGCCCTCACCGACCTCTGTCTGGGTGTGCCGAGCAACGTACGCACCAAAATCGAACTCCGCGTCGACGCCACCACGCTGATGGGCCTGGACGACAATCCCGCAATCCTTAGTGGTTACGGCCCGATGACCGCGCAACGCGCCCGCGAACTCGCCGGCGACGAAAACAGTGAGTGGTATCGGATCCTCACCGATCCCGTCAGTGGTGTGGTGATCGACCATGGCCGTACGCGCTATCGGCCGACCAAGGCGCTACGGGACTTGGTGAACGCACGCGACCAACGATGCTGCGGCCCCGCCTGCAACCGACCTGCGGCGACGTGCGAGTTCGACCACACCATCCCTTTCCGCGACCCGGAAGGCAAAACGGCGTACGACAGCACCGGACCAGCCTGCAAATTCCACAACGACATCAAAGAACACGGCTGGACCGTCACCCAACCAACACCAGGACGTTTCCTGTGGACAAGCCCCACCGGACGTACGTACGACGTCACACCCAACGACGAATACCCACCACCACCGTTCTAACGAGGCTTCGGGACTGTGCCACGAACGGTGTTTTCGGCCTGACACGCCGGGCTGAGGTTCAGCGGACGTGTCGCAGTCCTGGTTCTACAAGTGGCGCGACCGGCCGCCGGCGCAGGCTCGCCGTGAGCGCCTGGACGCGGCGGTCAAGGACGTGTTCGAGGAGTCTGGCGACCACGTACGGGTCGCCGCGGGTGCACGTCGAGCTGGTGGAGGCCGGGTGGCGGGTTGGGGAGAACACCGTGGCTGACTCGATGGCGACGCAGAATCTGGTGGCCAGGAACAAGAAACGCCGCAAGGGCCTGACCCGACCGGACAAAGCCGCGCCGATCTTCCCGGACCTGCTCAACCGGGACTTCACCGCCACCGCGCCGAACCTGCAGTGGGTCGGTGACATGACCGAAATCGTGACTGACGAGGGGAAACTCTACCTGGCGACCGCGATCGACCTGTTCTCCCGGCGGGTGTTGGGCGCGGCCACCGGCATCCACCCGGACGCCGAGCTGGCCTGCGCGGCGATCCGGATGGCCGTCGCTGCCCGCGGCAGGGCCGTCGACGGGGTCATTTTCCACACCGACCGCGGATCAACCTACACCGCCGCGGACTTCACGAAACTGTGCAGTAGCTTGTCGCTGGGTCAAGCACGTCTACTGCCAAGACGGGGATGTCGTAGTGAGCTTTCTTGGTAAAATATCGAGTTCAGCCGGTCACGAGTTTGTGCATGACGTGCACCGAGTCGATGTCGCTGGACATGACGAAATCCCATGAAGCGGTGGCGAATCCGTTGGCGCCCCAGTCCGCGCCCCAGGCATTCTCGAACTTGATGCCGTTGCTGTCGTACCCGACGACAACGACCGAATGTCCGCCTTCGATCGGGTCGGTGCCGTTCTCCCCCGGCGTGTACGCGTCGTTTTCCGGGTTCAGGGAGTCGAAACTCTGCCGGACCCGAAATCCGATGACGACCGCATAGCCATGCGAAACCGCTGTCTCGATGGTTGTTTTCAGGTTGTCGTCCAGGGAAACGATGTCGTACGACGAAATTCTGTAATGCCCCGCGTTCGCGCGTTGGGCGGCGGTCGGCTGAGTCGTGTAGTCGTAGTCGCCCTGCGGGTAGTCGGCGCGAGTGTCGATTCCCTGGTCTTTCTGGATTTGCAAATTGGTGGTGATCGACGTGTTCACGTTGCGGCCCTTCACAATCTGGGCGTAGACATACATCGGCGCCATCGAGCCGCCGGCGATTCCCTGTTCCTTCATCAGCAGACCGAAACCGGTGTATCCGGTGGCCCAGGACGAGCAGGAGTCGACGACGGAACCCTGTTCGCCCGCGACCGGAGCGTACTGCGACAGGTCGTAGCTGGCCGGCAGGCTGGCGGCGGCATTTGCCGGTGCGGCGAAAGCCACGACGCTGGCGACGACGACTGGTACGAGGGCGATTTTTCGCATAGCTGTCTCCGAAATCTACTCATGCTCAGGGTTCGGGACGAATCCGCCGATTCCGGTGAATCCAATGGAGCCCCAGTTCCACACGTTCGACAGCGCTGGTCCAGTGCTGCCCACCTCGTGACCGGCCGCACTGCCAAGCGATTCCAGGAATTTCTCTCCGAGCCTGTCGATAAGCGCCCCTTCTCCGGCAAGTGCGACGCCCGCGATTCCGGCGCCGCAACTGAGGCGTTCACCGTTGCTGCAGGCGACCGCGGTGTCCGCCGCGCCCAAGAGCAGGCCGGCGACGGTGGCGCCGGTGGCGATAGCGCCCGCGACGGCGGCGACGGGAGCCCAGGCGGGTGCGGTCACCACCGCGGCGACTGCGGTCCCGATGATCGCCGCGGCACCGAGTCCGATTTCCCACCAGGATTTGTTGTTCCAGACAACGTTCTGCCAGACGCTGCCCAACCAGCCGAGCAGGTCGAACCCACCGGCCTGTTGCGCGCTGAGTCCGAGCGGGTCGACCGAGGTGGTGGGCCGGTTTCCGGTGTACGCGTAGACATTCGTGTCTCCGCCGGCCAAACCGGTCGGGTCCGCGCTGAGGAACCGCTGGTCGGCCGTCGTGTAATAGCGCGCCCGGTTGAAATACTGCCCGGAGCCATCGTCGTCCCGTCCGGTGAACCGGGTCGCATTGCCACCATCGTCCCCGGTCGCGGTGGTGGCCCCGAACGGTTCGTACGTGTATTGCCCGGTGACGCCGCCGGAACCGTCGGCGACGGCGACCGTGCTGTTGAGCCGGTCGGTGAGCAACGACCGGGTCGATCCCGCGGCCGTACGAGCGAAAACCTCGTCGACACCGCCAGTCATTCTCGTCGCCGTCACCGTGCTTCCGGACAGTTCCTCGACAACGTTCGCGCCATCGAACAAATAGTTGGCGGCACCCTTGCTCGTACGACGGCCGAGTGCGTCATAGCCGTACGTCGTCGTCGCTGCGCCGGACGCGCTGCTGGCGAGCTGGCCACGCGAATTCCAGACGTAACTGGTGGTGCCGTTGGACAGCAGATTGCCATCCTTGTCGTACGAATAGGCCGTGTCGCCGACCTTGCTGAGTTCGTTGCCGGCGTCGTACGTGGCCGGGCCGTACTCCTGCGGGATGGTCGTCCTGGCGAAACTGCCGCCGACACTGGACACCTGCCCGCTCTGGTCGTACGCGTAGGTCAGGTCGCCGATATTGGTGCCGTTGCGGCCATATCCGATGCCGGTGATCTCGTTGGCCGAGTCGTACGTGTAACTCTGCACGACACTGTCGGGAAGGGTGACCGAAGTGCGTCGCCCGGCACCGTCGTACGCGATGCTGACGGCGTTCGAGCCCTGCGCCTCATCGGTGAGTTCGCCAGCGGCGTCAAGGGTGTAGCTCACCGGCTGTTGGCCCGCGACGGTCATCGAGACGCGGTTGCCGTCGGTGTCGTACGTGTAGTCGATCCGGCCGGCCGGTGTGGTCACGCGAGT
The DNA here is from genome assembly GCF_039530045.1 of Fodinicola feengrottensis. Taxonomy (NCBI): domain Bacteria; kingdom Bacillati; phylum Actinomycetota; class Actinomycetes; order Mycobacteriales; genus Fodinicola; species Fodinicola feengrottensis. The sequence continues at coordinate 10,280 of NZ_BAAANY010000054.1, read as the reverse complement.
CTTGTGGTCAGACCCGTCGTAGACATTGCTGACCGTGCCGTTTTTCGAGTCGGCGACGGACACCACCCGGTTGCCGGCGTCATATGTGTAGGTGATGGTGCTGTCGGAATAGCGGGTCGTCCGAAGCCGTCCCAGCGCGTCGTATTCCTGCTTGGTCACCTTCCCGCTGGCGGTTGTGGTGCTGGTCAGGTTTCCCGCCGGGTCGTACGAGTAGCTGCTGGCATGCGAGAGCGGATCGGTCATCGCGGTCGAGTGATTCTCGGCGTCGAAGGTGTAGGTCGTGCTGTGGCCGCTCGGATCGGTGAACTTCGTGGCGTTCCCGTCCGCGTCGTAACCGATGGTCGTGTGCTGCCCGAGCGGGTTGGTGCTGGCCAGCACCCGGCCGGCGGCGTCGTGGGTGACCACGGTAGCCGCGCCGAGCGGGTCGGTGGTGACGTCGACCCAGCCGGCCGCGTCGACGCTGCGGCGGATCGCCCGGCCGGTCGCGTCGGTGATCGCCACCTGGTCGCCGAGCAGGTAGGTCGTGGAGGTGCGGTGCCCGAGCGGGTCGGTGACGCCGGTGACCTGACCGTCCGCGTTCGTCTGGGACGTGGTGACGCGGGACAGCGGGTCGGTCACGGTGGCGAGGGATCCGTCCGGCCGGTAGGCGTACGTGGTCGACTGGCCCATTGCGTCGATCGACTGGCTGAGCTGGTGGAACGGCCCGTCATAGACCTGTTTCTCGGTACGCGCCGCCGACGTGCCCGCCAGCTCTACGCGGGTGATCGGGGACCCGTACGCGTCGTAGGTCAGGTCGGTACGACGGCCGAGGGCGTCGGTGTAGCTGGTCGGCTGGTTGGACACCGGGTCGCGTACGACAGTGACGGTCTGCGCCAGCGAGTTCCCGTAGCCGGTCGTGTAGCTGGTCAGATACCCGGTCTTGTTGAAGATGTACTGGTGGACCGTGCCGAGTTGGTCGGTCATCCGGGTCTCGGTGAGCCGCTCGGCGGCATCCAGCGTGTACGCGAACTGATAGGTGCCGCCATCACCAAGCACCTGCTTGCTGACCCGCCCGTATGAGTCGTACGTGTTGGTCAGATACACCTGACCTCGATGGTTCGCGGCGGTGGCCATCCGGCCGTTGCTGTCGTACGTGTACGAGGACACCCCGCCGGTGGGGTCGGTGACGGTCGCCAGATGGCCGTGCGAGTCGTAGCCGTAGCTGACCGTACGACCGGTGTTGTCGATGGCGGCGGTGGTCCGGTTGAGCGCGTCGTAGGTGAACCGCACCCAGCGGCCGTGCGGGGCGGTGACCTGGGTGACCGGGCCGTTGGACAGCCCGAACCCGGTGTCCTGGTCGGCGGTGCCGGGTCCGCGGGTGATGGTCACCGTGTTGCCGTAGCGGTCGCGGATCGCCTGCAGCGGCGCGTTCTCGCCGAACACCAGCGTCGTGCCGTCGAGCAGCCGTACGTCGAAGCCGTCGCCGTTCCACGCCATCACCGCGCCCGCGTACTTCGTCGGCGTGGGAGTCGCGGTGAACACCGCGTCGGCATAGTCGTACGGGCGGCTGCCACCGGGAGTGAGCCGCTGGAAGGAAATCCGGCCGCCGTCGGCCAACACCAGCTGGCTGGAGGTGGCGCCATGCGGCGCATAGAGGAAGAGGTTGTATCCCCCGCTGTCCCCGACCCCGAAGTCGTGGATGCCGCTGTCGTTCTGCCGGTACGTCCGGGCAACCGTCAGCGGGATCGTGTCCGGCACCGTCAGGTCGGTCTCGGTGTCGATAAGCAGCCCGGTGGCGAGGTCGACCGGGTCGCCGCCAGCGACGTTGCCACCCGGCGGCGGCCCGGTGCCCGGCGGCGGTGGAGTCCCACCGGAGCAGGTCGCGCAGGCCGGCCGCAGACCATGCTGGATGTCCTTATGGACGCCCGGCTGGCTTCGTACGGTGGGCGCCTTCTTCGACGCCAGCGCGACCGGCTTGGCAGCCAGTCCGCGGGTCACGTGCCCACCTTTTGGCCTTGTCCGGAGTATGGGTTTGGCTTTCCCGGGGAGCGGGGCCGGTGAGTGGACGCCGTTGCGTGCTGGATCACTCGTACGAGTGGCCGCCGACGCTGACGCCGAAGCCGCCAGCGTGATCGTCACAGACCCAGGTCCGTTGTACGGATTGAGGTAGATCCAGTACGTACCGTCCGCCGGCAACGTGGGCAGGACGACCGGATTGGCATCCCCGCTGGCCGAGATGAGAGTGTCGCCGGCCGGCGTCGACACGCCCACCCACGGGCGGCTGCGAGTGGTCATCTTGGCGAACGAGAGCTCGAGCTTCTGCCCGTCGTTGCCCTTGAAGCTCACATAGTGGGTTTGGCCAGTCCGCCCGAGAGTCAGGGTCTTCGCGGAGGTGAGGCTGATGCTCCCCTCGTTGACCTGATCGGAAAGAGTGATCCACAGCGAGCCGTAGTCACCGTCCAGCGGTTCCATCATCAGCCGGTAGGTGCCGTCCTTGGGCGCGTTGAAGTCGGCGAAGCTGCCGGTGCCCATGGAGCTGTCGGACTGGATCGACCCGTCGGGCCCGAGGACCCGGAACGCCACCGGTGTGGTGAAGTCCGAGCCGGAGACCCCCAGCGAGACTCCTTCATTGGCCTTGGCGGTGAAGGTCGTCTGGACGACACCACCGAGCAGGCCCACGGCGAGGCTCGCTTTGGCGCCACCGATGGTGGCCGCCGGGAACACCACCGTTGGCGCGATCCTGACCTGCCCGGAACCGGTCTCACCGAAAGGTGCCACGACGACTTGGTACGTGCCTGTCTGCGGAAGCGCGTCGAGGTCGACCGCGGACCACGCCGAGTCATTCCACAGCGTCTGTCCGTCCGGCCGCTTTATGGTGATCGGCAGGTAGTAGTTGAACGTGTTCGTACCCAGCACAAAGCTGAGTTTTTGTCCTTTCGTACCAGCGAAAGTGAAGCGGCTGGGTTGACCGGGCCGGCTGGCGGACAAAGGCGTCTCGACGCCGAGGTCGAGCGCGCCGGCGGCCACCTCACCGGACAGCGTGACCGACACCGATCCGGTGCTCTTGCCGCCGTCAGCGGTCAGCTGCACCCGGTATTGGCCGGTGCGATCGGGAGTGAAGGCGAAGGTGGAAACGTCGGCGAGGCCGTCGTACTCATCCTCCTCATCCCCGTTGGGATCGAGCACCTCCGCGTGCAGGGTCACCGAGGACCCAAAGCCCCAGTGGTGGTAAGCGAATGTCAATGGCACTCCCTTGGTTGCGGGGAACGTCAACTGCGCGGTGCCTCCTTTGCTGGCGATGGTGGACACGACGGTCGGACCGGTCGGGCTGATGCTGGTGGAAACCGGACGGGTCGCGAGGCGCAGCGTCGCCGACCCGGGCGACGAGTACGTGTGGACGGTCACTCGATAGATCCCGGTGGCGGTCAGCGGTGGCAGGTCCCGGTGTCCGTTGAGTTGGCCGGCGAACAGCACCGCGCCGTCCGGGCCGGCGACCGTCACGTTGGGCACATATTTTGTTGCTGTGATGCCAGAAACGTCGAGACCGAGCTCCTCGTTGATGGTGCCCGCGTAGGTGAAGGTCTCCTGCTGCCCCGGGCGGGCGATGGTGGCCGTCACGGCGGTGCCCAGTGCCAACGCGCCGCCCTGCTGCAGGCTCGACGCGACGACCCGGAACGAGCCGGGCTGGGGATCCTTGGATGCGAGTACGACGGTGTAGGTGCCGGTCTCGGCCGGGTTCAGAACGTAGTAACCCGGGCCGTTGGTTTGCGGAAACCCGGAGGTCGCGCCGTCGGAATCCCAGAGCACCGGGGTGCCGTTGGGCTCGCGGACGGTGACGGTGGTGGTGTTCCCCTTCGGGAACGTGGCCTGGTCGAACCCGAGATCGACCTGCTGTCCTTTGGTTACCGGTAACGAAAGCTCGGTCTCCTGGCCCGGCCGGTCGAACCGCGCGACGCTGCCAGCGCCATCGACGACCAGGCTGCCGGTGGTCTTGCTGGAAAGCGTCAGCGTCACCGGACCGACGTTGTCCACGTCCGGCGTGACCATGATCTGGTAGGTGCCACTCACCGGCAGCGGCGGCAGGTCGTACGCGCCGTTCAGCTGGTCAATCCAGCGGCCGAGGTCGTACTCGTCGCGGCCGAACCCGGCGCCGTACGGGTCGAAAAGCTCCACCCACGCGCTGTACGCCACGGTGCCGCCGCTCGCTCCGAGGCTGAGCCGCTGACCGCGGCTGCCGTCGAACCGTACGAGCGCGTATTTGTCCTTGCTGGGAAGGGAAACCGTGGTCGACGGGCCGTCCACGGCAACGGTGGCGTCAACCGCCTTGTCCGCCGGGTCCAGCGCGCTGGGCACCACCAGGAACGGCGCCGGCGACGGGGCGGACCGCCCGCCGGCGGCCACCGTGACCGGACCTGAGCCGGCCGTCTCCGGCACGGTCACCGTCAATGCGGTCGCGGTCGCGGCGGTGACCTGTGCCCTGGTGTGGCCAAAACTGACCGCATCCAGCGCCGCGTCCGGGTCGAACCCGGCGCCGGAAATGGTCACCGTCGTACCCGCGCCACCTCTCGTTGGCGACACATCGGAGACCGCCAACGACCCGGCGTTCGCGCGTACGGTGAAGGATTCCCGGCTCGTGGCCGATCCTGCCGAGGTGGTCACGGTGACCGCCCCCGAGGTCGCGCCGTCCGGCACGGTGACCGTGAGAGTGGTCGGTGTCGCCGCGGTCACGGTCGCCGCGGTCTCGCCGAACAGGACCGTATTTTCGCTGGCAGGCAACACGAAGCCGGCGCCGTGCAGCGTCACCGTCTGGCCGCTGGACCCGGCGGCCGGGACCACGCTCAGCACCGACAAGGCGGAGGCGGCCTGCCGATGGATCGTGGTGAGATTCCCGTTCGGGTCGTAGCGGTATCCGGCCGAGCCGGACTGCTGCTGGGTGACCCCGGCCAACCGGCCGGCCGCGTCGTACGCGTAGTTCACCGAGGTGTCCGGGGGCGGGTCCGCTTGTGCCACCGCGGGAGGCGCCACCAGGGCCGAGCCGGCCATCACCAGGACCACCGCCGCGCCGCGGAGTCTCATCCATCTTTGGCGCTTGGGTTGGATCAACATTTCGGGTCTCCCCTTGGCAGGGTCTGGGTTGGCACGGTCTGGGTTGGCGCTGTCTGGGGTGGCGCTGTCTGGGTTGGCGGGTTTAGCGCTCGTACGCACCGATGTCGTAGCCGGCGCCGGCCGGTCGGGGGTGGTTCTCCAGGTCGAAGGCGGGTGCGTCGGTGGCCGAGCCGGCATCGATGGGACGGGAACCGTCACTCAGGTGGAAGTCGCCGGCCTGCGGGTTGACGAAACCGGGGTCGCCGGTGAGATTGTGGTCGCTGGCGAAGCTTGGGTGGGAAACCGCGCCTTCCGCGTAGACGTTGTTGCGCAGGATGTTCTGGCCGCCGAAGGAATCGGCATCAAACCCGACCGCACCTTTTTTGTTGCCGTAGAACGTGTTGTTCACCGCATGGATATTGGATATCGTGCCGCTGGACTCAATCCAAAAATCCAGCCCGGCCGCCGCGTTGTTCGCCAGGACGTTGTTGTAAACCTGCACGTCGTCGGTCTTGCGGCTGGACGAGCATTCCTCCACCGCGAGCATGATGCCGGCCTTGGTGTTGTTTTTCGTGCCAGTGGAGACGTTGTTGTAGATCTGTACGTGCGACGAGCCGTCCACATAGATGTTCGGGCCGCGGTTTCCGGTGACGACGTTGTCATGGATTTTGGCCTGGGCGTTGTCGTCGTACTTGACGTCAATGCCTTCTTCGCCATTGTCATGCACTTTGGTGTTTCTGACCTCGAGGTTGCTCGACCCCTGACCGAGGGTCAGCGCTTCGTGGTCGGCTGACGTGCCACGCGCGTTGGTGCCGTGAATGTCGCATCCGTCGACCAGAGTGTTTTTCGTGTTGAGCGCTACCAGGCCGCCGTCCTGGGATCCGTCGACGCCGAAGTCCTGGAAAACCAGGTCGTGCGCACCGTTGGCCATCACACCGAAGCCGCTCGAACCCTTGGACGTTAACCCAATAAAACGCTGCCATGAATGGTTACCGACGGCGACCAGGCCCTTGCTACCGCCCGAGCCGGTGATGACGGCCGTACCGCCCGAACCGTAGAACGTGACATACATTCCGGACGAGCCGTTCGTCTTGATGGACAGCCCACCGCTGTACGTTCCGGCCGCGATCTGCACGTTGTCGCCGGGCGCGGCGGCATTCGCGGCCGCTTGCGGTGTCGCATACTGCGCACCGGGACCGACCGTCAGTGTCCGGCCCGACGCCGGCGGCGGCACATCGCTCGGACGTACGACCGCGGTCGTACTCGCCATCACCGGCATAGCAAGAACACCAGCCATCGCGGCAATCTGGAGACCGGTCAGCGTACGCACCATCGTTCCACCCCCGTCAAAAGAGAATTCTGGAATGCCCTTCACCCGAGCAGACGTAGGTTACGAAACCAGCCAATACCTGGAAAGGGCACCAGAAAGCCCCTGACCTGCGCCGATACACCGGCGCTACGCAACAGCTACTCAGCCGGCCCAGTACATAGTGAGAAATTAGAGACTTATTAGGAGCCATCGCGACCATCGAGCTCTGTCAGAGGCAATCCCGCCTCCGCCGGAAGGAGATGACATGCTCCATCGAAAGCTGCTCGGACTGATGGTGGCCGTAGGCGTCATGGGTGCGTTCGCTGCCAGCGCCATTCCCGCCCAGGCCGCCGCACCGACCACGACGCGGGTGGTCGCCGCGCCGGCGGCCGAAACGCCGGCGCAGAAAGCGGCCCGGTTGGCCAAGCCCTGCGTGAAAACCGGCGTTAGTGGCGCCGAAATCAGCTGCATCGCCCGGAGCCAGAACGGCATGAAGGAATGGGGCAGCAACTGCAACCCGTACACCACCCGCTGCGAGGAATGGTGCGGCGACTTCGCCGCCTGGGTTATGGTCAAGGCCGGCGGCTCGGCTCCCAGCGGCTATCCGGCCGCGGCTTCGTGGCGGAAGTGGACGAGGGTCAGTACGCCGAAGGTCGGTGACGTGGCCGTGCAGTCCACTGGCCACCACGTGGAGGTCGTCGTCGGGGTGACCAGGTCCGGGAGCAAACTCATCGTCGCCAGCGTCGGCGGCAACTCCGGCAACAAGGTGACCTATCACTCGAACAACAGCTACGCGAGCTGGACTTACCACGACAACCCAGCGTTCTGATCTGAACCCGGGCGCGTTTATCGCAAGTAGGGAAGCAAAATCAGCCGGCCGGCTCGGTCGCCCATGCGCAGGTGGGCGGCCGCGTCGGGGTGTACGCCGTCGGGCAGCGCGCTGGCTTCGTCCGGTCCGAGGAGTTCGCGCCCGTCCAGGTAGTGCAGCGCCGGGTCCGCACGGAGGTCGACGATCTTGGCCAGCAGCGTACGAACGCTGGTTTGGGTCAGCGTCCCGGAGTCCACCTCGGTCCCGGTGGTGGCATCCCGGTCGCGAAAGGCGGTCGGCGAGATAAGCACGATCGGGGTCGTCGGGTGGCCCTCGCGGATCGTGTCCAGGAATCCGTGGACGGCCGGCACGAAGGTGCGTTCGCGCATCGACGCTTCCCCGATGAGGTTGATCCCGACCTTGAGTGAGACCAGGTCGGCAGGGCTGTCCCGAATGGCGCGAGCGACCTCCGGGTCGAGTACGGCGTTGCCGGCGAATCCGAGGTTGGTCAGCGCTGCGCCGGTCGTCAGCGCCGCGATGGCCGGCCAGGTCAGGGTCGGGGCGATTGCTTCCAGGCCGTGGCTGATCGAGGAGCCGTAGTGCACCCAGGCTCGGCCGGACGGCGGGGTCGGTACGAGCAGTGGCGCGTCGGTTTCGAGCGTACGCAGCTCAACCGTCGCGCTATGTGGCAACCAGATCTCGACGTCCTTCTCCCCGGCCGGCAGATCGTCGAAACGTACGATCTCGGCGGGACCAGGGGTCAGCCGGGCGTCAGCGCGTTCGGGGCCGAGGGTCAGCACATCGCCGGCCTTGGCTCGCACGCGGGCGAGCACGGTGCCATCGACGGCGAGGTCGAACGACGCCGGCAGTTCCCCGTCGGGCATCACCGACACGGTCACGTGTACGCCCAACGCCAACGACCGCGCTGCCGTACGCAGCCGCAGCCGGACCCCCGCGGCTTGCGAGACGACCAGATCCATCCGACTGTCGGACAGCCGCGGCCGGGTCCACGCCGGCAGCCGCCGCGGGCGTACACCGGCTGGCGTACGTTCCAGGTCCAACGCGCCGAGAATCATCACCCGGTCGTCGGGCAGCGAGAGACGAGCGGTCATCGCGAACCTCCGACCAGCAGGACGAGCTTTCCGCCGACCTGACCGGTCTCGCCGGCACGGTGTGCCTCCGCGATGTCGGTCAGCGGGAACGTCGCTCCTACCGGCACGGAGAATCCGCCGGACTCGATGAGGTCACCGATCTGGTCGAGCGTGTAGAGGGCGCGGCCGGCGTCGCCCCTGCTGAAGCGCACGCCGTACTGCTCCGCGCCAGCGAAATCGGCGATCGTGACGACGTGCTCCGGGCCCCCGGCGAGGTCGATGAGATCGGGTAGGACCCCGTTGCCCGCGACATCGAGCGCCAGATCGACGCCGTCCGGCGCGAGCGCGCGGACCCGCTGCACCATGCCGTCTCCGTACGTGACGGGTTCGCCGCCGCATGACCGTACGACCTCGTGGTTGGCCGCGCCGCAGGTGCCGATCGCGCGTGCGCCACGCGCCACCGCGAAGGAGACGGCGGCGCGGCCGATGCTTCCAGAAGCGCCGTTGACGAGCAGTGTGTTGCCGTTCCGGACCCCGAGCTGGTCGAGCGCCCGCGCGGCCGTCTCCACCGCGACCGGCAACGCGGCGGCCGCGGCGAAGTCGAGCGATGCCGGGATCGGTGCGTAGAAGGACAGCACCGCCAGCTCGGCCTGTGCGGGGCCTTCGGTGCTGAATCCGAAGACCCGATCACCGATATCGACCTTCGTGACGCCTTCGCCGAGCTCGTCGACGATGCCGGCCACCTCGTACCCCATCGTCTGGGGAAGCTCCTGATCCATCAGGCCCTGGCGCTTCTTCCAGTCGCTCGCGTTGACGCCAGCGGCCCGTACGGCGACCCGGACCTGGCCGGGACCCGCGTGCGGATCCGGAAGGTCGACGATCTCCAGAACCTCTGGGCCGCCGAACCGGCTGAACTGTGCTGCCTTCATGAGTTCGTCCCTCCGTACCGAGCTGATGATCCAGACCTTACTCCATTCTTAGAGTTCACCCCAAACTTGTGGCTTGATACACTTTCACGCATGGCTCGTACCGGACTTCGTGACCTCAAGAAAGCTCGTACACATCGGCACATCGCCGACACCGCGGCGCGGCTGTTCGCCGAGCGGGGGTACGAGGCGGTGACGGTCAGCGAGATCGCGCGCGCGGCCGAGGTCGCCGAGCAGACGCTCTACAACTACTTCCCGACCAAGGAACAGCTGGTCACCGACCGCGAGCAGCAGATACAGGACCAGCTCAGCGACCTGATCCGTACTCGCCCGGCCGGCACCAGCCCCGCCGCCGCCATCCGGGACTTCATCCTGCGGACCCTGCCGGACAGCTCCGAGATGCCGCCAGCAGCCGCCCGCGGCACGCTCGGCTACCTGGCCACCATCAGCCCCACCGTCCACCGGCTGGCGCTGGAACTCACCGACCGCCTCGCCACCGCGCTGGCCGCGGCCATCAGCGACACAACCCCGATCGCACCGGAGATCGCCCGGCTGCAGGGCATCGCACTGGCCGGCGTGTTCCAGATCCTCATCAGCGAATCCGGCCGCCGCATCCACGAAGGCCAGAACCCAGCCGAACTAGCCGACGCACTGCGCCCAGCCATCGAAAACGTCCTCACCGAACTGGACCGCTGGCTCACCAAATAACAACGCACCCGAGCCGCTGCCACCGTGTACACCACCACGTTCGGCGGGCTGGTCCGCTGTCGTACTGGCTGGTCGCCGAGGGCGTCACCGCGGCCAGCAACGCCCCACTCAATACCGACTTGGAAGAAAACAATGAGTTGAATACCGGACCAGAGCACGCGCTTTGAAAGAGGAGTTCTCCACAGGGGCGTTTAGGTGGTCCGTTTCTTATCCACAGAAACAAAATCGGCGACCAGACTGTCGGTGGCGGCCGGTAAAATCGTGTCATGAGCAGAAAACGACGGCGACCGGAATTCACCGACCCCAACAAGCAGCCGTGGCGCACCATGCCACCCAGCTGGGTCCCCCTGCAGATGCTGGAAGAACTCGACCGG
>NZ_BAAANY010000053.1:0-30627 GCF_039530045.1 Fodinicola feengrottensis | reverse complement strand
GGTGCCCGAGCGTCTTGCCGACGTTTCCCCGGTGGATCGCCGCGACAATGTCCAACACTTCGACCTGCAGTAGCCAGACCGCTTTTTCTTTCTCCTGCAGCAACTCACCCAACTCGTCCGGGTCACACCTCCAGAGCTCTGGAGAGGTGACTTCGTCGCCGGCGGCCATGACATTAATTCTACCGCCGGCACCGACAATATGGCCGCGTACGGGTGATCAGGAATTGGATACTTTCACAATAACCCCAACGAAACATAGAGCGCGCGCGTTCAACTCCTGCGAGTTGGGGGCGAACCCATCAGATGGACGGCGCGATTGACGCGGCGGCGCGGATGGTCTGGGTGATGGCGGCGGCCAGTGCGGCGGAGTCGCTCGTACGGTAGACGCGGTCGTCGAGTTCTAGTTCGACCACATCGCCGCTGGAGTTGACGGTGGCGGCCACGAGACCGTCCGGCGACTCGGCGGTCGCCTCCAGTTTCTCAGCACCAACTCAGCCTTCGGACGCCCCACTCCCCGCCATGAACAGAAATCCCACACTTACTTAATGGATTTCAGACGCAGGACAATAGAGCGCGCGCGTTCAACTCCTGTGAGTTGGGCGGCGAACCTCATCAGATGGATGGTGCGATTGTTCCTGTGACTGCGAAGCGACTGACCGACTGACCGATAGTGATTTACCAGGAGCGGGCGAGGTCGGATTTTTCCGGCTGGTTGGCGAAGAGAGCGTTGGCGCGGGTAGCCATGATGCGCTCGAGGTCTGCCGCGGCGGCGCGGATGGTCTGGGTGATGGCGGCGGCCAGCGCGGCGGAGTCGCTCGTACGGTAAACGCGGTCGTCGAGTTCCAGCTCGACCACATCGCCGCGGGAGTTGACGGTGGCGGCCACGAGACCGTCCGGCGACTCGGCGGTCGCCTCCAGTTTCGCGCTCTCGTCGCGAAGGGTGCGGAGTTTGGTCGCAATCTCCGCGATGCTGGCCAGGTGCTGCGCGGTGGAATGCAACGAGTCTCCCGGTCGCTCGTACGGACGTCTGTGCGCATGATCTTTCCAGGTAGGCCACCGGATTCCGGGTCTTGACCGGTAACTGCCACGCCGGGTTGAAGAGCCCGCTGAGGCCCGATGATGGCAAACCATGAGGAGACTTGCGGCATTGGCCGCCGCGGCGGTGATAGCGGCGCTGTCCCTTCCGGCGTCGGTTGCCGCCGCGCCGCCGGACGGTGCGTGCAACAACCCGTCGCCGTCCCGCCCGGTGATCACGCAGCTGCCGTGGGCCCAGCAGCTTTTCGACCTGAGTCGGGTCTGGCCGTACACGACCGGTGCCGGCGTGACAGTCGCGGTCGTCGACTCCGGCGTGGACGCGGATCATCCGCAGCTGCGCGGAGCCGTCCTGCCGGGCCGGGATTTCTATTTGGTGGGAACGCTTCCCGGCAACTACGACTGCGCTTCGCACGGTACGGCCGTCGCGTCGATCATCGCCGCGCGGGCGGCCAGTGGCGTCGGTTTCGAAGGCATCGCGCCGGGCGCGACGATCCTGCCCGTACGCATCGTCGACGACGCCCAGTCCGATTCCGGCGAGGCGACGCCGATCGATCCGAACATCGTCGCGAAAGGCATTCGGTACGCCGCCGACCAGGGCGCCAAGGTCATCAACCTTTCGCTGGCTGGTTACGGAAACTACGGGCAGATCCAGGACGCCGTGAAATACGCGCAAAGCCGTGATGCGTTGATTGTCGCGGCGGTGGGCAACGGGCAGGCGCAGACTCCGGACGCGATCTCTTTCCCGGCCGCGTATCCGGGAGTGCTGGGCGTCGGATCGATCGACATCAACGGTGCGCGCAACGCCGACTCGCAGGTTGGTACGTACGTGTCGCTGGTCGCTCCCGGTACGAAGGTCGTTGGCGCGAACCGGATCGCGGGACACCAGTACTGGGATGGTACGAGTTTCGCGACGCCTTTCGTTTCCGGCGCCGCCGCACTGGTACGAGCGGCATACCCGAAACTCACCGCACCGCAGGTCGCGCAGCGGCTGATCGCGACCGCGACGGTGGCGCCCGGCGGGGCCAGGAGCCAGGAGTACGGCGCCGGCATCGTCGACCCGTACCGGGCCGTGACGGACGGCCTTGGCGGGAAGCCACAGAACCTCGGCCCGGTCATCGTGCGGCCGCCCAGCCCAGCTGTCGTACGCGCGCAGCATTATTGGTGGCAGGCCGGCGTAGGCGCGAAAATCGTGACCGCCGCGGTGATCGCGGCGGTTTTCCTGGCCGCGATTCTCGCGTGGGCATTGCCGCGTGCCCGCCGTCGCAAGTGGCGCGCGACGCTGGCCACTCCAGCGGCGGGCACGATCGTACGCAAGGAACCACCTGAGCAGACCTCGCTTTTCCCCAGCTCGGCTGCCGGCCACGGCAGAGGATGACAGGGAGGCCGCGGTGGAGCTTTTCGATGCCGGGCACATGATGTTCCTTCGCCAGCAGCGGCAGGAGTTGCGTGAGCTGCAAGCGAGGCGGACCGAGACGACCGTCTTCTCACCCGATGGTCTGGTCAGCGCCACGGTCGACGAGCGCGGGCACCTCACCGGCCTTTGGCTGGACGGGCGGATCTACCGCTCGCCGGACTCCCGCGTGTTCTCGGCGAAGGTCATCGAGTCCTGACCTACGCAGGCGGCGACCATGTCGTCGTCCGAGCGGCCGGAGCCTTCGACCGTCAGTAGCGTACGTACGACTTCGCTCATCATGTGGCCAGTGTGCGGGCCGAACCGCGGTGCTGCGCCCGGTTGTCCTGTCGCTGCCAACAAAACAACCCCGCCCCAGTGGGACGGGGTTATTTCGTGGGCTGGGTCAGATCGGCACGTTCGCGATGTTCGACTTCGCGGACGAGACCGCCTGGTTGAGCTCGACCACCGAGTGGCCGACCGCCCGGTGGAAGACCTGCAGCATCTGCTGGTGCGCCTGGTTCATCTGCGCACGTGCGTGATGGACCTCCTGAAGCTGCGCCTGGGCGCCGTCTGGCCACTCATGGGCGAGCTGGTTCATCACTCGCTGCCAGTTGTCCGTCTCGTTCTGGACGTGGCCCATCGTGGTCTGGACTTGCTGCTGGACGTTCTGCAGCATCGCGAAATTACCTTGGACTCGCATCGTGTTTCCTCCTTTACGCGCTGGTCGGGCCGCCGAGGGCGCCGCCGAACGGGTCCGAGCCGAGCACCGAGCTGAACGACTGGTGCAGGTTCTGGTCGGCCTGGTCGTACAGGTTCCCGGAGTAGTTGGTGCTGTCGCCCATGGCCCGAAGCGCGTTGCTGAGCCGCAGGTGTCCGGCCTGCCACTGGTCGTGGGCGCTGTACAGCGCGGTGGCGTACGAGCCAGAGATCTGGCCGTTCAGCGAGGCGATGTGGCCCGCGAGCGTCTTGCTGTGCCCGTCAAGGTTCTGGGCCACGGTGTGCGCCATTCGCCCGCCGTGCATGATGGACTCGGTTACACCGTCAAGTCTGTCCATCGTCGCTCCTTCCGTGATGGATCGGGCCGACGAGTTTCGTGCCCGTGCGCCGAACGTAATCCGGGCGGTCCGGCATAACGGGCACTCGGCACCTTCCTGCCACACCCCCGCCCCACGCGCGGCGAGCCGGCACCATCGACTCGAACCGTTCAGCGAGGAGGTCTACAGGTGGCGACCGTTGTGGTGCGCCGGCCGTTACGGCGGCCGGCGCCGGAAATGCCGACTGGTGAACTGCTGCTGGAGGCTCCGCCGGAGATTCCGACGCCGACGGGACGATCGTGGACGCAGGCCCTGATGGTCCTGCCGATGATGGCCATGATGGCGTCGATCATCCTGCTTTCCAGTGCTGGCAGCACAAATACCAGCCCGCTGCGGTACGTCACGTTCGGACTGTTCGGTTTCGCGATGCTCGGCATGCTGGCAATGGTTTTTCTCAACAACAGTGGCCCGAGCAAACGTGAAATGGGGGTGGCCCGGCGCCGGTTCCTGCGTGGACTTTCCCAGCATCGCGTCCGGGTCGCGCGTACCGCCGGCCGCCAGCGCGACGCGCTCTGGTACGTCCATCCGGACCCGGACTCGCTGTGGTCACTGCTGGAAAGCTTCCGGCTGTGGGAAAGACGGCGGTCCGACGAGGACTTCGGCGTCGTACGAGTCGGGGTCGGCAAGCAGCCGCTGGCCACCACCCTGGTGCCACCGGACACCCAGCCGCTGGAGCAGTTGGAGCCACTTTCCGCGCTGGCGCTGCGAAGGTTCATCACCACGTACTCGGTGATTGGCGACCTTCCGCTGGCGCTGGCGATCACCGGCTTCAGCCGAATCCACGTGGACGGCGACCGCGGCCGGTCCATCGACCTGGTACGCGCGATGCTCGCGCAGCTGGCCACGTTGCAGCCGCCGGACGACCTGCGGATCGCGATCTGCGCCGGGCCGGAGCAGCTGGCCGAATGGGACTGGGTGAAATGGCTGCCGCATGCGCTGCACCCGGATCGTACGGACGCGCTCGGGCCACTGCGGCTGGTCGCCAATGCCATCCCGATCCTGGAAATCATGCTGGAAGGCGTGCTCGCCGACCGGCCGCGCTTCGACTCGACCTCGGCGGCGCCGACGTCCGGACCGCACCTGGTGGTGGTGCTCGACGGCGGTTCCTTCGCCGGCTCCGACCATCTGGTCACCGCGACCGGCGTCGAGGGCGCCACCGTGATCGACCTGACCACGGTGCCACCACGTACGCCCGACCGGTCCGGGCTGATTCTCAACGTCGCCCAGGACGGGTCGTTGAGCAGCCTCACCGCGGATACCGACACCGAGGTGGAGCTCGGCACCGCCGACGCGATGAGCAGGGTCTGCGCGGAAGCACTGGCCCGGCAAATGGCGCCGCTGCGACTGACCGCGGGTGCGCGCGGCGAGCAGCCGCTCAGCTCCACGCTCGGGCTCGCCGAGCTGCTCGACCTCGGTGACCCGTTTGCCTTCAATCCTCACGACACCTGGCTGCCGCGGCCCAACCGGGACCGGCTGCGGGTACGGTTCGGCATCCGCCCGGACGGGTCGCCGGTCGAGCTGGACCTGAAGGAGTCCGCGCAGGACGGCATGGGCCCACACGGTCTGCTGATCGGCGCGACTGGCTCCGGAAAGAGCGAGCTGCTGCGTACGCTGGTGTTGGCGCTCGCGGTCACCCATCCGCCGAACACGCTGAATTTCGCACTGATCGACTTCAAGGGTGGCGCGACCTTCACCAGGTTGGACAAGCTGCCGCACACCAGCGCGGTGATCACCAACCTCGCCGACGAGCTGCCGCTGGTCGACCGGATGACCGACGCCTTGAACGGCGAGTTGATCCGGCGCCAGGAACTGCTCCGGGCCGCCGGCAACTTCTCTTCCCTGCGGGACTACGAAAAGGCGCGGGTGGCCGGCGCGCCGCTGGCCGAAGTGCCGACGCTTTTCGTGATCTGCGACGAATTCAGCGAGCTGCTGCAGGCCCGGCCGGACTTCATTGACGTTTTCGTGCAGATCGGCCGGGTCGGCCGATCGCTCGGCGTTCATTTGCTGCTGGCCAGTCAGCGGCTGGAGGAAGGCCGGCTGCGTGGCCTGGACGCCCATTTGTCGTACCGGATCGGCCTGCGGACCTTTTCCGACATCGACAGCCGCGTCGTGCTGGGCGTGAACGACGCCTTCACGTTGCCGCGCGCGCCCGGTCACGGTTTTCTGCGGTACGGCGACGAACCGATGGTCCGGTTCCGGTCCGCGTACGTCTCCGGCGTCCACTTGCCCGGCGACCTGCGACCGGACGGGTCAGGCTCGTACGAGGCGATTGGCCTGCAGGAGTTCACCACCGCGTACGTGGCGCCGCCAGTAGACGAGGAGGAAGAGAACGAGACGCCCGAGATCGACCCGGACGAGGCGATCGGCGAGAGCCTGATGGACATCCTGGTGGACCGGTTCATGGGCCAGGGCACGCCGGCGCACCAGGTGTGGCTGCCGCCACTGGGTACGCCGCCGCCGCTGAACGAGCTGCTCGGCGAGATCGGTTCGGTTCCCGGCCGCGGTTTTGGCGCCCTGAACCCGAATCTGCATGGCGCGCTGCGCGCGGTGGCGGGCATCGTCGACCGGCCGTTGGACCAGCGCCGCGACCCGCTGGTGGTCGATCTTTCCGACGCCGGCGGACATCTGTTGGTGATGGGCGCGCCGCGGAGCGGCAAAAGCACGACCATTCGGACGATCATCGCGAGCCTCGCGCTGACTCACACACCGAGCGAGGTCCAGTTCTACTGCCTGGACTTCGGTGGCGGCACGCTCGGATCGATTCGCGGGCTGCCGCATGTCGGTGGCGTCGCGAGCCGGCAGAACGCCGGTGCGGTACGGCGAAGTGTCGCCGAGGTCGCCACCGTGCTGGCCGACCGCGAACGGCGTTTCGCCGAGCTCGACATCGACGGCATGGCCACGTACCGCGCGAAACGTGCCAACGGCACGGTCGTGGACGACGACTACGGCGACGTTTTCCTGGTGGTGGACGGATGGCCGACGCTGCGCAAGGACTTCGAGGATCTGGAGGACGTGATTGGCGGGATCGCCACCCGCGGCCTCGCGTACGGAGTGCACGTCCTCGCCACCTGTTCGCGGCCGTTCGACCTGCGCCCGACCATGCGCGACCTGTTCGGCAGCCGGATCGAGCTGCGCTTGGGCGATCCTGGCGACAGCATGGTGGACCGGCCGAGCGCACTGAAGGTGCCCGAAGGCGCGCCCGGTCGTGGCATCGCGACCAGTAAGCACGAGCTTTTGGTGGCTGCGCCACGAATCGACGGCGTCACCGAGCCGGCCAGCCTGCCGGACGCGATCGTCGCGTTGGTCGAGGCGGTGGGCCGCGGGTGGCACGGCGAGGCGGCGCCGAGCGTACGCATGCTGCCCAGCAACCTGTCGTACGCGACGTTGCCGGACGAGCAGTTGGGCTCGCGCAAGATCGCGATCGGCATCGCTGAGCACGACCTCAGGCCGGTGTATCTGGACTTCGACATGGACCCGCACGCATTGCTGTTTGGCGACTCCGAGTCCGGCAAGACGAATTTCCTGCGCGTACTGGCAAAACGAATCACCACGGCGAACACGCCGGCACAGGCGCGGATGATCATCGTCGATCACCGGCGCGGCCTGCTCGGCGAGGTGGAGTCCGAACATCTGCTCGGCTACGGCTCGAACCTCTCGGTCACCACGAAGCTGATGGAGGACGTGGCGACCGCGATGAAGAACCGGCTGCCCGGCCCGGACGTGACGCCCGAACAGCTGCGGGCGCGGTCGTGGTGGCAGGGCCCGGAGTTGTACGTGTTGATCGACGACTACGACCTCGTCGTGACACAGATGACCAACCCGTTCCAGCCACTGCTCGAGTTTTTGGCGCAGGGCCGCGATATCGGCCTGCACGTCATCCTCACCCGGCGCAGTGGCGGCGCCGGCCGGGCGCTTTTCGAACAGTTCGTCTCGCGGCTGCGCGATGTGGGTACGCCCGGCGTGCTGCTGTCCGGTGACAAGGACGAAGGCGTCCTGCTCGGTGGGGTCAAGCCGGAGCCGCTGCCGCCGGGTCGCGGCCGGCTCATTCACCGCAAGGGCTCGCCGCAGCTGATCCAGCTCGGCTGGGTGGACCCGACCGAGTGAGCGATGGCCGGTTGCTGCCGCCGCACTCGCAACCGACCGGACAACTGGTTTCGTACGGATAGTTTTCGTCGCTCGCGACCCGAGAAGGAGGACTCGATGGCCGACGGCAGTGGAAATATCGATGGTTACACCGACGCGATGGAGAGCTTCAGCCCGCAGCCGCCGCCGGCGGCTCAGGCCGCGCAGGTCACCGGCACCGGCATGGCGGAGCTGCAGACGTACGCGACGGCCTGCAACCAGGCATTCCAGAAGGTCACGCAGTACGTCACCCAGGCGCAGCACGGTTTTGCCGCGTACAAATCGATCGCGTCCTCGGCAGCGGGCGCGTATCTGCACCACGACAGCACCAGTGCCGCTGGGATCACGAACTCCGTCTTCCAGGACTCGCCGGTGCTGCGTGGACCCGGGAACGTTCCGTTGGTTGGAGGCAAATGATGGCCGGCAACTACATGCAAATGCCGCTCATACAGCTGATCCAGGTGGCAGCGCATGCTTCCCAGTCCTCGCAGAGCATCGGCCAGGCCGCCACCGCCTGGCGACAGGCCGAGAGCGGCATCAAGAACGCGTCGAGTTCGCTCAAGTCGACCAGCACCGCGCTGCACGCCGAGTGGCAGGACCCAGCGGGCGGCAACTTCGCGTCGGCGGCGAACAGCGACGCCAGCGACATGGACAAGTGGGCGCAGGCAATGGACACCGTTCCGGACGGCATGATCCGGATGGTCAACCTCATCAGCCAGACCCAGAACACTGTCATGCAGGCGTACCAGCAGGCCGCCCAGGGCGGCGCGTTGGCGCTCGAGCTGGCGCTGGCGAAGCCGAACCCGGTGGCCGGCCAGGCCGTACAGACGCTGGCCAACCAGCTGGAACAGGCCGGTCAGGCGATTGGCCAGCAGATCGCCGCGGCGCCGCCGGCGCGGTTCCCGAACGGCGCGAGCAGCAACCAGTCCGGTGGCCCGGCCGCCAACGCGGCGTCCACGTCGCCCGGCGGTCAGCAGGGTGGCGCGCAGCAGGACGCCGGTCAGCAGGGTGGCGCTCAACAGGGCGGCGCTCAACAGGGTGGCGCTCAACAGGGCGGCGCCCAACAGGGTGGTGACCAGCAAGCTCAGGGTGGCGACCAGCAGGGCCAGGACCCAAGTGCTGGCGGCGGTATGCCCACCACGGACGACCCGTCCCTGCAGGGTGACACGTCGACGCCGACCCTGCCGCCGCCGACGATCACGCCACCGAACCCGGTTCCGCTGCCGAACAACCCGACGACGTTGCCGCCGTTCATGCCGCTTGGCGGGCTCGGCAAGGGTCTCGGTGGCGGCGGAGGGCCGATCGGCGGCGGTGGTGGTGGCGTTGGCGGCGGAGGCGGCGGCCCGAAGAACATCGCAGTGGCCGCTTCGCCGTTCAAGGCGACGACCGCGCCCACGGTAGGGAGCGCGCCGACCCTGTCCCAGTCGGGTACGGGCGGTCTGAGCTCGCCAACCACTGGCGTGGGCTCAGCCGGCGGCATCCCGCCGATGATGCCGATGCAGGGCGGCGGCGCCGGCGGCGGGCTGAAATCAGGCAACGGGCCGCGGGCGATCACCGGGCGCGGCCCCAAGCCGACCTCCCGCGTCCCAGGTCTGCCGCGGTCGCTGCAGGGCAAGGCCGGATCGGTTGACCGGAACGCGTTCCCGGCGCCGGCGAAGCCGACCCGTCGCCAGCGGGCGGAGGACGTACCGACGCTGCAGTTGCTGGACGAGGAGATGTGGCAGGTGGACGAGACCCCGGCGGCCGGCAACGAAGCCGCGCCGGCGCCGGTCCGCCGGGTGATCTACTGATTTTCTCTCGCTAGCGGGCGTACTTCCGGATCTTCCATGCGAATCCGGAAGTACGCCTCACGCTTTTTCGGGGTCGCCGTAGCGTCCAGCGCAACAGCGCGAGGCTCCGGCTAGGGTGGGCGCTGTGCCGGGGAGCGTACGAGTGCGGGCCATGGCCGCGCTGGTCGCCGTCGTGATGGCCGCTGGGTTGGTGGGATCGGCGCAGGTGGCGGCCGGGTTCGGGAACCACTATTTGTCGGAGCTGGCGGTTGGCCCGCGGAGCGGGTATTACACCGCCGGTGTCTTCGTCGCGGCGGTGGCGGTTTTGCTGCTTTGGGCAGTGTTCGTACGGGCCGGCCGGGCGTGGTGGATGGCCGGCGGGGCGCTCGCGGTGGCCGGAGTCGCGCTGCTGGGATCGGCGAGTGTGCCTTGTACGGCCGGCTGTCCGCTGCCGGTGGCCGACGGGCTGGTGTCTGTCCAGGACACGATTCATGCATCGGTCAGCAATTTCGCTTTGGTGGCACTGATGATCGCCGCCGCGGTGACAGCGGATCTGGTGCCGGTGCGGACGGTCCGCATCGGCTCCGTGGTCGCCGCGGTGCTGCTGGGGGTGTCGCTGGTCGCGCTGTCCGGATGGGCGATTTTGGTGCGTAGCCACGACTTGGTGCCGGCGGTCGCGGAACGGATAGCGGTGGTGGCGGCCGGTGGCTGGACCGTTCTGGTGGCGGGATGGTTCGTCCGAGCACCCATCCGTACGGGCGCGCGGGCCGAACGGTGAGCGTGTGGAGAAGGCGGGACATCCCTGACCTGAGCGGTCGGACGGCGGTGGTGACCGGCGCCAACAGCGGGATCGGGCTGTCGGTGACGCGGGCGCTCGCGCTGTCCGGTGCGCATGTGGTGATGGCCTGTCGGGACCAGCGGCGGGGTGCTGGCGCGCTCGGACTGCTGACCGGCGCTGGTGTGCCAGCCGAGCGACTTTCGCTGCGCTTGTTGGATTTGGCCGACCTGGGCTCGGTCGATTCCTTTGTGGACGGTTTCGAGCACGAGAGTTTGGACCTGCTGATCAACAATGCCGGCGTGTTGGGAGTGCCGCGGCGAAAAACCGTGGACGGGTTCGAAATGCATTTCGGCACCAACCACCTCGGCCATTTCGCGCTTACCGCTGGCCTGCTGCCGCACCTGCTGGCCGCGCCAGCCCCGCGAGTGGTCACCCTCACCAGCATTTTCGGCTATTTCGGCTTTCTTGACTTCAGTAATCTCAACGGCGAAATGGTCTACTTTCGCTGGATGGCGTACGCGCAGTCGAAACTCGCCAACCTGCTGTTCGGCTGGGAGCTGGCTCGCCGGGCGGAAGCGGCCGGGCTTTCGTTGCGCAGCCTCGCCGCACATCCCGGGTATTCCCGGACCAACCTGTTCACCGGTGGTCTGCGCCGGCACGGACCAGGCATCGACGCTCGGGTCCTTGGCTACACCAGTTGGATGTTCGCGCAGAGCAGCGACATGGGCGCGCTGCCGGTGTTGTACGCGGCGACCAAACCCGACGCGCCCAATGGCGCGCTGATCGGGCCGACGCCGTGGCTCGGCCAGTGGTGTGGATTTCCGGCCCAGGTGCGCCCTTTCGTGCCGCTGCCCGACCACGATCCGGCGGTCGCCGAGCAGCTGTGGTCCGAGTCCGAACGGCTCACCGGCCGCACCTTCGCGCAGCTCTAGCTAGGGATTCGGGCGAGCGTCCCGTACGATCGAACACATGTTCGACAAGGCGACGATCCTGCACGCGGACCTGGACGCGTTCTATGCCTCCGTCGAGCAGCGCGACGACCCGGCGCTGCGGGGGCGGCCGGTCATCGTCGGCGGCGGGGTGGTGCTCGCGGCCAGCTATCAGGCCAAGGCGTGCGGAGTGCGGACCGCGATGAGCGGTCGGGCGGCTCGGGAGGTCTGTCCCGAGGCGATCGTGGTCGAGCCGCGAATGTCCGCCTATTCGCAGGCCAGCAAGGCCGTTTTCGAGGTTTTCGAGCAGACTACGCCGATCGTGGAAGGGCTTTCGATCGATGAGGCCTTCCTGGATGTGAGCGGTCTGGGGAAAGTTTCCGGTACACCGGTGGAAATCGCGACGCAGCTGCGAAAAGACGTGCTGGATCAGGTCGGCCTGGCGATCACCGTCGGGGTGGCCCGGACGAAGTTCCTCGCCAAGGTGGCCAGCGGGGTCGCCAAACCGGACGGTCTGCTCGTGGTGCCGCCAGCGGGTGAGCTGGATTTCCTGCATCCGCTGCCGGTCGAGCGGCTCTGGGGCGTCGGCCCGGTGACCGCCGAAAAACTCCGTGACCGGGGCATCACGACCGTCGGGCAGGTCGCCCAGATCGACGAGTCCGCGCTGGTGGTGATGCTCGGCCGCGGCTCCGGCCGGCACCTGCACGCGCTCGCCCACAACCGCGACCCGCGGCCGGTCCAGGTCGGCCGGCGCCGCCGGTCGATGGGCGCCCAACGGGCACTGGGCCGGAAAAAGCGGTCGATGGACGACCTGGACGCGATGCTGATCGGCCTGGTTGACAAGCTCGGCCGGCGCCTGCGTACGGGCAGCCGGGTCTGTCGTACGGTCGTTCTGCGGATGCGGTTCGGCGACTTCGCTCGGGCCACCCGCTCGCACACCCTGGCCGAGGCGACCGCGCAGACCGGCGCGATCCTGCTCGCGGCCCGCGGCCTGCTGTCCACCGCCGCGCCGATGATCGAGCTACGCGGTCTCACCTTGATCGGGATTTCGTTGGGAAACCTGGACGACGACAGTGCGATCCAGCTGGCGTTGCCTTTTGAGCGGCCGCAGGTCAGTGCGCTCGACCTGACGATCGACTCGGTACGCGAACGTTTCGGCTCAACCGCTCTCACTCCGGCCGTCCTGCTCGGCCGCGACCCAGGCGTCTCGGTTCCGTTGCTGCCAGACTGAGTCCGCGGCTCGGGACTATTAGGTCGCAGTTAGCTTGCGGAGCAAGGAAATCAGCGTTGCCTGCTCAGCTTTGGTCAGCGCGGACACGATGGTGTGCTCGTTGGCGAGGTGAGCGGGCAGTGCGGCCTCGATCCGGGCGAGGCCAGCGGCGGTCAGTCGTACGAGCGTGCCCCGGCCGTCGGTGGCCGACTTGCCTCGCTTCACCCAACCGCGGGTGACCAGCTTGTTCACCCGCTGCGCAACCGCGCTGGACGAGATCATCGCGGTCCGGCTCAGCTCCGCCGGGGACAGCTCGTACGGGTGGCCGGCGCGACGCAGTGTCGCCAGCACGTCGTACGACGAGCCGTCGAGGCCGTGCAGCGCGTACGTGTCCTCCAGTCGGGCCTCGACCGCGTCCGCCGCGCGGCTCAGCCGGCCGATGACCCCGATCGGCGACACGTCCAGATCCGGCCGTTCCCGGTGCCACTGCTGGAGAATGTGATCGACGGCGTCTTCCATATGACGACCCTACCGGCGTAGGGTCGCTAAGTGCTTAGCAAACGGCTTCTCGGTATCGCGCTGCTGGCGGCCACCCTTCGGACGGCGGTCGGCGCGCTCTCACCGATCATCGGGGTGGTCGGCGCGGACGTACCGCTGACCGACCTGAGCATCGGTGTGCTCGGCGCGCTTCCGCCGCTGTGCTTCGGGCTTTTTGGCTTGCTGACACCGATTCTGCGACGACGGATCTCGTTGGAGACGCTCGCACTGCTGGCCCTGGCCGGCATGCTTTGTGGCCATGTCGTACGCGCGGCCGCCGCCTCGGCGGGCCTGTTGGTCTCCATGAGCGCTCTCATCTTCGCGGCCGCGGGCATTGCGAACGTCGTTCTCCCGCCGCTGGTCAAGCAGAGTTTTCCCGCTCGGATAGGCATCGTGACGTCGGTTTACGTCACGCTGATGACGACCTTCAGCCTGCTGCCGCCGCTGGTCGCGGTGCCGGTCGCGCGCGCCGGTGGCTGGCGAGTGGCGGTCGGTATGTGGGGCGCACTGTGCCTGATCGCGATCTTTCCCTGGCTGCCGTTGCGACTACGTGCCCGCGAGATCGTGGCGCCGCCGAGTTTGACTGGTCTGCGGCCAATGTGGCGCTCGCGGCTCGGCTGGTGCCTGGCGATCCTGTTCGCCATGACTGCCGCGAACGTTTTCGCGATGTTCGCGTGGTTGCCGAAAATCCTGGTCGACACGGCCGGCGTTTCAGCCGGCCAGGCCGGCGCTCTGCTGTCGCTCTATGCGGCCGTCGGCGTGCCGTTGGCACTGCTCGTACCGCAGCTGGCGACCCGCCTGCGGCACCTCGGCGTACTGATCGCCATCGGCTTCTTCTGTTATCTGGCGGGCTATTTGGGCCTCGCGATCGCGCCCACCCGCGGCACCGTCGGCTGGGTCGTACTGATCGGTCTCGGTCCGCTGCTGTTCCCACTGACCCTCACCCTGATCAACCTCCGCACCCGTACGACCGCCGGGGCCACCGCCCTCAGCGGCTTAACTCAGGGCGCCGGCTACCTGCTCGGCGGCCTCGGCCCGCTCGCCCTCGGCGTCACCCGCCAGCTGACCGGCTCCTGGACCGTTCCGCTCGCGCTGCTGCTGGCCACCCTCCCGATCGTCGCGGTCACCGGCTACCTCGTCTCCCGCCCCACCACCCTCGAAGACTCTCCATAACCGCGGGAGGAGGGCTAGTACTAGGTGGTGGCGCGGCGGGTACGGTCCGGGGCGACCAGGGTCTGTGCGGCTACCGCGGCACCGCCGCGAGCCCATTCCTCGAATGGCAGCGGCCGTACGATCAGCTCGCAGTCGGCGGCGGCACCGAACGCCTGCCGCACGAAGGTTTGACGGGTCTGCTCTTCGAAGAGGTCATAAGAGGCGACGCCCTCGCCGGAGATGATGATCCGCTCCGGGCCGACCAGGTTCGCCACCGACGCGATCGCGAGGCCGATGGCGTGCCCGGCGCGGGCGAACACGGCCCGTACGCCCTCATGCCCGTCGTGGCCGAACTGGACGGCGTCCTCCATGGTCAGCGCGGTGTCGCCAGTGACCTGCCGGGCCTGCTCGACGATCGCCTGGGTGGACGCGACCGCCTCGACGCAGCCGGCGTTGCCGCAGGTGCAGATCCGGTCCACCGCGCCGACCGGCAGGTGGCCGATCTCGCCGGAGACGCCGTGCGCACCGGACACCACCCGGCCGTCCAGGGAGATCCCGCAGCCGATGCCGGCACCGATGGTGACCAGCACAAACGACGAAATCCCCGCGCCGGCGCCAAACCACTGCTCGGCGGCGGTGAGGGCCCGCACGTCGTTCTCGATGACGGTTCGTACGCCGGTGGCCCGCTCGACCAGGTGAGCGAGCTCGACGCCGTGCCAGTTCAGGAAGGGGGAGTGGTGCACGGCGCCGGTGCAGCGGTCCACGTCGCCGGACAGTGTCACGCCGAGGCTGTGAATCTCCGGACCCTGGGCCGGCACCAGTCGCTTCACGAGGCGGGCGATTGCGCTGACAACGCTGCCCACGTCCCGGGAGTCCAGCGCGGCCCGCCGGGTGGTCAGCGGCCGGGCGGTCAGGTCGGTGAGGACGCCGAAGAGCTCGTCCTCGGTGATCTTGACGCCGAGGAAGCTGGCTCGCTCCGGCCGGACCGCGACCAGGGTGGCCGGCCGGCCGGCGACCGGTTCTCCGCCGCGCCGGCCGAGCTCGGCGATCCAACCGTCGTCCAGCAGCGGCGAGGTGGCCTTGGTGACCGCGCCGGAGGACAGGCCGGTCCGCCGGCCGATCTCGGCTCTGGACAGCGGGCCGTGCGCCAGCATCGTCTGGAAGACCAGTGAGGCGGCGGGCGCCTGGTTCGGAAGCTCCACCTGGCTATCTTAACCTTCCCTTGGAAGTAAATACCAGGACATATCAACCCGGTGCACTACCAGTGGCTATAGGATACGGGAAATCTTATATTGACACCGGAAGCAAACCCCGTTTACCGTACTGAAACATCGACGCCCGGCACAGTCGCCGCACTCGGATGTCGAGAAAAGCAAAACGGGACTTTGACCGTCCTCTGTGGACAGACGTGGACTCACGTGGCACCCGGCCGCCGGCCGGCGTGCTCGGTTCGCCCGCGCGTGCGATGGCGCGACACCAGATGGAGAAGTCATGGCAGCTGTACGTCGCATTCTGTTTCGTGGCATGGCAAGAGCGGCGCTGGGCGTCGCGTTGGCTGCTGCCTCCTTGGTGGCGGTGACGGTGACCGCTTCGCCGCCGGCAGCGGCAGGCATCAACGGGCTGGCCCAGAAACCCTATATGGGGTGGAGCAGTTGGAGCCTGGAATCGACCAATTACCCCGGCCTGGGGAATGAGAACTGGCTGACCGAACAGCACATCATGCAGCAGACCGACGTACTGGCCGCGAAACTGAAGAGCCACGGCTACGACTACATCAACGTCGATGCTGGCTGGACCGACGGCACCGGCGATGAGAACGGCCGGCCGGTCGCGCTCGCGTCGAGGTTTCCGCACGGGATGAAGTACGTCGGCGACTACGTACACAGCAAGGGTCTCAAATTCGGTCTCTATCTGGCGGTTGGGCTCGACCCGAAGGTTTACAACGACGGCAATACGCCGATTTACGGCGCGCCGCAGTGTCACACCAAGGATGTCGTCTATTCCGACCTGCGCAAGACAAACGGGTGGGACGGCGCGTACAAGATGGACTTCGGCAATCCCTGTTCGCAGCTCTACCTCAACTCCATCGCGGACGAGTTGGCCAGCTGGGGCGCGGATTTCCTGAAAGTGGACGGCGTGGGCCCTGGATCGTTCAAGGGTGGCGACAACTACGACAACACCGCGGATGTGGCGGCCTGGGGGCAGGCCCTCAAGCAGACCGGCCGGCCGATCGAGCTGACGCTGTCGTGGGCGCTCGCGCACCCGCAGGCCGGCGTGTGGAAGCAGTACAGCAACGGCTGGCGGATCGACACCGACGTGGAGTGCTACTGCAACACGTTGGTGACGTGGAACAACTCGATCAAGCAACGCTGGAACGACGTGGTGCAGTGGATTCCGGACGCCGGCCCTGGGCACTGGAACAACCTGGATTCCCTCGATGTCGGCAATGCCGAAATGGACGGGATCACCGACGCGGAGCGGCAGAGCTATATGACGCTGTGGGCGATCTCGGCCGCGCCGCTCTACTCCGGTGACGACCTCACCAAGCTGGACAGCTACGGACTTTCGTTGCTGACCAACGACGAGGTCATCGCGGTCGACCAGGCCGGCAACCCGGCGAAACCGGTCAACCAGAACTCGAACCAGCAGGTCTGGTACGCGAAGGACGCCGACGGCAGCTACACGGTCGCGCTTTTCAACCTGGGGACGGATCCGGCCAGGGTCACCGCGAACTGGAACGACCTGGGCATCGTCGGACCGGGCAATGTCCGAGATCTTTGGCAACACAACAATCTGGGCAGCGCCAACGGAAGTTTCAGCGCCACCTTGCCGGCGCACGGGTCCCGGTTGCTGCGGATTGCCCCGCAGGCCCACATTAACGGACCGTCGATGCCGGTGAACGTACATGGCACCAGCGCGAGTTCCTCGACCGTTTCGTTGGCCTGGGACGCTTCCGCGGTCCACGGTGGCAAGGTCGCCTGGTACGACATCTACACCGGCAGCAAGAAAGCCGCGTCCGTACGAGGCACCGCCGGCACAGTCTCCGGGCTGAAACCCTCGACCAGTTACCAGTTCACCGTGGTTGCCCGGGATTCGGCCAACCGAGCTTCTGCTTCCAGCAAGAAGATCACCGTCACCACACCGAAAACCGGTGGGCCGACCGGGTACGAGGCGGAGGCGGCCGGTAACACGCTTGGCCCGGGCAGCGACATCGCGAACTGCGGTGGCTGCTCCGGCGGCAAGAAGGCCGGCAATCTCGGCGGCAGCGGTTTCCTGCGGTACAACAACGTGACGGTCGACAAGGCCGGGACGTACCTGATGAATGTCGCCTACGTCGACGGTGACTCCAGCCGGCTGGCGATCGTCACGGTCAACAACACACCGTTCAACCTGCCGTTGTCCGGCACGAACAACAACGACTGGGACAACCCGCAGAACACCGTGGTGCCGGTGCAGTTGCAGGCCGGGGTCAACACCATCTCGTTCGGCAACCCGAATCCCGGCGACTACGTCTCGGACATCGACAAGATCACCCTGTAACACGTGGGTCCCCGCCGGCCCGACCGGCGGGGATCACCAGTAAGGAGATCTGCCGTGGCGACGGTTTCCCAGCAGGACAACCGCATCCAGCCGGCCGTGCCGGTGACGAAGACCGCCCTCCCGGCGGCCCGCCGCAAGAAGTCGTCGTCGAGTCGCCGGGACACACCGGTGGCCTGGCTTTTCATCGCTCCGGCGGTGCTGGGGTTCGCAGTCTTCGCCGCGTACCCGACACTGCGCGGTATCTATCTGAGTTTCACCGACTTTCACGTGCTTTCCCCGCCGCAGTGGGTCGGTCTCGCCAATATCGAAGAGCTGATCGGCGACGATGTCTTCTGGCATTCGCTGGGTGTGACCATCTATTTCGTGGTGCTCTCGGTTGTCGTTGGCATTCTGATCTCGCTGATCACCGCGGTGGTCATGCATCGGCTCGGCGCTTCGACCGTGGTCCGCGGCTTGATTTTGTTGCCCTTCCTCATTTCCGGCGTGGTCGCGGCGCTGGTGTGGGTGTGGATGCTGGATCCCCAGTTGGGCATCGTCAACGTCGTACTCACCCAGTTGACCGGCCACAACATCCTGTTCTTCGGGTCGGGCGGCTGGGCCATCCCAGCGGTCGCGCTGATCAGCGTCTGGAAGTCGATGGGCTACAACGCGGTGCTGATTTTCGCCGGACTGCAGACCATTCCGCCGCAGGTGTACGAGGCGGGCCGGATCGACGGCGCCAGCGAAATGCAGATGTTCCGCCGGCTCACGATTCCGTTGCTGCGGCCCATCCTGGTGATGGTGGTGATCCTGACCGTGATCGGGTCCTTCCAGGTCTTCGACATCGTCCAGGTGACCACCCAGGGCGGGCCGGCGAACGCGTCGTACGTGCTGCAGATGTACATCTACAACAAGGCTTTCACCCAGTTCGACTTCGGGTACGCGGCGACCATGTCGCTGGCACTTTTCGTGATGCTGCTGACCATCACGTACATGCAGATGCGGCTCGCGAGGGCCAACGAGTCGGATCTGGACTGAGAGGCGCTCGCGATGGCAATGGTTTTGTCGCACCGTAAAGGAAGGCGCTTCTCGCCCGGGCGGCTGGTGGCGTGGGCGTACGTCACGGTGATCCTTTTCCTGACCATCTTCCCGTTCTACTGGATTCTGCGTACGTCCCTGTCGAACAACTACGCCTTGTCGACCGATCCATCCTCGCCGTTGCCAGTGGGTTTCGGCTTCGGTGCCTTCAAACGGGCGCTGGGCCTGGCGACGCCGGCCGAATCGGTCGCGCAGGGCGGCTCCGGCGCGGCCCTGGACACGGGACTTTTCCTGCGGAACTCCATCATCTACGCGGCGATTCTGACCGCATGCGTCGTCTTCTGCTCGGCCTTGGCGGCCTATGCCTTCGCCCGGCTGCGGTGGCGTGGCCGCAACCTGATCTTCTCGGTGCTGCTGTCGGCGCTGATGGTGCCCGGGATCCTCACGTTCCTGCCGAACTTCGTGCTGATCAAGGACCTCGGCCTGACCAACACCTTCGCTGGGATGATCCTGCCCGGCGCGTTCTTCTCCGCCTTCAACATCTTTTTCCTGCGACAGTTCATGCTCGGGCTGAGCAGTGAGGTGGAAGAGGCCGCGCTGATCGACGGCGCCGGGCCGATCCGGGCGTTCTTCCGGATCATCCTGCCGATGTCGTCGGCGCCGATCACCACGCTGTCGCTGCTCACCTTCATCACCGCCTGGAACGACTATTTCTGGCCGCTGATGGTGACGAACGACGACAGCGTACGGCCGTTGACGCTCGCGCTCGCTGTTTTCAAGCAGTCGTCACCACAGGCGTCGCCCGACTGGTCCGGACTGATGGCCGCCACCCTGATCGCCGCGCTGCCGATGTTGCTGCTCTTCATCATCTTCGGCCGGCGGATCGTCAACTCGATTGGTTTCACGGGGCTCAAATGACATTCGGCGATCTGTTATTGGGCTGGCCGCGGCCGGCCGAGAGCTGGTACGAGGCGGTGCCGATTGGCAACGGCCGGCTCGGTGCGATGGTCTTTGGCGGAGTTTCCCAGCACCGCCTGCAAATCAACGACTCGACGGTATGGTCGGGCACTCCGCAAGGCCCGGCCGACGGGCTGGCCGAGGTGCTCGCGACCGGTGCCGGTCCGGAGCGGCTGGCCGAGCTGCGAGAGGCGATCCGAGCGCAGGACTATCGCCGGGCCGAGGCCCTGGTGAAGTCTTTCGAAGGGCGCTACAGCCAGGAATACCTGCCCTTTGTGGATCTCTGGATGTCCTTCGCCGAGGGCGAGCAAGCGATCTACCACGGCCGGACGCTCAATATCGACAACGGCGTTGCTGCAGACTCCTTCGATATCGGCAAAAGGCTCGTACAGCGGCGGACGTGGGCCAGCCGGCCGGCGCAGGCGATTTGCCTGTCCGTGGTCGTCGAGGGCGGGACTTTGGACCTCGACCTGGACATCTCCTCGCCGCTGCGGATGGCCGACCGATGGACTACCGCGGCGGGATTCGTGGTCGGGGTGGACGTACCGGTGGACGGTGCGCCGCTGCATGAGCAGTCGGTGGCCGAGCCGTTGCGTTATGGGACGGGGAAAGCCGGTGGCTATGACCCGTACGCGGTGGCGGCCGTACGCGTCGACACCGACGGCGCGGTTGCCGTCGCTGGCGAGTCTCTGTCCGTACGAGGCATGAGCCGGCTGCTGGTGACCATCTCGAGTTCCAGCAGTGCGGAGGATTTCTGGGCGTTGCCGGCCGGGGTGGCCGCGGCTTCGGTCAGCCGGGACGCCCACGCCGACCGTGCCGTCCGACGAGCGGAGAGCGCACTTGCCACCGGCGCCGATGTTTTGTCGCGCCAGCACGAAGAAGACCTGCGGCCGTTGCTGTCGGCGGCCAGCCTCACCATTGGCAGCCGCCGGTCCGGTGTGGTGAGTGTGCCCGACGAGATTCTCTCCGGCTGGGATGAACACCTCACCGCCACGGTGATTTTCCAGCTGGGCCGCTACTTGCTCGCCTCCGCATCTCGACCCGGCGGCGGGCCGCCGGCCAACCTTCAGGGCATCTGGAACGCCGAGCTCCGGCCGCCCTGGTCGTCGAACTACACGATCAATATCAACACCGAGATGAACTACTGGGGTGCTGAGACCGCGGGCCTGAGCCAGTGCCACCAACCTTTGTTCGAGCTGATCGCGAAACTCGCGTACAACGGCGAGCGGGTGAGCCACCAGCTCTATGGCGCTCGCGGCTGGGTGGCGCACCACAACACCGACATGTGGGGTTGGGCGTTGCCGGTCGGGATGGGACACAGCAGTCCGTCCTGGGCGATCTGGATGATGGGCGGCACCTGGCTGACGCAACACGTCTGGGACCATTACGAGTTCACCTGCGACATAACTTTCCTGCGGGAAAAGGGATGGCCGGTGCTGCGCGGCAGCGCGGAGTTCTGTCTGGGCTGGCTGGTGGAGGGCCCGGACGGCTGGCTGGACACCATTCCGTCCACCTCACCAGAAAACCTGTTCATTTCGGCGGCTGGAACCCAGGAGTCGTTGTCGTACTCGTCCGCGATGGACATGGCGATGATCCGCGCGACCTTCGACCGCTGCCTTGCGGCGGCCCGGATTCTGGGTCTTGACGACGAGATTTGTGCCCGAATCCGGGCCGCGCTGCCACGGCTGCGGCAACCGCAGGTCACCGCGGACGGGCGGCTTCAGGAATGGGTGGTGGACCACCAGGAACAGGACCCGAAGCATCGGCACATGTCGCAGATGGTGGCGGTGTATCCGCTCGGACAGGTGGATTTCGAGCAGGCACCAGACCTTGCCGCAGCTGGGGTGAAGCTGTTGGACGCCCGTGGTCCGGGCGCGATGGGGTGGTCCTGGGCCTGGAAAATCGCGCTGCGGGCACGGCTCGGCGATGGCGCGACCGCGGCCGCTCTCCTTCGGGAGGCAACCGTGCCGTACGGACGTGACCCGGACGTCTACGCGCCGGCGGAGGGCACCGAATGGGGCGGCCTGCTGCCAAACCTCTTCAGTACTCATCCGCCTTTCCAGATGGACGGCAACTTTGGTCTGATGGCCTGCATTGTCGAAATGCTGATACAGAGCCACGGCGGACTCCTGCAGGTGCTGCCCGCGCTGCCCGCCGAATGGCCGGACGGCAGCGCCCGCGGCATTCGCTGCCGGGGCGGCTGGACTGTCGACCTTCGCTGGCAAGCTGGCGAAATTGTGGAGCTAGTGGTTCGCGCGGAGAGTGCCAGAGAGGCGCGTACGAGCAGAGTTCGGTGCGGTGCCACCACGATCGAGCTCACCCTCAAACCCGGCGAGGAAGCCCTGTTCGGGCCGGCGCTGGTTGAGAAATCGGGGCGGTAGCCGATGATCGCGGACCTGGACCGGCCGGCCCTGTGGGCGTACCGAAGCGACTACCGGCCGCCAGCCGACTTCGACGCTTTCTGGCGGTCCACCTTGGATGAAACGGCCGCCTTCGACCTCGACGTGCGGCTCAGTCCAGTCGTCACCGGCCTGCGGACCATCGACGTTTTCGACGTGACTTTCGCCGGTTTCGGCGGCCATCCGATCCGTGGGTGGCTGCGCGTTCCGAGCGATCGCATCGAACGGCTCCCCGCGGTCGTGCAGTTTCACGGATATGCCAGCGGTCGCGGCCATCCGCTGGACGACTTGTTGTGGGCGTCGGCGGGCTATGCCCACTTGGTGATGGACACTCGCGGCCAGGGCGGTGACTACGCCGGCGGCTCGACCGGCGATCCGGTCGGCACGATTGGGCCGGCTTACCCGGGCTTCATGACTCGCGGCATCGCCGACCCCGAAACATATTTCTATCGCCGGGTCTTCGCTGACGCGGTGCGCGCCGTGCAAACGGTTCGCACGCTCGATTTCGTTGACTCCGAACGGGTCGCAGTGGCTGGCAACAGTCAGGGCGGTGGCATCGCGCTGGCCACGGCCGGGCTGGTGCCGGACGTCGCCGCGCTCTACGCCCAGGCGCCCTTTCTGTGCGATTTCCGGCGTGGCGTTCGGATCACCAGCGAGGGACCGTACGCGGAAATCGCCGGCTATTTGGGTGCGCACCGCTGGGAAGTCGAGCAGGTTTTCCGGACGCTGGCCTATTTCGACGGCATCGGCTTCGCCGCGCGGGCGATCGCGCCGGCGTGGTTTTCGTGCGGGCTGATGGATGGGCTCTGCCCACCGTCCACGGCCTTCGGCGCTTTTCATGCCTATGGCGGGCAGAAGGAAATCCAGGTGTGGGACTACAACGGCCACGACGCGGGTGGGGCGCAGGATCTGGCCACCGCCGTGTCGGCTTTCGGGGCCGTACTGCAGAAGTAGCAAGGTCGGGTTGGCAACGTGCAACACCGCACGCCCCCACGAAAGGCAGGAAAGATGAGAATCCGAAAAATGGCGGCTGCCGCGCTGGCGGTGGCAGCGCTCGCGGCCGCCACCGGGTGCGGGGGCGCCGGCGGCGGTTCGGCCGCCGGCACGATCAACTGGTGGACGTGGGACGAGAAGCAGGCACAGGCGTACCAGGTCTGCGCGAATGCCTTTGAGAAGGCCAATCCAGGCGCCACGGTGAAGATTTCGCAGTATGACGTGGTCGACTACTTCACCAAGCTCACGGCCGGGTTCGTGGCCGGCAACGCGCCGGACGCTTTCCAGGACAGTGTGCAGTATTTCCAGGCGTACGCGAACCAGCACCAGCTCCTGCCGCTGGACGACTTCATTTCCAAGAACCATTTCGACATGACCAAATACTCGGTCGGGGTGAGCTCGTGGAAGTTCACCGACGGCAAGCAGTACGCGCTTCCGCTGGACTGGGCGGCGGCCGGCATCTACTACAACAAGGCGCTGCTGACCAAGGCCGGCTACACCGACAAGGATATCCAGTCGCTGAACTGGAATCCGGACAACGGCGGCACTTTCGACAAGATGGTCGCGCACCTGACCGTCGACAACAAGGGCGTGCGCGGCGACCAGCCCGGCTTCGACAAGAATCATGTGGCGACCTTTGGCGCCGGCGCGATGGGCACCAACGACTTCAGCGGCCAGACCACCTGGAACGCCCTGGTTTCCACCCTGGGCTGGACGCAGGGTGACAAGTCCACCTGGCCGAGCACTTTCCACTACAGCGACCCGCGTTTTGTGAAAACGATGGACTATATCCGTTCATTGGCGGACCGCGGCTATGCGCCGAAATTCGGGGAGTTCTCCGGCAGCAACGGACAGAACACCATCAGCGATATCGACCTGCTGGGCTCCGCCAAGGTCGCGCTGGAGGAGTCCGGCTCGTGGTCGGCGGGCGAGTTCGCCAAGCTGCCTACCGTGAAGGTTGGCATCGCGCCTGTGCCGTACGGACCGGATGGCAAGACCCGGAAGATGACCAGCAACTCCAACGGAAACAACATCTGGGCCGGTACGAAGAACCCCGACCTGACCTGGAAATGGGTCTCGTACATGGGATCCGCGGAATGTCAGACGGCGGCCGGAAAGAGTGGCACTTTCTTCCCGTCCATCCCGAGTGCGATGGACGCGACCGCGAAGACTCTCGCCGCTCAGGGCATCGACCTCTCCGTCTACACCGCCTATGAGAAGGACGGCAACCTCTTCCCGGCGGTCGTCTACGGGAACGGCGCGGCGATGCAGCAGGCGTTGCAGCCGCTTTTCGAGGCATACTTCTCCCATCAGCGCAATGACGATGTGTTCCAGGAGATGACCACGAAGAGCCAACAAGTGCTTGCCAAGAAGCAATAGGACCGCAGGTTCGCGCCGCGGGTGCGGTTGCCCGCGGCGCGAAGATGTCTTTTGACACGAGGGTGGTGAGGCTGAGCCGTGGATGTTCCCGCAGTTGTCGCGTTACGTGCCGGTGGTGTGGGTGTTGTCGTCGATCTGACCGGTGAAGTGCCCAAGGTGCTGCATTGGGGCCGGGATCTCGGCGAACTCTCCACCGCTGGCTTGGAAGCGCTTGCTTTCACCGCGATTCCAGCCACGCTCAACAACGCGGTCGACGTACCGCCGACCTTTTCGTTATGGGCGAACGAATCGCAGGGTTGGCTGGGCACCCCGGCGCACGAGGGGCATCTGGAGGGCCGCGCGACCGCGTCGCACCCGCGGCTGGCTGGCGCGGAGCAGTCACGCGGCCCGGACGGCAGTGCGGAGCTGATGGTGCGGCTTTGCGATGACGTGTCCGATGTGGACATCCTCGTCACGTACCGCCTGGATCCCACCGGAATTCTCGCCGTTGACACCGAAATGACCCGGCGGAGCGCTACCCTGCTGAAAAGCGACCTGCGCTATCACCTGGCCGGGGTGTCCACCATGTTGCCGCTGCCTCGCCGGGCTACCGAAATCCTTGACTTCACGGGAAAATGGTGCCGAGAGCGGGCCCCGCAGCGGCGGCCGGTGACCTTTGGCAGTTATGTGCGTGAGGTCCGGCGCGGCAAGCCGGGGCACGACTCGCCGTATTTGCTGACCGTCGGCACCTCCGGTTTTGGCTTCCGAGAGGGCGAAGCCTGGGCAGTTCACGTCGGCTGGAGTGGCAACCAGCGCTATCTGGCCGAGCAGTTGCCCGAGGGCGCCGGCGGCACGCACGCGGTCGTGCTCGGTGCCGGGGAGCTGCTGCGGCCCGGCGAGGTGAGCCTGGAAGCCGGCCAGACGTACGCTGCGCCGACTTGCTATTTTGCCTGGTCGGACCGCGGTTTGGATGGTCTCTCGGACCGGTTCCACGAGTTGTTGCGGGCTCGTGGGACACACCCGAAAACGCCGCGACCGCTGGTGCTCAACACCTGGGAGGCGGTGTATTTCGACCACGACCTGGACCGGTTGTTGGGCCTGGCCGAAAAGGCCGCCGAGGTCGGCGTCGAGCGGCTGGTGCTCGACGATGGCTGGTTCCGCGGCCGCCGGGACGACACCGCTGGTCTTGGGGATTGGTATGTGGACGCGAAAGTCTGGCCGCATGGGCTCTCGCCGCTGGCCGATCGGGTGCATGAGTTGGGCATGCAGTTTGGCCTGTGGGTTGAGCCGGAGATGATCAACCTGGATTCACAACTGGCCAGGGAGCATCCCGAATGGATTCTTGGCCCGTCTGGTGGCCTTGGGCCGCCGCAACGGCACCAATATGTGCTGAACATCGCGAATGAACAAGCGTGGGCCTATCTTCTGGAGCGACTGGACACGTTGGTCGGCGAGTATTCGATTGACTACCTCAAATGGGACCACAACCGAGATCTGCATGAGGCCGTCTGCCGCGGCGCTGATGGGCTGGACCGGCCGGGGGTGCGGGCGCAGACTTTGGCTCTCTACCGGTTGTTGGACGCGCTTCGGGAGCGGCATCCGGCGCTGGAGATCGAAAGTTGCGCCGGTGGTGGCGGCCGGATCGACCTGGGAATTCTGGCGCGTACCGACCGGGTGTGGCCGTCGGACTGCAACGATCCGTTGGAACGGCAGCTGATCCAGCGCTGGA
This sequence comes from Fodinicola feengrottensis, assembly GCF_039530045.1. Taxonomy (NCBI): domain Bacteria; kingdom Bacillati; phylum Actinomycetota; class Actinomycetes; order Mycobacteriales; genus Fodinicola; species Fodinicola feengrottensis. The sequence continues at coordinate 4,614 of NZ_BAAANY010000053.1, read as the reverse complement.
CCGGCCAGTTGGTGCCGCCGGAGTTGGTGGCCACCCACGTGTCGGCCGCGCAGGCGCACACCACCCATCGGCACGCGGCCCAGTCGTTCCGATTGATCACCGCGCTTTTCGGGCACGCTGGCATCGAGGCGGACCTAACCCGTTCTTCGGCTCAGGAACTGGAAATATTCACCACCTGGGCGGCGCTTTACCGGGAACTCCGGCCGTTGTTGCACCAAGGCCGGGTCGTGCGGGCCGATCTGGTAGGAGAAGCGACGGTCCTGCACGGTGTCGTGTCGCCGGATCGTACGGCGGCACTCTTTTGCTGGGCGCGCCTTGCCACTTCGTCCGAGGGACAGGCCGGGCAAGTGATTTTTCCTGGCCTGGCCAGTGATCGTGACTATCGCGTACGCATTCGGGGCGAGGTCGGGCATCCGTCGATGTTCCAGGTCGCGCCGCCGCCGTGGGTCAGTCGGGCATTCGAGGGTTGGGTGCCAGTGCCCGGTGCGGTGCTCAGGCTGGCTGGCCTCGCGATGCCGACGCTGAACCCGGAACAGGCCATGTTGCTGGAAATCCGCGCCGCGTAGCGGTGGCTGTCGATGCGTACTGAATAGACGTCGCCCATCGGCGATCAGGTGGTGACCTCAACTTTGCTTGAGGTCAGCACCGCCGGGTCGAGCACCGGCGGGCGCGGCCCGTACGCGTTGGCGCGGGCGGCCCGCACGCGTACCGCCGGGACCGACGTGAGCATCCGCAGGAACTGCGGCGGGGTGATCGGGAGGCCGCGTTCTCGAGCGTTCATGACCCGGCGCTCGACCCTGACCTGGCGGGCCTGGACGGCCCGGATCGCCGGCTCCCGCTCGGCTTGGACGGCGGCCAGCACCGTCTCGTCGACCCGGCCGGTACGCAGCGCCGGAACCAACCGGTTCGCTGCGGCGACAGCGTCCTGAATGGCCATAAGGATGCCGTTGCCGCCGACTGGCGAGATCACGTGGGCGGCATCGCCAAGCAGCATCAGACCCGGCCGATGCCAGCGCTCGACTCGGGAGATGTCGACCGACAGCAGCGTGGTCTGGCCGAAGTCGGAGAGCAGGTAGAGCCGGTCCGCGAGCCACGGCACGTGCTCGGCGAAGAAGTCGCGGATCGGCCCGAGCCCGGCTTGCCGCGCCGCCGCGTACCCACCTTTGGGCAGCGTGTAACCGACTTGCCAGTCGCGTTGCCCGCCCAGCAGACCGACGTAGTTGTGTGGCCCGAAGTAGATGTCCACGTCCGCCTCGGGCGGGTCGCTGGCGCGACGCGGCAGCCGGAACCAGAGCAGGTCGTTGGCGGCTCCCAGGGACTGGTCCGGCAGGCCGGCGAGCCGGCGAACGCGGGAGAACCGGCCGTCGGCGCCGATCACCACGGCCGACCGCAGCACGTGCTCGCCGTGGGAGTCCTGATAGCGGACGCCGGTGATGATGCCGTTCTCCTCGACCAGCCCGGTGGCCTTGGCGCCCAGGCGCAGCCGCATGGACGGCAGGTCGACCGCCTTGGCGGCGAGGAAATCCAGGAAAATCGCCTGCGGCATCAGCGCGACGTAGTTGAAGCGGGTGGGCAGCCGGGAATAGTCCGCCGCCGTCAGCGTGCCGCCCGGAGTGTGCATCCGGAACGTACGAGCGGCGTAGTGCGGCAGCTCCAGCAGCTCGTCCGCGAGACCCAGCTGGTCGAGCAGCTCGAGCGTGTACGGGTGCAGGGAGTCGCCGCGGAATCTCCGGTCGAAATCTCGGTGCGCTTCCAGTAGCGTGACCGGAATGTCCGCTCTGGCCAGCAGGTATGCGAGCAGAAGACCGCCCGGCCCACCCCCGACGACAACACAGCGGGCGCGCGCGGTGGTGATGGGGCGAACTGTCGTCATCGCGGTCCTCCAAGGACTTGCTAGACACTCTAGCGGTAACCGCTAGCCTGTCTAGTAATCAAACTGTCTACAATCGCGACGTGAGCACCCCAGGGGGACCGCCGGAGGCGGCCAGAGTGGCCCGTGAGATCGGTCTCGCGGTCCGCGCGCTGGTGCTGACCGACCGCGAAATGCAGACCGCGCTGGCCCGCCGTCTCGGAGTCGGGCTCACCGACGTACGCGCGATGGAGGAACTGGTCGCCAGCCCGGACGTGCTCGGCCCGGTCGAGCTGGGCAACCGGCTCGGCATCCGCTCGGCTTCGGCGACCGTGCTGGTGGACCGACTGGAGGCGGCCGGCCACCTGGAGCGCGGCCGGCACCCGGACGACCGGCGGCGGATCACCCTGCATCTGACTGAGCGCGCGCGTTCGGAGTTCCGTGCCGCGCTGGGTCCGTTGTTGACCTCGATCGGGCGGATCACCGCTGGCCTGGATCCGGACGAGGCCCGTACGGTGGCGACCTTCTTACGGGACGTGACCGGTGCCGTCCGGGACTTTGCCGCTTCTGGTCCGCCCCCGGGGGCTGGCGGCGACCCACCGGGGCCCGATTGAGCGCCGGTTGCCTGCCTGGGCGTCGTCCGGACCAACCGCCGCGCCATCGGCTCCCGATTGCGCGGATTTCTCCATGGGGTGCGGCGCGAAATTGTCGTAGGTGTCTGTTTTTCTTTCCCCCTCCCTTTGAACGGGCGGGGGGTGGGTTGAGAGGTGGACCTTGATTTTTAGTTGGACATTGGTCCTCAAGCCCGCCCCCCACCCGTTCACTGGGTGGGGGCAAATCTGCCGGAGGGGTACGACAGTTTCGCGCCGCACCCTGTTTTTTGCGTCCAGTTCGGTTGTCGGACGACCCACCCGTTACGTCAGCCTCAGGCACCTCACCCCCAGACCATGGGAGGCAGCGAAACGCTGGGTTCGCCAGGCCGCGCCGCTCGGCGCGGTCCGTTCCTGGGCCTGTACGGCTCAGGTTTGCGGCCGGGTGCCGCTGGCGTTTGCGGTGAAGGTCAGTGATCTGACCAGAAGTGGCGCCGCCGAAGGGAGTCGTGCGCGGTCAGGAACAGTCCAGCACGATTCCTCCAGGGCTGGCGACGACGCCCACGAGGGGCGCATGCTTCGAGGGAAGTTGCCGCTTCTCGTGTGTTGCCCCAGGGGTACGCTTGACGTAGTCATAGTTGAAGAAAAAGTCCTTAATTAAGACCTTGTATTATGAGTCACAATAAAGGCGCAAACCATGCCGCGGTAAAACGTTAAGAAGCGTTACCGCGCGGCAGGGATGGGGATAGATGGAGTCAAAGCGCAGTACCGTCCGCGACCTGCGCCGGCACAACCGTTCGGCGCTGTTGTCCAAGCTCTTCCTGGACGGCCCGCTCAGCCGGCATGAGCTGAGCGGCCCGACCGGCCTCAGCGCTGCCACCGTCAGCAACGTGATCGGCGGCTTGATCGACGAGGGCCTGGTGGTCGAGGCCGGCATGGTCGACTCCGACGGCGGCCGGCCACGGGTGTTGTTGCGGGTCAACCCGGCGTACGGCCATGTGGTCGGCGTCGACGTGGGCGAGACCGGCATCAAGGTGGAGCTGTTCGATCTCACCATGACCAGGCTCGCGACCGCCGACCATCCGCTGCCCGGGCCGCGCCCGGAGCCGGACGCGGTCGCCGACCGGATCGTCGCTGGCCTTGCCGAGGTGCTCAAGAGCGCCGGGGTCGACGCGTCCGATGTGCTGGGTATGGGGATCGGCGTGCCCGGCACGGTCGAGCAGGGCTCGCCGGTGCTCGTACACGCCCCGACCCTGGGCTGGGATTCGGTCGCACTCGGGAAGATGCTCGCTTCCGAAGGTGTCACCATTCCGGTTTTCTTCGAAAACGGAGCGAAAACGCTGGGCCAGGCGGAAATGTGGTTCGGCGCCGGCCGTGGCGCGCGTTATGCGGTGATCACGCTGGTCGGCTCCGGCATTGGCGCGGCGGTGATCACCGACGGGCAGATTTACCGCGGTGTCACCAGCAGCGCGGGCGAGTGGGGCCACACCACGGTCGTGTACGGCGGACGCGCCTGCCGGTGCGGATCGCGCGGCTGTCTGGAGGCGTACGCCGGCGCCGAAGCCATCCTGGAGCGCTATCGGCAGGCCCGTCGTGGCCGTCGTGACCAGCAAGGCGACGAGCAGTCCAGGCTGGCCGCGTTGCTTGCGGCCGCGCCCCGGTCGGCGGTGGCCGAGCAGGTGCTCGCCGAGACCGCCGAATACCTCGGTGCCGGCATCGCCAACCTGATCAACCTGTTCAACCCGGAACGGATCGTGCTCGGCGGCTGGGCCGGCCTCGCGCTCGGGGAGCAGCTGCTGCCGGCCATCCGCAAGGCGGCGGAGGCACACGCGTTGGCGCACCCGTACGGACAAACCACGATCGAGCTCTGCGAGCTCGGCCAGGACGCTGTCGCGGTCGGCGCCGCCACGCTCCCGATCGGCGAACTCCTGCGTACTGGCGCCCGCCCCCACTAGGCCCTGTCTGGCTATTGCGGCGGGCGATAGCCGAGCCCAGAAGTCGGCTGGCGGCACCGCGGAAAAGCCCCCATAGCGCTGCTATGAAGGCTTTCCCGCGGCACCACCAGCCGACTCCTGAATCTCGACTCTCATCCCACCGGAATAACCAGACAGGACCTAGTAGTACTTTGTTAGGTTGTTTCGGCGTGTCGAGTCGGAGTTTTTGTTGTTATTCGGG
>NZ_BAAANY010000052.1:0-587 GCF_039530045.1 Fodinicola feengrottensis | reverse complement strand
TGATATAATAAGACAAGTAAGCCAATCACCTCCGGCTTACACAGAAATCGTGACAGGCTCGCTGCCGGCCGAACACGATGTGCCGTTGTCGCGGTGGAGTTGCCCGGAGATCGCCCGGGAACTCGCCGCCCGCTGCCAGGCATTGGTGGGTGCCTCCACCGTGCGGCGCTGGCTGGCCGCGGACCTGCTCAAACCGTGGCCGCACCGGTCCTGGATCGCCATCCGCGACCCTGACTTCGCCGCCAAGGCCGGTCGTGTCCTGGACCTATACGCCGGGATCTGGGACGGTCAGCCTCTGGGCCCGAACGATTTCGTGGTCTGCGCGGATGAGAAGACCAGCATCCAGGCCCGGTGCCGCTGCCATCCCACGCTGCCTTCGGGCAGGGCCCGCATGATGCGCGTTGAGCACGAATACAAGCGTGCCGGGGGCGCTGGCCTATCTGGCCGCCTGGGACGTTGGACACAGGGGGCTCCATCGAATGACAAGAATCGGCCCGATGAACCTGCCGACCACGCGATCGGAGGATCCCGCGGCGGGCTGACGACCAAGATCCACGCCCTGGCCGACACCCTCTGCTGCTTGGTCA
>NZ_BAAANY010000051.1:0-9795 GCF_039530045.1 Fodinicola feengrottensis | reverse complement strand
GGGGAGGGAGGGGGGGAGGGAGGGAGGGAGGGAGGGAGGGCCTGACCAGTCTACTATCTATGCATGTGCGGACTCCCCAACCACTATTCACAATAAGCATCATATGCGCTCCCGGAAAGGTTCCGGAGTTCGAACTCACTCAGCGATCGCCGGCCGATCGCCAGAGATGCAAGGAGATGCCCAACACCGCGCAGCATCTCCAAACTCTCGCTCTTATCTGACCCGATCTCCAGAAGTAATTTCACGCAAAGATCGGGTTCTATTGCCGAAAGCCGCACAGCGACCGAGAGCCGTTCTTGGGGATTGTTCGCCATGTCGCGAATGTATTCTTCCGAGGATCTCGGATCAATATTCATCAACTATCATCTCCAAAGACAGCATTCAGAGCACCCGTAACATCGTCCGTGATAGATTCCGGCAAGTGAACAGTATAGTGATAGGGGTTGCTTCCAGTCTTCTCGACCTGGAAACCCGCATCCCTCAGTTCTCCAACTGTAGCCGAACGATACTCTCCACTCGCAGCTATCCGACCGGGAAGCTTGCTCATCGTCGAGATTCCGTGTGGAAAATCGTGCTGCACTGCTCTAGCCGCATCAGCTTGCAAACCATTAGTTGTCTCAGGTCCCTTCCCGAAGCGAAAAAGCGCCCTCGAGATGTCCGGACAATTGTGTACGAGAATTGAGCTCGAACTGCTCGCTACATAATAGGTATGCGTGTCACCGATGGTCAAATTGTAGGTCGGTGCGCGGCCCGTTGAGTTGCTGATCTTCTCTACGGTGCTGGTTGCGCCGTCTGGTTGGAGCAGTTTGTCACCGGGCGCCAGCCATGCTGCCTGTACGAATGCGTGTCGGGTGGCGTCCCAGTAGGGGTGGCCTTGGGTTGAGGTGATGGTCTGTACGTGACCGTGGGAGTCCTTGATCGTCACATCGGCGAAGTCAGTGTCGGTCAGGGTCTTCATCGTTGCAGTGACCGTCTGGACCGAGTTTTGGCCGGTCGACGGGTCGGTGGTCTGGACCTTGTCACCGACGTGGATCTGGGCGATCGGTACGAGCGCACCGCCGGCCAGCAGTACCATCGTCGCAGCGACAAAGCTGTTCGGACACGCCTCTTTCGCCACCGTGCGGCCAGCGGAGCTGACGGCTCCATCACCAGCGTCATCGGTGGCCGCCCGGGCAGCCGCCCGCGAACCAGCACCAACAGCCGTACGCTCAGCACTCGTAGCGGCGCCGCGGGCGCCAGCGGTGGCGGCCCGAGCGCCGGCAGCCGCGGCGCCGTCTGCTATCTCACCCGCGGCCGCCTTCGCGCCGGCTCCGGCGAACGCCGAACCGAGGCCCGCGGTCAGGGCCCCGACAGCGGCACCGGTGGCACCGGCCATCGCCAGACCACCCCAAGAGAACGAACCCTTACCCTCGACCTTGGTCTCAATCGCGTACTGAGTCATCGACCCAGCAGCACCAGCCAACGCCGCACAACCAATCGAGCCAGCACCCGCAGTAGCCGCCTCACACGCCAAACCAACAGCAACACCAACCGCGATACCAGCAATCACAGCCTTGTGATCATCGATCCAGTTCGCCGAACCGTTCCAAGCGTCACTGGCCTTATGACCAAGCCACCCCAACCAACCACCATCATCACCATGGTTGCTACCCGAGGCATTCGTCGTCGGCGGCCGACCACCACCACCGCCGCCACCGCCACCGCCACCGGAAGGGCCAGCAGGCGGACCGATCTGCCGACAGTACTGCTCACAACCACCGCTGGCTTCCTCAGTCATGTTGCCCGACGGGTCACTACTGGTCACCGGCGACGACTGCGCGTACGAATATCCCTGCAACTGCTGCGGATCACCAATACTCACCACAGAATCAGCAGAAATAAACGCACCCAAAGTCGAGTCATAATCCCTGGCGCCGACCTGCTCCAACCCAGACGACTGAACCGTGCCACCAACAAAACCGTGCTGATTCACCCACGACTGCTTCGTGCCACGAGTCTCACCAAAAGGCGTCTGCCGACGCTCGGACACCGTCTGCGCAGCATCAGTACCAACAGTCGTGTTCGTCGTGCCCTGCCAGTCCGGCATCAACCACGTCACACCCGCAGCCGTACGCTGCGCCAACGTCGCACTACCGCCATCGGTGTAGAACCGCGTCCCACTGACGGTCTTCGACGTCGCATTCAGCCGCAACTCCTCGCCCGGCAAATACAACGTCGTCCCCGACGGCTCACGACTAATCAACGGCGTGCCATCGGTGCTATAGACGTACGAACTCGTCAGACCTGAATCAGTCTCGGACGCCAACTTGCCCTCGGCATCCCACGACAACTGCTGACCACCAGGCCGCGTCAACATCGACCCATCAGGGTCGTACGTGTAACCGTTCGTCGTCGACCCATCAGCATCCACCACAGTCGCCGACGCGACCGCGTGTGGCTGCACACCACTGGTGGGGTAGTGATAAGTCGTCGTCGAGTCGCCGCCGGTGCCAGCCTCACCAGTCAATTTGCGCAATGCCGGCGAACTGGTCACGTCATGGTCGGTCTTGGTCAGCCGGTTGCCGGATGTGTCATATGCGAACGACTGCCAATACGGCGACACACCACCAACCGTCGAAGCTGACGGCGAATCAGAGCAAGCCCCAGCCGACGGTGTCCATGCCTGCGTCATCCGCTGCACATAGTCGTACGAGAAACACTGCGTGTCAGCTGTCGGCGCACCCACATCGCCGTCTTTCGTCGGCGTCTCAGCGATCTTCGTCATATTGCCCGCAAGGTCATACGAATAGCGGGTGTCGGAAATTGTCTGGCTCGGCGAACCCGTCTCACGAGACAACAGGGTGTCGACAATCCGGTGCGTGCCCACGTCGTATGTCAGGCCGATCTGGGTCACCGGCTTCGTGTCACCAGTCGCCATCGTATAAACCGACGGCTCACCGAAATCCGAATATTGCGTACCAGCTACATAACTGACCTGGTCGCTCTTCAGAGTTGTCGGCTCACCCAAGTCGTCATACCCATATGTCAAACTCTCCGCCGGCAAACCACCGGCCGCCGGCTCGGTATTTCCACCGAGCTTGCCGTCGATCGTGTACGACGAGCCGAAGGTGTATGTGCCCGCCAGCGCGCCAAGTGTCGTGTCACTCGACGGAATCGAAATCGCCGTTCCGGTCGGCCGATAGCCATCGTCATAACCGGTCACAGCCGTCTTGTACGCATTCCCGCCGGAATACCGCGTCGTACCGGTCGGCTGGCCCTTCATCAAGGTGTCGTAGGTCCAGTCAGCCAGCTTCGTTCCCGAGGTGCTGCCGTCGAACTCCGCCGACTTACGACCGATCTGGTCGTACGTGAAAGCCAAGGTGTGCTTTCTGGCATCAGTTGTCGTCAGCACATCACCAGCGGTGTTGTACGTCGTGGTGCTGGTGCCGCGGTCGGGATCCTGCAGGCTGATCTGCTGCCCGAGGAAGTTATAACCAAAGGTCCGAACGGTGTTGTCCGGCGCGGTCACCGTCAGCGGCTGGTTGCGAGTGTTGTACGTGTATTTCGTCGAATCGTAGGCACCGGTCGGCGTCGGGCCATGGAATTGGCGCAGTTCCGTGGTGCGGTCGTAGATATCGGTATACGTCGACGTTGGCGTGCCACCGGCAGGCGGCGTGACATCAGTGTGGTCTCCGCCGTAGGCGGTCGCCGTTCGCCACAGCTCCTTACCGAGGGAGCTGACCGCACTCACCGTCGGTCGTCCCGCGCCATCGTACGATGTAGCCGTTTGGTTCGGGATCAGGTTGTTGTCGGTGTAAGTCGCGAGATCTGGGCCGGCTGCCCCGGTCGCGGGATAGACGGCATTCTCCTTCACGACCCGACCAGCGGTGTCATAGAAGGTGTCGCTGATGAGCCGACCATATTTGGTGCCGGCCGCGGTGGCCTGGGTCTGCCGAGGCCTGAGCAACCCGTCGTAGATCGAATAGGTCGCGATCCGGCCACCGTTGGAATTAAGAGTGCTGGTCGTCACCGTGTTCACACCGCTGGTACGCACTGTGTACGAATAGAGGGTGTTCGCCGCCTCGGCACTCTTGTCCTGGCCTGGCAGCCAAACAGCGGTCAGCCGTCCCAAACCGTCGTAGGCCAGGTCCGTACGCTTGTTGTTCGGGTCGACCTGGTCAACCATCGAACCCGTTGCCGGGTCATAGTCGACGGTGGTTTTCCAACCCAGAGGGCCGGTCGACACAGTCGTCGTCAACGGTCCACCGGACGCCGGCGTGTACGTGGTCTGCGAGTGATTTCCCCGAATATCCCACGAGTCGCTGACACGACCGTAGAGGTCATACGCGGACTTCGACGCCGTTAGGTATGTGGGAGTGCCGTTGTTCCAATCGGAGAGGCTTTCGACCAACGTCGTGTCACCCTTGGTGGGCGCGACACCCCAGACCTGGCCGTCGAAAGACGTGCGTCCATCGCCCAAAACCTGGTCCGCGGTCGTCGCCGTCTGACCGCAAGGCAACGCGGTGGTCTGCATTCGGGAGACGTAAGACATCAGCCACGCAGTGGTATTGCGCGCGTACGTGGTGACCGCGCATTTTTCGTCACCGGTCTTGGCTTCGTCACCGGTGTCGTTGACCTGTGTCTGCATCCCGTAGGCGTCGTACGTATTGGTGACCGTATTGCGCATCAGGCCGCGGCCACCGTCAAGATCCGTACGCTTGTGGATGCTGCCAGGGGCCACGTATCGCGAGACCACCGTGTCGCCGTTGATCGTGCGTGACCCCGTCGGCGCGGACGCCCACGGGTCCGTGATGGTTCCGGAGACCTCGGCGGTGCCGTTCTTGGAGATCGTCTCACGGGCCATACCCGAGAAAGGATCGCTGTCCGGCCAGGTGCCGCCCTGTGAGTCAGTGAGTTGGACGTTCTTGCTACCGCTCGACGTTTTGTCGCTGTTCATACCACGGAAGTAGAGCGTTTCTCCCGTTGTCGCGTCGGCACCTGTGCCTTCAGTGACCTTGACCCGGCCATAACCTCGCCAAACCGACCAGGTTTTGTCCTGTGTAGTGATAACGCCGTTGTCGTCTGTGTAGTGCCAGGCGCCGCCGCCGTCATATTCGTAGCTAGTCACCTTGTCCGGTGAGGCCCCGACCTGGTCTGTCTCGGTTACCTGACTGACGACATATTTGTGGAACCAGTCGGTAATCGGGTCCGTGTAACCATCAGGTGTCCACCGCACCGGATAGCAGCGCATCGTGTTCGAATCGGCGGACGACGGCATGTGAGTTCCGGCAACACACTCCGCAGGTGCGTACGCGACGCCGATCTTGCCGCCAGTTTCCGTGCTGATGCTCGAAATCCGCCACCAGTTCATGGCTGGCCGCTGATCGGTGGGTGTGTCAACGCGGTTGCTCATCTGCACACCGTCGAATGTGACGTCCGGCAACGTCGTCGCAGGCTGCCCTGCCGGTACATCCAGACCGACGTGGCTAATCCCGGCTAACCACAGCCCGGCCCGGGTCGAGTCACCAGGATCTCGATAGGACTGGTTGAGGGTCCATCGTTCCACGTTCCTCAGGGCTGTCCCACTAAGAACCTGTGTGGTGATGGTTGAGAGGCGTTTCTGTGTGAAGAAAGTAGGACCAGTCTGGGTGCAGCTAGTTGTCGACGTACAGGACTGGTCCCAGGGCACGTCGGGCCAACTGGTCGGAGTCTTGGCGCTGCAGTCCTTTCCGGCCACACAACGGTCCGCGTTGGCGAAAGTAACCTGCATCGGCGGTACGCCGAGGTTGCTGCCCGGCCCGGAGGTAATGCCCTCGCGGGTGCCATAGTGAATCTCATCAAGAGTCCCACCCCGGACGTACTGGGAGACGGCAGTGGAAGTCAGGTCACGGCCGTAGTTGTTGAGTTCCTTTGTGTACCAGTACGACATCGAGTTTCCGTGTGGATCCACGACGTAGTCCAAGTTCCATCGCCATGCCTGGTCGCAGTACGAGGCATCGAAAGTCGGCTTGTTGCACGGCTCGCCCGCGTCGTTGCCGAAGACCGGGGCGGTCCATACCGAATTGGTTTGCCGCGCGCCGCTTGTCCAGCCTGGAATGCGGTTCCGGCCAAACCAGTACTGCGTGCCGTTGGGCGTGGTGACCTTCCAGTATTCGCCATCGTTGTCGCCGTTGCCGAGTGAAGTGTCGGTGAGGTGCTGAATGCGCGAGCCGTCGTCCTGCCTCGGATGCCAGGCATCACCACTGTCCGCCTTGATCAGCTCGACCGTTTTGCCGTTCAAGGTCATGGTGGCGTTGTCGGTCACCCAGCACTCGTCACCAGTTTTGGTCTTGTTGTTCGAAGTGGTCCGCATGTCCTCCCCACACGAGCGGTAGCTCCGCTCGATGTAGCCGGACCACATGTCGAAACCCTCACCCACCCACGAGGGCTGGTTGTTTGTCGCCGCGGTCCGCCCGTCCACACTTTGCGCGGAGTACGAAAGACTCAAACTCGGGGTCGGACCGCCGAGGCTCGGCGGCGTACGCAGCGGGTACGACCACGTGAAATCACCAGACGGTCCGCCGCCCTCCCAGCTGCCAGACGGCGAAAGCGAAGTAGCACTGAAGGAGCCCGAGCCACCGCTGGCACCAGCGGCGAGCGCGTACAGGGCACCAGTCGGCGCAGCGGCCCCCGTGGCTGTGGACGGCTGGCCAGCGGCCACGACAGTGGCTCGTACCCATCCGCTGGTCAGGTTTGTCGACGGAACCGGGGTGCCAGCGCACGTGCCGCTGCCGGGCGTTGTCAGCGCACAGTCGGGCAGCTTGAGCAGCCGTAGCCTGTTCCCGAAATCCGCCCCATAGGCGTTGCGGAATGCAGAGTAGTTGACGCTGAAGTCGATGTTCCCAGGGCTGGTGCCACCGTCGGCTCGCACCACCCGCAGCAATACTGCCGGGGTGTTCGCAAGGGCTGTGCCAGCAGTGTTGACGACCTCTACGCTCACTTTGGTCGCAGCCGCGACCTTCGCCGACGCCGCGCCAGTGGCTGGGACGGCGTTGACCGAAACCGGCAGGGATCCGACCGACCCGGTCGCCGTGCCGCTGGCGGCTGGCGCCTTTACGGAGGTGCCGCTCGCCGGCGCGCCGACACTCATCGTCGCTATGGCAGGCGATGGCCACGCGGAAGTCTTGGGTGTCTTCAAGTCGTGAACCGCACCCGGATCAGGCTTCTGCGCGACGGGAGGGGCGTTTTCCGTCGGAACCTGGTTGTACTGCCGCGGTTTCAGTGGCTGGTAGCCGTCAGCGGCGGCCGCCGACTCAGTGCCGGTGAGCATCGCGGCGACGACTGCGGCAGCAACAGTTCCCGCGGTCACAGCCCGAAGAATTCCAGCTTTACGCCGAGTGAATACGGACATCAGATCCTCCGAAGAAGGCTGCGGTACGGGACAGAGACCGGCATCTGTGCGTCGACCGGCCTACGCATTAGGGCTCACTGAGAAGTCGTTGATCTGCCGCCCGGAAAGTACGCCGCTGTACACTTCGACGGTGTCAACAGCGCCATGCACATAGTCTCCGAGAACGCCACCATTCTTCCCGCGACCAATCGCCAATGACCCGGTGGCATTCCAGTTGGACGACATTGCGAGGGTCCCGGCCAACGTCCCGTCCACATAAATACGGATCTGCCGCGCGACCGTGTCATATACGCCAACCAGGGCCGTCCACCTGCCGACGATGGGATTGACGTCCGAGGACACGTACTGAACCGGCGAGGTGTCGGTGTCGTTGGTTCGGAAGGAGAACGCCCATTTCTTGCTGTCCGTTCGATACTGAAGATAGAAGTTACTGTTCCGGACCCCGTCCTGGCTGACGAAAGTCTCCCAGGATGAGGTGGCATCCAGCCGTACCCAGGCGGCGACCGAGAAGCTTTGGTCAGTGTGAATCACTGGCCCGCTCGTCTGGGCATATCCCGAAGTCCCATTCAGGGCCATCGCGGTCGCGAAGGAATCCCTGTCTGGTATCCACGACGCACCCGGCGACAGGGTCACGTCGTGGCCGCGCCCGCTGGCATCCGTGCTGGTGGTGCCAGTGTTCTCATCGAAATTCCAGCGACCCAACTGCGAATCGCTGTCCACCATCGCCACCAATTCGTCCGCGAGGACAATGCGATCCCAGATACGAACATCATCGATGTCCCCGGCGAAGAACTCGGCGGGTTGCCCCGCGAGCTGAGATCGACCAATCAGAAGTGGCCCCATGGCGTTCCAGGAGTTCGCCACCGTGACCGGTGGCCCTGAGGTCCCGTTCACATACATCCGAGCCTCGTTCTTGACCGAGTCGTACGTGCCGGCCAGATGCACCCAGGTTCCGGCCACCGGCGCGACACCCGAGTCGGCGACCACCACGTCGGCGGCATCGGAGTCTGTCGCCGTCATCGCGAAAACCCAATGATTGATACCGGTTCGATATTGGAGGGAGAATGCGGTTCCGCTGTTCCCGGCTTGGCTGAGGACGGTTTCATTCGCCGTCGGAACCGCTGGCACCTTCACCCACGCAGCCACGGTGAAGGTCGCATTGGTCGTCAACGCCGGACCGCTGCTGGTCCCGTACCCGCTGGTTCCATCGAATTGCAGCGCTTTGTCGGCCGAGTCGGAGGTGCGGCCGCTTACCCACGACACGCCGTTCACTACGTTCGCGCCATGGTTGTTCCCCGACGAATCGGCGACCGTCGTGCCGGTGCCCTCATCAGCGGGGTAACTGATCGTCGGGTCGGTGGCAGATTTGGTGTAGAACCGGTAAAGCAGCGGGTCTGAGACGTTGCCTGCTCGATCTTCCGATCGTACGCACAGAGTCGCCTGTCCTCGAGTGGTCGGGGTGATCGCGACCGTCGCAGAGCTACCAGGTGTCCCGACCTTTACCTCTGTGGCGCTGGTGGGAGCGCAGCTGGTAAGGCTGTATCGATATCCGACGATGTCGTTGACACCGTGGTCGGACACCCCATTGGAACCGAAGATGAACCGTCCCGTACGACCCACTCCGCCGTGGGAAGAATCGTCGTTCGGGTAATCAGTTGAGGAAACCGTCGGAATTTTGTCCGGCAGCGTGGTGTCGACGGTGAACTCACAGACCTTCGACCAGGGACCGGTGTCGATCCCGTCGTTGGTTCGGGCCTGGAAGTAGTAGCTCTGGCCATCGGCGAGTTGGCTGGCCGGAACCGCGCCGGTCAACCTGGTCCCACTTCGCATGCTTGACTGGCTGATCGAGCCGATGAACGAGCTCGATCCAAGCGCACCGTAGTAGATTCCGGCGGAAAGCAGCTGACCCCCGTCATCGTCAGAGACCGCGGCCGACAGCGTTGGAGTGGTCTCGCCCACGAACGGACGGCTGTCACCGCTCGCGCATCCCTTCCCGACAGCATCCAAATCGGTCGGTGCGTTGGGAACCGTGTTGTAGGTGACGTTCAGCCGCGCGGACGTAGGGTCAAAGGTCTTCCATTGGTCGTGAGTGCTTTCATTAGGAGCTTTCATGCCGAACGTAATGACCTTGTTCTGATTCGCGTACGACTGCACCTGGCTGACTAGTTGGCCTCCACCGAACTCGACAAACTTGTGTGCGTCATCGCAGGAAACACTGCTAGCCGAAGAGATCGCCGAGCCTGTCCACGAACCCGAGTGGTTGCGCCAGGTCGTCGAGGCGTCGAATGGCGCGACTACGCGCAGCTCATCGTATGAGGCCGTACAGGAATAAGAATGCGTGATGTAGACGGAGAACGTGACGCCGGTAAGGGGCTGGAATCATATAAGATTTCAAACAGTTGATTTGATTGTGTAGTTCCACTCGC
>NZ_BAAANY010000050.1:0-4027 GCF_039530045.1 Fodinicola feengrottensis | reverse complement strand
ATCTGCATCGCCTGCGTATACGAAATCACCTTATCCAAGGTTTCGATCGCGGCCAGCGCGCGGCCTGGCGTTCCCCGACGACGGTGGTGAACGCCTCGATGAAGCTGGTGGGTTGGACCAGCCACACACGGATCGCGGTGTCGGTGACGGAGTGGCCGTTGCTGAGATGGACCAAGGCGTGGTGGATGCGCAAAATGGTGCGCCAACGCTGAAACTCAGTTCCCGGCATCGGTGACTATCTTGTCGGCAGCGCGCCGATCACGATGCCTGCTCGGCATGGAGATCGGGCTGGTCCCGGAGCTGTCGGCGAGAGGTGATGCCGAGCTTGCGGAAGATGTTGCGCAAATGCGTGTCGACCGTACGAGGGCTGATGAACAGCCGGGCGGCGACTTCGTTGGAGGTGGCGCCGGTGGCGACCAGCCGGGCGATGTGCGTTTCCTGCATGGTGAGCTCGTTGTACGTGTGCGTGGACCGGCCGCGGGCCTTTTCGCCGGTGGCGCGCAGCTCGTCGGCGGCCCGCCGTGCGAACGCTTCGAGTCCCGCCTCGGACAGCATTTCGTGGGCCGTACGCAGCTGAACGCGGCAGTCTTTCCGGCGCCCTTCGCGGCGCAGCCATTCCCCGTACAGGAGGTGGGCCCTCGCTCGGGCGGGCCGCATCGGGCTTTGGGCGAGCAGCTCGACGGCTTGCCGGAAGTGGTCCTCAACCCCGGTGACCAGCCCACGCGCGTAAGCCGCGATCCCCAGGCCAGTGGCGGTTCCGCTGGCTTGGGTGCGCTCGGTCAGCGATGCCAGCGCGGCGGCGGCTTCCTCGTACTCGCCGCATCGGACGGCCGCCTCCACCACCTCGGGCAGCGAGACTCCGGTGAGGAAAAGGTCGCCGTACGAAATGGCCTGCCGACCGGCGGCCAGCGCGGCCGGGTAGTCGGACCAGCTGTTGTTCAGCACGGCCGCGGCCCAGTGGACATTCGCGATCAGCTGCCCGATGCCGTGGGTGGCAGCCGCCTTGGTCGCGGCTTCCATCAGCTCGAAGGCCTCCTCGCGGCGGCCGCGCATCGCGGCCAGGTGCAGCCGGTGATAGTACGTCGGCGGTCCGCCGGTCACGTCCGCGAGCGCGTCCTCCTCGGCGATCGCCGCGATGGCCTGCCCGACATCGCCGGTGAGAGCGGCACGGGACGCGACCTGGCTGAGCGCCAGGCGCAGTACGAACGGTGACCCCGACTCGCGACCGGTCTTCATCAACCAGTCGACGATCGTCCAATGTACTTGCGGATCCCACAAATCCGCGGCCAGCATCACCGCGAGCGCCGGCCGCTGAGTCCACAGTGGAGTGTCGGTGCCCTGGAGAACCTTGCGCAGTAAGGGAACCGCGACCCGGTGCCCTTGCGTGGTCAGCAAAGCAAGTGCGTCCAGGATGTCCGGGGAGTGCGGTGCCGGCGCGCAAGTCTGCGCCGCGGCCAGGACCAGGTCCATGACGCCACTGGGCCGGCCGACGGCCATGCTTATTTCCAAGGCGTCCACGAAACAGTCCCGAGATCGTTGCGGATCCAGTGCCGAAAGCCTTTCCCCAGCCCGAATCATGAATGTCGGACCGTCGCCGTCATGCTGTCGTACGAACGCGATCCGGCCTCGGAGCAGATCCACCTCCGCGAGCTGGCGCTCGTCCAGGCCCGCGTTCTCGACGGACGCGAGAAAGTCTGCCGCGGTGTCGGCGGCGCCCGCGTCGAACTTGGCCTGAGCCGCGGCGAGCGTACGTTCGACCCGCTTGGTCGCGTCCACTGACAGCTCGGCCGCGCGTTCGATGAAGGCCGCCGCGGCCACCACACCGCCGCGCGCCTGGGCGCGCGAAGCGGAACGTTCCAGCTCGGCGGCGACCGCTTCGTCCGGTCCGGCGCAGGCCCGGGCGCGGTGCCAGATCCGCCGGTCTGGGTCGACAGCGGGATCGGTGACGTCCGCGAGCACGCGATGGGCCGTACGACGCTGGTCGGCGTCGGCCGCCAGATAGACGGCAGACCGGGCCAGCGGATGGCAGAACCGGATCCGAGTGGAGAACTCGACCAGCTCGGTGGTGGTGATCGCCGCGCTGGTGGCCTGCAGATCGATGCCCAGCCGGTGGGCGGCCGGCCACAGCAGGCCCGGGTCGCCGGTCGGGTCGGCGCTAGCGATGGTCAGCAGCAGCCGCGCATCGGTGGGCAGATTGGCCAGCCTGGCCTGGAAAGTCCGCTCGATCCGGGTCGGCACCGACGAGGTGTCCGGCACCGCGAACCCGTCGGCCCTGGGCAGGTGCAGCAGCGCCAACGGGTTCCCGCGTGCCTCGGCCACGATCCGGTCGCGTACCTGCTCGTCCAGCGTCATTTGGCTCTGCGCCACCAACAAAGCCCGCGCGTCGGCGTCGCTCAACCGCTCGACCGCGAGACCCGGCAGCTCGTCCAGCTCGCTGGCCGGAGCGGGCAGCCGTACGGCCACCGCCATCGCGACCGGATCAGCGGTGACCCGCCGGGCCACGAAAGTCAACGCCTTCGCCGACGCTGCGTCCAGCCACTGCGCATCGTCAACAACGCACAACAATGGCTGTTCTCTGGCTGCGAAGGTGAGCAGCTCCAAGGTCGCCAGACCCACTCGATAAAGGTCTGGCGGGCCGCTGACCAGCCCGAACGCGACTTGCAGAGCTTCCCGATGCTGAGCTGGCAGCTCGCCGAGATAGCTGAGCGAAGGCGCGCACAGTGGCCGGCAGAGCTGGTGCAGAGCGGCGAAGGGCAGCTCCGACTCGAACTCCGACCCCGACGCGTGCAGCACCTGGAAACCAGACGCCGTGCTGTGGGCGTACGCCAGCAGCGCGCTCTTGCCGATGCCAGCCTCACCGCGTACGGCCAGCACACCGCCCTGGCTCGCACGCGCGGCGCCGATCAGCTCATCGATGGACTGGGTCTCTGCTTGCCTCCCGACCAGTGAACCGTGGGCGGGTGTCAGCGGTCGCATACAACAGACGTTAGTCGGACCCCTGCGGCTGTCCGAGGGGCGGTTGTGTGCGAACGCTGTTCCGGGAGAATTTCGCGTTTAGGCTTGGTACGCCGGCAGTCCGAGCTGGGCGCGGATCTCCTGTTGGACGGTGATCTTGTCGGGCCGGGCGTCGACGGTGAAGACGAACTCCTTGTTCGCGAAAAGTTCCAGGACAGGGTTGGTTTTCGTGTGGTAGTCATGCAACCTGCTGGCCAACGCCTCCGGCGTGTCGTCCTCACGACTGACCAACCGGCCCCCGCAGACATCACAGCGGTCTGCGATTTTGGGGCTGTGCGCGATCAAGTTGTAGTCCATGCCGCAGCCGGCGCACAGCCGTCGGGCCAGCACCCGCCGATGCACCTCCTCGTCCGGCAACCGCAGCTGGATGACGCCATCGATGTCATAGGTTTCCAGGAAAAACTCGGCCTGCCGGCGGTTGCGTGGAAAACCGTCGACGACGAACCCGTAGTTCCAGTCGTGCTGGCCGAGCCGGTCCCGGACCACCGCCTCGACGAGATCGTCGCCGACCAGCTCACCGGCGGCCATGATCCGGCGAACCTGCGCACCGATCTTGGTGTGGTTCTGCACATGCCAGCGGAAGATGTCACCGACGCTGATCATGGTCAGGTCGAAGTCGTGGGCCAACAGCGCACCCTGAGTGCCCTTGCCGGAGCCCTGAACTCCCATGATCACGTACTTTCGCATGCGCCACAGCGTACGCCGGTGTCCGTCGTTGTCCGTCATTGTCGTCGTTGTCGCCGTGGCATCTGACGAGCTACTGGGGCCGTCGCGTTTAGCTGACCTCCGGTGCGCTTGCGTTGCCTGGGCAGTAGAGGCTGGGCAGAGTTTGTCGGCCGCCGGGCGTGGTGGGGCCTGGCGGCCGGGTGTATTTTCTATGCGGCGAGTTGGTTAATGCCGCGGATGGGTCTTCGTTCGGGGTCTCTGTACGCTGGCGGTATGAATTCGACGATTCCGTCGATGATGCGTACTTCCCAGTCGCTGTGATGGATGAGGCGATGGCAGGCGTCGC
>NZ_BAAANY010000049.1:0-5831 GCF_039530045.1 Fodinicola feengrottensis | reverse complement strand
TGATATAATAAGACAAGTAAGCCAATCACCTCCGGCTTACACAGAAATCGTGACAGGCTCAAGGACCGAGTCAACCAGTAGCGCCGTAGCTGGATCCTCCACACCCCAATGGATACGAGCCGTACGGAAGTCGAACGCCGGCAGCCGTAGGTCAAGCACGGCTCTCCCGCGCAGCGGCTTCGTGCCCGACAGCAGCTCACTCATGATGCTCATCGCGGACCCGCACAGCACGATTCGCCCACCAGGCGCCTTGCCGAACTGTGACTGGTCGTACAGCAACTGCAAGAACCCCGGCACCTCCGGCGAGTGCTGCAACAAGTACGGCAGCTCGTCGATCACAAGCAGCGATGCGCCTGGTGCCCGATTGACGACGTCGAGAGCGGTGGACAGTACGTCCTGCCATCCGTCGAGGCGGAGCGCTCCAGGGCGCACTCCGGCGTGGGCAGCGATCAACTCGCTGAATCGCTGAAGCGCGAGGACCCTGCCTTCCTCTTGTATCGCCGTCAAGTAGAGCCCCCCTGCGGCTTCAGTCAGTGCCTCCAGCAGGAACGACTTCCCGTTGCGCCGCCGGCCGGACACGATCGCCTGCCGCAGCTGCACCGCTGGGTCCAACAGGAACTCACGCAACAGGGACCACTCACGGTCTCGGTCCAGGAGACGCTTCGGCTTTGCAATTAGTTCAGCCACGACGACTCCCAAAACTGACTATGTACAGCAGGACGAATTCCGTAGACTTGAACCTTAACAGCTTTGGGTGCCCGGTTCTCGTCGCGGGACACCTCTGACCGCGCTCGTGCGCTGGAACCTTCCTGGAGAAGATAGGAGGCGGCGACCTTGACGACCAGGCATAGCGTCGGCGGCTGGCGATGGCATGCCGATTCCATCCTGAGTTCGCCTTTGGTAGCGGGTCGGCAACACACGCCGAGTCGACGCCGAGCAATCCCATGCGCGCAATACGTGTAGCAACGCGTTCAGTCCCCTTTTACGAAATTCCCGCGACCGACGCGTCAAGCGCTGAAGCAGACCCCGATCTCCCTGAACTCGGCGATCTGGAACTGGACATGCACAAGTTGGCCGACCTCGCTGATCAGTCAACTGACTCACTTACGACAGTTCTGTATCCACTCGTACGCGCTTACCGCTCCTGGATTTCCCGCCGTCAGGCGGGAAATCGGTCAACCAGGCGAACACCTCCAGGATTTCACCAGCGAGGCGCACGAAAATCTTGCGGCAGCGGCCCGAGCCGCAGACCGTATCGAGGCCGGCATCGACTTGATCCGCGATGACCCAGTGTCACTGGCCAAGTGGTTTCGGGCATCCAGGGATTGCCCATGGCGAGTTGGGTGAGTGCGTCGAAGAAAATGCCTTCCGTGTTTTGCGGCGGTGGCGAGGTAGCTGCGGATCGCGCAGAACTGGCGGGCGCCGGTCATGGTTCGTAGGCAGCCGGACACTTTCTGCCGGATTTTGATCATCCGAATCTCTCGCTCCGCAGCGTTGCTATCAAAATCTACGGCCGGATTGGTGGTGAAGCGGAGGTAGCAACCTCAAGAATGCCTCGCCGAAGTCCCTTGATGCTTGTTCGGATCCAACGCCCTGCTTCCCACTCGACAGTCAACGAGTCCATCCTCTTCGAGTTGCCTCGCGGCTACACAGCGCTCCTGTTCGTTGCCTGCTACCTATCTGCCGGCCACGCGAGGCTCTCTACATGAGCGCAGGCTGTTGACTGTTCGTCCGGAGTGCTGGTTACTGCTGGACGCCGACGTTGAGGAGGCTGATGTCGCTGTATTGGGAGTGCAGGCGGGCACCGGTCACCTTGGAGCCGACGAGGTAGACGGCCTTGCTGTAGCGCAGGGGAATGGTGGCCGCCTGCTGTTGCACCTGCAGGTCGAGCGCGGCCCAGGCGGCCTGCGCGGCGGCCGGGTCGGTGATCTTGGCGGCCGCGTCCATTGCCGAAATGATGGCCGGGTCGTTGAGTTGCGCCAAGTTCTGGTTGCCGTTCTGGACAATCTGCCGACCATCGAAAAGCGGCGGAATCACCGTCGAGGCGGACGGCCAGTCGGCGGACCAACTGGCATAGACCAGCTCGTCCTCGGTCGAGGGCTTGCCGACCGTCGTGTAGAACTGGTTGCGGGCAATGGGATTCGGTGTGACGGTGATTCCCGCGGTGGCGAAGGCCGCCTTGATCGCGGCCGCCGTACGGCCACCGGAAGCATTGTTGATGAAATCGAGTTTGATGTTTTTCGGGCAGCTCGGCGACTGGGCGATCAACTGCTTCGCGTGGGCCGGGTCGCCCTGCGGCTTGTTCGCCAGTCCGTACGGGTCGATTTTGCGGTAAGCGGAAAGCGATGGCGTGATCATGGTGGTCGCGTACGTACCAAACTGGGTGCCACCCAGGGCCGTCAGATAGGTCTGCTTGTTCATCGCATATTCGTACGCCTGCCGGCATTTGAGGTCCTTGACCTTGGCCGTGTTGACCGCGAGATACCAGACAAAGCCATCAAATCCGCTGACCACCCGCTTGCTCAGGCCACTGTCGTTGAACACCTGCTGCGCCTGCTGCACGGTCACCTGGGTGTTGCCGAACGGAATGGCCTGCTGGTCGGTGCCCTTGTCGTGGATCAGCCGGTCGGTGATCACCGACGCGTCCAGGCCGACGGTGAAGACAATGCTGTCCGGCAGATTTCGCCGAATATGGTCCATGCTCTGATCCCAGTGTGGGTTGCGGACGAACACCACCCGCTGGTCCTTCACGTGCTCGGAGAACATGTACGGCCCGTACGAGAAAGGCATGTTGTCGTATTTGACGCCGGTGTCTTTGTCCTTGCGTACGGCCGCGAAAATGCCGAGGGTAACCGCGTAGTTGAATTCCGGCACGGGCTGGCGGAGTTGGTACGAGATGGTGTCACCGGTGCAGGTCACCGACGGCAGGCCCTGCGGTTGGGTGTAAATCCCCTGATAGGTGTCGCCGCCCTTCAGATACTGCCGCTGGTAGAGCGGGCCATCGGTGAGAAGCGACGAAAAGGAGCGTTCCACACCGTATTTGAAATCAGCGCAGGTGACGTCTTTGCCATCCTGCCATCTCAGGTTCTTTCGTACGGTGAAACTCCACTGGGTGAAGTCGCTGTTGTGCTGGCCGGTGTCGGTGGCCGCGTCCGCGCCGATCTTGGTGCCGGCGAGACCGGCCGCGTTCACATATGAGGTCAGCGTCGGCGCATAAAGGACGGCGAGATGTTCTTCCGGGGTCACATAAAGCCGCGCGGGATCGTAATGTTCGAAATCGGACTGGCCGAGCAGCTGGAGCGTGCCGCCACGAGCGCCCGGCGCGTCGATGGCACTGCCGGAATCCGGCGTGCTGCAGCCGCCCACCAACAGGGCCGCGGCCATCGCAGCCGCCACCGTCCGCCCCGTTTTCCGACCGACCGACATCGCCGCTGTCCCCTCTCCTTTTCCCCGACCGTAACGAAACCTTAAACAGCTTAAGGTGCGAGTCTGGGCACTGTCTCCCAACTGTGATCTTTGGCCAGTCCAGTCGACGACCGCGCGCTGGAAATCAACTCGAGTTAACCCACTGTCCACGATGGACCACTGTTCACTAGAGCCGCAGCGCGCTGGAGCCGAGCATAGTGGCCACCACCGCACGGGTGAGTTCAGCGACCTCGTCCGGCCCGTTGGGGGTGAGTTTACCGTTCAACAGCAGCGAACCGAGGCCGTGCACGAGCGCCCAGCAGCCGATCATGAAGGCCGGCCGTTGCGCTGCCGGCACGGCGGCCGCCACTCGCGCGGCGAGCACCTCGGTGACCGCGGCGGACGCGGCGGTCGTCTCCGGATGCGATCGTGTGCACGCGTGGTCGAACATCAGCCGGAACAGCGCCGGATGGGCCACCGCATACGCCACGTAAGCCTGCGCCATCGCCACGTACTCGTCTCCCTCGGCGGCCGCCGAGTCCGCGGCCAGCAACTCGGCCCGCAACTCCCGGTAGCCGTGAATGGCCAACGCGGCGAGCAGCGCGTCTTTGTCCGGATAATGCCGGTACGGCGCGGTCGGCGAGACTCCGGCGCGGCGGGCCACCGCGCGCAGCGACAGGTCGCCCTCGTCGCCCTCCTCGAGCAGACTGAGCGCCGCCGCCAGGCAGGCGGCCCGCAGGTCACCATGGTGATAGCCGGCACGCAATGTTGACACTGCTTACTTCCTCTCCGTATGTTAGCAGTGTACACATCGACAGGAGGCATTCTCATGACAACGCTGGCCACTGAGGTCCGGCTCGCGTCCCGCCCGCACGGCTGGCCGACCGCGGCGAACTTCGAGATCGCGCAGGCGACCCTGCCGGACCCCGCGCCCGGTCAGGTCCTCGTCCGCAACCTGGTCATGACGGTCGACCCGTACATGCGCGGCCGAATGAACGACACGCGTTCGTACGTGCCGCCGTTCGCGATCGGCGAGGCGCTGGACGGCGGTGCGGTCGGCGAGATCGTGTCGTCCACTGTGGACAGTCTGCGGCCGGGCGATGTGGTGCTGCACGGGCTGGGCTGGCGGAGCCACGCGCTGCTGGATGCCAAGAACGCCACCAAGGTCGACCCGACGGTCGCGCCGGTAAACGCATATCTGGGCGTCCTCGGAATGCCCGGTCTCACCGCGTACGCGGGACTGCTGAAAACAGCGGAATTCCAGCAGGGCGATGCCGTCTTCGTCTCCAGCGCGGCCGGCGCGGTCGGCCAGGTGGTGGGGCAGCTGGCCCGGATTCGCGGCGCCTCCAGGGTTGTCGGCAGCGCCGGCAGCGCGGACAAGGTCGCGTACCTGACCGACGAACTCGGATTCGACGCGGCCTTCAACTACAAAGACGGCCCAGTGGCCGACCAACTGGCCGCGGCGGCGCCCGACGGCATCGACGTCTATTTCGACAACGTGGGCGGTGACCACCTGGAGGCCGCGCTCAGCCGCCTCAACGTCCACGGCCGGATCACCTCCTGCGGCATGATTTCGGTCTACAACAACACCGAAGCCAGCGCCGCGCCGCGAAATCTGGCGCTGATGATCGGCAAGCGGATCACCATGCGTGGCATGCTGGTCAACGACCACGCGAGCCTCAAGGACACCTTCATCGCCGAGGTCGCGCCGCTGATCGCCAGCGGCGAGCTGCGCTACCGGGAAACCGTCGTCGACGGCCTCGCCCAGGCCCCCGAAGCCTTCCTGGCCATGCTCCGCGGCGAAAACACCGGCAAAATGCTGGTCAGTATCTGATCTGAGGGTTCCTACTTCGTTTTTGATCATGGGAAAATCCCGCACTTTCCTCGGAAAGTGCGGGATTTTCCCATGATCAAAAACCGTGTCAGTGGCGCCCATGGTATTTGTCCTTCGTCAGCGGGTGCGGTGCAGGCGCCGGGCTTTGCGTGCCTCGGACCGTACGTGCCGGCGATTGTTCTCGGCGATCAGATCGTTACGCCGCTCGGTGGCCAGTGCGGTCAGCATTTGTGGATGCATGAACATGGTGTTTCCTCCTTTCTCAATGAGCCTTGCGTTGGTGGCGGTCGGCCCGGCGGATCCGGCGGGCGGCGGTCAGAACGTGCCGACGGTCGTTCTCGGCGACCAGTTCGTGCTGACGTTCGGTGGCGAGTGCGGACAGCATCTCCGGGTGCAGGAACATCTCGATCTCCTCGGCTTGGTGGTTCGTGCTCTGGTGAGATCAATATTGGTCCGTACAGGCCTCAGTGGCATCCGGAGCGGATGCGTATCTTCCCTGTTCAGGGCATACCTAGATGGCTCGGGGCGGGCCCTAGCCTGAGTTTCCTCGCTAGTTTGATCTTGGGTGGTGTTTTGCCTGGTCAGGTGGGTT
>NZ_BAAANY010000048.1:0-20832 GCF_039530045.1 Fodinicola feengrottensis | reverse complement strand
CGCCACCGACCAGAAACGGACGCCGCGGGTCGATTTACCTGAACGACAAGGACGAACCACACGTCCAACCGCCACCACCCGAAAAACCCACCACCTGGCCAACCGAACCACCGTTCTAAAGAGCGGTCAGCTGGCCACCCAGAGGCAGAAGGGGTGGCCAGCTGGGTCGAGGTGTACGCGTACGTCGTCCTGCGGTTGGAAGTCGGCCAGCGTCGACCCGCAGGCGAGGGCGTGGGCGCTGGCGGCCTGGAGGTCGTCGACGCGGATCTCCAGGTGCATCATCATTTGCTGTTTGGATGGCTCGGTGGGCCAGCTCGGTCGCTCGTACGGGCTCTCGGTTTGGAAGGACAGCCGCACGCCACCGTCCGGCGCGTCGAGCATGACCCAGTCCTGCTCGTCGACCAGGACATTCCGGTTGAGCAGTCTCGCGTAGAACTGGGCGAGCTCGCGCGCATCGGGTGCGCTGATATTGACCGTCGTCAGCGTCAAATGTGAATGTCCCATTCTCGCCAGGCTAGCCGGCGGGAGGAACCTGCGGGTGATGGGCGAGCAGGGTGTGGCTGGCCTGACCAACCGTCGAATCGCCGCCGCGGC
Source organism: Fodinicola feengrottensis (assembly GCF_039530045.1). NCBI lineage: Bacteria > Bacillati > Actinomycetota > Actinomycetes > Mycobacteriales > Fodinicola > Fodinicola feengrottensis. Next base: position 20,238 of record NZ_BAAANY010000048.1, on the reverse strand, counting down.
CGGCGTGTCGCTGGGCTCCCTCACGTACCACTTTCCCAACCGGTGCCACCGGCACCACCCAGGTCTCGGCCGCCCTCACCATGCTGGTGATCGGCGCCAGCAGCTAGTCCTTGGGGGGACGGCCTCGGCGGGGGATTTCGGGGGTGGCGCGGGGCATTCGGTTGGCGTCGGTCAGGGCCCGCCGGAGCAGGAACTCGATTTGCGCGTTGGTGCTGCGGAGCTCGGCGGCGGCCCATTTCGCGAGGGCGTCGTGGACCGCCGGGTCGAGTCGTAGCAGGATGTTTTTTCGTTCCGCCACGGGAAAACCTCACTGGTAGAGCGAGCCGGCGTTGACCACGGGTTGGGTGTCGCGGTCGCCGCAGAGTACGACGAGCAGGTTGGACACCATGGTGGCCTTGCGCTCCTCGTCCAGTTGTACGACGTTGTTCTCGGCCAGCTTGTCCAGGGCCAGTTTCACCATGCCCACCGCGCCTTCCACGATTTGCTGCCGGGCCGCCACCACCGCGCCGGCCTGTTGGCGACGAAGCATCGCCTGGGCGATTTCCGGGGAATACGCCAAATGAGTGATGCGGGATTCGACGATCCGTACGCCGGCGGCCACCACTCTGGCCGCCACCTCGGAGGAGAGTTTCGCGGTGATCTCGTCCGCGTTGTCACGCAACGACATCTGGTTCGGGTTGTGCGCGTCGTACGGGTAGCTGTTGGCGATGTGCCGGACCGCGGTTTCGGTCTGGATGCCGACGAAAGCGCTGAAGTCATCGACCTCGAAAATCGCTCGCGCGGTGTCGGCGACCTGCCACACGACGACCGCGGCGATTTCGATCGGGTTGCCGTCGGCGTCGTTGACTTTCAGTGCGGTGGTCTCATGGTTGCGGATCCGGGTGGAGATCTTGCGCAGCTGGAAGAACGGGTTCACCCAGCGCAGACCGTCCTGCCGCAGGGTGCCGGAATAACGGCCGAAAAGCTGCAGGACCCGCGCCTCGCCGGGAGCCACCGACGTGAGTCCCTTGAGTGTCAGCCAGCCCAGGACGAACGCGAGCACGCCAACGACGACGGTCAGCAGGTTCGAGCCCGAAGAGGTGAGGCCGAACGAGGCCAGGATCGCCGAGTCCACCACGCCGAGCCCGAGCACGAACAGGCCCAGGCCGCCCAGCAGCAGAATCAGGCCGACGAAGAACATCACCAGGCCCGGCGCTCCGGGCTTCAGCTTCTCCCGCACCTGAGGGGCCGGCAGGTGCAGTCCCAGTTGTTCTGGGTTCGGAGTGTTCATCGCGCGCTCCTTGGCGTACGTGGATCAGATAGCCGGAGCATAGCATTGTGATATCACTTTTTCCATCGAGTGCGACGTGTCGAGATTGTCATGTTAGTTTTGACGTAACGGTTCCGGGAGGTGCGAATGTCGCTGCGGCACGCGTTGCTCGGCCTGTTGCACGACGGGCCGGCAAGCGGGTATGACCTGACCAAGATGTTCGAGAGCAGGCTGGAGCGGTTCGCCTGGCATGCCCGGCACAGCCAGATCTATCCGGAGCTCAACAAAATGGCGGTCGACGGGCTCGTCGAGGTGATCGAGGAGGGGCCGCGCGGTCGCCGAACGTACGCGATCACCGAGGTCGGCCGGACCGACCTGCATGACTGGATGATGAACCCGCCGGCCGACCCGCAGGTGCGCAGCGAGCCACTGTTGCGGATGTTCCTGCTGTCCACATTGGACGCCGAGGACGCGCGCCCGCTGTTGCGAGCGCACGCCGACTCGGCGGCGGCCACGATCGACTGGCTCCGCCGGGAAACGGCCGAGATTCCCGCCGACCCCGACGAAACCCAGCTGGCACAGCGAATCCTCAACGAGATCGGGCTGCGCCAGAACCAGGCCGAATATGACTGGGCGATGTGGGCGATTGCCCAGCTGAACTAGCCGGTGGCCAGTTTCTGGAGTTGGGTGTAGGGACCGTTGAACCAGTCCTGGTCGCCGGGGAAGGTCCCGTGGTCCGCGCTTTGCCAGATCGTCTGGAATCCCCAGTTGAAGGGCATCGGGCCGGGCGAGCCGTTGTAGTTGGCCAGCGCCAGCGGGTTGGTCGACGAGAAGTCACCGGTGTTCCCGGTGCATTCACTCCACCACGAGGTCGCCGTGTAAATCATCGGCCACCGGGTTGTACGGGCATGGTATTCGTCGCTGAAAGCCTTGATCCAGGCCACCATCGAGCCGTAGCTCTGGCCGTAGCAGTCGGCGCCGTACGGGTTCCACTCGATGTCCAGCATTCCGGGCAGGGTTTTGCCGTCGCCGGACCAGCCGCCGCCATGGGAGACGAAATAGTCCGCCTGGGCCGCGCCGCCGGAGACATCCGGCCGCGCGAAATGGTACGAGGCGCGGATCATTCCCACGTTGTAGGAGCCGTTGTACTGCTGGGCGAAGTTCGGGCTGACATAGCCGGTGCCCTCGGTGGCCTTGACGTAGGCGAACTTGGCTCCGTTGTTCCAGGCGGTCTGCCAATCGACGTTTCCCTGCCAGGCGCTGACATCCATGCCCGGAACCTGGGTCGCGGGGGATTGGGCGATGTACGGCGCGGCGGACACGCCGTGGCTCGTACGGGACAGGCCCGAGCCGGCGTGATCGGCGTCGGGATGGGTGGGTGGCGCGGCGGCCGCCGATGAGGCACCGGCGGCCAACCACACGGCCGCCGCGAGGGCGGCCGCGAGCCACACCCTTCTTTGGGTGAACATGTTTTTAGCGCACATTGAACTGAACATTTCGGGGTTCTCCCTCGTTGCCCGAAGAGGTGTTCTTGCCAGCGCGATCGCGGTGGTAATACTTTGCGCTCTCGGGAGCGAAAGCGGAAGACTTCTCCGTCATGTGAATATTCGGGCAATACTGTGAGGATAATTAGCTTCAAACCGGATGGGAGGTCGAAAAGCTAACGAATGGGAAATCCATTTCTGGTGGGTTGGTCGAGAGTGTCCGACGAGCTCGCAGGCGCGGGTTCGCTTCCGCGCCAAGGGGTTGTCGCTGATTCGGGCGGCGCGTGCTTGGCCACGTAAGCGGCATAGATGGCGAACCATTGCTGAGTGGTGTAGGGCGACCAGCCGTGCGGTTTTGCTCGGCCGTAAACGAAAGTGGCGTCCGCCGGCGGTGACGTTTCGGCGTCGAGTTGCTGCTGGAGCAACTGGACGGCGTCATTGAGGTAGTACGTGTCGGTGTCGCCGACGTAAAGATAGATTTTCCCGCGTACCAGCGGCCCGACCGTCGACCAGTGCGAAGCCAGGTACGCCCGGATGTCCTTGGCTTGCCAGCTGGCCGCGACGGTGTGGTTGATCTGCCCGGTTTTCTTGTCCCACACCAGCGCGGGATATCCGTCTGCCCCGCGCGGTCCGTACACCGCCTCCCAGACCGCCCAGGCACCTTCGGACCGGTCGTGGTCGCCGCGGGCCAGTTCGTAGTGGTTTTCCTGCAGGTTGGTGTACTGGATTTCGCCGTCCACGGTCCGCGAGTCCGGCCGTTCCACCCGGTCCCATTCGTTCTGGACGAAATAGCCGTTCGCGTCGGAGTAGATGTTCACGATCTGGTAGCGGTGGAAGTCGACCGGGTCCGGATAGCCGGAGAAGGCGCCGCCGTAAACATCCGGATAGAAGACCTCGCTGGCCAGCGATTCCCAGCCGCCGGTGGAACCGCCGGACGTGACCCGGGCCCAAGGCTGGGCGATCGTCCGGAAATGCCCGTCCAGGTAGGGCACCAACTCATGGTTGGTGGCTGTGCCGTACGGCCCGACGTTGGGGGAGTCGACGACGTAAGAGGAGTCGTAGAACGGGTTTTCCTCACGGAACACAATGGAAATGAACCGTGGTGCCGAGGCTGACAGCCACCAGGACGAGAAGCTGTTCGCGCCGTTCTCCTGGAATCCGTGCGGAGCGCCGGTGCTGAAGTGGCCGAAAGCGTATTCGACCGGGTAGTGGACACCGGCGTTCGCCGGGTCATCGTATCCGGCCGGCAACAGGACATTAGCCCCGATGTAGATCGGCCGTCCCCAGAATGTGGTCAGCGCGGGGCTGAGGATCTTGACATATTTCACGTGTGCGGTGTCGCTCGGATTGCCTTGCTGGCAGGTGCCGCCAGCGGGGACGGGCTGCGCCGGCGTGATCACGTGGTCCAGCGTCAGCGCGATCGCGCCGGAGTGATGTGGATCGAGGTGCAACAGTTTCGGGGTGCCGTAAAGGTTGCCGGGAGAGGAGAACATGTCCTGGCCGTCCCCGCACGGCATGTGCAGCCGTACGGTCGAGCCGTCGCCCCGGTGAAAGGTGTCGTACGTGTTGAGGAATGCCTGCACGTAATAGTCGCCGGCCGGCAGGCGGTCCAATGAAGACAGCGGATAGCCGTACACGTCTGGTTGGTCGCCGATCGACACCGGCCGGCCGGGCCGCAGGTCGGTCACGTTCCGGCCCCAGAACGGGACGCCGCCCACGATGTCGGTCTGGGTGATCGGCGCGGTGGCGCCATTGCGGGAGATCACCACGAGCACCCGACCGTCGACCGCGGTGTCGCGCACCTGCGGCGAGAACGACACCGTGAACTGCAGAGGTCGAGGCGCCGCCGGCGCCGCCGACGCGCTCAGTCCGCCGGCGGCCACCACGGCCGCCACCGCCGCGACAATCAGCCTTTTCCGCACGTTCATTCCCGACTCTCCTCACTCGTTCGGCTACGCTGCGATGGTGGATCGCGAGAAGATCACCCTGACCGGTGCCCAGGAAACCATGCTCGCCACGCTTTACGGCCGTGCCCTGGACAGCCGGCTGCCCGCCTCCATCCTGCACGACGACGAGGCCGCGCGGGCCGTCAAACGGATTGACTACGACTTCCGGAAAACCGGCATCAAGCGCACGAGCGCGGTGGGGGTGGCCGTACGAGCGAAAACCCTCGACGACTGGGCCGCGGCCTTTCTGGCCAGGAACCAGGAGGCGACCGTGCTGCATCTCGCGTGCGGGCTGGACACTCGGGCGCAGCGGCTGAGTCCGCCGGCCTCGGTGCGGTGGGTGGACGTCGATTTTCCCGAGGTGATCGAGCTCCGTGAGCGGCTACTTCCCAGCCCAGCAGGCGATTACCGGATGGTCCGGTCGTCGGTGACCAGCGACGAATGGCTCCAGGAAATCCCGGCGGATCGTCCCACGGTGGCTGTTTTCGAAGGCCTGTCGATGTATTTGACAAAGGACGACGGGAAACGGCTGATCCAGCGGATCACCGAGCGCTTTCGCGGTGGCGAACTGCTCTTCGACTGCTACGGGACTTTGGGCGTACGACTGCAGAAATGGGTGCCGGCAGTCCGGCGGACCGGCGCGTCACTGCATTGGGGAATCGACGACCCGACCGAGTTGGAAGCTTGGCATGACGGGCTTAAATGCCGAGAATCCCGGAACAGCATGGAACTGGGGCTGGACCAGATGTCCGCACTCGGCCGGCTGAACATGAAGATGCTCGCCGGCATTCCGGGTTTCCGGACCATTGGCCAGATCCTGCGCTACGAGTTCTAGTGTCCTGCGCCCGAAGTTCGCTACTTTCTCCGGCGCCCAGACGGCGACTGAGAGCACCGGAGAATCGCCCACATACCACCAGTATGAGGACGATCCTCCGGCGCACTCAGATCACCGTCTGGATCACCGAATAAAGCAACGAACTTCAGACGCAGGACACTAGCGGGCCTGGGGGAGCCGGACCGAGCCGGGTCGGGGTGGCGACGCGGACGAGGGCGGCACCGTTGGGCCGGCGTCCCCGTCCGGCGCCTCGTCCAGGTCGACGATGACCGGCGCGTGGTCGCTCGGCGCGGTGCCTTTTCGTGCCAGCCGGTCGATCCACGCGGCCCGTACGCGATCGGCCACCGGCCCGGTGGCCAGCGCCAGGTCGATTCGCATGCCGAGGTTCTTCTGGAAGAAGCCGCCGCGGTAGTCCCAATACGTGAAGATGCGCTCGTGCGGCCAGCGGTCCCTTACGACGTCATGTAGACCGAGCGCCTGCAACTCGGCCAGCGCGGCCCGCTCGGGCGCCGTCACGTGCGTCTCGTCGGCGTACGCCAGTGGGTCGAAAACATCGGCGTCGGTCGGCGCGATGTTCATGTCACCGCACACGATCGCGTCCCGAGGCCCGGTGCCGACCATGTCCCGCAGCGCCGCCAACCAAGCCAGTTTGTACTGGTAGTGGTCCGAGTCCGGCACCCGGCCGTTGGGCACGTACAACGAGTGCACCCGGATCCCGGCGCAGGTCGCGGCCACCGCGCGGGCCTCCGGGTCGGGAAAACCGGGCGCGCCGGGGATGCCGACGACGACATCGTTCAGGCCGACACGGGACAGGATCGCCACCCCGTTCCACTGCACCTCGCCGTTGAGCGCGACCTCGTACCCGCGGTCACTGAGCTCGTCGCCCAGCAGTTTGGTGAACGCGTTGTTGGCGAGTTTGGTCTCCTGCAGGCAAACCACGTCCGGTTGCCGCTGGTCCAGCCACGGCAGCAGCCGTGGCACCCGGCGCTTCACCGAGTTGACATTCCATGTCGCCACTCGCACCCGGTCAACCGTAGCGAATAATCACGTCAATGACGCCCGAACCGGCCCGCAACCGCCTGTTGCTGAACGCGATCCTCTTCAGCGCGCTGGCGATCGTGTGGGTGCTGCTGTCGCTCACGCTCGCCAGCACGACCCTGTCGATGATCCTGACCTGGGCCGGCGCGGTCCTCTGCGCGATCGCGGCCGCCGTCTTCTGGCTTCGCTACCTGCGCTGATCAGACCAGCGTTAAGACCACTGGTCTACACCTCTTGCTTCTGCCCAGGCGGACAGCTCGTCAAGATGGACCCGACGGCGGCTCGGTGGCGGTGGAGGTGCGATGGCTCGGCGAGGGATTCTGGGATGGGTGGCCAGCGGAGCGGGGCTGGTGCTGGCCGCGGGCGTACTGGCCGGCGGCACGGCACCGGCGGCGGCCGACGCGCGGGCGTCGGTGTGGACGGAGTCCTCCTACGCCAGCGTTTTCAAGGACAGTGGTCCATCGGCTGACGCGGGCCGCGAGATCCGGTTGGACACCGCGAAGAACGACTACGAGGCCGGCCAGGTTGTGCTGCGGATGGACCGGGCCTTCAGCATCGACGGGCTCTCGTTCTCCGATTTGCGAGCCGGCGGTCGAACGATCGCTGCGAGCAACGTCTCGTACAACTACGTCGGCTACGAATATCTCAACCACAGCTCGGTTTTCGGTACGCAGGAGGTCTATCCGCTGACTCGGTCGGGCCCCGGAGACTTCCCGGACCGGCTGCTCAACGATCACCGGATCTCGGTGCCGGCCAACACCACGCAGTCGGTGTGGGTGCGGGTGTACGTGCCGGCCACCGCCGCCGCCGGCATTTATCGAGGCAGGGTGACAGTCCGTACGAACCGCGGCGACTATTCCGTGCCGATTTCGGCGGACGTACGGAACGTGACGATTCCGTCGTCGCAGCAGGGCGACTTCACCAACGTGCTCTGGCAGTTGTTCACCGGGAACATTTCCTATGACGAAGGCGCCGGCGACACTGTCCAGCTCTACTACAAATTCGCGCGGTATTCCGACCAGTGGTGGCACTTGATCGACAATGTCGCCGAAGTGATGAAACGCTATCGTACCAACGAACTCTCGGTCCCGGTCGTACGGTTGCTGATCGATGGCGGCAGCAAGGTCGATGCGAGCGGCGACTATTCGTTCAACTGGAGTCGGTTCGACCAGGTTGTTGAGCGGTTTATGCAACACGGAGGCGTGAAGCGGCTACAGGGTTTCTGGCAGAGCGGCCGGCACGGCCCGAATCCGCCTTGGTATACCGAGGTGATCGGCAAGGACCCGGCGACCGGCGCGGCCGTACGATCGTTCCCGGAGACCGACAGTGCGGTGACCGACCGCTGGGTCGCGCAGTACATTCCCGCGCTGAAGGCCCATATCCAGGCCAAAGGCTGGGCGTCGATCTTCCAGATGCAGATCACCGACGAGCCGCAGTCGGCCGACGACGAGGCGCACTGGAAGGCGATGAACACCAAGATCCGGGCGCAGTGGCCGGACGTACGGATCGGGGACGCGACCTTCGACGAGCCGGTTGCCTCACACCTGGCTCCGCTGGAGGACGTGATGATCCCCGAGGAGCTCAACTATGACAACAGTCCGCAGGTCTATGACGCCCTGCGCGCCAAAGGCAAGGAACTCTGGCTCTACAACTGCGTTATCCCGGTCGGCGACTACCTCAACCGATTCATTGACCAGCCGGAGTGGGACCAGCGGCTGACCATGGACTACGCGTACAGCAAAGGCATGACCGGTTATCTGCACTGGGCGATGAACAACTGGCAATATGACATCGACTCGCAGAGCACCAAGGGCGACGGCTTTATCGTCCGGCCGGACGTGGCCAACGACACTGTCGAAGTGTCACCGCGCTACGAGTCGCTGCGGGACGGCATCGAGGACTGGGAAGTGCTGAACATCCTGGGCAAAACCCAGCCGGGCCTGGCCAAGGACCTGGCCGCGAGCCTGGCCCAGAGCAGCCGGCAATACACCTTCGACACGGGTTATATGCAGCGTGTCCGCGCCCTGATTCTGGACGCGGCCGGTGGAAAGCCGCTGACTGGTCTGGTTTCCGCGCCGGGACCTCAGGTCGACCTTCATCGGCAGGCACAGGTGGACGGCGTGTTGCTGCATTGGGGGAGTGCTGACGGAAAGACCTACCGCGTCCAGGTCTCGTACGACGGCAAGGAATGGGCCGACGCGACGACGGTGACCGGCGGCCAGAACTTCGTCGGAATCAATGGGAAAGCGCGCTATCTCCGGGTCATGGGGGACACCCCGGCCCCGCTCACCAGCATGCAGGTCGTCGGTTTCTGGCTGGGGCAACAGAATCTGGCCGGTGGCAAAACGTACACGAAGACCTACCTTGATGGCACCGTGGCCACTCCGTCCGCACGTTTTCCCGACAAGGGCAACGATTCCACCGACGGCGTGCTCGCCGGCCCCTGGGGTGACGGCCGTTCGTACGGATATGAGCTCACTCCTGGGCAGGCGGCGACCGTCAATGTCACCGTCGACCTTGGCTCCGCGCAACGAGTGGGCAAAGTACGCGCACACGCGTACGAGGAATATCCCGACTACCGTCCAGACCTGCTTTCGGTCTCGACCAGCACCGACGGCCGTACGTTCGTGCCGCGCGGCCAGCTGACAGCGGCCAATGGCGAGTCGCAGCTCTGGTACGACTTCGCTTTTCGTCCGACGCAGGCCAGATACGTCCGGCTGACGTACGCGAAAACCGGTACGCCCAAGGGGTCCGGAATGTTTGTCGACGATATTGAGGCGTACACCGGCTCCTGATTCGCCCGAAAGCGCAATCTCCAGGGTCCGACCTCGATCTCGGCTCGACAGACCAGCGATCAGCTGCGCAGGATTGTCGTGAGAGAAAGAGACGACATGACCGATTCCCTGGTGAGCACGGCTCGCACCCTCGTTCCGCTGCTTCGAGAGGAAGCCCCGCAAGCCGACGCCGACCGCCGGCTGACCTCGCGTAGTGCCACGGCGCTGCGCGAGGCCGGCCTGTTCCGGCTTGCTGTGCCACGGTCCGTGGGCGGCCACGGGAGCACCATGCGGTCGTATTTGAGCGTGACCACCGAATTGGGGAAAGGCTGTGCGGCGGCCGCTTGGGTGACGACGATCCTCGCCGGCGGTGCGTTCGTGGCGGCGAGTTTCCCCGATGCGGTAAGGGAAGAGCTGTGGGGGACGAATCCTGACACGACGATCTGCCTGAGTACGGCGACGCCTGACGCTGCCGCCCGCGGGACCGACGGCGGGTTTGTCGTCAACGGGAAATGGCACTACGCATCAGGCTGCTACCAAGCTGACTGGGCTGTGTTGGCCGTGCCGTCTGTCGACGAAAGCGGGAAAAATGTCGGCCGGGCCTTCGCCCTGATCCCGATAGCGGAGCTGACTATCCAGGACACCTGGCAGGTCGCCGGAATGCGTGGCACCGGAAGCAACACGCTGGTCGCCCAGGATGTTTTCGTGCCGGATCACCATCTTCTGTCGTGGGCCGCGCTGCTGGCCGGCGCAGGCGCCGACGAGCCGCTTTACCGCACTCCGCTTTCGTCCATTCTCGCCCTCACCCTGCTCGGCCCGATGCTTGGCCTGACCAAGGCAGCGTACGAGATTGTCCTTGAGACCGCCAAGAAAAAGCCGATGTCGCTGTCGTTGTACCAGCGGCTGGCCGATTCCCCGAGTGTCCAACTGGCCATCGCCGACGCGGCCAACCTGATCGACACGGCCGAGTTTCACATCTTCCGTTCCACCGACGACCTGGACCACGCCAACCAACAGGACGTACGGCTGGAAATGCCGGCGTGGGCCCGCGTACGCATGGACGCCGCCTACGCCGCGATGCGCTTGCGTGAGGCGCTGGAACTTCTGCTCAACGTGAGCGGCGCCGGCACCTTCGCCGACGCCAACCCGCTGCAACGTTTGTGGCGCGACCTGGAAGCCGCGACCCGGCACGCTTCGGTCAACATCAACCTCAACCGAGAGGTCTACGGACGAGCCCTCCTGGAGGTCGACGAAACCGCCCAGCAGATCTAGGGCGTGTCTCCTAACCCCAGGCGGCGAGGGCCGAGCCCAAGCGTCGGCTGCCGGCACCGGGCGATCACCCCCATACAACAACGGTATGAAGGTGACCGCCCGGTGCCGGCAGCCGACGCTTGGATCTCGACCCTCATCCACCTGGAATTAGGAGACACGCCCTAGAACATCGCGCCGTTGGCTCGTATGGTTTGGCCGGATACCCAGCCGGCCTGGTCGCTGATCAGCCAGCCGACGACCGGTGCGATGTCTGCCGGGTGACCCAGTCGGCCCTGCGGGCTGTGGTGGGTGGCCGCCGCGATGGACTCGGGAGTTTCGGCTCCACGGTAGAAAGAATCGTCGACCGGGCCGGGCGCGACGGCGTTGACGGTGATGCCGCGGTCGCCGAGTTCCTTGGCCGCGGCCAACACCATCCGCTCGACGGCGGCTTTTGAGCCGGAGTAGAGACCGTACGTGCCGGTCATGATCGCGGTCAAAGTGGTGGACAGTACGACGTACCGGCCATTGTCGGCGATATGCCTGGCGGTGGCCCGCAAGGTGTGGAACGCGCTGCGGGTGTTGAGATTGATCAGGTGGTCGAAGTCGTCATCGGTGAAGTCGACCAGTGGTTTCTTGATGACCGCACCCGGCGTGTGTACGACGATGTCGAGTTTGCCGTATTGCGCGACGATTCCTTCGAACAGCGCGTCGACCTCGGCGGACACCGTCGCATCCGAGCGGATCGCCTCGGCGGTGACGTCGTGTTTTTCCAGCAACAGCAGGGTTTGTTGGGCCGCTTCCTGGTTTCCCGCGAAGCTGATCACGGTTGTCGCGCCGCGCGAGGCGATGTCCCGCGCGAAGGCGGCGCCCTGGTTACGGCTGCCGCCGACCACCAGCGCCACCTTGCCTTCTAGATCGCGTTCAGGTGTAGTGGGCATGACAAATGTCCTTTCACGCAGTTCCGGTGTGCTGCCAAAAGCATCGGCCGAAATCCACGCTGGAACAACGGGCTATTCTTTATGGACGGCCGGCGGCGAATTATCGATCGGCCGTCACATTTATCCAAATGTGCTGCAGATGGGACGTTTAGCTCCGGCCATAAGCGGCTAGGGCGTCGCGAGGTTGTCGATGATCGTGGTGAGGGCGAAGTCGAATCGAGCCTGCCCGGTGCCCGAGGTCAGCTCGGCCGCGTAGCGGCGGGTGTTCGGGAAGCGGACGGCATCTATGGCGCTGAACCGTTCGATGAGTTCTTCGTGGCTAAGAACCCAGTCGTCATCGTGGCTTTGTTGTCGTTGTTGGACAAGCGAGCGTTCCAACGCGTACGCGCTGACGTAGAGGGTGAGTGCGTCGCGGGCCCATCCAGCCCGCTGCGGTGCGACGCCGCCGGCGAGCAGGATCGCCAGGATTCCCTCGCCGAGTCGCATGGTCTGGTCATGCGTGGAGACCGCGGCCAGTGCGGCGTGGGAGACGCCCGGATATTTCAGGTACACGTCGCGCAACTGTGCGTACACGTCGAGGATCTGCTGTCGCCACGTCGCGGGGTCGGGTTCGGGTAGGTCGATCTCGGCGTGCAGCCGGCCGATGATCAGGTCGTCGAGGTCTTCTTTGCTGACGATGTGTGCGTACAAGGAGGAAGGCCCGGTGTTGAGCACCGCGGAGACCCGGCGAATGGTCAGCGCGTCGTAGCCTTCGGTCGCTATGACCTGCAGCGCGGCGTCGGTGATCCGGTCGGCGGTGATGGGTTTCTTGCGGGGCGCGAGGTCTTCGTGAGGTCTCGTACGGCGGGCCGCGCCACGCTGCTTGGGGTCGGCTGGCATGTGGGTCACTCTACCGCGACGCGAACTTAGTTCGTCACGTAGAACTAAGTTCGCGCCGGCAGGTGTGCCGCTAGTAGACGCCCATCGCACACCAGCTGCCGTAGTGGTCAGCCGTGTACCGGACGGTGTGGTTGTAGGCGTCCCGTACCAGCCGTCCAGACAGTCGCGGCTGGCCCGCCGTCGACAGAAACGTCGTGTCGTACGAGTTGTACGTGCCCGGCGGGAGCTTCGGATTTGTTCTGTTCTGGTAGTCCTCGCCACCCCAGATCCACACCCATTTTCCGCCGGCTGGGCTTTGGACCCGCCACTCCTTGTTGCTCGGACCATTCCGGGGCCATCCGAAGTCCAGCCACCAGCGTGCCAAGGCCGACGACGGATCCGCGCACGCCGCTGGTTGGGAAACGCTGGCCGGTACGGCCCTGGTGGCGATCGCCGCGCTGGCTGGTGTCGACATGCCTGCCAGCAGGGCAATGCCAACGGCGGCCGCGGCGACGACCTGCTGGAATGGTCTTCCGGTTCTCATGGAGATACCTCCGCGCGTCTCGGGGACACGGCTCCCGGAATCGGGACCGCACTATGTCCCTGTCTAGGCGATCTGGGTTGTTCGGAGTCGGTTTCGCCGGGGCGAACGACAAACTCCGAACAACCGTCCGCGCTTGGAGCACGGCGATTTGCCGTCGCGGCTATGGATGCCTGACCCAGAAATTCTCGAGTTCCGCGTCCAGCGCGGCACTGGCCTGCATCGGCAGCGAGTGTGTGGTGTGCGGCCAGATCCTGACCTGCGCATGCGGGATCAGTTGCGCCTTCTTGGCTGCGCCGTCGCCGGACAGCGAGTCGTCGGACGCCAACGCGACGTAGACCGGCATGCGCAGCCCCCGCAGCTCGCGGTCGGTCAGTAGGTTCGGCGTAGGCAGGCTGCTGGAATCGAAGTGCTCGCTGCCGGCCGCGATCATCCGGACCATCGGGTCGTTGGGGTCGACCTCGCCGTCCTTGACGCCGCCGATCTTGTTCAGCGCGTGGTCACGCCACGACTTCGGCATGCCGGGAAGGGACGCCACGGTCGTCCACCCCACGGCCCAGGCTGGGATGATCCCCAGGGTCATGATCGGTTCCAGCAAGGTGAGGCTGGCGATGCGGCCCGGATAGCGTACGGCGACCGTGGCCGCGAGGCCACCGCCCTGCGAGTGGCCGACCAGGTGCACCCGTTCCAGGTCGAGACCGGCCAGCGCCTCCTCGACCCATTGCGCGCTGTCGCCGATGTCCCGCATTGGAATGGTCTGCGTGGACAGGCCGCTGTCACCGATGGCGTCGAAGGCGTAAACGGTGCGGTGAGCGGCAAAGTCCGGCAGGTTGGTTCCCCACATCGGCACACCACTGGCACGGCCCGGTAGCAGGACCACCGGCACGTCGTCGACGGGATGACTGTTGATCCAGACGTACGCATGCACCGTGCCGAAGCTGGTCGCGACATCGCGGGCCTGGGTCGGTTTTGGCAGCGTCGCGATTGCCGCTTGATAGGCGCTGACGTACGCCTTTTGTCCTGCCAACGTGCGGAAATGTCCGACGCCAGGTCCGCTCGCCGCCAGCAGCGTGACCAGGCCACCGGTGGCGAGCCCGACAACCCCGGCCAGGAGCACCACAGGCCAACGTCGCCGCTTCTGCTTCGTCTCGGCAGTCATCTCCAGCCATCTCCTACGGTCGCTTTTGCAATATGTTCGTATTGTAACAGGTCGCAATACGGTCGTACCGGATAAGCTCGTTGGATGCCGAAGATCGTCGACCACGAGCAGCGCCGCTCCGAGATCGTCCGCGCGCTCTGGCAGATGATCGCCACCCACGGCGTCGAAGGAGTCAGCCTGCGCGAGGTGGCACAGGCCGCCGAGGTCTCGATCGGCCGGATCCAGCACTATTTCGACAGCCGCGAGGCGCTCGTGCTGGCCGGTCTCGAACGCCTCATCGCGCAGGCCCGCGCAGCGTACGAGGAGACCGCCAGCTCATCGCCGCGCGACCGGTTGCTGCATGTCCTGGTCCAGCAGGTGCCGCGCAGCGAGCTGGGACGGATCGGCGTCACCGTCTGGTACGCGTATCTGGCCACCGCGATCACCGACCGCCGCATCCGCGAGGTCCTTGCCGAGGCCCTCCGCGGCGGCGAGACCGAGTGCGCCACCCACGTAGCGGCCCTGCGCGGCATAGACAACGTGGAGGCCCGTGCGGTGGCCCGGCGGTTGCTGGCACTGTCCGATGGCCTCACGTTGCGCGTACTGGTCGACGGGCTCGACCCCGACGACGCGATCGCCATCCTGCGGGCTGAGGTGGACACCGGCGATCAGGCCGCGAAAAGTCGGGTTTTGCGACCAGTGCGGTCAGGACGTGAGACCTGGCGCTAGGTTGAAGATGAGAGCGATGAGGCCGCCTGCCGTGAGTACGAGAGTCGTGCCGGGGTGCATTCCGATCGACAGCCGAAGGTCCTTCTTCCACCAGACGAGCAAAGGCCCCGGGAGGAAGAAGATCACCCGGGAAATGAACGACCAAGGTGACCAGAAATGGTAGAGCGAAAACAGGACCGTGTTGACCAGCGGCGCCCACCGGCCCAGTTGCGGAAGCCTGGGCAACAGGAAGCCACGGAAATAGAGTTCCTCGATGAGCGGCAGGGAAAATCCGGTCAGCGGCAGGCACACGGCTAACGTGATAATCACCGTCGATCGCGAGTAACCATGGAGGTATCCGGTCGCTGAGCCCGCGCCATCGAACGGCAGCCACGTGAAAAACGCTTGGTAAACGGCGTTGTCCAGGGATATGAGCACCGTCGACACCACCACGAACCACACGATCAGAGCGGCGACGATCGCGACGAGCTTCCCACCCGAGACCGGCTTGTCCAGGTATTTCAGTACGCCACGCAGCGAAAGGCGGCCATTGCGTTGGCGGCCCAACCACAGCAGCCCGAGCAGGACCGGCCCGAGAACAAGGCACAGCGCGATCGCCCAGCTCACGAACGACGGACAGCCGAGGGCCTTCACGACCGGTTGGACAAGAAAGTAGACAGCGACGATCAGAGCGCCGGGGACGAGATGGAGCGTGATGGAAAGTGGAAGAGAATGGCGATCGGCAAGCAGCTTCTCCACTACTCGGTTCGGTCTGGCGATTTCCTTGGTGGCCATGTTTTTCACCTCATGAAAGACGTGGGTAGTCACCCGGCGTCGGGCGCGACGGGTGCCTATTTCTCGGCAGTGCCAGGCTTCCCGCTGATGGATTGCTGATAGATGTCCGAATAGGTGGGCGAGTCTTTCACCAGATCGTCGCAGAATGCCGCGACGTCGTCGCCGATGAGCTGTAGAACTCCCTTGCCGGCGGCCGCGCCTTCCTCGAAGAAGTCGACGATCCCCGGGAGAAGGGTCCCGTCAGTAAGCTCGACCGGCCCGACCTTGAAGAAGTACTTCTGGATCTCCTTGTAGACGATCTGGTAGTCCGGTGGGAGCGCCTTGACCCGCGCCAGGTGCGCCCGCCACTGTTTCTTGCCCTCGATGATGTCTTGGATTCCCACGTTATTCTCCTAGCTTTCCCAATTTCCTTGCGACGTTCCTGTTCAGCTGTTCGCGCCACCGGTCGCGATAGTTCCGGGCTCCTTCGCCACCCGCCAGCGCCGCGCAGAAGCCCTCGATGTCGTCACCGAGCACCTCGTGAATGCTTTGCTTCTCGGACGCCGTTTCTTCCAGCAGTCCCAGCGCACCGTCGAGAATCGGCGTCAGGTTGCGGCCGGTGAGGTCCGAGTACGAAAGAAGATGAGCGCTGATCTGCTCCCATGCCGACCGGTAGTCGGCCGGCAATGCCTCGGCCCGTACGTCGAATGCTTTCCATTCTCTGGTGATGTCGCTTCCGGTGATGGTTTCCCAGAAGTTCATTCCTCGCCCTCCTTGAGCTAGGTGATCTTGCGGCGATAGATGACCATGGCGAACGCGAAGGCGACAACGAGGATGCCGACCATCCAGGCGAGCGCGATCCAGATGTCGCTGTTGCCCGGCTGCTGCGCGAACAGGTCGCGGACGGTGTTGACGATGGGCGTCACCGGCTGGTTGTCGGCAAACCATCGCACCGGAGCGGGCATGGTGCTGGTGGGTACGAACGCCGAACTGATAAACGGCAGGAAGATCAGCGGATAGGAGAACGCGCTCGCACCGGAGATCGATTTCGCTGTGAGGCCGGGGATAACCGCGACCCAGGTCAACGCGAGAGTGAACAGGATCAGGATGCCGGCCACCGCCAGCCATGCCCACACTCCCGCGCCGGTCCGAAAGCCCATGATGAACGCGACGGCGAAGACCACCGCGACCGAGATGATGTTGGCTACCAGCGAGGTCAGCACGTGCGACCACAGCACGCCCGAGCGTGCGATCGGCATGGACTGGAACCGCCCGAAAATCCCGGTGGTCATGTCGGTGAAAAGCCGGAACGCCGTGTACGAGATGCCCGAAGCGATCGTCATGAGCAGGATGCCCGGCAACAGGTAGCCCACGTACGTACCGCTGCTGGCCCCATGGCTGATCGCTCCGCCGAACACGTACACGAACAACAGCATCATCGCGATCGGAACGATCGCCGTGGTGATGATGGTGTCCATGCTGCGCGTGACGTGTTTCAGCGAGCGCCCGGTCAGGACAGCGGTGTCGCCGATGATGTGCATGCTCATTGTTGGGTCCCCTCTCGATTCGCACTCGCACCTGCCGCGGCCTTGGGGTTTTCGCCGACGAGGGCGAGGAAGACGTCTTCGAGGCTCGGCTGTTTTTCGACGTATTCCACCTTCGCGGGTGGTAGCAGTCGCTTGAGTTCGGCGAGGGTGCCGTTCACGATGATCCGACCCTCGTGCAGGATCGCGATCCGGTCGGCGAGCTGTTCGGCCTCGTCGAGGTACTGCGTGGTCAGCAGCACCGTCGTACCGCCAGCGGACAGTTGCTTGACGGCATTCCACACCTCGATGCGTGCCTGCGGGTCGAGCCCGGTGGTCGGCTCGTCGAGGAAGATGACCGGCGGGTTCCCGATGAGGCTCATCGCGATGTCGAGGCGGCGGCGCATGCCACCGGAGTATGTCGCGACCTTGCGCGCGGCCGCGTCGGTCAACGAGAAACGTCTCAGCAGGTTGTCCGCGACCGAACCAGGCTTGCCGACATGCCGCAACCGGGCCACCAGTACGAGGTTTTCGCGCCCGCTAAGGATTTCGTCGACAGCCGCGAACTGCCCGGTGAGGCTGATCGACTTCCGTACGTCCGCGGGCTTGCGGGCGACGTCGAAGCCGTTGACAACGGCTGTGCCGGTGTCGGCTCGCAACAGGGTGGACAGGATGTTCACGATGGTGGTCTTGCCCGCGCCGTTCGAGCCGAGCAGCGCGAAGATGCTGCCGCGCGCGACCTCGAAGTCCACGCCGTGCAGCACTGGCAGCTTCCCGTACGACTTCGTCAGGTTCCGCACCTGGATCACCGGCGTCTGCGGTGTCGGCATCAGATGGTTCTCTTGTGCGTTGGACATGGTCATTTGCCTTTTTCTCGGAGTTGTTCGAGTCGTTCTGCGAGGAAGTCCCAGGTCCTCCAGAACTCTTGGAGGTAGTCCCGTCCCGCGG
Organism: Fodinicola feengrottensis; assembly: GCF_039530045.1. Classification (NCBI taxonomy): domain Bacteria; kingdom Bacillati; phylum Actinomycetota; class Actinomycetes; order Mycobacteriales; genus Fodinicola; species Fodinicola feengrottensis. The sequence goes on along the minus strand of NZ_BAAANY010000048.1, from coordinate 2,233 downwards.
CGTTGAGGGAATACACCTTGCGCGGCGGACCCTTCTCGGACGGAACCTTCTCCACATCGACGAGTCCCTGCCGCTCAACCCGGACCAGCAGCGCGTAGATGGTGCCCTCGGCGATGTCGGAAAAGCCCTGGTCCCGCAGCCACGCCGTGATTTCGTAGCCGTACGCGGACCGGTCGGACAGGATCGCGAGAACAACGCCCTCCAACGTGCCTTTGAGGATCTCCGTCGCCTGCTTGCCCATGGAGGTCCGCCCTTCTACTCAGTGACACTGACTACTGGTAGATAGTAGCGCCGACTACCGGTAGATAGCAACACTGAATAGTGGGCCGCTCGCCGAGGCTTACGTCGGCGGATCGAGGGCGACGACCTCGCGTACGGCCGCGGCGATGGCCGGGGAAGCCTTTTTCAGGATCGCACCATGACTGCTGGGGACCTTCGCGGTCATCTGGACGTGCGGGTTGCGGGCGATCACCCCAGCGAGGCTGGTGCGTATCCGTTCCTGCTCATCACCGCGGCTCCCGAAGGACGTCCCCGAAGCAACGACATACCGCACGGGGACGGTGATGTCGTCCAGCACGGGGGCCAGCTCATGCTCGCGGGAGATCACGCCGAGCTCGATGTTGCTGTCGGCCTGCTGTTCGGCGGTCATCCGGGGAGTAAGGCCGGTCGGACGCAGCAGCGGCATGAACCAGTTCAACCGCCGAAACAGCGTCCGGATCCGCTGCTCCATGGCCTCGTCGAGCCAGTCATATGGGTACGCGCCGTCAACGAGGACCGCGCCAAGGGTCCGGTCCGGGTTCCGGCTGGCCCAATGCGCCGCTACGTACGCTCCGTAGGACCAGCCCACCACCAGTGGCCGGTCCACACCTCTGGCCGCGAGAACGGTATCGACATCGCGGACGGCGCCCGCAAAGGAATAGTCCGCCGATCGCTCCGATTTGCCGCGGGCCCGCTCGTCGTAGGTGATGTGCCGACAACCCGTCCCCAGTTCAGCGATAACCCGCCGCCAATACCCTTGAGTGGCGAACTGACCATTGAGGTAAACCACCGGGATACCGGAACCACCAGTGTCAGTGACGGCCAGGGCCGTATCGTCGACCGGCACCATTCCGGTCCACTTCGCATGGGTCGAGGACGTGCTGTTTTTGTTCATGCAGCTACTGTCTGCGTCTGCCCTGACGCCATCCTGACACCGCGCTGACGCGGTCATGGAGACAGTGTTCCCATCTGGTCACGAGGAACGAGCAACTCGTCCCTGGCGACAACAAGCGGGTCTCAGGCTGATCTGATCGAGGCCTCCAGACGCAGGACCGCCTGGTGTGAAGCCTTGGCCCCGTCCGGGGTGTCGCCTAGCGCGACCGCGCACGCGATACCGGCTACCAGCCGGCAGGGCGATCTGGGTGAAGCGAATCCGATCCGTACGGCTGGAGCTCTCGGGCTCGTGTGCCTCTCTCGGTGTCCGTACAGCAGCAGCGGCCCTCGCGCTCGTTGCACACAGCCTGTCGGCCGTATCGCCCTTGGCGTGATCTCGGCTCATGCGGTACCCATGACCTGAAAATGCGCTTGGTTTTCGCGCCCGTCACTGCTGCTGAGACTAAGTCTGAGCAGCGATAACCCGTTGGACTGTCGCCAAAACATCGGCATCCTCTACCAGCTGTGCTACCTGGTAGGCCGCCTCACCAGCGGCCTTTGCTGCGTCGGCGTCTAGGGTGTAGTACGCCGTCTCGTATAGCCGAGCAGCAGCCCAAGCTTTGTCGGCAGCAGCCTTGTCATCGTCGAGCTGCTCGGCATCCAGTTCGTCCGCGGTGAACTTGTCACGCACCTGCTTCACCCAAGTACGCAGCCCAGAGTCGCCATACGCACCAGCCATCAGCGCGGCGCGGATTTCCGGTAAGCCGTCGAAAGCCCCGCCGGTGATGGTTGCCATCTCTAGCATCTGTGCCGCCACGGCGCGTTGAGCCTGTGCGCTGGCGGCCGCCAACTGGCGCCATACCTCTACAGACAGCAACTCCATGCGGTTGGTGATCATGGTTTGGGGCCTCCTTGGCCGTGGGATGGTCCTGACGGCGGTGGCTCGTAATTCCACTTGCGACGGTTCATGGCACCGCGGTTGGCCTCGTACTGGCGCTTGGTGAGCGTGCTCGACTTGATGCCTTTTGCTTGGATCCGATCAGTAGGGTCGGCACAGGGCGCGGTGCCGATGTGGCCACCGGTCCGTTTCCCTGCGCCGCCC
>NZ_BAAANY010000047.1:0-61101 GCF_039530045.1 Fodinicola feengrottensis | reverse complement strand
CCCGGGTTAAGAGCAGTGTCCACCGCGAAAGCCAGCGCCCGGGTTAAGAGCAGTGTCCACGAGGGTGTGGATGCCTCGTCTACCAGGCACGGAAAACCCTACCTCGACACCAAAGACCGGTGTCGAGGTAGGGTTTTCCGTGCCTACTGCCGATGCCCCCGATATTTCTGGCGCCTTCGGCGCGGGCGCCGTCGACTACGGCTACGAGAGTCGCTCTTTGGAGGCCCCGCAAAAAGCGCGGGGCCTCCAAAGAGCGACGCCCCTGCCGGAGGGGCGACAATCGGCCTGCCGGCCGATGGCGCCGAACGGGGCTGGGACCGTCGGAAGTTGACCAACTTTGGGTGAAAAGTTGCGGTTCCGCGCGGGGTGAGGTGAGCGGGCTGGGTCCCGCGTGGGTGACGTGAGCGGGCTGGGTCGCGTCGAGTGTGGGATAAAAGCCCGCACTCGACGTTGAGTGTGGGGTTTTGTCCCACACTCAACGTCGAGTGCGGGCGCGGCGGTTATGGAGCGGGTTGGGTTAGGTCGTAGACGGTTTCCCCGCCGACGGTTAGTGGTTTGAAATGGGCGGTAACCCAGGAGGTGATCGCCGGGTTTCCTCGCCCGAAGCCCGCGAAACCGCTGCCTCCGGCCCGGCTCGCGGCCGCGCTAGCCGGGGCACCAGGTCCAGCGGGTCCACCACCACGATTGCTGGGGATGTAGTAATGCACCTCGTTTTGGGTGACGTACTGCTGGAACTGGGCCAGGGTGGGCGCTGGATCCCCACCGGAGAAACCACCGATCGCCATCACCGCAGCCTTGCTGGAGAGCTCCAGCGGAGCCGCCTCCTGCGACCCCACCGTCGCCGCTGCCCAACGGGTTTTACTGGCCTGCAACAACTTCACCAACGCACTGTTAGTGGTGCCCCCGCGATCGCCAAGTCCGGCGCCAGCAGCGGGCTGTCCGGCGCCGGGTCGCTGGACCCGGCGATCAGCGAAACCACCGGCAGGACCTCCCCCATTACCCGGGAAGCCACCACCGAAACCGCCGCCGCCCGGCCCAGCGGTCGGGCTCCCGCCGGTGTGCGCGGTGACTGCCGTCTGCCCCGCGTACGCGGCAGTGCCGGTGAAGGCCGTGACCACCGCGAGAGCCACTGCACCGATCACCAGCCAACGCCTCCCGGCCAGCCCGAGCAGGAGGGCCATCGCGGCCAGAATTCCAGCGACGGCAGCGATGTAGGCCAGTGCCGGAGCCCAGTTCGTCCGGTTGATCAGCACATACGCCCAACCGCCGGTGACTACTGACATCCCTGCCAAAACGATCCGCGGGATCCATTCCGCCCTTCGACGCCACAGATAAACCACCGTCATGCCCGCTGTGGCGGCGATGCCCGGCGCCATCTCAATGGTGTAGTACGGGTGGATAATGCCTTGCATGTAACTGAAAACCACCCCGCTTACCAGCATCCAGCCGCCCCACAGCAGCAACCCGGCTCGGACCAGATCGGTACGCGGCGCGCGCCACGTCAGCCACAGCACGGCAGCGAGCCCGATCAGTGCGGCCGGCAGCAGCCAGGAGACCTGGGTCCCAAAGCTGTCACTGAAGAGTCGGGTAATGCCAGTCGCACCACCAAAGCCACCAAAAGCACCACCTCCAGATCCGCCGCCGCCACCAAAACCGCCAGCAGCGGCACCCTGCCGACCAGCTGCTTGGCCGAATTCCTGAGCGATCCGGGCCGGCACCCCACCAGCACCACCACCGGGCCCGCCGTGCTCACCGCCGAAGATTCGTTCCAGGCCGTTGTAGCCAAAAGCGAGCTCCAACGGAGTGTTGTTAGTGGAGCCACCGACATACGGCCGCTGCGACGCCGGCACCAGCGCGACGATCAGCAGCCACCAGCCGGCCGCCACCACGATCGCGCCACCGGCCGCGAGCAGCTGCCAGATCCGCCGCCACAGCCCGGTCGGCGCGGCCACCAGGTAGACCAGACCGAAGGCCGGCACGACCAGGAAGGCCTGCAACATCTTCGCCAGGAAGCCAAAACCCACCGCGGTTCCAGCCAGCAGCAGCCAGTAGGTGCTGCCCTTCTCCATTGCTCGTACGACACAGTAGCCAGCGGCCACCACCAACAGCGTCAGGAAAGCGTCCGGGTTGTTGAACTTGAACATCAACACGGCGACCGGGGTGAGCGCGAAGATCGCGCCGGCGATCAGCCCGGCCACCGGCCCGGCCCATCGTTTCACCGCCGCGTACAAGAGAAAAACAGCGGCGACTCCTTCTAATGCCTGCGGGACCAGCATGCTCCAGCTGCTGAAGCCGAAGATCCGGCCGGACAACGCCATAATCCAGAAGGCCGCCGGCGGCTTGTCGACCGTGATGAAGTTCTGTGGATCCAGCGCACCGAAAAACATCGCCTTCCAGCTCTGGGTGCCGGCCTGCACAGCGGCGGCATAGAAATCGTTCGCGTTGCCGGACGCACCCAGATTCCACAGATAGAGAATGGCCGTCACGGCCAGCAACACGGCAACAGCCGGCCTGATCCAGACCGGCTGTTCGGCGGGCCCGCGCCACCCCGCGCGGGCTCTTTCCACTGTCGTCACTTAATCTCCTGAATCGCTTTGCCAGTCTTGAAAACCCAACCACGGAGCAGTACGAACCGCAGCATCGTCGCCACCAGGTTCGCCACTACCAGCACCCCCAGCTCCAGCCAGCGGACCGGCTCGGCGACCAACTGGTGCAGGACGAAAAGGCTGCCGCTGGTCAATGCCAGGCCCAGCGCGAAAACAAAGAGTCCCTGCAGCTGATGCAGTCCGGCGCCCTGGGCGCCACGAATACCGAAAGTGAGCCGGCGGTTGGCGGCCGTGTTGGCGACCGCGGTGATCAGCAGGGCCAGCAGGTTCGCACCCTGTGCGCCGATGACCGTACGAAGCAGGATGTAGAGCACCGCGTAGGCGGCCGTGCTGGCGACGCCGATCCCGCAGAATCGTACGACCTGGCGGAAAAATCCGGCCGACACGTTCGTCGGTGGCTGTTCCAGCGGTGCCCGGCCGAGCTGCCGGTAGACCTGGCTGACCGGGATCGCGCCGGTGGCGAGGCCACGACCGACCCGCCAGACGCCTTTGAGGTCGGCGACCGCGGTGGACACGATGTCGACCCGGCTGTCCGGGTCGTCCACCCAGTCCACCGGGACCTCGTGGGTCCGCAACCCGGCCCGCTGCGCGAGCACCAGCAGCTCGGTGTCGAAAAACCAGCCGGTGTCCTGCACCATCGGCAGCAAATGCTCGGCGACATCGGCCCGAATGGCCTTGAATCCGCACTGCGCATCGGAAAACCGGGCGCCGAGCGCACCGCGCAGAATGAGGTTGTACGAGCGGGAAATGAACTCCCGCTTCGGGCCGCGGACCACCCGCGATCCGCCGGCCAGCCGGGTACCGATGGCGAGGTCCGAATGGCCGGTGATCAGCGGTGCCACCAGCGGCAGCAGAGCGGCGAGATCGGTGGACAGGTCCACGTCCATGTACGCCAGCACGGCCGCGTCCGACTGGGTCCAGGCCGCCTTCAGTGCCCGGCCGCGGCCCTTCTCCACCAGCCGCAGGAAGGCCACCTCGGCGTACTGGTCGTCCAGCGCCGCCGCGACCGTCGGGGTCCGGTCGGTGCTCGCGTTATCCACGATGGTGATCCGGTACGGGTAGGGGAAGTTCGCCGCCAGGTAGCCATGCAGCCGGTGCACCGACGGCCCCAGGTCGACCTGCTCGTTATAGACCGGGATGACCACGTCCAGGACGGGTCCCGCCGGGTCCAGCGCCAGTATTCTGGCGCCGGCCGGCTGGGATGAGGATGTCGTCGTCATGCCTTTGACGATCTGGTTCGCGGCTATGGCCCCCATATGGTGCGGCTGTGAATCACCTATGAGTGCCTTCATCCGTTTCATCCCGGTTACCAAAACGCTACCTTTGGCGCTCCTGGCGAGGCTTTCCTTGCCATTACTTGGTAAATTCATGACAGGTCGTAGAGCGTCACGCCGCCAACGGTCTGCGCCTTGTAGTGCGCCGCCACCCAAGTGGCGATCTGCTGCGCCGCGTCGCTGCCGCCGCCGGACGCGGCCCTGCCACCAAAACCACCGCTACCAAAACCACCGCCCGAACCAATGAAGTAGTGGATCTTGTGCGCGGCCACCTCGGCCTGGAACTGGGCGAGCGTCGGCGCCGGATCGGTGCCGTTGAAACCGCCCACCGCCATCACCGGCAGGCCGCTGGCCAGCTGATAGCCGGCCGCGCTGTTCGACATGACCACCGCGGCCGCCCACGTGTACGAGCCGCTGTTCTGCTTCAGCAGCGCCGTGACGGCCGCCGGCGGGGTACCAGCGTCGAGCAGCCCGCCACCCGCACCGCCGCCACCGAGACCACCCCGTCTACCGCCAGCGCCGCCACCGAACCCACCCGGGCCGCCAGCGACGGCCCCGGACGGCCGATTGCCCAAGGTGGGCGCCCCCGGCTGGCCAGCGCTCCCAGCAGGCGGGTTATTGCTCGTACCTCCCGGAGCACCCCGGAACCTGCCGCCGCCGGCACTGGCCGGGCCGGCGGACGGGATCGCTCCACTGTGGACAGTCGCGGCGGTTTGTACGGCATAGCCGGCGGAGCCGCCGACCATCGCGACCACCGCCACCGCGGCCCCGGCGGCGACCAGCCAGCGCACCGCGCGATTGCTGGTCGCCAGCGCGATCATCGCCACCACCCCAGCCACCACCACCGCATACCGCAACCACGGCTGCCAGTCGCTGGCCTCGGACAGCAACGAAAACGACCAGATCGCGGTCACCCCGACCACCGCGGCCAACACCAGCCGCGCGTCGAGTTGTTCGCGCTGACGCCAGAAAATCACCGCGCCGATGCCGATCAGCGCGGCGATCGCGGGCGCCAGGGCCACCGTGTAATACGGGTGGATGATGCCCTGGGAGAAGCTGAAAACCAGGCCGGTGACCAACAACCAGCCACCCCACAACAAAACGGCCGCACGAGTACGGTCGGTCCGCGGCGCTTTTCCGCTCACCCACAGCAAAGCAACCAGCAGCAACAACGCGGCCGGCAGCAGCCACGAGATCTGGCCACCCATTTCCGAGCCGAACAGCCGAAACAGCCCGGCGTCCTGGTTCAGGTTGCCCAACCCGCCGGTTTCGTCACCGGTCAGCCGACCGAAACCGTTGTAGCCCAAGGCAAGTTCCAGGATGCTGTTGGTCTGCGAGCCACCGATGTACGGCCGGTCCGCGGCCGGCCACAGCTGGACGATCGCGAGCCACCAACCGGCGGACCCGACCATCGCCAGGCCGGCCAGCAACAACTGCCAGATCCGTTTACGCAACGGTGTCGGCGCCGCCACGAGATAGACCAGACCAAAGGCGGGTACCACCAGCAGCGCCTGCAACATCTTTGCCAGGAAGCCAAAACCAACGCACGATCCGGCCAGCAGCAGCCATTTGGTGTGCCCGCTCTCGACCGCCCGGGTGCACGCGTACGCGCCAGCCACCAGCAAAAGCACCAGCAGCGCGTCTGGATTGTTGAAGCGGAACATCAAAACCGCGACCGGGGTCACCGCCAGCGCCGCTCCGGCGAGCAGCCCGGCCGCTGGGCCGAACCACCGGCGTACGGTCGCATAAAGCAAACCAACGCAGGCAATCCCTTCCAGCGCCTGCGGAACCAAAATGCTCCAGGAACTGACCCCGAAGATCCGGGCCGCGATCACCATCGGCCACAGTGCCAGCGGCGACTTGTCCACCGTGATCGCGTTGGCCGCGTCCGACGAGCCGAAGAAGAACGCCTCCCAGCTCTGCGTACCGGCCTGCACGGCGGCCGAATAGAAGGAGTTCGCCCAGCCGGATGCACCGAGGCCCCACAGATAGAGGAAAGCCGTGCCTACCAACAAGACCAGCAGCGATGGTCGTACCCACCACGCGTCACTGCGGGCCTGGGTGGTCGGCGCGGGCTGGACGATATCGGCCGGGAACACATCGGTCGTCATGCCTACCTAGCGTCCAGACGGCGGCTGTGCCGGCTATGTGGACGCCCTGTGTCCGACCTGTGCGGATTTAACGCTTGTCTCCAAGCACGCCCTAACGCAGGCCGCCGTCGACTCGCAGGTTGGTGCCGTTGACATAGCCGGCCAGCGGACTGGCCAGGAACGCGACCGCGGCGGCGATGTCGTCGCCGGTGCCGAGCCGGCCAGCCGGATTCGGCGCGTACGCGGCGGCCAGCTTCTCCCAGTCGTCGCCGCCGGCCCGCTCCTGGAACATTCGCCGAAGGCCCGGCGTGAGAATGACCCCGGGGCTGACCGTGTTGGCGGTGATGCCGGTGCCGCTCAGGTGCCGCGCGAGGCTCCCGGTCGCGTTCACCAGCGCGGCTTTGGCCGCCGAGTAGTCGACCATGTTCTCCAACGGGCTCACCGCGGCCCGGCTGCCGATGGTGATCACCCGGCCCCAGCCGCGCTGGCGCATGCTTGGCAGCACAGCCTGGACCACCCGCACGGTCGAGACCAGGTTGCCCTCGAAGCTGCTCGCCCAGTCGGCCGGCGTCGTGCTTTCCCAGTCCCGTTCAACAAAAGGTCCGGCATTGGCGACCAGAATGTCCGGGCGCCAAGCCGTCGCATACGTGCAGACATCCGTCGCCGAAACCGGGTTGCTCAGATCCCCGAGAATGGCCTGCGCACCACCGCCCAGCTCGCGCGCCAGCTTCCCCGCGCGGGCCGCGTCACGGCCGTGCAGCAGCACCGCGCAGCCTTCCGCGGCCAGCCGGCCGGCGATCGCCGCGCCGATGCCACCCGTGCTCGCGGTGACGAAAGCCCGTTTCCCAGCCAATCCAAGGTCCACCCGGGAAAACCTAGTGGGTGACCCCGACAGTCAGCACGTCGTCAAGCACCAGCGCGATGCTGCCGTCCGGGACCGCGAAGCTGGCCAGGTAGACGGCCTGCTGGGAAGCCACCTCCGGATCCGGGTCCAGCGCCCACCAAGCGGCGCCATAAGCGCAGGCCAGGCGGTAGAGCGTCTCGTCGTGACGGGCGTTCGCTCGTACGTCCCGGCGGGCTTGGTCGATCGCCGAGCGCAGCGGACCGTCGCCGTACTGCCCGGCTTCGAGCGCGGCGAGCAGGTCCAGCCGGTGGTGGGCGGAAGTCGCTTCGCCGGCCCGGACAACCACCGCGTGGGCCGCCTTTCGCTGCATCCGAGCACCACTGGCGCTCAGTCGGCGGGAACGACTGGCGTCGAGCGCGTGCAACCGGCTGGTCATCGGACTTCCTCCACATCAATACCCAGATTTTCCAGCGTTGGAAGGCAATGTGGGCAGAGCCCGGAACCAGCCGCCATCGCCTCGACCCGCAGTCCCAGCTCCGGTCGGACCGCGGCTTCGCGCTCGACGTGCGCCACGATCCGCAGCGCCGCGTGCATCACGCCGGGTGCGACCGCGTGAATGTCGGCCGCGGTCAACGACCCGTCGATGCCCTCCGGCAGCTCGCCGCGGCCGTCCGCGCCGAGCACCTGGTATCGCCGGTCCTGGCCGTCGACCACCACCGCGAACACGATCCCCCAGGCGGCCAGGTGGCGGGCTCGGTCGGTGATGCCGGCCTTCCACTCGTCCCGTAGGGCCAGCTCCTCGCGGATGTTGACCGGCAGCGAGTCGGCGGACCTCACGTCGTACGCGCTCAAATAGTCCTCGTCCATCGGCCGCCGCCGATCTGGCCGTTGGACCAGCCAGACACCGCTCGGTGGCAGGTGCATCAGGACCATCGCCGCGATGGCGAACAGGCTGCCGCAGCCGCTGACCAGGAACGGTGCGCCGACGAAGGTCAGGGCGACTCGGGTCCAGGGGATTCCCCGCAGCAACCCCCATCCCAGACACCCAACGGTGAGGGACAGCAGGAAAAGACCGATGAAAAACGGCAGCCAGTCCGGGTCTCCACCCGTACGCAACCACTGCCCAACAAACCACAGGGCCAGCACCACGCCCACCGCGCCGAGCGCCATCCACAGCCCGGCCGCCACCGTCAGGATGACCGGCCGAGCCAGTACCGAAGGCACGTACGCGAGCCCGTGCGAATTCCAAGGCGGCGCGGTCGCTTCATCGGTCGGCGGGCTCACCGGGAAAGGATTTCACAGCTTCGCCGGGAGGGGTCCCGTTTCGGTGTTAGGTCAGTCCTCGCTGGGTATGTGGACCGCGAACTCGGTGTGGCCCGGCCGGCTGGTCACCGTGACGTTGCCGCGGTGGGCGGTCACCACGGCGGCCACGATCGACAGGCCCAGCCCGGTGCTGCCGGCGGCTCGCGAGCGGGAGCTGTCGCCGCGGGCGAACCGCTCGAACACCTCCGGCAACAGGCTCGGCGGGATGCCGGGGCCGTCGTCGGTGACCGAGATCCGCACTTCGCCGGTGTCCAGCTGGGCGATCGCGACTTCCACCGTCGTCCCGGTCGGCGTGTGCGTACGCGCGTTCGCCAGCAGGTTCGCGAGCACCTGCCGCAACCGCGGCTCGTCGCCGGGGACGATCACCGGTATGTCCGGAACGGTGATCCGCCACTTGTGGTCCGGCCCGGCCACATGCGCGTCGCTGACCGAGTCGACGGCCAGCTGGGTCAGGTCGACCGGCTGCCGGCGCAGCGGCCGGCCGGCGTCCAATCTGGCCAGCAGCAACAAATCCTCGACCAGCGCGGTCATCCGGATCGACTCGGACTCGACTCGGTCCATCGCCCGGGCGATGTCCGGCGGCACCTTGTCGCCGGACCGGCGGGTCAGCTCGGCGTAACCGCGAATGGCGGCCAACGGCGTACGCAACTCGTGGCTCGCGTCCGCCACGAACTTGCGGACCCGCATCTCACTGGCATGTCGTACGGCCAGCGCATTGGCTATATGGCCCAACATCCGGTTGAGCGCGGAGCCGACCTGGCCTACTTCGGTACGGGGATTGGTGTCCCGGTCCGCCACTCGTACGGACAACGCGACTTCGCCGCGTTCCAACGGCAACTCGGCCACCCGGCTCGCGGTCGCCGCTACTCTTCGCAGCGGGGTCAACGTATAGCGAATGATCAGCTCACCGGCCAAAGCAGTCAGCAGCACCGCGATCAACGCCACCCCGAGCATGATCAACCCGGTGGACAGCAAAGTGCTGTTGATGTCGACGACCGAGAGTCCGACAATCAGGACTCTGCCGGGTGTCCTGTCGGAAGCAACGGCAATGACTTGGTGAGCGCCGAGCGACCCGCCGAGATCCACCGTACTCGGACGCTTGCCGACCTGCACGGTCTCCATCGCGGCCAGCGCATCAGGCGGCAGCTTGACCGGTTTTCCATAGTTCTGCTGGTTGATCGTGTACGCGTCCGTCACAGTCCCGTTGTCGATCACGACGATCGCGGTTCCCGCCCCACCACCCAAAAACCGAAGCCGTCCCGAAGTCGGCGGCCCGAGCGGCAGCTGCCCTTGGTCCCCTCCAATCGGCGAGTCCACGCGTTGGATCGAGCCAGCGAGCTGACCGTTGAGCTTGTCGAGCAGGAACGTCCGCAGGCCGACCTCGGTGACGACCCCCATCACGACGCACGCCACCGCCACCAATGCGACCAACTGGCCCAACAACCGGCCGCGCAGCGACCAACCACCCGGGTGCAACGCGCGCCGAAGCTGACCGGACACCGTCTGGTCGGCTTCGGGTTTGGCCGCGCTGGTCACGATCCTTGGTCCGCTCCCGGCTTGAGCACGTAGCCCGCGCCGCGCATGGTGTGGATCATCGGCGGCCGCCCAGCGTCGATTTTCTTGCGCAGGTAAGAGATATAGAGTTCCACGATATTCGCCTGGCCGCCGAAGTCGTAATTCCACACCCGGTCCAGGATCTGCATCTTGCTCAGCACCCGCTTCGGGTTGCGCATCAGGAACCGCAGCAGCTCGAACTCGGTCGCGGTCAGGCTGACCAGTTGGCCGGCCCGGCGTACTTCCCGGCTGTCCTCGTTCAGGGTCAGGTCGCCGACGACGATCTGGGCGCTGTCAGTTTCCTCGGTGATGTGTGCCCGGCGCAGCAGCCCGCGCAACCGGAGCACGACTTCCTCCAGACTGAACGGCTTGGTCACGTAATCGTCGCCACCGGCGGTCAGGCCGGCGATCCGGTCCTCGACGGCATCTTTCGCGGTCAGGAACAGCACCGGAATCCGGGGAGTGTCGGCGCGCATCCGGCGCAGCACCTCCAGGCCGTCGATGTCCGGCAGCATCACGTCGAGTACGACGACGTCCGGCCGGAACTCGCGGGCCACCCGGATGGCCGCGCCACCGTCGCCGGCACTGCGTACTTCCCAGTCCTCGTACCTCAACGCCATCGAGATCAGCTCAGCCAGCGTCTGCTCGTCGTCGACCACGAGAACCCGGATCGGTTCCCCGTCGGACCGCCGCAGTCGCGAGGGTTGCGTCACGGCGACCGGCTCGCCGTTGGTGACAGGTTGGCCTGGCGCGGCATTAACCATCGACATGCCCCCATTTTGGCCGCGCCCGATGTGTCGGGCCTGTGGGCTTCCTGTGCCCGAGCTGTGCGTACGCCCAGCCTCCCAGATCTGGCCGGCCCCGCCCAATTGGGTGGTTATGGTGTGTCGAGGTCTGCCCGTACGGTGACGACATGACTGGCAGTGCGGCCAGGACCGCGAGCTTTGACCAGGTCAGCCAGCTGGCTGGCGTCCTGCTGCGGCGGGTGGACGAACTCGCGGACCAGCTGCTTTCCGATCTTCCCCATGACAGTCACACGGCCAACAACTCCGCCGGGCTCCCCCGGCAGGAGGTGCGCCGGTGCTGTGAGGACAACCTCGCGTCGCTGCTGCGCATCCTCGGCAGTGGCGAGCCGGTGGGCGGCCACCTCTTCGACACCGCCCGGCAGACCGGCCGGCTGCGCGCCGAGCAGCAGGTGCCGCTGGACACCGTCCTTTCCACGTACCGTCTCGGCGGTCGGGTGCTTTGGGAAGCGCTGGTCGACCTGGCCAAACGCGACGACGGCATCGACCGCGACTCGTTGTTGGACCTAGCCAGCACGGTCTGGGCGATGATTGACTCGGTTTCCGCCGAGGTGGCCGGCGCGTATCGGCGGGCCGAGCTGGAGCTGCTGCGGACGGACGAGCAGCGGCGGTACGCGCTGCTCGACGACCTGCTGGCGAACCGCGGCGAGGACACTGTCGTGGCCCGGGCCGCCGCGGACGCGCTGGATCTGCCGGTCGACGCCACCTACGTGGTGGTGACCGCGGCGGCCAGCGAGGACGGGCGGCCGAGCCTGCGTACGCCCGGGGACATGCTGGCGATCCGCGGCATCCGGTCGCTGTGGCAGCAGCGGTCGGAAACCCTGACCGGCTTGGTGGTGGTGCCGCAGCCGGCGCTGACCGGCCTGATCATGCTGTTGGAGCGGATCGCCCGCGGCCCGGTCGGACTGTCGCCGCGGGTGCACGGCCTGGTCGAGGTGGCGACCGGCTATCGGCTCGCGCTGCTGGCGCTGCGGACCGTACGCCGTGGCACCACCCAGGTCGCGAGCCTGGACGACCGCCTACAGGAGGCCCTGCTGGTCGAGTCGCCAGAGCTGGCCGCTCGGCTGGTCACCTGCGCGCTCGGCCCACTGTTCGCGCTGCCGCAGCGGGAGAGCGACATGCTCATCGACACCCTGCGGGCCTGGCTGGACGCGAACTGCTCGGCCAGCAACACCGCCGAACGCCTCTACTGCCACCGCAACACCGTGCTGAACCGGCTGCACCGGCTCGAAGATCTGCTGGTGGTGCCGATGTACGACCCACGCGGACAGGTTCAGCTCCGACTCGCATTAGCGGCACTTGAGCTGCGATAACACCGCATCTGCGGAGCTGCTCCCGCGTCCGCTTGGGCGATCTGCCCAACAAACCGACACCAAGACTGGGCGTCCGGTTTAGGGGATTAGCCGATTTTGAGTGATATGCATCTCAGGTCCGACGCAAGCCCCGCGCCGGTCCGCCGGACCCGCCTGCCCCGGCGGCCCGGTTTGCCCGCGTACGCGTGGCTCGTACGCACCGGAAGAGAGGGTTCAATGACGACCCACAGAAAGCAGCTGACGCGCCGGGCCTTCCTGGCTCGCGCCGGCGTGCTCGGAGCCGCGGTGGCCGCCGGGGCCATCGTGCCCACGGTGACCGGCCTGCCGTTCGCCTCCGGCGAGACCAAGCAGGCCGGCATCGACCCGGTCATCGCGTTGCTCCGGCCGGCACTGCAGGAGTTGGCCCGCGACACGATCAACGGCCTCACCACCTTCGTGGTGCCCGGCTCCGACCCGTACTCCAAAGCGCAGGGCGTGTCGACCGCCGGCGCCGGCGCCATCCAGGCAAAGACGCCTGACTTCCTGATGGGCGCGCTGGACAACTTCGTACCGCTGCCGAACGAGTACGTACGTCCGGTGGCCGCGGCGCTCGCGACCGCCGTCGCGGACGACAAGATCCCGCTGCCCGGCGACCTGACCAGGCTGCTCCCGCTGCAGCTGAACACCGTCGACGAGGCGCTCAAGCGGATCCTGACCACCGACGAGACGGTGCCGTTGTCGCTGATCATCGCGATGACGCTGAACCTGCTCGCCACCCAGGTCAACCCGGCCTCGCTGCACGGCTTGTTCGTGTCTCCGTTCAGCCGGCTGAGCTGGGCCGACAAGGCCAAGACCATGAGCCTGCTGGAGGGCACCGACTCCGATCTGGTGCAGGCCCTGGACGTGAACCTGCCCGAGCCGCTGCACCAGTCGCTGTCCGGCGTACTGAAATTCGTCGGCGGCGCGCTGATCGAGTTCTCCGGCTACGGCTCGTTCACCGAATATGCCGTCTACAACAAGCAAACCAGGACTCTCACCGGCAAGCCGGTCGGCTGGACGATCACCGGCTACGACGGGATCGCCGAGGGCTGGGACGAGTTCAAGGGCTATTACCAGGGCCGTAAGAAGGTGGAGGGCTGATGCGCGACGTCATCGTGATTGGTGCCGGCGGGGGCGGCCCGGTGGTGGCCAAGGAGCTGGCCGCGAAGGGGCTGGACGTCCTGCTGTTGGAGGCCGGCCCGCGTTATGCCCATCCGCGCAAGGAATGGACGCATTACGAGAACGACGCGAACAACCCGCTGACCGGGTTCCTCCGGTTCGGCCCGGGTGATCGCAGCAAGCCGGCGTGGTTCCGGGAAACCAGCCAGAACTCGTTCCTCTGGCAGCTTTCCGGCGTCGGCGGCACGACCCAGCACTATTACGGGAACTACCCGCGGGCGTATCCAGGAGTTTTCCAGGGATACGGCGGCGCCGACAAGGCCGCGTACGACACCGAGCACGTCTTCCCGTTCTCGTACAACGAAATGATCCCCTACTTCGAGTGGGTCGAGGCGACCGCGCCGGTGCAGACCGCGGCGATGGGGACCAAGGAAGAGGTCTATTTCCGGGGCTGCGAAACCCTCGGTGTGCCCGTACAGAAGACCAAGGACGCGCACGGCTTCGGCTACCGTCCGCAGGAGAACGCGATCCTGCAGCCGGGCGGCAATGCCGGCAAGACCAACAAAACCGACCTGCTGGTCTATCCCAAGGCGACCGGTTGCACGTTCTGCGGTTTCTGTTTCCAGGGCTGCATGCAGCCGGTGAACGCGCCGCGGAACCAGATCGCCAAGCGCTCCACTGACAACAGCTATGTGCCGATGGCGCTGACCGCGGACGTGTGGGCCAAGGGCGGCAAGCCGGTCACCCTGATGACCGACGCGTTCGTGAATCAGGTGCATTACGAGGAAAAGAACGGCGTCACCACCGCGACTGGCGTGACCTGGCGGGACAACGCCACCGGCGACCTGCACCGCGAGGACGCCAAGGTGGTGGTGATGTCCGGTGGTTGTACGGAAAACCCGCGACTGTGGCTGAACAGCAACCTGCCGAACCCGAACGACTGGGTAGGCCGCGGCTACACCGACCACTTCTTCGACTGGGTGGTCGGCCTGATGGACGACTACACCGGCAACAGCAAGGGCGTCGGCTCGTCGGCCCGGTGCGACTTCCCCGGTCACGGTGGCCTGGAGAACGTCGGGTTGCCGCCGGCGCTGGAAGCGTTCACGTTGATGCTGTCCGACTCCGGTGTCCGCGGCGGGTACGACAACGGTCGCGGCAAGACCGGCTCGTGGGACGGCCCCACCGGCCGCCCGGTCGGCAAGGAGCTCATGGAGATCATGAGCCACGGCATCGACCGGCTGTTGAACGTACTGGTCATCACCGACGACGACGTGGAAGCGCAGAACCGAGTGGTTCGCTCGGCGCTGCCGGCGGACGCCAACGGGCCCATCGCGAAGGTCGAGTTCCACGGCCGCCAGCGGACCGCCCGGACACTCGCGAACCGCGAGTTCATGGCCAACAAGGCCGTACAACTGTTGCGCGGAGCAGGTGCGAAGAAGGTCATCCGGATCGACTGGGCGCCGCTGATCCTGCACGTCCAGTCGTCGATGCGGATGGGTACGTCGGACACCAACTCGGTGCTGGACGCGAACGGTGAGGCGCGTTTCGTGAAGCGGCTCTTCATCGCGGACAACTCGGCGCTGTCCAACGGCCTCGGCGGGCCGAACCCGACACTGTCCAACCAGGCGCTGTCGACCCGTACGGCGGAGAAGATCTTCAAGACGTATTTCGGCGGCGACCCCTGGGTCAGCAAGGAAGCACCGGTGGTCTCCACCGACAACCGGATCAGCATCCGGCTGCAACAGCTCGGGCTTTGACGCTGTCCTTGGCGTGCGCCAGCTGGCCCATCCAGGCCTGGATGGGCTAGCTGGCGCGGGCTAGGACGATGTCGAAAGTGACCAAATAATAGGGAACATCCATGGTTTTCCCGTCGGGGGCGACGCCTGGGTTCTGCATGGTGAATGGCGTGATCAGCGACCGCTTCACGCCGAACACCGCGTCGGAGTCCAGGTATTTGCTGTCTGCCGCGAAAACGTGGGTGATCAGAGTGTCGAAGCCGGCGGCGTCCACCTTGAAATGAATGTGTGCCGGCCGCATCGGATGGCGGCCGGCCGCGGTCAACAACTCGCCGACCGGGCCGTCGGTGGGGATCGGATACGCCTCCGGATGGACGGTCCAGAACCAGAAACGGCCGTCGTCGGCCGCGCTCAGCCGGCCACGACCCTGGGCCGTGTCCAGGCCGGGATACTGTACGTCGTAAAAGCCGTCCTCGTCGGCCTGCCAGACCTCCATGAACGCATTCGGGACGAGATTCCCGTCCTCGTCACGTACCACACCGCTCACGTAACAGGGCTGACCGGCGGCACCCTGGGAAATATCGTCGCCGTTCACGAAATCCGGTGAGTCGGAAACGAAAAACGGCCCGAGCACGGTGGATTCGGTGACTTTTCCGCCGGCTGGGTGGTTGACCTTGATGGTGGCCATGGAGGCGCCCAGGACATCGGACAGCAAGATGAACTCCTGCCGTTTGTCATCGGTGATGTGGCCGGTACGGGTGAGAAAGTCGATCGCGTAGGCCCACTCGGCCTCGGTCAGATCAACTTCGGCGATAAAGGAATGCAAGTGCCTGACCAGGCTCTGAGTTACCGTCCGCAACCTGTCCCCAGCGGTGTCGAAGCTGCGTACGACCTCCTCGGTCAGGTCGCTCAGATCTGCCATCACACCACCCGTTCGAATACGGCGGCCAGCCCCTGACCGCCACCGATGCACATCGTTTCCAAGCCATAGCGCGCTTCCCGGCGATCCATCTCCCGCAGCAGGGTGGCCAGGATCCGGCAGCCGGTGGCGCCGACCGGGTGACCGAGGGAGATCCCGGAGCCGTTCACGTTCGTACGCTCGAAATCCTTCTCAGTGAATTTCCATTCGCGAGTCACCGCGAGCACCTGGGCAGCGAAAGCCTCGTTGAGCTCGATGAGGTCGATATCCGACAGCTTCAGCCCGGCGCGGCCGAGGGCGCGCTCGGTCGCTGGTACGGGACCGATGCCCATCGTCTCCGGCGGCACCCCGGCGCTGGCCCAGCTGACCAGCCGAGCGAGCGGGCGCAGACCGAGTTCGGCGGCCTTTTCTGGGGTAGTCACCAGACAAACCGCGGCACCATCGTTTTGCCCACTGGCGTTTCCGGCCGTCACGGTCGATTCGGCGTCCTGCTTGACCATCACCGGCCGTAGTTTCGCGAGCGACTCCAGGCTGGCGTCCTCCCGCGGATGCTCGTCGCGGTCGAGCACCTGGTCAGGTTTTCCGCGTTTTCCAGGGATGGTGATCGGTACGATCTCGTCAGCGAACCGGCCGGCGGCAATGGCGGCGACCGCCCGCTGGTGCGACCCGAGGGCCAGCTCGTCCTGCTCTTCGCGGCCAATGCCGTATTCGCGGCGCAGGTTTTCGGCGGTCTCCAGCATTCCGCCCGGCACCGGGTGGAATTTTCCGCCCGCGGTCACCCGTCCGCGGGCCAGCCGGTCGACCAGCTCCACACCGCCGCCTTTCACCCCCCACCGGATGCGGTCGGTGTAGAACTCGGCCTGGCTCATACTTTCCGCTCCACCGGCCAAAACAACGTCACAGGCGCCGGTTTGTACGCGCATTGCCGCATCGATGACGGCCTGCAAACCCGAGCCGCATCGCCGGTCGAGCTGTAAACCCGGCACGGTCACCGGCAGGCCAGCGTCCAGCCCGGCGACCCGACCGATCGCCGGCGCCTCGCCGTTGGGATAGCACTGCCCGAAAATCACGTCGTCGATGGCGGCCGGAGCGATGCCCGTACGCCGGACCAGCTCGGCAATCACGGTGGCGGCCAGCTCCAGCGCCGGCACGTCCCGGAACATTCCGCCAAAACGCCCGACCGGGGTCCGAACGGGCTCGCAGATCACCGCATCACGCATAGAAGGCTGCCTCTCATCGTCATCGGCCGGCTTCGTTGTCATCGGCTGGCAGGGCGCCCAGCCGCTTGCTGATCTCGGCGGCGGCCGCGACGACCGCCGGCAGGAAGTCGGCGTGAATGTCCGCCACCCTGACCGTACGCGCCGGCACGCTCATGCCAAGGGTGGCGATCACCCGGTCGTTGGCGTCCCGGATCGACCGTCCGGGCCGATCACGTCCGGCGCCGGCGAGGATCGCCTCGCACGGAGACCTCCTGCGTACAAACCTTGCCGCAATCTGGCGGACGTCAAGCGTGACCTCGTACGGACGCGATGTCGAGGGGCTGCTAGCGAGGTTTACGAGCGTCGACGAACTGGAGCATCGCGTACGTCCGCGTCTTGATGTTGGTGAAACCCCGATCAGCCAGCAAAGTCGGCATCTCCTCCGGCTCGAACATGTGCGCGCCAGCGAAGTTGCCGACATACGGCGCTATTTGCCGCGACAATCCGTAACCGGCCGCCGTCGCGGCCAGCGCGACCCGGCCGCCGGGCCGCAACACCCGGTCGATGTGGTCGAACACCGCGTCCAGGTCTTCCACCAACTGCAGGACGACCGAGCAGCAGAGCGCGTCGACCGTCTCGGCCCGCAGCGGCAGCCGCTCGGCGTCGGCTCGCACATATCCAACGTTCGACTCGCTCGTTCGCGCTATCGCCCGCGCCAGCATCTTCTCCGACACGTCCAGCCCGATCACCAAACCGCGTTCGCCGACCGCGCGGGCCAGCCCGACAGTGATGTTCGCCGGGCCGCAGCCAAGGTCGAGCACCGTGGCACCCCACTCCAGGTCGAGCCGCTCCGGCACCCTGCGGGTGTCCGGCGCGATCGCCCGGGCGATCGGGTGCAGGAGATCGTACGCGGCCGCGCCGGTTTGATTGAGCCACAGCGACTGGGCCCGACCGGTGGAGGTCACTGGCACGTCAACAAGAAGGTCGAAATACCCTTGTCGGATCTGCAACTCGTCTGATCGAACATCCAACAGCGGCGCGATCCGGCGGAGTGCGCCGGTCATCTGATCGATCTCGACAGCCATTCGAAATGCCTCTTTCCGGCTTCGATTCTCTCCTGATATCCAGCCTACGTCCGCGCCCTCATCGCCGCTGTCTCCATGACTTCGACCGCGGCGGTTTTGCTCATAAAATTCCTGCTGGTGATGACAATCGGAGATCAATGAGGGTTTGTACTTTGTGGACCGACGCGCCCGCAAGAACTATCTTACAACGCCCTTCACCAGCAATAACGCCGAAGATTGCACAATGCGAGCGGGTCGGGGAGGGGAATTGGTCAACCGTACTATCGAGCAATGACTTGGAGAATCCGACAAGTGCCGTAACCTGGACCAGTGAACAGCTCAGAAGCAGTGAACACCGACGCCGCGCGGCCACGCGCGTACGGCGGTCGCCGGGCCTCCGATCGCAAGGCCGAGCGACGCGAGCGACTGATGCAGGCCGGCCTGGAGCTTTTCGGCACCGCCGGATATCCGTCCAGCTCGATCGAGAAGCTGTGTGCACGAGCCGGAGTCTCCACCCGCAACTTCTACGAGGAGTTCACCGGCCGGGAGGCGTTGTTGATCGCGCTTTACGGCCGCATCCTGGAAGAAGCTGCGGTCGCCATCGGAGTCGCACTGACCGACACCGCGCAGGAGTCGATGCGGCCCCGGGTGGAGCGGGCGATCCGGGCGTACGTACGGACCATGGCCGAGGACCCGCGCTGGGCCCGGCTGGCATATGTCGAGGTCATCGGGGTCAGTCAGGCCGTTGAGCAGTTCCGGATGGGCTGGCGGAACAACTACGTCGACCTGCTGGTCGGCGAGGCCGAGCGGGCCGCCGCACGCGGCGAGGCACCGCCCCGCGATTACCGGCTCAGCTCGCTGGGGCTGATCGGCGCGATCAACGAAATGGTGCACCAGTGGACGATCGCCGACGGCGGCATCGACCAGGAGGAATTGGTGGCCGAAATCGTACGCGTCGCGATGGCCGTGCTGAGTAACTAAAACTCACCCTCTGTCCACAGTGGACTATCGCGCGGGTGAGAGCCGCTGCCTGGCCCGCTCGATGACTTTGTCGGCCTCAGTGGAGATCGTCCGCGTCTCCTGCAAATAGGCCCAGTAATCCGGATGGACGCCGGCGAGCATCGACGGCGCGGCCTCCAGCCGAGCGACCAGTGCGTCCAACTGGCGCACTTCTTCGGGCCGCGCGCCACCCGGCGCGGCCAGCACGAACTTCTGCGCGTCCCGTACCTGGAACCAGGCCCGGTCGGCACCCTGCTTCGGATGCGCCACCACGTCCGCCAACTCGCGGGCCCTGGTGTCCACCGCCCGCAGCCCCGCCTCCGCCGCGTCGAGCCGGCGGCGAGCGTTCAGCAACGCGGTCGCCGCGTCCTCCCAGGCGCCCCGCTTGGCGGAGCGCTCGGCGGTGACCAGCGCCGACTTAGCCACATCCAAACCCTCGCGCGCGTCGTCCGGCACGTACTCAAGATCGGCCGAGCAGCCGCGGGCGAACCGCCGTCGCAGGTCCGACAGCGACTGGACCGCGAGCGGGATCCGCTGCCCGACCGCGTCCATCCGGGTAGCGGTGGAGAGCAGCCGCTTGCGGGTGTCGTCCACCATCGCGAAGTACGCCGCCGCGGCCGACTGCACGCCGGCGGCCGCGGTCGCGGTGTCCTTGGCCGCCTGGACGGCCGCTGCCAGCCCGTCGCGC
This sequence comes from Fodinicola feengrottensis, assembly GCF_039530045.1. Taxonomy (NCBI): domain Bacteria; kingdom Bacillati; phylum Actinomycetota; class Actinomycetes; order Mycobacteriales; genus Fodinicola; species Fodinicola feengrottensis. The sequence goes on along the minus strand of NZ_BAAANY010000047.1, from coordinate 41,552 downwards.
CCGGGTCCTGGCCCGGCGCTGACCTCCCGCCAGCGCCGCTCCACGTCGTCGAGCTTGGCCGCCACCGCCGCCGAGGTGTAGCCGGCGGCGGTGAGACCTGTCACGGCCATCCGCGCCTTCTCCAGCCCGGTCCGGGCCAGCGCCCGCGACCCGGCGAGGTCCTGCAACGCCGCGTCCAACCGGGACAGGTCCGGCGCGATCCGCGACTCGAAAGCCTGCAGGTTCGCGTCCGCCGCGGCCAGCTGATCCCGTACGCCGGAGAACACCCCGATGGCCTGCCGCAACGCCGGCGCCTTCGTGTCCGGCTCGATCGGACACCGCTCGACCGCCGTCAGGTAAGCCGTCGATGCCTGCTCCGCGGCAGCCAGCAACGGACCCAGGTCAACCCGCATCCGCTGGCCGGAGACACCCCCGTCCAGCTGCGCGTACGACTGCACCTGCGCCTCGACGTGGTCCTGGGTGGTGTCCATGGAAATGAAGGCCTGCGCGGCCGCCGACTTCGCGTCGAAGGCCGCGTCGGCGGCCTGCCGCCGCGCCTCACTGTTCCCGAACACACTGCCATCATGCCGCCTACGCGCTCGCCGAGTGACGGACCTCGGCGTACCGGTTTCGGCGGCCCGTACGCGATCACGTATGCTGGCGTGGCTTCCGACGGAGTTGGTTGGGCGGGTGAGATTCGGTCGAGGCCGATGTGCGATCATGGCTGAGGTCCCGCTCCCATCGTCCAGAGGCCTAGGACGCCGCCCTTTCAAGGCGGTAACACGGGTTCGAATCCCGTTGGGAGTACTCGACCGTGAGGTCGTAGGATAGGCAGGCACCACCAGTTAGGCCCCGTAGCGCAGTTGGTTAGCGCGCCGCCCTGTCACGGCGGAGGTCGCCGGTTCGAGCCCGGTCGGGGTCGCTCAGTCGGTCAGGTCATGCATCTGGACCGGCACCGCGGCCAGGTAGCTCAGTTGGTACGAGCGTCCGACTGAAAATCGGAAGGTCGGCGGTTCGACCCCGCCCCTGGCCACTCTCACCACCTTCCATGTCAAACGTTCCACCGCAGGTCCGCCCGGGGCTTTCGCATGTCCGGGCCGAGCTGGCCCCGAACGGCCTGCGTAGACCCTGTTTGGCCTGGGCTAATCGCACGCTAATTGCACGACGGCCGTACCGGGTTTTCACCACCCTCTCGCGGTCCTGGTTGGTCTTCCCGTCGGCGGTCGCAGACCTACCGGGCCGGACTGCCAGGGTCAGCCGTGGGGGTGTCGGTAGATCCTGGCAGTCCGGTCTGGTCGCCTTTGGCGTCGAAGGGAAGGCCAACCAGTGCCACGTACCCGCTGTACGTCGAGGGCTTCTCGGAGGCGCCAGGGGGTTTCGGGGGCCAGCGAGGACCCCCGAGCACAGACAGCTCGACTGCATGGTCGGCAGCTCAGCCTGGTGCTGATCGTGGTGAATGCATCTGTGCGGAGCGGCGTGACTCCGGCCGACCGGTGCGGCCGCCGTCCGAGGACGGCGCCCAGCGTCGCCCGCAGCGGCGGTGTGGCGGGCCGGGCGACCGGAGCGCGCCCTTGATCCAATACAGAGCAATTCAGCAGCGAGACGCGAACGGGCGTGTGCACGTACCGGACTTGGCGCGAGGTATCGCACATCGGCTGGACCAAGGTTGGTGTCCCGGTAGCGTGACTGGCATGGCTGATCGAGCTGAGTTCACGGAAGCAAGTACGCGGGCAACGCTGGAAAGTGCGGCCGCTACGGTCGGCATCGATGCCAACGGCGCGGAGCTGCTGCGGCTCGGCTCACACGCGGTCTACCGCCTTCGTGACGCCATCGTCGCGCGCGTCGCACGTACGGCTGCCGATGTCGCCAGCTACCGGCGAGAGATCGGCGTTGCTGACTGGCTGGAGTCCGTCAGCTATCCGGCCGCCCGCGCAGTCCATGTTGATCAGCCAGTCGTCGTTGACAATCGTGTCGTGGTCTTCTGGCAGTCCATTTCAGACCGGCAGGACTACGGAACCCCTGCCGATGTCGCGCACCTGGTAAAGCAGCTTCACGCACTGGACGCTCCGGCGAGTCTCGATCTCCCCCAGCTTGAGCCGTTCACCAGGGTGATGCCGCGCCTCGATGCTGCCATCGGACTTGACGAGGCAGATCGGGCGTACCTGGTCGAGCGACTGCCAGAGCTGCAGAAGGCGTACGCCGGCCTTGATTTCGTTCTACCCGCTGGAGTAATCCACGGTGACGCCAGCGTCGGCAACGTCATTCTCGACCAATCCCGCCAACCGATCTTGCTCGACCTGGACGGCTTCGCCATCGGCCCCCGCGAATGGGATCTGGTCGTGACTGCCATGTACTACGACAGCTTTGGCTGGCACACCAAAGCCGAGTACGACGAGTTCACCAAGATCTACGGCTTCGACATCATGGCCTGGCCCGGCTATGAAACCCTGCGCTCAATCCGCGAGTACCTAATGGTCAGCTGGCTGAGCCAGAAGGCTGGCGAGAGCGAGAAATTCGCCAATGAGGTCCGGATGAGGATCTCGTCCCTCCGTAACGGTGAGAGTCGGAAGGGTTGGAATCCGTATTAGGCCGTTTCGTTGGGGTGGCCGAGTCGCGACGGCCGTAGAACTGCTTGGGTCTTCAGAGTCGCAATGAGCGTTTCTGGGACGTCCCGGATTAGTACATCCTCTGAGCGCCAGTCATGCACGCCCTGGGAAACGCTTCCCAGTGTCGTGGCTACAGCATTCGTATTCCGTAGAACGCGGGCACGGTCGAATGGATGGCTACTCCTCGGCAGATACGGGAGGCAGGCGTCAGTTACCCGGAGAACGAAGGACTGCAGATCATTATCCCGAATCGCGGGCAGAACACGACGACGGATCTTTGTGAATTCGTTCCATGCGTGGTTCATTTCCGTGACCCACTCTTTGGTCTTCTGCCGATCCTCGACGTTTAGCCTCTCGACGAGGTCAAACAGGGCGTCATCGAGATCTTCTCCCGCCTTGATAGCAGCCTGCGCTGTCGCGAGCTGCCGTGAGTTCTCGATAGACATCGTTGTGAGTGTGAAGTTGCTCTTTCGAGTCTTGTAGAGCACTACGAGCGCGACCAGAGTAGAGATCACGCCATTGAGAAATGCACCCACGACCGGTGGGATTACCGCAGTCCAGTCCATGACGACGGAGCCTAAAGCTGTGCGCTCTGACTGAGTAGTGGCTGCTTGTACGAGTTGTACGGCCAAACGACGCCGAAGCTAGGGCCAACAGTCACTAACGACACAGAGCAACGCGGGACTCCAGTGACGGCTCGGCTGGCTCTACTGCATACGTTCGGGCAGCAGCATCACGCGGCTTGACTGCTTATGCGGGAGCTGCGAGGCGCCATAAAGTATGTAGTTCGGCTGCGGAAATAAAGCTCCGATCCATCACACTCGGGCCGGCCAGGGCGAGGCGAGCCCTGAATTCGCGGAGGTACTCGACGGTTCGCGCGGACTTCAAGTGTTCACCTACATCGATGGCTTTGAGTGCTATGGATTGAGCTTGTTCGCGGTCACCTGCGGCTAGGTGCGCGTCAGCCAGCACCATGGTGGCGAAATAGTTGCTGCGTAGGTATTCGTCGCTGGTTCCGCATACCGATTGCAGGAGGTAGCCGGCGGCGTCCTGGTGGCGGCCGAGGTCGCGGAAGCAATGGCCAATTTCTGCGGCCAGCTCGGCTTCGTCGACGTACCGAATCCACTCGGGGTCGTCGTCGGGCTTGCGCTTGTCAAAGAGAGTGACGGCTTTCGAGATGGCCCGGTCAGTGCCGGTGGCGTCGCCCTGCCGGGCGAGTGCGCGGGCTTCCATGAGGGAGAAGTGGGCGGTCAGGGTGGCGGTGGCGCGGCCTCGGGTTCCAGCTTGCGCGGCCTGTGCGAGTTGTGCAGCTTGGGTGTACTTACCGACGAATGTTGCCTGGTGGCTCATTGCGTCCATGATGCTGGCGGAGAGTACGCGGTCTCCGGCTGAGTCGGCGATTTTTGTTGCCTGGATGAAATATCGCTGCGCAAGTCCGTGGTTGCCTGCGTCGTACGACATCCACGCGACCAGCATGACCGCCTCGGCGGTGGCGCGGTACAGGTCGCGGCGGACCGGGCCGGGTTGGTGCTCGTCCAGCAGTGGCAAGACATCGCTGCGCAGGTATTGGACGAGGGCCTGGCGGGCGTGGCCTCCGCCGAATTGGTTGTCTAGCCGCGCGAAAAGCTCGGTCGTACGGCGAATCCCTTCAACGCCAGCGATTCGGCCGAGATCGGCCGGTGCGGCCTGGTCGGTGTCAGCCAGCATCCACTGCATGGACGTGTTCTTCCAAGCGTCGAGATCGACAGCGGCGGCAACGATGCCCGGATTGCCGTCGAGGTCGACTCGGAGCAGATCGGCGATGCTGACGCGGTCCGGTTCGTCGCCGGTCGGATAGGTCAGACCGACGGTCAGATCGGGTGCAGTGTCGCCCGCGCTCGACGGAGTGAGCGAGGGTTGATGCTGCGTGCCTATCAAGTCCTGCAAAAGGTCGTAGCGCGCGCTCTGTGGCATGTCGAGGCCGTTGGCGATGTCGATAAGAACGCCGAGCGTCTTTTCCTTGGTCTTGTTGATCATGCGGCTGATCTGGCCCTGATCCTTTCCCAGAGCCACACCGATCCGGGTCTGCGAGATCTTGGGCGAAAGGCTGCCCATGATCTTGAACAGTTGGCCGATATCGCGCGCACGCAGAGCCTGACGGACCGCCGGATCCGTCCAGAAGTCCGGCGGGAGTCGGATCGGGTCGTATCCCGGCACGCGGTCGCTGACCTCCCGTAGCTGCGCAAACGCTATCCACAGTGATTGTAGGCGTGCGCCGGGTGACGGTGGCCGTTTGGCTATGACTACATGCCATATGCCAGCGAGCCATGGGATAGCAGGCTGCCAGTCAACAGGCTTGTCACATGGACAAGCCAGCGGATGGGCAGGTGGACACCTTGCCAGGTGAAGAGGTTTGCCGGTCATGTGAGGGCCGTGGCTGGAAGCTGGTCTTTCGGTTGCGGGTATTGCCGATGTCTGAGTCGTCGTTTCGGCAGCCGCGTACGACGTGTATGGACTGCTGGGGAACCGGGCATGTCGGCGCGGCCTGAGTCGTTGCCGCCTGGAGACTTGGACGTGTTCCGGTCGGTGTTGGTGCAACATCGCCCACACGGAGTCCAGGTGGGTACGCGTACCTGCTCGTGTTGTGGTGGCGTCTGGGATTCGGTGCAGCTGGGCGACGGTCCGAGCTTCATCCACCGCTGTATTGAGCGGTTGGACGCGCAACTGGCCCTGGCCGAGGTCGGGCAGCTGCCTGATTCGCTCTTGGCGCCGGCGCCAGTGGTCCAGCCGAGACTGGGGTTTCTAACTTCCTACAGGTAAAAGCTGGCCGGACGGGTCCGGTTGAGCTTCTCGCCGTGACATGTGGCACGAGGGGTGCGGCGGGGGTGATGCTCCCGGATCCGTCTGGCCGTTCACTGGGCTCCAGCTCAGTCGCTATGGGTTTGCTCCGATCCCCATCGTGCATCCATAGCGCTGAGCTGGAGTCCGTCCTCTTTCATGGGAGGCATCGGGGCATGGTCGTTCTGGTACGCGCCGATTCGGTGCTGACGTTGACCGCGCGGGATCTGTCGAGTGCACATCAGCCGCGAGTACGACGCGATCGTGTGTCGTGCCGGGCGTGTGATGACCTGTGGCCGTGTGACGTGCGCGCGGTGGCCGAAGCGGTGCTGGTGGCTGCGGGGATGAATCCGCGGGCGTATGACGATTCCCCGCCGATGCCGCGTAGGCGTCCGGCTCCGCATCGGGCCGTGCGGTGAGCATGCTCGGGCAGGTCTTGTCACTGCGCCGGCAGGTCGCGCAAGCTAAGACAGATGCCGCGCAGATGCTGCAGGATGCTCGCGCGAAAAGGGACCAGCGGCGGGTAGACCACTACTCCGGCAAGACCCTAGCGTTGATCACGATCCTTGACATGATCGACAAAGAATTTGGTCTGGACAAAGAAGAATCCGACTAGCCAGATCGGCGCGGCCCCGCGTGGCAGGTCTCTGTGCAGGTCGTAGAGTTGTGCACGGATCACAAGAGTTTGCAATCACCTCAGCACCTGTTGCCGGAACCGCAAAACCGATGACGCGGCGGATGCGCGTTCTCGACCGGGCCGGTGTGCCACCACCGACCGGTTTCACGTACGGCTGGTCTGCCAGCTGGCAGACCAGCCGCTCTAGGACGGTGGTGACGTATCCGCGTGGTAGGTATGCGTGCCACGGCGCGGGTCATGTCCTAGATCCGGCGAGAGCTCGTCCGCGGCGACCATCCGCGCGATCGCCGCAGGTCAGAGTCTTTCCTGCCATACCTGTTCGTTGCCTTGTGCACAGTCCTGGACAACGAGATGTGCCGGGTCCGTGCCGTCTAGGCATCGGCCACTCGGATTCCAAGTGATCGGAATATTTCTGCCGTTTGTGTCATAGGTCCAGGCGAGGAGAGGGTCGTTGTTATTGCTGTCGCCACACGCACTCGTCGACACCGGCCCGGCGCCTGAGGTGACGACGGTGGAGAGGCAGCGGCCGCTGGCGAAATTGACGAAGGTCGCGCCATAGGTGGCGGTGTACCAAAGTTGGGAGCTGTTGCTGGTGCAGCTCGACAGAAATGCCGATCCGCTGACGTCGGTGTCAAGACACAGTGAGTTTCCCGCGTTCATGAAGCGAGAAACATCCCCGATGAACACTTGAGTCCATCTCTGGGTCGCGTCACCGTTCCGGCAGAATTCGGCGGCCACCGCACCGGACGGATCTGCTTCCAGACAACGGCCGGTGTCGCGGTTGACCCAGGTGCCAGGGTCGTTGCCACTGCTGCTGTCGACATTCATCGTCCAGGTCTGAGCCGCGTCGTTCCTGCAGGCGTCCGTGTGTACGGATTCTTGAAAGTTGTCAATACACAGGCCCAGGATGTTTTGAACAGGGGTGTCATAACCAAAGACGTCGGTCAAGTACCATTTCTGGCCGTAGTTGGCCCGACCGAAATCGCAGGGAGAGGTGGACACTTTCCCCGCGCCGTCGGCAAAGAGGCACTGGCCGGTCGCCGCGTTCGCGTACACTCGGAAGGTGCCTCCTTGGACATTTTGCGACTCCAGGGAACGCGGAGTCACCGAGTGCGTTGAGGCGCCTGCTGAAGACGCTGGGGTGAGTGCCAAGAGCACCGCGACTACAGCAGCACTGATTCTGACGTATCGTGGGAGGATTTTCACTAGAGGACTCCGTTTGTGTAAGCACGGTACAATGCACGTGAATTGTCGCGAGATCTTGGTGCGTATGTATCCGTGCTACCACTGATAAACCCGCCTAGTGATTTCCCTATGGGGCAAGTGTGAAGATAGCCTTGACGTACGCGTCCGCCAACGACCCGTCCGGTAAGAACAACTTCGACATGTCATCCCACCTCAGGTCAGTAGAGGTGCGTCTGAGCCGGGAAGTGGTATAGGGGACGCGGCGGGTTTTCAAATCCATTCCAATAAATCCACAAATGATCGCCAGCGATCAAAGCTTATTGGGTGGCCGAGCCTCCACCCCGTGGCCACCGCGTGGAGTCAAACTCAACAGTAATTTTCGGGGCACTCATAACGTCCAGCCTGAAGAGTTCATGATCGCGACGCCAGGATTTCGAGCATCCAGGAAGCGGGGATCGCGACCGTGGATGACAGTGCCGAAACCGCCGGGTGGAACCTCGACAAGAACCGTCCGGTGGGAGGAGACCTGCCGGCCGTACGGTCGGGCCTGGTCGTCGTACGTCTCGATCACGACCGGTCCACCGTCCGGCATGGTGACCGTGCATGTATGCGAGACCTGATCTCCGTTGCGCAGTAAGGCGAGCGCCGCGTCCGGTCCTGCCATGACCAGCGTCGCGACGACCGGCTCGACGAGCAACGCATCGATCCGGACCGGCCCGGTCGAACAGACCGCGGTGAGCGTGGCGCCGGCCGGGACCGATTGAGCCAGCGAGACTGGCAACAGCGTGCCCGGCACCGGCGAGATGCCCTGAGCGCCACCGGTGCCGTGGTCGATGGCGCCGACCCCGGCGCTGCCGGCCCGCCATGACGTACGGCCCGGATGGTCGGTCAGCTCCACGATCGGGCGGATGAGCAGCGGCCGATTGCCGGCCGGCAGTGTCCAGGACACGCTTGCGGCCGTCGGCAGCGTCGCGTACGAGCCGCCGCTCCACTGATATTCGCCGGTATAGGCCGGATCCGCCGTGACGATCGCCGCGCCGCCGGCCATCCGTCCTGCCTCTGCTTCCAGGACCTCGAGCCCGTCGTGGCTGACCACCCTGGTCAGCCGAGCGAGCCCGGCCCGGTCCAGGGCCAGCATCGAGAGTTGTCCGTGAATCGTTGACTCAGCGCCAGAATTTCGGTTGATCGACCCATCCGGCGCGAGCCCGTCGAAAGTGACACCGGTGGCCGGGTCGTACATCGGTTGGCCGGCTCGGTTGGCGCCGAAATACCAACCGGCGGTGATTGTGGCCAGCAGCCGCAAACCGTCGCGACCGGTGGCGTCCGCGATCGTCAACAGTGCGCGAAGGCGCGCGTCCACGCCGTACGCGATCTGGCTGCGGTCGATCGGCGCTGGCAGCCAACCGTTGTCGCAACCACCCGCGGTCAGCAACGCCGGAGTGAAACCGGCGGCATCGCGCAGTGCCGCCGCCAACAAAGCCGTTGTCAACAATGCCGTTGCCGGCTGGGCTGGCCGGCCGAGTGCGGTGGCCGCGACAGCCAACGCGGTCGGCATCTGCGCGGCCCAGGCATGCCAACTGGACCGACTGTTGGCGGCCGGCATGACCGCTCCGTACGGCCAGGTTTTCGCGTCCCCGGCTGACAAAGCGGCGATGCCTTCGGCGAGCTGGGCCAATGCCGTACGCGCGGCTGGCCCGCCGCCAGCGTGGACGTACGCGGCGAGTCCGAGCACAGCCTCGGAACTGGCGTCGGCGGCGCCGTTGATCAGCCAGCCGGGAACCCGCCTTCCGTCGCTGACCTCCCAGTCGCCGTACTTGACCAGCACCTGACGCCGCAGCGCGGACACCGCCAGGTCCAGTCGGTTCCGCAGGAAGGTGGCGAATTTTCGGTCACTGGAACGGAAAGCCGCATATCCCTCGCCGAGTGCCCAGATCGACCTCGCCAGCCAGTACGACGGCCCGGAGTCGGACGGATCGGGACTGTCCGGCGGTGTCGCGCTCGGCGTCAGGGCGCCGTCGGACTGCATCCACAGCAGCGGATTTCCCGCGTTCGGGCCAGAAATCGTCTGCAGATAGGTGAGGCCGCGAAGCAGTTGGTACGCCTTTCGTCCACTGGCGGCAGTATGGTTCTGTTGCCAGTCACGGAGATAGACCACGCAGGCCCGGGCAATGTCATCGGTGTTGAAGGCACCCTGTCCATAGTGGCCAGTCACCGGATCGTACGCACCGCCGCCGACCCGCCGGAAGGAACCGTCGCTCTGGTGCTCGGCGTAGGTCCACAAAACCCCGATCGCCGGCTCACTGTCGAGCTGGTACGTGTCGTGGCCAGTTTGTTGTGCGGGCTGTACTCCGGCACAGAGGAAGTCGAGGTGCCCGAGATTGGTCAATTTTGGCTCTGCTGTGGAGATCTTGGGGACAGTGACCAAAGGTATGGCCATTCCAGCGGCGAGCAGAGTTCTGCGACGTACGGACATCGGAACCTCCAGCTAGGAAACTCGGTCCAGCCGTGCGACGCCGATCTTGGCGTCGGCCATCCCGTAGAACACGTAATGCTGGCCTTGGATCCGCTCGATCGCGGTCGGAAAGACCACATTGGACACCGCGCCGGCGCGCTCGTCCGCGAGTTCGGGCACCATCAGCGGCTCGGCCGACCGCGCCAGCACGCTGCTCACGTCGTCCGGATCCAGAATCATCGCTCCCGCGCCATAACTGACCTGCTGGGTCTGGGGGTCCCAGCCGTCCGGAATCGTGCCGGTCACTCCGTGATGCAGGAGCAGCCAGCCTTCCTCGACCCGGATCGGCGGCGGGCCGGCCCCGATTTTCAGCTGTTCGTAGGGATATTCCGGCAGCGCCAGCTGTTTATGGCCGCGCAGCTCGACAAGGGCCTCGATGTCCCGCTCGACCTCGGTCGCCGGCACGTACGAGATCCAGATGCCCGGCCGGTCGTCGGTCACTCCGGCCGGCAGGTGCACGCCTTCACCCGGACGGAACCAGCCCAGGTCCCACATCGGCCGGTGCAGCATCGCGTACGCTGGCTCGCCGTCCGGGCCGGCCACCGGTTCGGGAAAGAAAACCGCGTCCTTGTTGGGAAACAGGTTCAGGTCGGTGTCCAGGCCCGGCTGGTAGCGGAAATGTACCGGGCCTAGCCGGCACCAGTGCACTACATCCTCCGAGACCGCCAGTGCCAGCCGCGGACCGAGTGGCCCGTACGCGACGTACGTCATCACATGCAAGCCCAGATGCGGAAAGTAGGTGGTTCGCGGATCCTCTACTCCGGCGTTGCCAATGCCGCGTTCCCAACCCTCTTCCGGAGCAAGCGCCACGCCACGCCGCTGGACACCGGTCGGAACGCCTGCTGTCAGCACGATTTCGGCCAGCCCGACCCGGGATACGTTGCCAGCGGCCACCATCCGGGGCAGCAGGTAAAGCGTCCCGTCCGGCGCTTTGCCGCTGGCGGGGTTGAGCACTCCCTCCACCTCGAACTCAGTGCCGGGCTCGGGTGACATCAGCACCCCGAGCCTGGTCAGCTTGTACGGCACGGAGCTTGCGACAACAGTTGTCTCAACAGTCGCTGACACGCTTCAACCCTTCACCCCTGACCCAACGTCCGTGGACACGAAATAGCGCTGGAAAATCACGAAAAGCGCCACCGCGGGAGCTGCCAGCACACAGGCTCCCGCGAGGATCGCCCCGAACGGGTTGGTGGCCCGGGCGGCGACCGTGCTGATGTAGTTGGCCAGCGACACGGCCAACGGCTGCATGCCGACCTGCTTGGTCACCAGGAACGGCCAGAGAAACTCGTTCCAAGGCCCGATAAAGGTCATCAGGACGGCCGTCAGCAGGGCCGGACGTACCAGCGGAACGGCCACCCGCCACAGGATCGACAGCTCGCCGGCACCGTCGATGCGGGCCGCTTCGAACATCTCTTTCGGCAGCTGAAGGAAATATTGCCGGAAGATGAACACCGCCGCGGAGTTGATCGCGAACGGCAGGATCATGCCCAGGTAGTTGTCACCCAAACCGTAGTTTCGCACGATCAACACGTAAAGCGGCACCAGCAGCAACTGGAACGGCACGACCTGGACGAGCAGGACCAGGTTGAACATCACCACCCTGCCTCGAAACTGCAACTGCGCCAACGCGTACCCTGCCAGCAGCCCGAAAACTACCGTGCAGAGGATCACCCCACCGGTGAAGATGCCGGAGTTCACCAACGATCGGCCGAGACTGATGGCCGCGTTGATCTGCGCGTAGTTGTCCAGCGTCAGATTGTCCAGTCGCGGGAAGGCGCCGGCCACCGAGCTGTCCGGCGCGGTCTGCAGGCTGCCGACCAGCATGTAGTAGAACGGAAACAGAAAGACCAGCGCTCCCAGCAGCAGAACCGCGAGGCGCAGCAGCGACGACTTCGACCGCCCACGGCGGCCGGTGACCTTCCTGTCCGCTGTTTTGTCCACTGTGGACTTCACCGCGACCGTACGAGCTGATTGGGCGACCATGTCACTGCCCCCTCTCCAGCACCCGGCGGCTGGCGAGCGAGACGATCAGGACGCCGATGACAAGCAGCACACCGATCGCCGATGCGACATCGGGTTGTCCCTGCTCAATACCCTTTTGATACATCAAAAACACCGGCGAGGTGGACGCACCGTCCGGACCACCGCCACCGGTCAGCAGGTAGGGCTCGGTGAAGAGGTTGGCGCCGGTGATCATGGCCAGGATGAAGACGAGCGTGGTCGCCGGTCGCACGCCTGGCACCGTTACCGACCAGAACTTGCGGGTACGGCCGGCGCCGTCCACATCCGCCGCCTCGTACAGTTCGTTCGGTACGTTCTGCAGGGCCGCCAGGTAGAGCAGGATGAAATATCCGAGCTGTTTCCAGGTCACGAAGATCGCGATAGTCGGCATCGCCAGCGACGAGTTGATCAGCCAGGACGGCGACGGCGCCAGCGGACCCAGCAGCTGGTTGACCAGTCCGCCGGAGTTGAACAGGAACATCCACACGCCGACCACCGCGACGCTGGCGGTGATGTACGGGACGTAATAGCTGACCCGAAGAAATGTCCGGAACCGGATGGCGGCGTTGAGGGCACTGGCGAGTACGAGCGACAACCCGACTGTCAGCGGCACGTTGATCACCAGGAACACCGCGATATTGCCGAACGATCGGGCCACCGCGGGGTCTGTGAGCACCGTCCAGTAGTTGGCCAGGCCGACGAATGGCCGGTCCACGATCGCGCCGGGTGCCGTGAAGAAATACCGGTGGAAGGACATGTAGACGGCGAACACGAGTGGATAAGCGAACACCACCGCCAGGAAAATGGCATACGGCGCGACAAAGGCCGCACCGATGGGCTGCTGGCCGAGCAGCCGCAACCGCCGACCCGCGATCGCCGTGGTCATCAGGCGCTCGTGGCCAGCGAGTCGACCTTCTGAGCCGCACCGTCCAAAGTGGACTTCACCGCGGCCGTACCGAAGATCACCGACTTTGAGTACGCGTCCCGGAACGTCTGCCAGATGGTCACCGAATTCGCGACATTGGGGACCTCGACGGTCCTGCTGGCGGCGTCCGCGAATCCGGTGTAAAGCGGGTTCGCGACGAAATACTGCGGATAGAGCCGCGCGAGATCGGGCCGCAACGGCATCTGACCGGTCTGCGACAACCACTTGCCGTCCTGGTCTTTGCTCGTCGCGAACTTCAATACGTCCCAAGCGGTTGCCCGGTTCTTGCAGGACGCGTACATCGCCACGTTTTTGGCGTCGGAAAAGGTGTGGATCGCGTTGACCGGCATACCGGTCGGGGTCGGTACTGGTACGACACCCCAGTCGACCTTGTTCTGGTAGACCTTGATCGCCCACGGCCCGACGATCGCCATCCCGGCCTTGCCATCCGCGAAGGCGTCACCCTGATAGGTCTCCTTACCGGCGAGGTTCTGCGCGTACAGGCTCCGCCAGAACTCGGCCACCTTCAGCCCGGTTTCCGAGCTGAACTGGGCCTTTCCGTTCTCGACCAACTGCTGGCCGCCGCTGGCTGCCGCGAACAGCGGATAAAAATCGAACCAGGACTGGTAGAACTCACTGCTGGGTGCCGGCAGGATCGCGTACTTGGCGGCGCCGCTGCTGACGATCTTCTGTGCCGCCGCGAGGAAATCGGCGTACGTGGCCAGCTTCGGGCTGGTCGCGCTCAAGCCTGCCTTGGCGAAGACCTTCTTGTTGTAGAAGATCTGCACCGGGTTCGATTTCCACGGCAGCTGGTAGAACTTTCCGTCCGGGGACTTGTACTGGGTAGCCAACGATCCGCTGCGCTGCTGGATGTAGGCGGTGGCGCCAGGGAAGTCGTCGAGTGGCACCAGCCCAGCCTGCTTCTGGAACTGCGGCACCGCGGCCGGTGACGTGTTGAAGATCAGGCAGGGTTCGGTCCCGGCGGTGATCGCGGCGCCAATCACCTCTTCGGAACTCTTGCCCGCCGGAACCTCCTGCGCGGTGACCTTCTCGGCGGGATGCGCGGTGTTCCACGCCGCCACCATTTGCTTGCCCCACGCGATTTCGTCCGCATTGTTGGAATACCAGATCGTGATCGGGCCATGCGCCTTGGCCGCGTCGGCAGCCGATAGTCCTGCGCCACCACAGCCGGCAACCCCGATCGCGGCGACAGCGGCCAGAATTCCGGCGAGTTTCCAGCTTTTCATGATTTCTCCGGGTTTGCTCGTCGGCCGCGGAACGCCGCGACCAGGTCGTGCTCAGGTGTGCGGACGGGAGCCGGGAGCCGCCGTCGACCGGCGCACCACCAGCCGGGCCGGCTCGAGCTGCACGTCCGCGGGCCGCCCGCCCTCGACCAGGTCGAGCAGCGTACGGGCAGCGATCTCGCCCCAGCGGAACGGATCGGCCCGCACTGTGGTCAGCGCGGGATGGACGAACTCGGCCAACTCGGTGTCGTCGTACCCGGTGACCGACAGTTGGTGCGGGACACGGACGCCGAGTTCGGCGGCCGCCGAAATGCCGGCGATAGCCATGACATCGTTGGCGTAGACGATCGCGGTCGGCGGCTCCGGATCGGCCAACAGCCGACGAGTCGCCGCCACGCCGCCGGCCGCGGTGAAGTCCGCGACCACCACCGGCCCGGGCGGGATGCCGAGTCTTTCCAGTGTTTCCAGAAAGGCTTCGCGGCGGGCTTGCGCGTGCATGAAATCGATCGGCCCGGCCACGTGCGCGATGCGGGTATGCCCCAACTGAGCCAAATGTTCGACCGACGCCGCGATTCCCGGCCGATCGTCCAGGCACACCGCCGGAAAGCCGGACTCCTGGACCGGCCGGTTGAGCGTGACGGCCAGCTGCCCCAACTCCTTGAGCAGCGGGATCCGCGGGTCGTCACGGCGAAGGTCGGACAGCAGAAAACCGTCCACCCGGGAGTCGCGTACGAGCCTTCGATAGCCTGCGACCTCGTCCTGAGCGGTGCCGACGACCTGCAGAACCAGCACCTGACCCTGCTGCGCCAGCACGGACTCGACGCCCGCGATGAACGCCGGGAAGAACGGGTCCGACCGCAGCAGCGCCGGATCCCGGGCAACCACAAAACCGAGCGAGAACGCACGCGAGTACGACAGTGCCCTGGCACGCTGGCTCGGTTGCCAGCCGAGCTCGTCCACCGCCGCCAGGATCCGCGCGCGGGTCTGCTCAGTGAGCCCCGGCCGGTCGTTCACGACCAGCGACACCGCACCCTTCGAGACGCGCGCACGCTCGGCGACATCCGCGATGGTGGGCCGCCGGTTCACCATGTCGAACTCCCTATTAAACCGGTTCAATAGACGATTGAACCGGTTTAACAGCTCACCACTGTGTTGTCAACCACACCCAGTTGACGTCTCGGGATTGAGGTGAAAGTTCGGGAAGTCCGCTCATCGATACAAAGTCTTTTCGGCCCATCGATCAGCGAGCTGCCGCCCATCCGCTGAGTGTGGGGGTTTTGTCCCACTCTCGATGATTCGAGGCACCACAGAAGCGCCAGGAGGTCGAGCCACCACACTGGTACGAGTCGGCCTGGCTGCAAGTCGCGATCGTGGGCGTGGTCGCGATGCTCATCGGATTTCTGTGCTATCCGGTCACCGCCGCGATACCCCGGTTGGGTGGCCGGCGTACCCGGCCGCCCATGCGCTGCGCCGCGAGACTTCTGGTCGCCGCGGGCGTTCTGACGATCGCCAGAATGGCCTACTTCCTGCCGTCCATTGTGCAGGCCGGTGCCACCCAGATCGGGCCGACGATCCTCGACCGGCCGCCGGCCGGGCTGTTGCGCCAACTGGCGGCGGTCAGTGCGATCGTCGCGGCCGCCCCGATACTGGCACGGTACTTGCGAAAACGACTGTCGGCCGGCCCGCTAGTGACACCTCTTGCCAGCGCCGCGTTGTTCCTGGGGCGGGCCAGCTATTGGGACCTGTTCACGGTGGTCGAGCAGTCGCACGAACGGTGGTCGCGACCTGCGGTTGACCGGTGGCAACAGTCGACACGAATCCTGCGCCATACCGTAATGGACAGGCGTGCCGTTCCTGAAATCGACCGGTCGGATTGAGGAAGCTCAGGCGAAATCGCTGCGCAGTATTTTGGTCGCTACACGGCCAGCTGGTGGCCAAATGGCGAGGGATTTGCGCCAGCTCCTCAGATCGGTGAAGATCGACTCATCGTCCCAGCCCGAGGCCGACCGACCGCGTGCCAGTACTTCGGCCTATTCTGATATGCATCGCGAAACCACATCATTTACTGGCTTTCCTCGCGATTCCGTTGGCAGCGACACCACTGCCTGCCGACCAGGCGGCTGCGGAACTCTACCGGGCAGCTCTCCAAGCCGGACTGTTGATCGAGTCGACTGACGAGGCCGTGCTCGTCGACATCGGCGCGACTGTTGCTGGAGATCCAACCGGTCCGCCAAGTTTGGGTCGTTAATTGTTCAAGGATCGACCAGGCGCTGTTGACTTATGCCACCGAAGTTAGCTGACCATCGATCGGCCGCATCTGGACAAAGAAATAGCTGCTATCTAATTGACCACGTTGTGCTGTGACCTCGATCTCGATCGGACGTCTCTGATAACAGATGAGAACGTCAATTGAGGGGAGCATCACAGGAATGTCATTAGCCTGGTCGGAACATGAGGGACGTGACTCCACGTCGGGTCCGACGCTCCTAAGAACTGCGCGAGATTACATAGGATACTCACAGGAACGACTGGCGGCAGAAAGTGGGTTGTCAGTACGGACAATTCGGGGACTCGAGGCAAGAGTAGTCGCGATGCCACGCCGGGACACAATTGACCGGATTGTGGTCGCGCTGGGCCTGACCGGCGACCAACGCGGCACGTTTCTGGCCGCCTGGGGTCAGCACGGCGAACGCCGCACGGTACCTTTCGGTGAGCTTCTTCAGAGTCCGGAGAACTATCAATCCCTGTTGGGGAATCTGGATGGTCGAATTGACCGGGTGGCAACTACTTTTGCGAAGAAGACTACTTTCGTCGACCCTTTCCGTCGCATTGTCCTGGACCGATCGGAACGAGTCGTCATTGCCAGTCAATCGGCGGTCGCTGGTACGCCGCTTGTGGTCGCGGCCGACTCGCCTGACGACCTAGATGCGATCCGGCTGTACGCGGTCCGCGGATGCCAGGTAAGCCAGCAGGCATCGTTCCGGGACGGCCCGATCGGTGTCTTCGAGATTGGCTTCGACCGGATTGTCCGGTCCGGCGAAGCCTATCTCTACGGTTTTGAGCACCGGTACGATTTCACTTCCCGGCACCATGTCCATGGCAATCGGAGCTCCGCGGCTCCTTTTGCCGGCAGGAACACAATGACCGGATTCCATCGGGCGGCGCGCCTGGGAATAACCAGAGTCATCTTCCCGCCCGGTGATCGGCCGCGTCGCTGTGTTCATCTGTTCGAGCGTCGCCTCGGCGGTGGATACGAGGAGATCGATGATCTCCATGTCTCGGACAGCGGCGAGACGCAGATCGTCGTTGTCGATCCGGTAGCCGGATGGCACGGCATCGGTTGGGAATGGTAAAGGAATGTCAGCAGCAACCACCCAATGGGACTATGGCAAATTTTCTTACGTTCATGGTGAAGGAGTTCACAAGAAGGATGTCGCCGGCCGGACTGGTAGCAGCGACCGCCCGGTCGGCGGTCAGTTCGGCAACCAACGCCAGCAGATAATTTGGGTAGCCGTCAAGGGCGATATCCACACGCGGCTCCGGCAGGACGGCCCGTCGCGGTGACTCACGGTCGTGTTGCCTTTGCCTCGCGCTAAAACAGTCCGCGCACCAGGGCGTTCCCGGCTGGTCGAGAGGGCCGATCCTGATGTCCGGGTGTTCCTGAACCACCAGCAGCGACGCGGTCCCAGCCGCCCGACAGGAGACGGTCAGCTCATCAATCTCCGGGTCGTCGCAGTCTGTGGCCACTATGACCAGACCACCGTCTCCAGGCTGACCGGCCACTATTTCGGCGGCCCCCTCCACCAGCGGTAGCTGCCGGCGCCGCAGGGCAGCCTTGGCCAACGGCGCCAAAGCCGCACCGAATTTGCCGCGTACCACCAGCCGCACAGCGCTCGGCGCGACGGAAGAAATGCCACAGTCGATGGTCATTCTCGCCCTTCCCCTCGTTCGGGGTCCGACTTTGTCAGCCATCCGCCTGCGGAGGCGAGGCAACTGGCCGGCAGTCGTTGAATTGCCGGGGCATTGCCTGTTGGCCGCGGCTCGATGACCTTTATGTTCAGCCGGAAGGGACCGCCGTCCGCCGAGGTATCGAAGGGGATGCGCATGACCCAGATTTCACCCGTGATTCGTTTCGTGGCGGGATTTGGCGCACGGGCCACTGTCGCAGGTGTGGATATTTTTGGTGGTCCAGACACCATTCGGCTGGCGGGCCCGCAACGTCGCGCGTTGATTCTTGACCTGCTTGCCGGGCTACGGCGAGGAGCGAGTCAGACCGAGCTGGCCAGCGAACTGGAAGTCCCTCTTGATGCCGTCGCGGCCGCAGTCGGACTTCTTGCCGGAAAGGGCGTGCTCACCGAGCATCCACCACATGGGTCGGCGGCCTCGGAGCAGATAGCTCGGCAGTTGGACCGCCTGATCGGGGTACGGCAGGCCGAGCGGGCTCTGCGCGCGCTCCAGGACGCACAAGTGTGGCTCGACGTCGACGGTTGGGCGGCAACAGTGCTTACCGAACATCTTGAGAAATCGGGGGTTCGGCGAATCCGGTCCTTCCGAGAGCGCCGCACCGCGGCGCCAAATGAGCTTGTCCTCACCGTGCTTTCTGACCGCGAGCGGCCTCATCGCACCGAAGGGCTGCCAGAGTTGCTCGTGGAGTTGGGCACGACTGAACCGGTCGTCGGGCCATTGCTGCACGTGCGCGGAGGAGGTTGTTCCCGTTGCGTCGGTCGGAAAACCGGCCGGGTGTCCACCGATCAAGCCTGCCAGCGAGTCGCGCTCGCAGTGGCCGCGGCCGAAGTTGTCAGATTTCTCAGCCAAGCGGGGGTCTGCCGAACAACCGGCGCGGTCGTCCGCATCGCGGACGGGGGCGTAGTCCAAACGCGAGAACCAGTGACGAGGGACCCGGCCTGTCAGTGCTGCGGTAGGTCTGGTCTGACCTTGGACGAGTCGGCTCTTGCTGCGTACCACACCCTTCTCTCCTCCGATGTTGTCCTGCGTACAAGCCGCGACGACGTCCATCTGCCGGAATCAATGTCCAAACTGGACGCGGCGATTACCTTCCTGCCGATGCCGGCCACCGAGATCGGGGTCGTACCAGACTGGATCTCGTCCGCGCGAGAGGTACTGGTAGAGGTGGTTGGCGGACATCGTCGTGCGCCCACCGTCGGCGGTACGCGGCTGCTGAACGTCTTCACCCGCATACAGGTGCCGCCGGGCGCGCAGACGCATTATGTCGATCCCGCTGGTTCAGGACTGGTCGAGCTTCCCGATGACGGGCTACCACGGTTTCCTGGTGGAGCGGAGGGAATGGTTGTTGTCACGTCCTACCCGATAGCCAGCGCGAAAGCGGTGGCCGGCGACCGGATGGGGATCGTCGCCTGGCAGGACACCGCGGTGTTGCTGAGCCGGCTGGAGGCCGCTCTTCATGAGCAAGGTCTCACACTGAAGCAGCGTACCTACGAAGTCCCCGACCGAGCGTTGTTCGACGAACTGTCACTGGATAGCGGCCGGGACGAGATCACCTGCGTTGCCGATATCGTGTCGACGAAGGAGGCAGTGTCGAGTCCGCCATTTCGGCGAGAGAAGGATCTAGATTTCCTGGCAGAGCTCCACGATGTAGCGGACACAACCGGTGTGTACGTTCGAGCCTATCCCGGCGCCGATATTCCCGCTGGCGTGTATCGAGTCGACGCCAGTGGCCTCGTTGCCACGGCCCTGGACCCAACCGGGCTTGATGACGCACTTGAGCTCAGAGACATTCGATGCAGGTATCTGATTGTCTTCACCTCCGACCTGCTTGAGGTGCTGGCTGCCGAAGGCGAACGTGGACTGCCTGAGACGATCATGCGTCAGACGGCCGCGGCAGACGCGGCTTGTCAGCGATACCAGGGACACGCTGAGCTCTGCCTGTGTCTGCCAACGACTCTCCTTGCCCCTGACGAGCGTGGCTGGGCCACCGCCTTCCGGAGTTTCGCAGCGCTGTGCCTGGAAGGCCCGCAAATCTCCGTCGCCACGGTGGTGCGTTGGTGATGGACGGGGCACACCGGATCCTTTTCACTCCGCGCTTGACGGCGCCGATCGATCAGCTCGCACCGGCGACATTGCGCATCGGGACTCAGGTGTCGACATTGACTCTTCGACAGCTTCCGCACGGTGCCCTGAAGGCATTGTTGCGCCTCAGCGACGGGCCTGTGACCATGGCCGAACTGCTGGCCCTGGCCGGCCTCGACGGCAAGCCGAGCTCGGATCGCTTTTGGCTTGAAGTAGAACACCTTTTTTCCAGGTTCGCGATCAAAATCGCTATCGTGGACGACGACGGAACGGTCGCCGAACTGACCCCGAACAGTCAGCTTGCCGCTCCCGTCTGGGATCATCGCGGTATCACTGGTGAGTCCTACCGCGCTTCGCAGTACACGCTTTTGCGCCACGCCAACGGTGTCCTGCTTTTCGAGCAGCTTGTACGCCATGTCCAAATACACACGTCACGGCCCCTGCTGGCCACGATCTTCGCCGCGCTTGCTGATGCTCAGGATTTGTCAGACGTCTCCCTCCTTCTACCCGGGACGGCAGAAGGGGTACTTCCCGCAGCCATGTGGCTGCTCGCCCTGTCTGGAGCAATTGAACGGACTGATACGACGGAAGCCGACGATCCCGCGTTGACGGTCCGGCAGCCGCACGATTTGTTTCTTCACAACAACAGCAGGCGTGGTTTGTCTCCCGGGCGAGTTAGCGCGAGCTATCGCTTTGCCGGCCAGAAGGCGCCGTTGCCGGCCCTACGGGAGCCGTGGCCCGGCGAGTCGGTGGTGTTGCCGCGGCCGGATCTTGACGTTCTGCGCAAATGTGATCCCCCTCTCGCGGACGTGATGGAACGTCGACGATCCGTCCGTACGTTCCAGGACACCCCGCTGACGCTGCCGCAGATCGGTGAATTCCTCTACCGGATCTTCCGCGTCAAGTCGGTGGTCCCGGCTTCAATGGACAATGACCACGGGTACGAATCCACCCGTCGGGCGATTCCCAGCGCCGGCGGAATGCACGATCTTGAAGTGTATGTGGCCGTCGGTGCGGTGGCGGATTTGGAGCGATTGCTTTATCACTACCATCCGGCGAACCACACCCTGACACCGGTTTGCACTGCCGCACACGTCGCGCCCGCATTTGTCCAGGGTGCGCGACAGGCCACCGGGTGCGATCGCGAGCCGGCAATCGTCGTGGTACTCGCCTCACGTTTCGGACGCCTCGCGTGGAAGTACGAAGGGCTGCCGTACAGCCTCACCCTCCGGAACGTGGGCGTCGCCTACGACGCGATGTACCTCGTCGCGACCGCGATGGGGCTTGCGGGCTGCGGGCTAGGCACCGCCGACTCGGCGTTGTTCGGTGCGGCCACAGGAATACCAGCACACGTCGAGTCGTCCGTAGGCGAATTCATGCTGGGCACGCCGAGAGCGGCGGGGTAACAGGAAACCGAGTCTCAAAGGGAGAGGCGTCATGTGGAGTTATGAAGAGCTGGAGGCGGTTGCCCAGCGGCTTCGCGACCATGCCGAGGTCCGGGAAGTGGCGGCAGTGCGAAACAGCGACGGGCTTCGGTACATTCTGATCGAACCAGACGGTTTCTCTTTTGGTCCGGCGCTGCGTGATCTGGTGCTCGACCAGGTCGAGCCGCACAACGGAACGAACGTGGTCGCGATCGTGGGCTCGATTCCCACCGATCCGGACGGGACTATCAACCGGGAGAACTGCGTCGCCATCGCTGAAGCACTCGAACGTACTCCCATCGGGCTGTTCCGTTACGAGCCGCCGGCCGACCAGACCGAGGTCGCGCTGGTAGAACTTCTGTTGGAAATGCTGCCTTACCAGCGGATCAGCATGACAGACAACTTGCCGATGCTTGGCGCGGACTCGCTGGTGATCGTCGAGTTGAGTGCTGTCCTGTCGGAGCGTTTCGGCGTGCAGGTTGGCGCGATTGAACTCTTCGAGGTCCGCGACCTGCGCGGACTAGCGGCTCGTCTCGCTGCCTCAATGGCCCTCCAGGGATGATCCCCACCGAGGCCCGCACGCTGCCGATTTCGCGCTGCGGGGTGTCCGAAATCATCGACGTGCTGCACACTTTCGTCGAAGAGACAGGGATTCCCGGTGCGTCCGCAGCCGTTTTCTCCGCGGATGGGACAATCTCAAGCGCAGCAGTCGGCGTCCGCGCCGTTGACGCCCCACAAGAGCCGATGACGACGGACACTGCCGGACCGCTTTACAGCCTGTCAAAACTGCTGACCATGACAGGCATCGCGATCCTGGTTGACCAGGGTGAGCTCTCGTTCGACGAACCGATCACTCGATATCTGCCCGACACGGAGCAGACCGAACGATTCTCCACCACGACCTTGCGCCACCTGCTCAGCCACACCAGCGGACTGTTGCCAGTCGCGCCCTCACCGACGCATCCTGCCCAGTCGTACGACGCGCTCGAGCGCTGGGCTCTGGGTGCGGGTCTGACCACCGGTCGACTTTCTCTTCCGGAGCAAGGTGTCTTCGGGTACAGCAACGTGGGCGTCGCACTAGCCGGCTATGTCGCCCAGAGGGTCGCCCAGGAGCCGTTCGCGTATGCGATGCGGGATCTTCTGTTCGGCCCGGCCAGGATGCGGCGGGCCACATTCGACCCGCTGGTCGCGATGACCGGGCCGATCACCCAGCAGCACATGCAGGACAAGGGGCGACTGTGGGTACGGCGCCGGTTCGATCTGCCCGCGGAGTTCATGCCGTGCACAGGTGCTTTCGGGTCGGTGACGGACCTGGCCAGGCTGGGCATGGTGCTGCTCGGTATGGACAGCGTGCGTCCCTTGCTGTCCGAGCGTCTTCGGCGGGATATTCTCCACCCCACAGTGGACGTCGGACTCGACATCGAGCGAATACACGGGCTCGCGGTGGCGCAATGGCCGCGATATGGCGGCATGGCGTGCATCGGGCACGACGGTCACTGGTCGGGTTGTTGGCTCAGACTGGCGATTATTCCGGAGCTGCGAATTGGTGCGGCCTGGCTGGACAACCGAGACTTCGACCGCGGCCTGCGAGGCATCCGTACGTCCAGCATCGACCAGCTCTTGCATCTCGCGGGGGCGGGCAGCCGTGACGCGGCCCGAGCGTACGTCCCCAATGACCTTCCGTCTGTCGCGGTGGCGTCTGGGACCTACGCACGTCCGGCCGGACGGCCGATCGAGATCACGGCTGAAAATGACGCACTGGTGGCCACCGATGGCCCGCGGACGGCCCGCTATTCACACCTGAGCGGCCGAGTTTTCGTTGCCGACGAGAGCAAGGATCTGATGGGGTACGTACCCTGGGAACCGGAGATCCACACTGATCGTTCCGCGCTCTGTCTCGTCGGACCGCCGAAGTCGCCGACGCACCTGCTGCTCAACGGCGTTCCATACCGGCGGGTTCGATGACCTCCGCGGACCATGAGTTGCTGAGGATCCTGCAGATCTCGTTTGCCTATCCTCCGACCGTAGGTGGGGTGGAAAGCCATGTCTGGGATGTCAGCCACCGGCTGCAACAGGAGGGCCATGCGGTCCGTGTTGTCGCGGGTGCTGGACCGGCAAATACACCAGGCACCGTGGAGGTCCGGCGCTTTGACGAACTCACCGTGGCGCGCCTGCTGGATATTCGCGCTCCGCTGCATCCAGACGCACCACCTGATCCAGTAGCGGTAGGCCGGCTGTCGTCGTTGCTGTCAGCCGAAGTCGACGACTTCGGACCTGACGTCGTGCACATCCACAATCCGCACAGGTTCGGACCCGAGCTGGCACATGCACTTTTCGAAGCCTCGGCTGTGCCAGCGGTGGCGACGATTCACGACCGGGTTCGCCCGTCCCTGTATCCGCAGGTTCTCAACCTGCCGTGGGAGGTCGTACTTTACGTCAGTCATCACATTTCAGAGGAGCTACCCAGCGCCCGGTCGACCGCCGTACGCTGGCTCGGCATCGACCTGGACGCTTTTGGTCCCGACGGGCCGGCGGACGCGCGGCTGCAGGCCATGCCCCGGCCGGTGATCTTCCACCCGGCGCGGTTGAAAAGGTGGAAAGGCATCGAATGTGGTATCCGGGCTTTCGCCGAGGTTCATCGGAAGCTCGGGGGCACGTTGGTGCTCTGTGAATCGGGCGATGTGGTGGGCTCGCCGAAGCGGGCCGATCAGTTTCGGGCCGAACTGACAGCCCTCGCGAACCGTCTCGGAATCGCCGCCTCGGTACGTTTCGCGAGCTTCACGTACGCCGAGATCCCGGCGGCTTACCGTGCCGCAGACCTGGTCTGGTATCCCACCATTGACGAGGAGGCGCTTGGCCTCGTACCGCTGGAGGCAATGGCCGTCGGAGTCCCCGTCGTCGTGTCCCGATCGGGCGGGATGCGAGAGACGGTACGAGACAATGAAAATGGTCTCACGGTGGAAAAAGACAACTCGGCCGCGCTCGCGGCAGCCGCGACGCGACTGCTCACCGACCAGCGGTTGCGCGACAGAATCGTGGCAAACGGGAGACGACACTCGGCCGACTTCGACGTCGGATCGTACGCTCAATGGCTGGTCTGGCAATACTGTTCGGCAGTCAATGTGCGACGGCCCCTTATGGTTACCCAGGAAAGAGCGCCCGCGATGACGCGACTGACAGACATTTCATGAACGGCCGCGATCAGCCGACGGTCTGGATCTTCACCGACCTCTACTGGCCCACTCACGCCGGCGTAGCGGTAACGGTCGACTTCACTATCGAAACACTGCGAGCAGCGGGATATCGGGTCGGCCTCGTCGCGGTAGGGAACGCGGTTGGCTCGGCAGCTGACGACGTGATCGCCGTGCCGGCCGTCAATGACCTGAACTACCAGGGGGACCAAACCGCGGTGTTCAGCGCGCTCGCGCTGACCAGGAAGCTCCGACGGTCGACTTCGCCAGCGGATGTCTTCATCCTGGCCACTCCTGGACGCCTCGGTTTGAGCGGGATCGGGATCGGCCGGCTGCTCAACATCCGGACGATCCTGCTGCACCTGACGGATTTTGTGGCATACACCCGATATTATTCGCCGGCCAGGCTCGTCCTCACCAACGCGGCCAAAATTTCCTTTGCCTTGATGGCTTCGGCGGTCGCGCGACGGAGACCGCTAACCCGCGAACGGTCCCTCGTCCCGCATCGCGGGACGGTCAGGGGTAGGGCGTTTTTCGCGACGGCGGCGCTGACCATGATCTGCAGACGTGCGGACACGGTCCTCGCCCTTTCCGAATGGCATGCCGCGTCGTTGCGCCGTTCCGGTATTCCGGCGCGGGTGTGGCCGTCCGGAATCACCCTGCCAGCGAACTGGCCTGCTCGCCGCCGTACCAAGTCGGCTGCGCCGGTCCGCTTCCTATACGTCGGGCGGGTGGTGCCGGAAAAGAATGTCCTGTTGCTGCTACGAGCGTTCTCTTTGTTGGTGGCGACCGGCATCGAGGTCGAACTGGTGATCGCCGGGACCGGCCGGGCGCTCGACGAGGCGAAGACATTCGCCCGGTCAGCGGGAATCGGCCGCGCGGTCCGGTTTCTTGGAGGAGTCCCGCGCGATGACCTTGGGGCGGTCTATGCGGAATCGGATGTCTTTGTGTTTCCATCGGTGACCGACACCCAGGGACTCGTGCTGTCCGAGGCCGCGCTTTACCGCCTCCCGCTGATCACCTTGGACCCGCGGCTGCCGCTCGGCACCACCGACGCGACAGCTATGGGCGATCCAGCAGCTCTTGCCAGCCGAATGGGCGCGTTGGCGCGCGATCCCCTTGTTCGCCGGCGGGCCGGCGAACAAGCGTGGCTGTCGGTGTACCGTATGCAAGAGCGGTCACGCGAGAGTTTGCTATCGGTGGTCGGCGCGTACGCGCGAAAGTCAGTGGTCCGCGACGCCCAGGCCCAGGTCGGCGCGGACCGCGGTGCCCACCGCGGAGACGAACGCATTGGTACGTAGGCTCAAACTGCTGAGTCGGTAGGCCACAACTGTACGGCTGCCCGGCTCGCAGATCACCCCGGTGCCGTACCGACTGCCGATCGTGCCACCGTGCCCGAACGCGGCCGAATCCCAATCGTCCGCGAAGTTGATTCCGGTGCCACCGCGGAAAAACCCGGTGGCGAACGGGACACTGGGCTGTCCGGTGGTGACGCTGATAGGCATCGACGGCTGGATCAGGGCAGCTACGGTGGCGGGCTCGATCGGCACTACTGCCCCTTCCATTGTCGCCTGGCCTTCTAGGCAGTCGAGGATACGGACGTACAACCTGACCAGGTCGCTCACGGAGGCGCACCCGCCCCAAGCTGGATTTGGCCGGTCGTACAAGCGGTATTTTCCCTGGTCGACGTACGGTTCCCAGTTCTCGGTCCCGTGACGCAACAGGAATGGGTGATTTTCTTCGGCATGTCCTAACAGGCGCGAATCCTCTGCGCCAGGCCACATTATGCGCGTAGTCAGCGCGATAATGGGTTCGCCGAGGACCTGCTCGGCCACCCACCCGAGCAGGTGCCACCCGGCCGTGAGGCTGTAGAACCCGATCGGGCGCCACGTCCACGACGCGATCCGGAGCGCGAGAAGTCGGTCAACGTATTCGTGGAAGTCCACCGAATAGACTCTCGTGCTTCGGAGCTCAGGGATTCCGGCCCGATGAGTGAGCAACTCGCGCAACGTACAGTTGGCAATGACTGCGTTCGTCCCGGCCGGCACCCAGCGCGAAAGGTGATCGTCCAAACTCAACAGGCCGTGCTGTGCGGCCGCCGCCAGAACCAGCGCGGTGAGTGGCTTTACCGCGCAGCGCATCTCGCCAACTGAGTCGACGCGAGCCGGTACGCCTGCCGATTCGGCGCCGAATGCCGCGTTCGCCACGAGTTCGCCATCGTGGAAGACGGTCAGGTGGATACCAAGCATCACGCCCGCCGCCAACGCGCTTTCACACAGCTGCAGGGTTTGTGTCAGCCTCGCCAGCCCCATCGATCCGTCGTTCATCGAGCCTCATTTCCAGATAGTCGTTTCATGCCCCTGTGAAATGAATACTCGTTCTCTCCGGAAGAAAAAGGGCGTGACATCTATTGCCGGTTTATTGCCGCCTCGTCCGGCGGTCATAGACGCCGCGAAATGAATATTCTTTCGGCAAGGCTGACGGAAAGGCAACGCGATGATGAGCGACCCGCTGTATGCCCGACTGTGGCAGCAACGCCGGCTGCTGTGCTGGGTCCTGCTCGCACAGATCGGGTCCACCGCGGCCGCGCTCGCGCTGCCCAGGCTCAATGCCGATCTGATCGACCGCGGCATCCTGGCCGGCGATTTCGGGTTCATTGTCACAGTCGGAATGCGATTGCTGGCGGTGACCGCGGCGCAGGTGATGGTGGCGGTCATAGCGATGTTGTGTGGCCGCCGCGCTGCCTTGCGGTTCGCCCGGGACATACGCCGAGCGGTCTACCAGAAAGTCGTGCGAATGTCCGGGACGGATCGGCTTGTCTTTGGTACCGCCTCGCTTGTTACTCGGATGACGGCTGACGTACAGCAGGTGTTCCTGCTGGTGCAGATCCTCAGCGCGACGGTCGTAGCTGTCCCGATTACTGCCGTCGGTGCCGTCATCCTCGCCATTGAGGCCGATCCCGTGTTGGCTCTGGTCCTACTGACAGCGGTTGCTGGACCTGGTCTCGTCGTCCTTGTCGCGCTTCGCAAAATGGCCGTCCCCGCCGGAGACATGCAATACCACCTCGACCACATGAACGGCGTATTCCGCGAGCAGGCCGCCGGACAACAGGTGATCAGAGCCTTCGGCCAGGAAGCCGCCGAGCACCGACGCCTGTCGCTGGTGACCGAGAACCTCGCCAGATCAGCGCTGCGGATGGGCCGCATATACGCACTCACGCCGAGTGCAATCGCACTGGCGCTTGCGGTTGGCAGTTGCGCCATGATCTGGGTAGGCGCCATACGGGTCGACCAAGGGCGCCTCCAGGTCGGTGAGGTGTCAGCGTGCCTGGGCTATCTAACCCAGGTGGTAAGCGCGATAGCGGTCGCCTCGTACGCCGCTGTCGCCATTCCACGCGCCCGAGCATGCGCCCACCGGCTGCGAGCGGTCCTGCTGGCCCCCACTTCGGTGAGGCGACCTCACAGTCCCGCGCCGATGCCGAAAGGTCCGCTGTCTATTACTCTTCGACACGCGAATTATCAGCATCCAGGCGCCGATCAGCCAGTTTTGCAAGACCTCGATTTCACCGTGGCGGCCGGTACCACCACGGCAGTGGTGGGCAGCACCGGATCCGGGAAATCAACGCTGCTTCTCCTCCTGATGCGAATCCTGGAATGCGAGCCTGGCCAGATTTTCGTCGGTGATACGGACAACCGCACCGTGGATCCGGAAGTTCTGCGTGCGCGGATCGGATACGTCGCCCAGCACTCGTCTGTGCTGGGCGGCACCATCGCAGACTGCCTGCGATACGGCGCGCCGTCGGCGACGGACGAGCAAATATGGAGCGCGTTGAAAGTCGCCCAACTGGCGGACTTCGTCGCTTCGCTACCTGACGGTCTCCGGGCACGAGTCGACGCGAAGGGCGGAAACCTTTCCGGCGGCCAACGACAGCGGTTGGCCATCGCCCGAGCGGTCCTCCGGCGGCCCGACATCTATCTTTTCGATGACGCCTTTTCCGCGCTGGACAGCCTGACCGAGACCAACGTACGTTCGGCTCTGCGGCCCATTCTGCGTCACGCGACCGCGGTCGTGGTCACCCAACGATTGGCAACGGCGATCGAGGCGGACGAGATCGTCGTACTCGACCAGGGGCGGGTGGTGGGCCGCGGTAGGCACCCCACGCTCATTCGCGATTGCGTTGCCTACCAACGGATCGCGCGAAGCCAGGCCGACCTGACGGCGGCACGATGAAGGCACCGGGCCGTACCGACCGCTCGCTGCTCCCGACCTTGTGGCGGTTGATCCGCTTTCTGGCGCCAGAACGGTGGCAGGTCGCGACTGTGGTGCTGTGTGTCGTCGGGTCGACCTGCGCCGCAGCGGTCGGTCCACGCATTCTCGGCGCTGCCACCGATGTGGTGTTCGCTGGTGCCCTGGGGCGCACACTCCCGCTCGGCCAGACCCTCGCACAGGCAGCGGACGCGGCGCGCTCACGCGGCGATACCCGGCTCGCCGACATCCTGGTACGAGCACACGTCGTGCCTGGCGTCGGGATGGACATCCCGACGCTCGACCGGCTCCTTGCCCTCGCACTCGCGATCTACCTCATGAGCGCGGCGCTCGGCTGGCTGCGACAGCAGGCAGTGAACCATCTGGTCCAGCGGTCGATCATGCGGCTGCGGCTCAAAATCGGCGCCAAACTACACAGCCTGCCGCTGTCCCAGGGCCGCCGAGTCGGCGACCTCCTGAGCATCGCCACCAACGACACCGACAGCGTCGCCACCTGGATTGGTCAAGCGGCCGGCGTCCTTTTCACAGCGTTGACCACCATCTGCACGGTAGAGGCGATGCTGTTCTCGGTGTCGCCATCCTTGGCGCTGATCGGATCGGTCAGCGTGCCAGCATCGGCACTGTTGGTATCGATCATCGCCAAACGATCACGCCGGCATTTTCGCGGCCAGTGGTCGGCCCTGAGCGAGGTCAGCGCACACGTCGAAGAGACGGTGTCGGCGATGGACCTGGTGACCGCGTTCGGTCGCGCCGACGCCGCCCTCGCCGATTTTGACCGGCACAACAACACCTGGTACCGGGCGGCCGCTCGCGCGCAAGGGGTCTCCGGGATGGTCGTGCCAGGCACGACACTCGTCGTCAACCTGAATTTCGTGCTGATCGCCACCCTCGGTGGCTTGGGGGTCGCGACCGGTACGCTCAGTCTCGGAGACGTACAGGCCTGCGCTCAGTACGCCCGGCAGCTTCTGCAGCCAATGCTGCAGGCATCATCAACAACCAACTTACTGCAGTCCGGGTTGGTGTCGGCAGAACGAATCTTCGATCTCCTGGATAAGTCGGATGAGCCACCGGATCCAGCCGAGCCGACTCCGCTCCCACCGCGCAACACCCGCGAGCTGCGGATCGAGCGAGCCACTTTCTCCTATCCAAAGAACAGTCCGGTTGTCGTGGACGCGACGCTGTACGCACCACCCGGATCGATGGTCGCCATTGTCGGTGCCACCGGTTCCGGCAAGACCACGCTCGCCTCGCTCGCCGCCCGATTCCACTTTCCCTGCACTGGGCGTGTTCTGCTCGACGGAGTCGACATTCGCACGGCGAGACGTGTGGATGTACGCCGCGGGTTGGCGATCGTACCGCAGGAATCGTGGCTCCTTTCCGCCACCATTCGCGAGAACATCGTCTTCGGCCGTCCGCACGCCAACCCCCGCGAGTTTCGCGCCGCTGTCGAGGCGGCCCAGGTCGACACATTCGTCCATGGCCTGCCGGACGGCTACGACACGGTCGTCGGTGAGGCAGCGGGCCGACTGTCCGCGGGACAGCGGCAACTCATCGCCATCGCCCGGGCCTTCATCACCGAGCCGGCGCTGCTAATCCTCGACGAAGCCACCAATGCGCTGGACAGCGGCACCGAACTCGCCGTGGTACGGGCGATGGCCGTGCTGCGATGGCGTTGCACAAGTCTCGTCATCGCGCATCGCCTCTCCACCGCGCGCATAGCCGACATTGTCGTCGTGATGTCCCAAGGCCGAATCGTCGAGCAAGGCACCCACGACGACCTGCTTGCGCGCGGCGGGCTCTACACCAAACTCTACGACGCGCATAAAGCGGTTCGAGCATAGGAACCTGTACCCAAGGAGGTGTCTTTTCTTGCCCGCATTGAAGACAGTCGCCGATGCCGAGGCGTTGGCAGTCGAGCAAGAACAGTCTGCGGAGAGCTTGGTCGGCCGGTATGGGATCGTGGACAATATCGTCCGCATCGACACCCGCGGATGGTTGCCGCCAGGAACTGCGGTGTGCGCCTCGTCCTGCGGTTATCCGGCCCGATTGCCGCCGTTCAACGGGCGCGGTGCGAAATCCGTTCTCGGCGCTGGTCGAGCGGTCGACGACGCGCAAAAGGCCCGTACGATCGCGATCTGGGAAGCGATTGAACGCTACAGCGCGATCCGTTACAGCGGTAATTCCATCACCGCCACCGGGCAGGAACTGGGCGACAGTGCATTGTCTTTGGCTGACCTGCCGAGGATATCCGCCGCCGAGGCCCGGCGACCAGGATGTCCTATCCACCTGCCGGACCCGGGCGCCCCTATCCGGTGGGCACCGGCGTACGAGACGACCTCGGGTACCGTCCGTCTCGTGCCAACCGTTGTGGTGGAGCATCTTCCTGTCAAGAACCCGGCTGAGAAGTTCTGGCTGCCAATCTCGACTGGGTGCGCGATCCACCAAACCACTTCAAAAGCCATTCTTGGTGGGCTTATGGAAGTCGTCGAGCGGGATGCGCTGGCGACCGCGTGGCTCCGCAAACTGCCTTTACCCCTTCTTGATCCCGAGATCCTCGACGAGCCTGCCCGACGCTTTCGCGAATGGTATCGCCGTCGCGGCGCGACACTGCATCTCTTCGACGCCACGACAGACCTGGGCATTCCGGTGGTGCTCTGTGTTCTGGACATCCCGCATCATCCGCGGATTTCCCAGCTGGTCGCCTCGGCCTGCGGCTTTGACGTCGCGGAAACGGCCACGAAGGCAATGCTGGAAGCCGGCGGGATCTACCGGCTGTTGTTGGACCGACCCAGACAACGCCGTTATGCCGATCACCACGCCGTGAGTGACAACGCCGTGGTGATGGGAGCGCCGTCGCGCCGACGGGCGTTCCGTTTCCTGCTCGACGGCCTCGATCGCCGCCCTACTAGCAAAATCCACTCCCGAGCCTTCGCGGACGACGCATCGGCTCTTGACGACGTCACGGCCACCTTGGCCGCGCATGCCATGCAAATCTATATGGTTGACCTCACGCCACCTGAGCTCGCTCCACTGGGATGTGCGGCGGTACGTGTCTTTATTCCTGCGCTGCAACCAATGTCCCTCAATCCCTTCGTCCAGTATCGGGGGCACAGCCGGCTGCGCGATCCGCATCCGGCGGCGTCGAGCCGCACCCGTATGCGTGACCTCAATCGGTGGCCTCAGCCAATGGCGTAGCACGTTTCTTTGTTCGAAGAAGAGGAAATTGCAGGATACTTGCCTGGTCTAGCCAGGCCGCGGGATTGACACTGACATCGGCAATACACCCAACGAAAGGGGAAACCCATGACCATGGCGCTAACGCGGCCGTCAACGCTCATCGACGAGATCGAGATCGTCACTGCGAAACCGGACTTCACCGAGGAGTTCACCCACGGAACCGGCGTCTCCTCGGAGAGCCTCGGTGGCTGCGGTGGCTGCGGCGAGGCATGCTGCGAGGTCTCCGGCACCTGCGACGACTGATTGGTTCACTACGCGACCGCTCCGGCGCCATGCCGGAGCGGTTGGGGTGGCGGCGGACACAGACCGGAGAAACGGACGACACATGAATCTCGACACGGCGATCGAGACGTACGCACGAGAACGCGGTGATGATCCCGCGCTGGTCCTTTACGCCCAGCGCGGTACGCAGACCGTACGGGACACCGTGACATGGGCCGAGCTCCAGCGCGAAACATCCCTGCTGGCAGGAAAGTTCTCCGAAGGCAAGCATTGTGTCGTGGTGGTCATGACTCGGCACGACCGGACCGACCTCGCGAATCTGCTGGCCGCGCTCAGAACCGAGCAGTCGGTGCTGGTGGTGAGTGGCGGATCGGCCACTGCGGCGCATCAGGCGCTCGTCGACGAACTCCGCTCTACGGTCGGCTCTGTTGTGGTCGCACAGGGAAAAGTGGTTGAGACCGACCCGACCGTGCCGTTGGGGCCGCCACTGTGGGGTCCATCGGTGACCATGCTTGCCTCCGGCGGTACGACTAGCCGGCCGAAAATCGTCCTGGATCACTCGATCCGGCTAGCCGGCACTCGACCGCGAGAGGTGCGTCTTTATCCGCGTACTGGCTGGCGTGAGGGCCAACGCCAGGTCATTTGCAGCCCGCTTTATCACGCGGCGGGACTGACACCATTCATCGAAGGCATCGTCGACGGCAACGTCAACTATGTCCTGGAGCAGTTCGATCCCGCGCTGCTCATCGACATGCTGGCCACCGGCGAGATCGAATGGATACAGGCGACTCCGTTTCACCTGGGCGCGTTGTTGGCGCGGCCGAATGGGCTCGACTCGGTCCGGCCCGGCCCGGTTGTCGTCCATGGCGCGGAACATTGCCCGAGTCGCGTCAAGGCCGCTGTTCATGCGCATTTCGGTGCCTCCCGAGTCTACGAGATTTACGCGGCCAGCGAGGGAATCGGTGTCACCATCGCCCGCGGCGATGAATGGGAGATGCGTCCTGGCACGGTGGGGCGAGGTTTCTTCACCAGCGTAAGAATCGCCGACGAGAACGGGTTTCCGATGCCGGCCGGCATCGTCGGGACGGTCTACCTGCGGACCGGCGGGCGTCGCGCCGCGACCTATCTGCAGACGACCGGTCGGCTGCGGGCGACCCCGGACGGGTACGTCACCCTCGGCGATATCGGCCACGTCGACGAGGACGGGTATCTGTATCTGGCGCCCCGGCAGATCGGCACCATGACCGTGGGGGGCGTCACCGTCGTCGCGACCGAGGTGGAGTCCGCGCTGCTGGAGCACCCGGACGTGATCGACGTGGGAGTCTTCGGGCAGTACAGCGCGGTGTTTGGCGAGCGCGTGGTGGCAGCCGTTGTCGCACGGACCGAACACCTGTCGGACCGCGCTCTTCGTCAGTGGGCCCGGCCGCGACTGTCCGCCGCGCAGCTCCCAGTCGGGTGTTTCTTCGTCCCCTCACTGCCCCGACAACCCGGCGGCGGGATTGACCGGATTGCCCTGGCCGCGCTGGGAGACAGCTCGTGAAGTCGACCACTCGCGGCCAGGAACTACACCACGAACTGCTGTCCCGCGGCCGGCCCGCCGCGGACGCGATAGTTGTCGACGGAGTTCGGGTCACTTACCGCGAACTGCGTTCGCTGGTTACTCGAGCTGCCAGCGACCTTTCCAGACCTTTCCATCTTCTCCCCAAAACCAACGGAATTCCCGGCATCGCGCAGTATCTCGCCTGCCAGCGGGACGGAGTCACGGCGGTGGCCTATCCGACCGGAGTCGACGACGCGACGCTGCGGCGCACGGTCGTACGGCTGGCGCAGTCCGCCGCCGACGAACCGTTACCCGACGGCACCGCGTTGCTCATGCCAACGTCCGGCTCGACCGGCGCCCCTGGTTGGGTCGCGACGACGTACGACAACCTGCTCGCCAACTGCCGGGCCGTCGTCTCCCGGCTCAAGTTGCACTCAGGCCTACGCGTCTACAGTCACTTGCCGTTGAGCTACTGCTTCGCATTGTCGGTGCTCAACACACATTTGCAGGCCGGAGCCACCTTCGTCACCTCGTCGGCGCCTTTCGGCGCACCCGCTGCCTACGATGCAGTGGTGAATCTCGGCTGCAACGGGTTCGCCGGTGTGCCCTCAATGTACGAAGCGTTACAAGTGCAGGGATTTTTCACCGCGTACGGAAAGAAATTGGTGCATTTACAGCACACCGGTGGTGCCCTGCGGAACCGGACCGTACGGCAGCTCGCGGACGCGGTCCCGGCCGGCGCCAAGTTCTACGCGATGTACGGCCAAACTGAGGCCACCGCGCGCATCGCCGCTTTCGACGTGCTGACCGACCTGTCCCGCGCCGGGTCTGTCGGTCCCGTACTGGACGGATTCGAAGCGACCCTACGCCCGGCGCAACCGGGAGAGGACCACGGCGAACTTGTTCTCACCGGACCGTCCGTGACACCGTTGACGATCGACCCGACCGGCGACCGGCTGGTGCGGTCGTCACTGGCCACCGGTGACATAGTCCGGATGGATGCCGACCGCCACCTGTCCATCGTCGGCAGGACCAGCACTGTCATCAAGGTTGCCGGGATGCGCGTACACGCCGAAACCATCGAGCAGGCGCTGGCCGACCGCGGTGTCAGCGGTTACCTCGTGGCATTCGCCGTTCCCGACCCGGCGTATGGAGAACGGGTCGGTGTGGCGGTCTGTGGCTCGGCGGCGGACCGCGATAAGGTCGCTCGCGCCGCCGCGCTGGCGCTTCCGCCGGCGCTCAACCCGGCACACGTCTGGACCCTACCCACCATCCCGATGACGGACTCGGGAAAGGTGCGACGCGCAGAGGTCCGCGCCCAGTGCCTGAGAGGCGCCGCCGCTGGTCTTTGAGAGACTTCGCTGCGGTCAGCCGCCGAGACGGGGCATGGCCCGGGCAGGATCGACGCCCTTGAAGGCCAGCCCGATGACGAAACCGGCGACCTCCTCCAGCTGACGGGACCGGGACAGCGGGCCGAGTACGGCCGGCTCGCCGCCCACGTCCCGGATCAGCTGGCTCGTACGCTCCAACGCCGTCTCGTCGTCACCGCAGATCGCGACGACCGGTGACTCACCTTCGCGCGGCGCGGTCCACTGAGTGGAGGCGAACAGGTGGAACGCCTTCACCACACGAGATCCCTTGGCGATGTCGGTGACCTGTTCCGCGACCGATGTTCCCGGCTCGGTCAGCAGTACGCCAACGCCGTGCCCGATCGCGTTCGTGGCGTCGATCACCGGCGTACCGGCGAGGCTGCCCTCTTCGGCACCTGCACTACGCAACATTTCCCCGACGCCTTCGTAGCTGACGGCGAGCAGCACCACGTCCTGATCGGCCACCGCCTCCTTGGGACTGGTCGCGCGTACGCCGCCGCCCAACCGCTCCGCCAGTGCGTTCGCCTTTCCCTGCGACCGGGCGCCGATGGTCACCTCGTGGCCCGCCTTCAGCCAGACGGTGGCCAGTCCTGCGGCCAGTACGCCCGCGCCCAGAATGCCGATTCTCATGGTTCTTGCCCTGTTCTTCGAGTGATTTTCGGATAGCGGTCACGATAGTTTTCCCGATACGCACCAATCGGTAGGTGACAGCGCGCGATAATCGGGGTGATGACGACGCACTGCAACCCGTACGACCAGCTGGTCGCCGACTGCCAGCTGCGCGCGGCCACCGATCTGTTCAGCCACCGCTGGGATCCGGTCGTCCTGGTGGCGCTGCAACTCGGGCCGCTCCGGCGCGGTGATGTATTGACCACCATCGGCGGGATCAGCGACAAAATGCTCACCGAAACGCTCCGGCGGCTGACCGGCAACGGGCTGGTCGAACGTCAGACGTACGCGCAGGCGCCGCCCCGGGCGGAGTATTCGCTCACTCCGCTGGGCCGCAGCCTGGTCGAGGGCCCCATGCGGGCGCTCGGCAAGTGGATCCTCGAACACGGCGAGGAAATGTTGGACGCCCAGGAACGCGTCCTATAACCCGCTGGGCCAATTTCTCAGGAACGCATCCAGAGCAAGATCAATCCTGCCTCAGTTGATCTTGACACAGAGGGATCACCCGATTCGGAGCTCCTTGTTCCGCTTCTTTACAGCCCCAGCACCAAATGTGCGATCGCCTGCAATGGCGGCAGTTGCTTGTACTGGTTGTCGATCGGCTCTCGGATCAACTGCTCGTATGAAGCTGTGGTGACCGGAGAAACCCTCTCACGGACGACCGCACGAAGCAGCGGACCCGTCCGGGAAAAGGTCTCAGCGAGCGCGCCGGCGCCCGAACCGCCGGACCAGTAAGACGCACCCGCAGGCGAGCAGGACGAGGACCACCGACATCGTCAGTGCCCAACCGGGCCACGGCCCACGGTCCGGATCACCGGCGGGGACGATGGTCATCTTGGGCACCAGGTTGCTGGCGAGCTGGAGAGCTCCGACGCCGTGTGCGCCACCGTCCAGAATGGACAGTGTTCGATATTTTCCGGTACGCAGCGAGACTTCGGCCAGCGCATCGTCCGGATAGCGGGTGTCACGCCCGGACGGACCGCGTACCAGGAAACTGTCGGCCGAGCGCCAGCCCAGGATCGGCGAATACGGATTGCTTGCCTGGGAGACTGCCTTGGGAACCGTTCGCCCGAGTCCACTCGGGTCCACCACGAGAAACGTCTGCGTCGGGTTCAGGCCCGTCGGCGGCTCGCTCAGCGGGCCGGTGACCAGCATCGACCCGTCCGGCGACCAGGCGTTCGCGTCGCTCAGTTCATGGTCGCGCGCGATCGGCAGGGTCCGCAGCTGGGACCCGTCCGCTGCCAGGATCCGAAGCGTCGCGCCGTCCTGCACGGCGATCTCCCGACCGTCCGGCCGAAACGCCACGGCACGTACCTGGGTGTACGCGGGAAACTGCCGGGTAGATCCGGTGGTGACGTCGAGCAGGCCCAGAATTCCCTTACCGGTCTGGACGATGTTCGGATAGGTGCCGGTGAGGGGTTCGTGCTCGTTCGGGGTGATGAGGTACGCGAGATAGCGTCCACTCGCCGACCACGCCATCGCCCGTACGGCGCGGCCCTTCAGAAGCGGGAAACTCCGCGACTGGCCAGTGGACAAGTCGACCATCTCGATGTCGCCGTGCGCCGCACAGCTGTCGCCGATTGCCACCCGCCTACCGTCAGGAGACAGCAGCGCCTTCGCGGGGCCGGCCAGGAGGGGCAGCCCATCGTCCACCCCGCGGCAGCCACGGTCGTCGGCCTGGGTGAGACGGCGATATCTGTCGCCGTACGCCGACAGGATCATCGGCTGTTCGTAACCGAGGTCAGCCTCTGGCACGGCCGTGTAGTAGGCGATGGCCGCTCCGGGCGGACTGGCCGCAACAGATCCGGCGAGCAAGGACAGCCCGGCGATCGGGTTGGGTAGCGCCGGCGTTCCGGCCGGCGCGACCGCGGGCCGGGGCGGGCTAGGCAGCAGCCGCGGCATGATCACCGCGCCGAGCACCAGTACGACCACCGCGGCGGCGACCAGGTACGGAAGGAGGCGACCGGCGCGGCGGTCCGGCCGCCCGGAGTTTGCCCGCCGGAGAACATCCGCGATGTCGGCATCGGAAATCCTGGCCTCCGCGCAGTGGTGGTCCAACGCGGTCCGGATTCGGTCGTTCAAATCAGTGCTCATCGAAGTACTCCCGGAGAGTGCGCAGGCTTCGGTGCAGGAGCGATTTGACGGTGCCGGGCCGACAGCCCAGGCAGTCCGCGATCGCGCTCTCGGACAGATCCAGGTAATAGCGCAGAAAGATTGCCGCCCGATGCCGTGGTGAGAGCCGCGCCAACGCCGCTCGTACGGCCACCGCGTCCGGTCCGACCACGTCTGGTCGGCTAGCTGCCGTGGCCGGCCCGGGTTCGGCCGTGGCATGCCGGCGTTCGACGATCCGACGGCGCACCCACCCGGTGGCTCGGCTCGCCACGATCCTGCGCAGGTACGCCACTGGATCGACTAGCTGGTCGAAGCGCCGGTAGAGCTCAGCGAAGGAGTCCTGAGCAAGGTCCTCAGCCGCCGCGACATTACCGGTGGTGACGTAGGCCAGCCGCACCATCGGCGAATATTCGCGCAGGTAGAGCGCATGGAAGCTGCATTCCCGCGCTTCGGCGTGGACGTCGCCACCAGCGTTCGCCCTTGCCATCCAGTCCACTTTCATACCCTGTCAGGTGCGCGAGCGCAGGATTTGGTTGCACCTGGACGTCAGGCCGGAAACCCACTGAGCCCTCGATCGGCACGTCGGCGGCCTGCTGGGCGAAGCCCCACTGCTGGTCCTCCAGGTCCTCGACCAGGTAGTTGCGGTCCGCATACGGCTTGGTTTACGGCTCGGCGATGGCGGTCGCGCCAGCAGCCTTGGCCCCGGCGAAATGCCCGCCCACATCGTCGACGTACAGATGCGCGAGGTGGTGTACGTGCCCGGTGTCCTCACCGTCCAGCTCCGGCAGGTCAATCCGACGAATTGACACGGAGCTGCGACCGCCAGGGCTCCAGCGTGACGCCCGGCGCCGTTGCGTCCCAATAGCGCCCCGAAGTCGAGCCGGCCAGCGGTCGACAGCCGGACAATCTCACCCTCCATCACGGTCCGCGCCGGCACGTGCTCGGCAATCACGGCCGCAACCTCCGGAAATGACCAGGTCAGCGAATTTTTGTCGGCGAGAGACCGGCTCGACGACGCCACGGCCGGTTTTCCGTGCCAGTACGCGGAATCCGTCCCACTCGAGGTCGAATCGCAGTGCCGAGGCCGAGGCAATAAAGGCCGCCGGAATGCTACCAGCGTTCACCGGACTGGCCTGCCACGACGCCTGGGTGCCGTACGACACCCCACACCAGCGCTTCGCATTCATTGTGTAACGCCCACGCGCTTGCGTGAATTGCAAGCTGTTATCGAAACAAACCGACTCTGCTCAATGGTGTTGGGCCAGCCAGGTCGCGCAGGCATTGCGAGACATGAAAACCCTTGTTGACGATCAACTACTAAGCCGGCAGTTATCTAAGAGACTTTTGTGATGTATCGAAGGCGCGGGTCGCCGAAGAATGCCTGACCAGGCGTGGCAGTTTCTGGAGGCGGGCCAGGGCGTTGGTGGGGAGTTGACGTATTCGGTAGTCACACCGGCGGTATGAGCTTTGTGTCGGTCCAGGATCAGAAATACCGGTCGACGGGAATCGCGGACGAGCTTCTTGAGGAAGTCGATAAACACCCCGGAATTGACGTTCCCGGTGAACGTACCGAACTTCAACGACCCGCCGGCGGTAATCGCCGAGATCATGCCGATCGACTTGCGGTTC
Source organism: Fodinicola feengrottensis (assembly GCF_039530045.1). NCBI lineage: Bacteria > Bacillati > Actinomycetota > Actinomycetes > Mycobacteriales > Fodinicola > Fodinicola feengrottensis. The sequence goes on along the minus strand of NZ_BAAANY010000047.1, from coordinate 1,938 downwards.
CCGGTCTTCTCCAGCACCGGGGTCTGGCCGATCGGCGCCCAGGTGGTGCCGCTGTGAAAGTCCGACCGAAGACGCCTCGTCGCCGAAGTACACCACAGCATCCGCCTTCTTCGCGGCCTTGACGATCGCCGGATACTCCACCTCCTTCCCCTGCTCGCTGGCGGTGGTGAGCCCGGGATCGCAGGGCGCCTTTCCGCCGCTAGAACGGTGGTGGTGGGTATTCGTCGTTGGGGGTGACGTCGTACGTGCGTCCGGTGGGGCTGGTCCACAGGAAACGTCCGGGTGTGGGTTGGGTGACGGTCCAGCCGTGTTCTTTGATGTCGTTATGGAACTTGCAGGCCGGTCCGGCACTGTCGTACGCGGTCTTCCCTTGCGGGTCACGGAAGGGGGTGGTGTGGTCGAACTCGCAGGTCGCCGCGGGCCTGTTGCAGGCGGGTCCGCAGCATCGCTGGTCTCGGGCGTTGACCAAGTCGCGTAGCGCTTTGGTGGGGCGGTAGCGTGTACGGCCGTGGTCGATCACCACTCCGCTGACGGGGTCGGTGAGGATTCGGTACCATTCGCTGTTTTCGTCGCCGGCGAGTTCGCGGGCGCGTTGCGCGGTCATCGGCCCGTATCCACTCAGGATCGCGGGGTTGTTGTCCAGGCCCATCAACGTGGTGGCGTCGACGCGGAGTTCGATTTTGGTGCGTACGTTGCTGGGCACGCCCAGGCACAGATCGGTCAACGCATCCGCTCGCAAAGCGTCCATCGTCCGAGTCTCGTCTTTGGTTTTGAGGCTGCGAGCGATGGTGTCGATGATGCGGTAGATCGCTTCCGCTGATTCGGCGGGCAGGAACGCGCCCAGCAGCGCCATCCCGTCTTCGCAGGGCTGCTTTTCCACCCGTCGTTCGGAGACCAGTTTCTTGCGGCGGGCTTCGGCAGCGGCTGGGTCGATCTTGATGACCTCCCGGCGAGCCCTGTCCCGGATCGATCGAGGCGTTTTCGAGTCGGCACCGGGCAGCACCTTCTCCTCGACTTTCCGAGCGTCTTCAGGTGAGAGGTGGCCGACCTGGTCCGCGAACGTGAACGCCTTACGCAAGTCAAGGTGACCGTGAGACATCCCGGCCATGGTGCCCGGCAGTTCGTGGACGAGTTGGTACGCCAAGTTCAGTCGTTTCTGGGCCGCTGACAGGCTCCAGGTCAGCATTGCGGCGATTTCGCCGGCCGCGTATTTGGAGAATGGTGCACCTACGGCGGGTCGGGCGTTGGTGAAGCGGTCCATGAACCGCATCTGCATCGCCTGCGTATATGAAATCACCTTGTCCAGCGCCTCGACCGCGGCCAGCGCGGTGTCAGCGTCCGCTCGGCCGTACCGGTCGAGTTCCTCCAGCATCTGCAGGGGAACCCCGCTGGGTGGCATGGTCCGCCATGGTTGCTTGTTGGGGTCCGTGAATTCCGGTCGCCTTCGTTTTCTGCTCATGACCCGATTTTACTGGCTGCCACCGACAGTCGGGCTGCCAGTTTTCGTTTCTGTGGATAAGAAACGGACCACCTAATGCCCCTGTGGAGAACTTCTATTTCAGAGCGCGCGCTCTGGACCGATACTCAACTGCTTGTTTTCTACGAAGCGGTAATGAGGCCCATTCGTCTCCACGTGGTGCCCACTGTGAAAATCGGACCTGATCCAATGCCTCGTCGGGGCGAAGTACACCACCGGACCGGTCTTCTTCGCGGCCGCGACAAAGGCGGAACATTCGTCGCTCTTCCAGCTCTGCCCGCCACAGACGGTCGCCGCGGCGATAGGCCCATCTTGCCCAGCAACCGTCCGACTACCACTGACCAGCCCCACCACAAGCCCATCAGCCAAGCCCGAGAAAGTCCACTACAACACACCCGCCTTAGGGGCTGGAATCATATAAGATTTCAAACAGTTGATTTGATTGTGTAGTTCCACTCGCC
>NZ_BAAANY010000046.1:0-48890 GCF_039530045.1 Fodinicola feengrottensis | reverse complement strand
CCCCGGCGGCGCGAGTTGGTCGGCCTGACGGCCGACGCGGTGGGGGTTGGGTCGGGCGGGGTCGGCGTCCACGTGGTCCCGGTACGCGATGGGACTAAGGCGAGCGGAGAACCTCCGTACCCACCGCGTCCACAGGGTCGCCGGTACGCGGGTTGAGCCGGGCGGAGAACGTCGGTATCCACGGCGTTCGCCTGGTGCACCGGCACGCGGTGGGGTGGGGTTGGGCCGGGATGGCGAAATGCGGGCGGTGTGCTGGTGCGCGGATAATGCGTGCGGGAACGTACGGTGACGAGCCAGGCGTTGGACGGGCGCTGGGTTTTCGTACATGCGCAGGAGGGGTTGTGCACCGCCATCACAACGGCTTGAAGACGGCGGTGTTGCTCGGTGGGTTGTCCGGGATCATCCTGCTGGCTGGGTACGCGCTCGGCGGCACCACCGGATTGCTGATCGCGCTGGCGATTTCCCTGGTGGTGAACGGGGTCAGCTACTTCAACTCGGACAAGATCGCGCTGCGGTCGATGCGGGCCTACCCGGTCAGCGAGGCGCAGGCGCCCTGGTACTACTCGATGGTCCGAGAGCTGGCGACCGCCGCCCGGCAGCCGATGCCGCGGTTGTACGTCAGCCCGACGAACCAGCCGAACGCCTTCGCGACCGGCCGCAGCCCTCGGCACGCGGCCGTCTGCGTGACCGAGGGCATCGTGCAGGTCTTGGAGAAACGCGAGCTGCGGGCCGTCCTGGGCCACGAGCTGTCGCACGTCTACAGCCGCGACATCCTGACGTCGTCGGTGGCCGGCGCGCTGGCCAGCATGATCACGTACTTGGGCTACCTGGCCTGGTTCATCCCGATGGGCGGCTCCGGCGACGACGACCGGCCAAATCCGCTGGTCGGGCTGGTGATGCTGATCCTCGGCCCGATCGCGGCCGGGCTCGTACAGCTGGCCATCAGCCGCTCCCGGGAGTACGAGGCGGACGCCGACGGCGCCCGGCTGAGCGGCGACCCGCTGGCGCTGGCCGGCGCGCTGCGCAAGATCGACATGGGCGCCGCCTCGCTGCCGCTGCCCGAGCAGTCGAGCCTGGTGTCCACCAGCCACCTGATGATCGCCAACCCGTTCCGCGGCGGCGGCCTCACCGCGCTCTTCTCCACCCACCCGCCCATGCCGGAGCGGATCCGCCGGCTGGAGGAAATGGCCGGCTACCGCCGCTGACCGCTAGCGGTAGTTGGTGAACTGCAGGGCGATGCCGAAGTCGCCCTCTTTGAGCAGGCTGATGACGCCCTGGAGGTCGTCCTTCTTCTTACCAGTCACCCGGAGCTGGTCACCCTGGATCTGCGCCTGCACACCTTTGAGACCGGCGTCTCGTACGGCCTTGGCGATCTTCTTGGCGTTCTCCGACGAGATGCCCTGCACGATCGTCGCCTTGATCTTGTAGATCTTCCCGGACACCGCTGGCTCATCGGCGTCCAGCGCCTTCATGCTGATGCCACGCTTGATCAGCTTCTCCTTGAGAACGTCCAGGGCCGCGCTCGCGCGCTCCTCCGTCGACGCTTCGATCGTCAGCGCCTCCTCGCCCGTCCAGGCCACCGACGCACCCGTACCACGGAAGTCGAACCGGTTGGACAGCTCCTTCGACGCCTGGTTGAGGGCATTGTCGAACTCCTGACGGTCGACCTTGCTCACCACATCGAACGACGGGTCTGCCACCGCTACCCACTCCCTTTCGCACTGACGGCGGGGCCGGCGTGCAACCGGTCCCGGTACGTTCGTTATCCTGCCTCAGGCCGGTGCGTACGGGCCGAGTGACCCACTGGGCACCCGGCGTGGGCGTGCTGGCAAGATCGACAACTGAACACGCAAGATCCCTGGCGGGTTGCCCGAGTGGTCAAAGGGAGCGGTCTGTAAAACCGCCGGCTCAGCCTACGTTGGTTCAAACCCAACACCCGCCACCAGCTGTGAACGGCTCCTGACCTCCGGTCCGGAGCCGTTTTCTTGTTGCGGTCATTTTGCCTCCGGCGTGGTCAGCAGCCGGCGGTGCAGTTCCTCGGTCATGACGTGGATGGCGCGGGTCAGCTCGGTGTTTGTCTTGAGCTCCAACTCCTGTTCGACGAAGTCGTGGTCCGCCTTTATCTGCTGGAATTCGGCCTGCCGGTTCTGGCCGATCATCACAAACGTGGACAGAAAGATCGCCTCGAGCGACACGACGAGGGTCAGCGTGGGCCAGGGGCTGGGCTCGATGAACAGCATCCAGAGGCCGAAGCCAATCGCGTGGATGTAGACGAACATCATCGAGCCGGCGAACTTGGTGATGGCGTCCGCGACGCGAAGTTGGATGCTGCTGGCCCGCTTCGCGAGGTGCTCGACGACGGCCGGGTGGTGCAGCGGCGTGGCAGCGGCGGTGGACGTGCTCATGTGGCAGCTCCTTCTTGTTGGCTGACGTAAAGGATCTCGGTTTCGGCTTGTCGCCGCTCGGCGACACGAGTCTTTTGTCTGCCCTTTTGGGGCCGCGCCGGCACTGTCCTCACCTTTACTGTGTCGCGCATGGGATTGTCTGTGACCGTTGGTCTTGAACAAAGTTTCGTCGGCTATGACGACGAAGGCGTTGAGTACGCCCGAAAGTCGATGGCTCTGCTCAGCGAGGGGCTGGCCACCGAGGGCATCGTCTGGGCGGAGCCAACGCCGGCACCGCTGTCCGGAAACCGGGCCGCGCTGGACGGTTTCTCGTACTCACTCATCCACTACCTGCGCCGCGTGCACGCCCGGATCATCCTGGAAATGCCGGTGCCGCCGGTGTCCAGCCCGGACGAGCTCTCAGCGGACGATGACCTCGTCGACGAGGTGGCGATGGACTTCACGTCACATCTGATCTACCACTCCGATTGCGACGGCACGTACGTCCCGGTCGACTTCCCGGAACCGGTCGAGGTGGACAGCGTCCTGACCGGGTCAAGCCAGCGGTTGCTCGCCGAACTCGTGGACTGCGCGGAGCCGCTCGGCATCGTCTTGACCAGCGACGGCACTCTTTCCGACGCGGAAGCGGCCCGGGTCGCCGCGGTGCCCGAAGACCACCCGTTCCGGATGGAATGGGAGGTCTGGCTCACCCTCCATGAAGCGGCCCGCATCAGTGTCGCGACCGGCCACGCGATTGTTTTCCACTAACTACCAACGGAAGTCGAGAGTGGCTTCGAGTCCTGGTACGCCGTGGAAATCGGTGGGCAGCAGGCTGAGGCTGGTCATCTTTTCCTGACCAACGCGGGGCATCGCGCTGACGTGGTACGCGTCAGCGCTGATCCGGCCGAGCCACGTACAACCGCCGCCCGGATGGTGCCGGAGAATGTCGTAATACCAAACGGTGTTGTCCAATTCCCAGGTCAGTCGCAACTGGGCGGCCGTACGCGCCGAGTTGACGGCCGACTTTTCCAGCGCGAAGCCCAAAGGTTTGGGTCCGGGGCGGCAGCGGCCGGGAGCGTCGATGATCAGCTCCCCCAGGCGTACGAGGCAGTCGTGGACGCCCGTACGGCTGTGAACGCCAACCGAGAGAGCGGCGATCGTACGATTCGCGAACCTCCCAAGGTCGACCGTCGCGCGGGTCCACCTGCCGAGATTTTCGCGCACCGCGCCGGACAACGGGAGCCACTCGGTGGCGCCCGCCCGGTCCTGAAAAGTCAGCCCCAGGCTGACCAGGCTGCCGGCATTGGCCTGGTAAACGAGACTGGCCGTTAATGCGGAGCCACCCACCGAGATCGCGGTCTTATACAGCCGCACCTCGGTTCCGTTCGCTGGGCCCAGCTTCCCGGAGATAGTCACCGAATTGCCGCCAGTGAATGCGGTCGTGTGGTCGTAGTCGACCGTCAGCGCGGAGCCGTTGCCGCCAGCGTACGGCTTGGTCCACCACTGCCAGGTCGGCAGCAAGTCCTGGATGCCGGCATGGAACCAAGGTGCGTCGCCAACTTTGTCGCCGTTGAGATAGAACGCCGTGCCCTGGCCGGTGCCGAATCGAGTCACGAACGGAACCGAGCCGATCACCGACCGCTCGGCGAAGAAATTCGCGGCCCCGAAGTTGGCGCCCGCAGGCACTGGTGCGGCCGGATTTTTCGCCGCACCTGACCAAAACCGGCGCTCGTAGTCGTAGGTCGCCGCCGCGATGGCCGGGACACTCGGGTCGGCCGCCTGCTGTCGGCTCCAGCGAACGGTGTCCTGCACCGCGTCGAACATCGCCACGCTCGCCTTGGCCGGCGCGCTCCCGTTCGCCGGCACCGGTGCGGTCGCCTTGGCCCAGTATCCGGTCGGGTCCACCGGCGGCTGGCCCTGCCACCCGCCGCCTTCCATTTCGATGCCGAAAAACGCCGAGTTCAGCAGGTCAAGGCCAGCCTTCTTCGCTTGCGTGACACTGCTGTCGACCTCCGGCTGACCCCACCAGTAGTTCAGGAAGATGGTGTCGCAGTGCCCGTCCAGCAGCCAGCCTTCGTTCACCGCGGTGAGCGCGTTCTGGTACGACAGGTTGCCGTCGACGCCGAGCGAGTCATACCACTGCAGGTGGAAGGTTTTCAGCCCCAGCTGGGAAGCACGCGCCTTCATCGCACCGAACATCGCCATGATCTTCGCGACCTGCGCGACTGGCACCGACTCCTCGAAGTTCAGGAAGTAACCGTCGAAGCCGAAAAAAGCGGCCAGATCGACGAGTTTGTCGCCCACCACAAACCGGCCACTCTCGTCCTGCGCAAGGAAACCGTGCGGGTCGCCAGCCGACATGTACGGGTTGCCGATCGCTCCGAGGGCGATCACGCCGTTGCGGTGGGCAGTGTCGACGTATGCCGGGTTCGGCAGGCAGGTAATCGACTCGTTCGAGGCCGGCCAGCCACTAAAAATGTCCTGATACTGGGAAAACCGCGGCACATAGACGTTGACCGAGGTGCCATACCGTACGTACTGGAATTCCGCGGCCTTGTCCGCATGCTGAGTGGTCACCGCATAGTCGGTGCCGTCGGAGGGGTTATAGCGGGCCTGGTCGGAGGTCAGCGGCATGTAGACCTGCGACAGGTTCGTCGCCCGGGTCCGCGGGTCCAACGCGGGCTGCGCCTGAGCCTGGGTCAGCGCCGGAATCCGTGCCGCCAACGGCACCCGGGATCGCCAGAACTTCGCATCCGGGTCCTTTTCCGGCACGTACGCCAGCAAATCAGCGATTTTCGCCGACGTGTCCACCTCGAAACCCGGAAAACCGCCTGCCGTACCCGGCCAGACCGGTGCGATGCTACCGGCCGCGGCCGGCTCGGCGGCCCACGCCGGACCCGCCATCCCCGCAACCAGGCCAGCGGCGCCTGCCGCCACGAGGAATCCCCGACGGCTGAGACCTCCGCGCCGGACCTCGTCGTCATTCCGAGCTTGCGGTGCTGACATCGGCGTTACCCCCAGCGCGACGCGTCGGACGTCCACTTAATCGCTTTAGCTAAGGTGGTTCCGCCGGGCCTGTCAAGGCCGCACCCTAGCTCGGGAACTTGAGCGGCAGTGCGAAAGTGGGTGCCTTCTGCCAGCGGTGGGTCGTGGCCCCCGAGGAACTGATGTCCCTCAGCTGCGATTTGCTCAGGTCGAGCACGATGCGCCCGCCGCGAGTGTCGGCGGGCACCAGGAAGGTGACCGGCACAGGTGTGATCCCCGAAGTGTCCAACAGGATGGTCGTACGGGCATGCCGGTCGGCGGGCACCACCGCCCCACTGGGCAGATGGAAGGAAAACGCGGTGGAGTCGTCGCACTGAACTTCGGTCGGATAGAGAAAGCTGCCGTAAAGGACGGGTGCTGGCACGGCGAGGAAAGCCTTTCCCGGAGGCGCCCAGCCGTTGCCAGGAAAGTAGTTGACGATCGATGCGACTTGTTTGCTGGTCGACAGTCCGACGGAAGCGGAGATTTCGGTGGTCACTGGTTGGCCATAAAAGAAGGCCGTCGCCGTCGCTGATCCCGTCCAGGCGGCGTCGGACTGGAACTGTTGGTACGGATTGTCGATCACTTTTGCCGTCCGCAGGTCCATCTCGGCCATCCGGCCGGCATCGACCAACTGGAGACGTATTGGCGTCGTCGGCGCCGCGCCCACCACAATCACTTGGGTTGTCGAGGAATTCTCCGACAGCGGCAGGTTCTTCAGGTCGGTCGACTGGTCTCCCACTTTGAGCTTAACGACAACAGGGTTTGCCTTGCCCGGTGGAAAAGCAGCGTAGGTGACCATCTGATCAACGGCCGCGACGAGCAGTTTCTGGCCGGGCCGCGCTCGTATCGCCGACGTGTGCAGATCCGCCGCCTCGTGGGAGTCGAGTTCATCCCCGACCGCCGACCACGAGATGCCAACACTGCCGTGCGGGCCGGCCAGTTGCGCTTCTTTCGTGTAGTTCCAACCACCAGGGTTCGGCGGGGACAACGGTGTGGTGGTGACCCGCAGGCCTGACCACTCCGGACTCCGGGGCGGTATCGAGTTCTCGACGATGAGAACCACCGAACCCGTACCGACAGCGGCCAGTACGGCCACCCCCGCGGCACCCTTGATGACCGCTCGCCGCGACCTCCGTCGCCGTTCGGCGGCGGCCTTTTCAGTGGCCAGCCGGTGAATCTCGAGCAGGTGCTCGGACTGTTGCACGCGTTGCGCCAAAGCGGCCATGACCGCCGGCGGGAGCCAGGGGCCAGCCGGGCTCGGTGGCGCGGACACCAAAAGGAAGTCCAACAGCGGCTGGGCCGTCGGTCGCCGCTCGGCCTGTTTGTCCAGGCAGGCAAGGGTAATCTCGCGCAGCCAAGGGGTATCCAGGCCAGTGAGGTCTGGTTCGGTGTAAAGCGTTCGGTAGATCTGGGCGGGCATCGGGCCATCGCCGCCAAAAGGTTCCCGCCCAGTCGCGGCATACGCCAATACGGCACCAAACGAGAAGACGTCTGAGGCGGGGCCCGTCGCTTGACCAGCGGCTTGCTCGGGGGACATGAATCCCGGCGAGCCGACCAGGAAACCGGTCTGGGTGAGCTTGCTCGCGTCCAGCGCGCGGGAAATCCCGAAGTCGATCACCCGTGGCCCGTCGGCCGCAAGCAACATGTTGGAGGGCTTGAAATCTCGGTGGACGAGACCCACCGCGTGAATGGACCGGAGTGCTTCGGCCAGACCTCCGGCGAGCGTACGCACGCTTTGGACCGGCAGTGGACCGAAATCGCGGACCGCCTCATCCAACGCGAGCCCTGCCACGTACGCGGTGACAAGCCAGGGCTGGTCGGCGTCTGGGTCAGCATCGATGACGGGCGCGGTAAAAGCACCGCTGACCACCCGAGCCGCGGCAACCTCACGGTGGAATCGCGCGCGGAACTCCAGATCCCCGGCAAACCGGGCCCGGATAACCTTGACAGCCACCAAACGGCCGCTGGGGGCACGCCCGAGATAGACCACGCCCATCCCACCAGCGCCCAGCCTGCCGAGCGTCTCATAGCCCGCGATGAAGGCCGGATCAGTGCCAGTCAACGGTTCCATCACCGCACCGCCCTCAGCGCGACGATGCCCGCCCCCGTTTGGACGTAGATCAGCTCCCGGCCAGCGATCGTCAGCTCGCCAAAGTCGGAAAGCTCCCGGGTGTCCAGCACCTTTCCGGTGCGGGCGTCCACCGCGGCCAACTGTTTGACATAATTTTCGTCCTGGATGACGTAAACAACGCCATTGAGCACTGCCGGCGCACCGTTTGGCACGTTCGGGTTGGACACATCCAGCTCCCACACCTTCTTCCCGGAGGCGGCGACCAGCCCGAAGGCTTTGTCCTTGCTGCCATGGAAATAGACCATCCCGTCGGCCTCCGTCGGCTGGGTGCCGGCGCCAAACTGGTCATCTTCGGCGCCAACCGGGAAAGCCCATCTGAGTTTTCCACTGGTGGCGTCGTACGCGTGCAGAGTGCCACCCTGCGCTCCGAGGTAGAAGGTATTGCCCACCAGCACCGGCGCGGCAACTGGCCCCGTCGTTTGCCAACTCACCTTTCCGCTGGCGGCGCCGATCGCGAGGAACCGACCTTGGTTGCCATAATAGAAATGATCACGGCCAGCGAGAAACTTCGCGTCCAGGGAAGAACTTGAACCCGTCTGGTAAGACCACACCTGTTTCCCAGTGCGCGCGTCTATACCATGGATCGCCATTGTTCCGTCGTCCACTACACCAACGATCTGGCCGCACACCAGTGGCGGTATCAGGCCGCTTAGGGCGAGGCCGTGCCAGCGCTCAACCCCCGTGCGGGCATCAACGGCGGTGAGAGAGTTGTCGGGAAGGGGACCTTGGTAGTAAAGAGTGTCGCCCGAGACTGTCGCCGGGCCGTACCACGCGTCACTGTTAGCCCAGGCGCTCCGACCGGTAGTCGCGTTGAAGACGTTGGTCTCGTTGCCAGTGAAAACATAAACATTTCCATTGGCCACCACGATGTCGGGTCGGTCGGGATATTCCCTGGTCTTCGCCGTCCAGAGCTGACGCCCCGTCTGGGCGTCCAGGGCATACAGGTTGTCGGGCGCGGTGAAAACGAAGGCCAGGTTGCCGGCAACCACCAGATGCGCGCCTTCTTCGTCGAAGCTCCATGGATATCGCACGGAATGCTTGACTGCCACGAACGTGCTGCAACCGCCGATACAGGCGGCCACGCCAGCGAGGCCGAGAGCGCCCCGAAAGAGCGTGCGCCGGCTGATCAATCGCCCGAAGGCGGTGTCATCGGCCGAGACGTAAGGCCGATAGCGGGCCGGCAGAGTGGCGTTTTCGGCCGTACGAGTCCGATCCGCGATCTCGACCAGCACCGCCGGCGGCAGCCAGTGACCACCGGCGGCGGCCACCTGCCGCACGATCGGCTCCATCCCTTGCATCACTCGTTGCAAAGTTGGCCGCACAGCCGGATCTTTGGCGAGGCAATAGGCCAAAAACTGCCGAAGATGCTCATCGGGCACCGCTGCCAGACTCGGTTCTTCGTTGACTACCCGATAAAGCTGAGTGTGGGCCGGCCCATCTCCGAACGGCCCGGCGCCGGTGGCGGCGAATGCCAGCACGGCACCGTACGAGAACATGTCGCTGGCGGTGCCGACCTTTTCACCGAGTGCCTGCTCAGGCGAAACGTACGCTGGTGAGCCCAGCGGCTCGGCCGTACGGGTGCGGGAACTGGCGCCAGCCAGGGCGGCCAGACCAAAGTCGATCAGCCGCGGCCCGTCGGTGAGGAGCATGACATTCGATGGGGTCAGATCATGGTGCACAATCCCGGCTCTATGGACCGCCGCGAGCGCTTCGGCGAAACCAGCGGCGAGCATCCACACCGTCGCTGCTGGCAGCGGCCCATGCCGAGTCACCGTCTCCTGCAAGGAAATGCCGGGCAGGTACGCGGTGGCCAGCCACGGCATGGTCGCCGTGTCGCTGACATCGGCTTCCACCATCGGCGCGGCAAAGGCGCCGGCCAGCACGCGGGTGGCATCGACCTCCTGACGGAAACGCTGCCGGAACGCGGGTTCGGCGGCGAGTTCCTCGTCCATCACTTTCAGGGCCACCAGCCGGCCGCCAGCGGAACGGGCCAGATAAACCACGCCCATGCCGCCCGATCCAAGGCGCGACAACAACAGATAGCCGCCAACCGCCCGCGGATCGGTCCCTGTCAACGGCCGCACCGCGCTCGCCTCCCTTCGCTAGGCCCCATCATGACGCGCCCGCGCAATCCCTGCTTCACGTCCGCTAACAACGGCCGGCGACCATGTCCATCAGGCGTTCGAGGACTCCGCCTTGGCGAAGGCCGTCGTGCTCGAACTCGTTGGTCACCCAGGCCCGCGCGTTGTCGATCGCGCGTACGGTTTCCAGCTGTAGCCCCGAATCCACGTACATGTCGTCGAAATAGACGGCCGCGGCCACCGGAACCTGGTTGCTGGCGAGCCGTTCGAGATCGTAGAGCGGCGGCCAGTCATCGGCCGCCGCCAACAGATCGGCGGCACCGGCGAAAGGGCGCAACGCGGCGATTTCGTCGAACATCCAACGAAACATCGTCTCGCCAGTGAACAGCAGCGGATCCGCCTCGGGAGAGAACTCCGGCAGGTCCGCGATCGCCCGCTGCGCCGACCAGGCGGTCGCGCCCTTTCCCTGCGCGTACGTGAATTCCTGCAGCGCGTAAATGGGAGTGTCGACAAATCCGGTCGCGGACATGATCTGGTGGCGGAATCCGTCGGCGAGCTCGTCGCCATGCCACGCCTCCTCCAGGAGCCAGTGCACCCGCTCATAGCCGTCGCTCATGCCAAACGAGCTGCCGATGAGCCGAAAACGCCGAGAGGTCAACCGGTCGCCGTCGGGCAACCGTACGTCCGCGGACTCCAGATGGTCGGCAATCCGCCGGACCACCGCCACATCCTCCGGATAGCGCCGATAGTACGCGGCGTTTTTGGCCGCCACTCTCGGAAGAGTGCGGGCGTACACTTCGTCAGCGGTGGCCGTCAGCCCGGCCAGTCCGCCGGTGACATAGCACGCCCTCAGGCCCTCGGGCGCCTTCGACAAATACGTCAACGTGACGAAGCCGCCGTAGCTCTGCCCGAGGGTCTCCCACTGCGCTTCACCGAGCAGTTGGGCTCGGATCAGCTCGGCGTCAGCGACAATGCTGTCAGCCCGAAAACAGCGCAAGTACGCGGCCAGCGCGGCGGCGTCCATGCCGCGGACCGTACGCGCCGTCACCGGCGTGCTGCGGCCTGTGCCGCGCTGGTCGAGCAGCAGGACCCGGTGAGTTTTCACGGCGCGGCCAAGCCAACTGTCAGCACCGGTCGGCCGCGGCGACTTGCCGCCCGGCCCACCCTGCAGGAAGAGCAGCCAAGGCACCTCCTTGCCGGCATTGTCCGGCGAGACCGCCTCGCGCGCGAAGATTTCGATGGCCCGCCCGGTTGGATCAGTGTGGTCCAACGGCACAGCGAAGACATGGTCGGTCAGCACCAGGCCTGGAAGTTTCAAGGCTCACCCTTCTGAAACAGTTTAGGTCTATTTTAAAGTGCCGGCCCGGCTTCACGTACCACCTCGCGAGCGGGTTTGTCCTGCCGCAGCCCAACAAAACGTGGATGCCGGAGCCGGCCGTCGCCGGTCCACTCGCTGAACTCGATTTGTACGACCAGCTCCGGCTCCACCCAGTGCACGGTCCGTTCGTCGACCTTGTCCCGGACCGGGTGCGAAAAAGGCGAGGTGGACCGGATCAGCGGCTCCATCCGGCGGCGAAGGTCACGCAAGGTGCGTTGATCGAAACCGGTGCCGACTTTGCCGGCGTAGTGCAGGTCGCCGTCCGCATAGTGCCCCATCAGCAGCGCACCGAAATCCGAGCGCGAGCCCTGCGGGTCGGTGAAACCGCCGACCACGAACTCCTGACCGTACGAACATTTGAGCTTCAGCCAGTCTTTCGACCGGCCGTGTTGGTACGTGGACGCGGCCCGCTTGGCAATCAGGCCCTCCCAGCCGGACGCGCATGCCTGCCGGTAGAAATCCTCGCCATTCTCGTTGCGGTGGCTGGCATAACGAATCGGGTCATCGAAATGGAAACCGGCCCGCAACAAGGTTTTCCTGGCCCGCAGGTCCAACTGGGTGAGGTCGACCGATGAGTACGCCAGCAGGTCGAACAAATAGAGGAAAACCGCGATGCCAGTTGCCCGCGCCTTCGCCGGGTCGGTCAGGTGCATCCTTGGTTGCAGGCGAGAAAAGCTGGTCTGCCGGCCGTCGAAGGCGACGATCTCGCCGTCCGCGACGAACCGGGTCTCCGGCTGGTCGTCAAGCGCGTCGACCAGCTCTGGATACGCCCGGTCCATGGTCTTGTTGTTACGTGAGAAAAGCTGCGGCCGGCCGCCGTCCCGTACGACGATCGCCCGGACCCCGTCCAGCTTGCGCTCGAAAATCCAGTCCGGGTCGCTGAACCGCCGATCGGTCAGCGTCGCCAGCATCGGCTCCTGAAAGCCGGCCGCGCCCAACGGTCGCAGCCGGCTCGGATCGATCTTCGCCCACGGATCTCCCACAACCATCCCCCTGACCAGCCCTTACCGCACAATAGACGCAGGCGGCCTACGGCACTGGGAAGCCGTGCAGGGTGACCGGACCGGCCGTCGGGTCCAACTCAGCGGATTGGCTGACCCCGGCTGGCGGGATGGTGTCGATCAGCTTGGGAACGCCGTTCGGATCAAGCGCGCAGATCGGTGAACTCACGCCGCCCCTACACACCCCGAAGGCGTAAGGCTGCGCGGTGGCGGCGAAAGCCCGGGCCTTGTCTGTGGTGAATCCGTCCTGCCCATGCAGCGCCAGGGTGAAAACCCAGCCGCTGGTCGGGGTGCCCAGGGCGGCGGTCGGCACCGCCATCGTGATGGTTTTCGAGACCTGGCTGGCGGTCACGCTGACCGGACCGAGCGAAGTGCCGCTCGCGTCGGTGAAAACCGGGTCGGCGAAGCCTTGCACCTCGATGAACCGCGACCATGCCGAGTCGGCGGCGATTGCATAGTTTCGGGACGGGTACGCGGCTGTCGTGGCATCCGGTCCCTTTGCCGGGTCACGTACGTAAACATCGAGCAGTTGCGCGCCGAGCGGGGATCCGAAGGTCGGCGTCAAGTCCGCCAGAGTCGCTCGTAAATAGGTGGTCGCACCGGCGTTGATCACCTGGAAGCGGGTCAAATCAAAGGCACCTGCCTGGAAATCGCTCGCGGTCGGGTACGCGTACGTGCCCGGTCCGGCGTCGTCGCCGGCCGGATCGGCGGTGTCCAACACCACCGTGCCAGGGACCGCGTCCGAGCTGATCGACACCTGCGCATAACCGGTCGCCGATCCCTTGCTGGCGGCCGCGGTGATCGTGTTGGCGCCAAAACCCAGTGGCACCGTCGCGGCGTACGAGCCGTCCGCGCCGGCGGTCGTCGTGACCAGCCCCGGGCTGCCAGCGATTTCCGTAGGAGTGGATGCCACACTAACCGTCGCGCCAGCTATGGTCTTGCCCGTCACTTGAATTTTCGCGTCAGGTGTGGAAACTCCTGGCGCCGGGGAAGTAATCGTCAATGCCAGCGCGGTCGGTGCGGGATGCGCGACATAGCGCGAGCGGACGATGTCCGGCTGCTCGATCGGGGTGGTCCGTCCGATCGACAGCGTCAGCCGCGCCTCCTGCGCCTGCGCCCAGGTCAGCGGCGAGGCCGAACCAGCCGCCTGTCCATTGTGGAATCCAAGCGACGCGGTTTCCGGCGCGGTGCCGTACGGGGAGGCCGGCAGGTCCGGATTTTCCCAGTCCTGTTCGGGAACCAGCCCCACTCCGGAGGCGTACGAATGCATCGCCGCCAACAGCGCGGCCGCGCCGGACTGGTCCCCCACCGCGAGCTGGCGCTCGGCCCGCTCGCCGGACAGCACCGGCCACAGGTGCCCAGAACCGCTGTTCCCTGTCGGCCATGGTTTGCCATTGGGCGTACACGTGGTCGGATCCGGTTCATAACAGTCGCCGTAGCCGTCTTCGCTGCCGGACTGGCTGGTGCCATAACGATAAAAGCCCTGCCCGGATGGCGTCGTCCGGCCAATAGCCTGGTCCACCACCGGCAACGACCGCGTCACGTCCGGGTCGTTGGCGGGCAGGATTCCCAGTCGTACCAGCTCAAGGAAACCGCCGTCGACCACCGCTCGCTGATCGGCGGTGACGCTGCCGTTGCCCAGACTGTACGAGACAGCCGCATTCGGGTCACCTGTTTTGGACAGTCGAAGGAAATACCGCCCGGGCAGGTACGGGCCGGAGGTGGTGACCGTCCAGCCCTTGATCGAGCGCTGGAAATAGTCAGCGGTCGCGCGGTAAACGCGGGCCGCGGCGGGATCTTGGTGCAGATCGGCGATCCGGCCGGCGGCGACCAGACCGGCGATCTCGGCGGCGATCGTGGAGGGCGAGTAGCCGCCCTGCTCTTCCCACCGCTCCGAGCCAAAAGACGGCCCGTGCGCGACCACGAAGTCGGCGGCCTGCCGGATTTTCGGCCACAGCGCGGCATCGCCGGCGAGGCCGGCCTGATAGGCCATCAGGATCGGATAGGCCGACTCGTCCAGCTGGTCACCACCGGTGTCCGGCGCTTTCTTGCCGTTGAGCAGCGAATTTCGCGGCATCCGGCCGTCCGCCAGCTGCTGGTGGTCAAAGAGAAAACGGACCGTGTCACGAGCCGTGGAAATATCACCGGCGGTCAGCAACCCAGTGTACGCCTCGTAGAGATCTCGTGCGAAAACTTCTCGGTACGAGCCAAAATAGACCGCCTTTCCGTCTGGATTGTCGGCCGCGCTGACCGCCTGACCCCATGGACTTGCCAGCGACGCGACGATCGCGCCCGGGAAGGTCTTGTCCTCGCTGGCTTTCACCACATTCACGCTCAGCCAATACGCCGACCGCAGCTCCTGCGTTTTCGCCGGCGAGACGCCGGGGAAGGTCGTCGGCGGCTGCCGGAGCTGCCGGTCATACGCGGCCCAGCCGGCGGCATATCGAGCCAGCGTGAAGCCGAAGGGCCAGGCCAGCGCGGCACCCGCGACGGCAACCGATTGGTCAGCGTTACGGCCAAAACCCAGCGCCAGCGTGACCGGGCCGTGGCTGGTATCCAACCCGCCGGTCAGCTCCACATTGCCGTGCTGAGCGCTCCCGTACGCAGGCGTCAATCCGCGCGCGGTGTCCAACTGCGTCAGGCCGTCACTTGGCGTACCAACAAAACCAGCCGACGCCTCGGTGAAAGGCCGGTTTGCCCGCAACGCCAAGGATGTTGGCAGCGCATAGTCGCGATTCGCCGCATTCGTCACGGTGTTCGGGTCGGCGGCGGTCAACGCGGCGGTCTGGGCTGTCGCATCGTCCGCGCCACCGTTCGTACCGCCACCGCCGCCGTTGCCATTCACGCTCGGGTCCAGCCGTACGAACAGCTTCAGCCCGCGGGTCGCCCCTTCGAACCGGACGGCCATCACCACCGCGGCCCGGTCCGGATCCGTGGCATAGGTCGTCACGATCCGATATCGGCCGTTTTTGGGCTGTGCAACCACTTCGCAGGACATCCCGGACGGATCGGCCTTGCGCGCCGAATAAGTCATATCCCGGCTCTGCAGGTCGGTGAATGTCTGGCCGTCGGTGACCACATACTGCATCGTTTCGACATTCGTGTTGTCCACGGTGGGACTGTAAACGTCGGACAACATGCCGCCGGCGACGGTGAACCACACCTTCGACTGCCGGCCCGCGGCCGTACCAACGCAGTCCTTCCGCGCGTTGTCAAAATGCGAAGTGGTCCCCGGCTCACCGGGCGCCGCAATCACCGCTCCGGCGGCCGGCGGCGCCCCCGCCAGAAAAGCCGCCGTCAACCCAGAAACGACCACCGCCGCGAGTAAGCGCATGCGGCAGATCACATCACCTCCCGCCACCGGTGTCTACGTATGTTCTGCGCCCCCCTAAGGGCTGAAGCTGTCGGCGGCGCGCAGGGCCACCGCGGCGAGGTTGCGGTATTCGGTGGCCAGTTCGGCTGGTTCCACGATGGTCAGTTCGGCGTTCAGCAGCAGCAACCAGCGCGCGACGCTGGCCAGTGAGTCCGCGCCGACGTGCAGTACGCACGCCGTGTCGCCAACCGGCTCAATCCAGCCCCAGGCCGGGTCGATCCACATCTCGATGGCGGCGACCGGCGCCTCGACGCGTACGGTCGCGTGGACCTGTTGGGTTTGGATGGCCAGGTGTTCCACCACGTACGCCTCAAGATCCGGGCTCGGCGGCTCACGGTCGGCGGCCGGGCGGTCGGTCGCGGTGAAGTCGGTGAGCTCGTCGACGCGCAGGGTTCGCCACTGTGCCAAGTTGACCTCCCATGCCACGACATACCACCGCTGACCAGCGCGTACGAGACTCAGCGGGTCGAGCAGGCAGTCGGCGCCGTCGTACGCAGCGGTGGCCCGGCGCCGCTCCCGGCAGGCGACCGCGACGGCGATCAGGGTCTCCACCGCGACCGGGGTCGGCCGTTGGCCGCGCATCGTGCCGTGCGGGGTGTGCCGGACCTGGCAGACCAGCGCCTCCACCTGACCGCGCAGCCGGCGCGGCATCACCGCGGCGAGCTTCGTCAGCGCTCGTACGGCACTGCCGCTGACCAGCTCCGCACCGGAGACATTGAACTCCTGTAAGGCAAGAACGGTGGCCACCGCCTCGTCGGCGTCGAACATCAGCGGCGGCAAATTGGCGCCGGGAGCGAGGTGATAGCCGCCGTCGGCGCCATAACGCGCGTCGACCGGATAGCCGATCGCCCGCAGCCGGTCGACATCCCGGCGGATCGTACGAGTGGACACCCCGAGTCGTTCGGCCAGCTCGGCGGCGCCCCATTCGTGCCGTTGCTGCAGCAGTTCGAGTACGCGCAGAAGTCGCCCGGCGGTGTCCCACATAACAGTCCACACTAGCGGACAAGATCTGTCCGCCATGACTCCTAACGTCGTTCTCGGAACCAACGAAACAAGGAGTCACGATGACCACGAACACTCGCCGCGTCGCCCTTTCGCAGCACCGCACCGGCACCGAATCCACCGTCGGACTGACCGCGATCGACAAGGTCGACCTGCCCAGCCTGGATGCCGGCCAGGTCCTCGTACGTACGACGTATCTGCAGCTCACCGCCGTAACGGCGGACCTGATGCGGCAGGATCCGGGGCTGCCGATGCCCGGCTACCAGCTCCGCGAGGCGCCGTGGGGGCCGGCCGTCGGTACGGTCGTGGAGTCGCGCGATCCGGCACTGCCGGTGGGCACCGAAGTGGTGCATCGGGCGGGCTGGCAGGAGTACGCCGTACTGACCTCGGCGCAGGCGTATCCAGTCGATAAGGCGCTGCCGGCGGCCTACTACGCACTGAACCAGGGCGTCACCGCGTACCACGGCATCGTGGACATCGCCGAGGTCAAGCCGGGTGACGTGGTCTTCGTGTCCGGCGCGGCCGGCGGCGTCGGGTCGCTGGCCGGGCAGATCGCGAAGGCGGTCGGCGCGACGAAGGTCATCGGTTCGGCCGGCAGCGCGGCGAAGGTCGACTACTTGACGGGCGAGCTCGGGTTCGACGCGGCGATCAACTACCGCGACGGCGACCTGCTCGGCCAGCTCCGGGCGGCCGCGCCGGACGGAATCGACGTTTTCTTCGACACGGTCGGCGGCGACACTTTCGAGGCGGCTGTGCAAGCCGCCGCGTACGCCGCGCGGTTCGCGCTTTGTGGTGCGTTGGCTGGACAACTCGACAGCGGCGTCGGCGCGCATCCGCGGCTGGACATCATGACCGCGATCGTGAAGGAGCTGGTGATCAAGCCCTTCCCGACCCCGCACACGCCCGCCCAGATCCAGGCGTGGAACTCGCATTACGGTCGGTGGCTCGCGAGCGGCGAGATCGCCTACCCGGCAACGATCCTGGACGGCGGCCTGGACGTCGCCGCGAGCGCGCTGGACGAGCTGCTCGCCGGCAAGCACCGCGGCAACGTACTGATCAGATTTTAGGCATCTCAAACATAGCCATAAAACCGGACGCGAAGCCCAGCGAGCCGTCCACTTTCACCTTGCCGCGGAGGAACATCATCGCCGGCGACGCCGACCCGGTGGCCAGCCTCAGCAGGTCCGCCGGGCCGGTCGTAATGGTGGTTTTGGCGTCATCGCTGGGATTCTTCGACACCGTACAGGCGCGGTCCTGGATCACCACGCTGTAGTGGTCAAGGCCGCCAGGTCCGCTGCCGCCGGTCACCCGAAACTGCATGACCACCCGGCCATCCCGGGCCCGCTCGGGCCGGAAGTAGTCGGCCATCCGGCGGAACAGCTCGTCCAGGATCCGCCGGCGTACGGCTGGCACCGCGGTCGCCGCCTCGATCTGGCTGCCGGACGCTTTGCCAATGATCCGCAGGAAAGTCGCGGCGTCCATGGTGGACAGGTCGACTTTCGCGCCGCCGGCGGCCAGGGTGTCGATAGCGGACAGCAGGTCGGCGAACTCGCTGCGACTCAGCCGCCGCGGGTCGATCCGGCGGGCCACCATCTCCATGTCCACGTCCGCCAGCGCCGGGTCGTCCGGGCTCAGCCGTTTGAGCGCGGCCACCAGCTCGCGCGGGCTCAACCTCGCCACCGCGGCTTCGCTCAGATCGACCACACCGGCCTCCATTCGTCGCTGTGGAGGGTATCCCCATCGAAGGTTGGATGCCTGACCAAGACAGTCGACTTGGTCGTCTTCACGAGTAGGGTGACTCCGACGATCGGGGTGGACGATGGCGCGGGTGTCGGCGGACGAGCGGCGGCAGGACCTGGTGGCCGCGGCGATCCGGGTGCTGGCCCGGGACGGCGTGGCCAAGGCATCGACCCGGGCGATCGTCGCCGAGGCGGCCATGCCGCTGGGCTTCTTCCACTACTGCTTCCGCTCGAAGCAGGAGCTGTTCATGCAGGTCATCGGCACCATCAACGAGCGCAACCGAAGGGCCGCGATCGACGCCGTACGGCCGCATCGAAGCCTGCCGGACACCCTTCGGGAGAGCCTGCGGGCGTACTGGCGACTGGTCGAGGAGAACCCTGGCGAGCACCAGATCACGTACGAGCTGACGCAGTACGCGTTGCGTGATCCCGAGCTCGCCGAGGTGGCCCGCAAGCAGTACGAGGGCTACCTCGAGGCAGCCATCGACTTCCTGGAGGTGGCCGCCGCGGCAGCTCGGATGGAGTGGACCGTGCCGCTGCGGGTGCTGGCTCGGAGCCTGCGCAACATGCTCGACGGCGTCACGCTCGCGTGGATCGTCGATCGGGACAACGGGGAAGCGACGGCGGTGCTCGACCATTTCGCCGTCCAGCTGGCAGCGTCCGCCCGGAGAACGACCGACTGAAGTTGGACAATCGACCAAGACCCTTGACATAGAATGCGACGGGCATCACTCTCGTTCTGGACAGGGCTGCGCCGCCGGCCGCCATCCCGCAGGGCAGGAGTCGCGATGACGACTGTCGATTCCGCAGGAACCCAAGAACGACGCGCTTTCGACGAGCCCACCACGCTCGTACGGCCACGCTGGATCACCTACTGGACGCTAGCCGCTTTTGGCATGTATATGGCGTATTACGCGGTCCAGCAGATCCTCATTCCCAAGCAGACCAACGAGATCACCGGCAACAGCGCGGCCGCGGTCAGCGCGCAGGCGCTGGCAAACATCGTCGCCGCGGTCGTCACGATCGTGGTTTGTGTGCTGGCCGGCGAGCTTTCGGACCGTACGCTGCATCGTCGCGGCCGCCGGCAGATCTGGGTGATCATCGGCGCGCTCGTTTTTGGCGGCGCGCTGATCGTGCAAGGCATCGCGCACACCGTCTTCCTGGTGGTGGCTTTTTGGGCGGTGGCCCAGGTCGGCGTCTCCTCGATGACGGCCGCCATTCTCGCGACCGTGCCGGACGAGGTGCCGGTACGACAACGCGCCCGAGTCTCGTCATGGTTCGGGGTGGCGCAGTCCGTCGGCCCGTTGCTGGGCATCATGCTGGTCACCACCGTGTTGCTGGGCGTGCCGATCGGCTACACCGCGCTGGGGGTTTTGGTGGTGTTGCTGGCTATTCCGTTCGCGCTGCGCACCAGGGGCGTACGCCTCACGGCCGCGCAACGTCGGCCGCTGGATCTGCGGGCGGTGGTCGTCGGGATCGTCCAGCCACTCAAGCATGCCGACTTTTCCTGGGCGTGGACCGGAAGATTCTTCATCCAGCTGTCCAACGCGCTCGGTCAGCTCTATCTTTACCAGTTCCTCAAGGATCGGGTCCATGTCGACCCGGACCTGGGCACGCTCATTCTCACCGTGCTTTACACCGTTTCGGTGGTGGCGGCCTGTTTGCCGTCGGGCTGGCTGTCGGACCGTACCGGCCGACGCAAGCGGATGGTGATGATCTCGTCGACGCTGCAGGGCATCGCCGGACTAATTTTCGCGCTGTCGCCCACGATGCCCGGAGCCATCGCGGGCGCCATCCTGCTGGGGCTGGGCTACGGCGCGTACATTTCCGTCGACCAGGCGCTGATCACCCAGGTGCTGCCGCATCCGGAAGATCGCGGCAAGGACCTTGGCGTCATCAACATCGCGAACATGCTGCCGTACGTGCTGGCCGCCGCCCTCGGCGGTGTGGTGATCAACATGCTCGGCGGCTACGTCACCCTTTACGCCTTGGTGGCGGTGACCGGAGTGATCGCCGCTTTGGCTGTCTGGCCCATCAAAAGCGTCAAATAACCCTGAGGAGAATGCGAATGACGTCCGTTTCCGAGCTGCACGAGATTTTCGCGTCGCAGAAGGCCGCCTTCGGGCAGCAGGGCGCGCCGAGCCTGGACGAGCGGCGCGCCCACCTTGGCGCGCTCGCGCAGCTGGTGGTGGCGAACCGGAGTCGCATCAGGGCCGCGATGTCCGCGGACTTCGCGGTGCACCCGGAGCTGTTCACCGACCTGATCGAGGTGCTGGGCGTCGCCGGCCGGGCCGCGTACGCGGCGGAGCAGCTGGCACAATGGGCCGCACCGCAGGAAAGAGAGGCCGACCCCGGCCTTTTCGGATCCGCCCGCGCGGCGATTTCGTACCAACCCAAAGGAGTTGTCGGCAACATCGTGCCGTGGAACTTCCCCTTCGACCTGTCTTTGGGCCCGCTGGTCGAAATGCTCGCGGCCGGCAACCGCGCGATCATCAAGCCATCCGAGTTCACCCCGGCCTGCGGTGAGCTGCTCAAGGACATGATCGCCGCGACCTTCGACCCCGACCACGTTGCGGTGGTGACCGGCGAACTCGAGCTGGCCACCGCTTTCGCGGCGGTACGCTGGGATCACCTGCTCTACACCGGCAGCCCGGAGGTCGGCCGCAAGGTCGCGGTGGCCGCCGCGCAGAACCTGGTGCCGGTGACTTTGGAGCTGGGTGGGAAGAATCCGGCGATCGTCAACGAGGACAGTGTCGACGCCGAGACGGTCGGCCAGATCCTCGGCGCCAAGATGATCAAGAACGGACAGATGTGCATCACGGTGGACTACTGCCTGGTGCCGCGGGCGAAGATGCAGGAATTTGTGGATCTCGCGCACAAACACGTCGTCGAGCGGACACCGGGGTATTCCACCACGGCCGACTGCACCGGCATCATCAGCGAACGTCATCTCGACCGGCTCACCGGTTTGCTGGAAGAAGCCGGAAAGAAAGACGGCCAGGTGGTCTCGCTGGAGCCGGACGCGAAAATCGACCGTTCCACCCGACAGATGCCGATCTCGCTGGTGGTGGACCCGTCGGACGACCTCGCCCTGATGCGGGAGGAGATTTTCGGGCCGATCCTGCCGATCAAGCCTTACGACTCGGTGGACGAGGCGCTCGCGTACGTCAACGCCGGCGAACGCCCGCTCGCACTTTACGTCTTCTCCAAGGACAACTCGGTCGCTGACTACGTCCTTGACCGGACGACTTCAGGCGGTGCCTGCGTCAACTCCTGCGCCCTGCAGGGCGCGCTCCCGTCCCTCGGCTTCGGTGGCATCGGGCAGAGCGGCTCCGGTCGCCACCACGGCATCGAGGGCTTCCGGGAGTTCTCCAACCCGCGCGGAGTGGTGCGTAGGGGCGAAAACGACCTCGTCGAGGCGCTGCTTCCGCCGTACGGGCCGCTGGCCGAAGCCGTCGTGACGGCTGCGCTCAACGGCCCGCAGGACTGATCCCTATCCGCCGAGGGCGGCCACAATCGTGGCCGCCTGATGGTTGGCGCCGAGCTGGGTCGGGTGGAACGGCACCGCGATCAGCGGGTCGCTGGACAGCGGCAGGACGGCCGTGACGTACTGCCTGGTGGGCAGCTGGCAGAGGTCGTGCCCAGTCATCCCGGTGTTGGTGTTGAGAAGACCGACGTGCTTGCTGGCCGCGACCCGGGCCAGCATCGCGTCCATTTCGTTCACTTTGGCCCGCAGCCAGGGAATGTCCTCGTTGGCGAACTGAATATACGGGTAGCATCCGGCGGTCGGGAACGGGTTCATGTAGTTGACCACCTCGATCTTCGCGTGCGGTGAGCGGGCCCGGACGCCGGCGATGACGTTGGCGATTTTTGCTGCTGCCTGGGCGATCGCCTGCGAGATCTTGTCAACACCGCCAACGACGAACTTCGGTTGACAGGACGCGCCAAGCGGGCTCGGCAGCGTCGCTCCGGGCACCGGCGTGAGCGACGGCAACAGGCTGATGCAGCCCTCGACCATCCCGACCAGACCCACGTCGTTGCCGCCGATGCCAATCGTCACCAGGTCGGTTTTCGTCGTGAGCCGATCAAACTGCGGCGTGTTCGTACCACCCAGCGGCGCGCTTTGCGGCCCGGCCATGTTGTCGGTGATCGCGCCGCCGCAAGTCGCGTCCCGGAAGGTGGGCACGCCGAGCGCGGCGGCCACCTGATGCGGGTAGTCCCTGGCACTCTGCACGCAGCCGAACGGGACGTATTTCGTGGTGACGTTGAGAATGTTCACGTCCGCGGACCAGGAATCGCCGAGCGCGACATATTCCTGGAAACGCGGCCCGGCGGCCGATGCCACGCCGGCACCGGCGAAGACCAGCGCGACGACCATGACAAGTAAGGCAAAGCGGCGATACGGCATCGGCGTTTTCCTTCTACTGCGGTGGATGGGAAAGAGCACGGAACAGGACCGGCCAGAAGGTCTCTTCCAGGTGGCCAGCCGGCAGCCGGTCCGGCTCGACCAGGCTTTGCGCGAGGCTGCCGTCCCGGATGGAAATGAACAGACGGGCGGTTTGGTCGGGGTCGTACGCGACCGTACGACCGGTGCGTTCCAGGAGTTTTGCCAGCAGGTCCACGATGTGGGCGCGCAGCCGGGCGTGGTGCTCGGCGAGGACCTGGCGGGCCTGCGGATGACGAATCGCGTAGAGGGTGAATTCGGCGGAAACCAGGAACCAGGCCGCTTCGTGAGCGTCGACCTGCGCCAGCTGTTTTATCACCCGGTCCAGCGAGACAGCCTCCTCGTCGAGCTCGGCGAGCGCCCGGTCGTACCGGCCCACCTCGTCTTCGGAGTGCGCGTCGAACAGCGCGTAGAAAAGGTCGTCCATGGTCGCGAAA
Organism: Fodinicola feengrottensis; assembly: GCF_039530045.1. NCBI lineage: Bacteria > Bacillati > Actinomycetota > Actinomycetes > Mycobacteriales > Fodinicola > Fodinicola feengrottensis. The sequence goes on along the minus strand of NZ_BAAANY010000046.1, from coordinate 25,893 downwards.
TTGGAGTAGAACGCGCCTCGGGTGTAGCCGGCGCGCTCGCAGACCTGGCCAATGGTCGTACTGCCGAAACCCTGTTCGGCGAACAGCTCCAGGGCCGCGTCCAACAACCGCGCGACCGTCCGCGGTCGCCGCCTGGTCGGCCCTTTGGGCATTGCGTCACTTCTCCTTGACGACGTACGTGACGCGAGTCACTATACACAAATGAATCCGATACGCTAGTGAATCTGATGTGGAGTCTGCGCTGATGACAGAGCCTGACATGACCGAGCCCGACGCCACCGCACTCGCCGCGATGATCCGGCGCGGCGACCTCACCGCCGTCGAAGCCGTCGACGACGCCATCGCGCGCGCTGAGTGGCTGCAGCCACAGCTGAACTTCCTCACCACGGCACTTTTCGAACAAGCTCGAGAGAGAGCCAAAACCGCCGACCTCAGCGGGCCGTTCGCGGGCGTGCCCTATTTGTTGAAGGACATGTACGACTACGCCGGCTCGGTCACCGGCTGGGGATCGCGGCTCAGCCGCCTCACTCCGCCGGCCGCCGCCCACGCCCCGCAGGTCGACGCGCTGGAGGCCGCTGGACTGATCATCATCGGCAAGACCGCGCTGGGCGAGATGGGCTATTTGCCCACCACTGAGCCCATCGCCTTCGGCCCGACCCGCAATCCGTGGAATCTCGAGCACAGCTCAGGTGGCTCCTCTGGCGGCTCAGCGGCCGCCGTAGCCGCTGGTGTGGTGCCGATGGCGGACGCGGCCGACGGCGGCGGGTCGATCCGGATCCCGGCCTCCGCGTGCGGGCTTTTCGGCCTCAAACCGTCCCGCGGCGCCTTGATCGGCAACCAAACTCCGGCTGCCGGTTTCGATGTCACCACCGAGCACTGCCTCGCTCGTACGGTCCGCGACTCTGCCGCCCTTTTCGCCGCGATGGAACGCAAAGACTCCACTTCGCCGGTCGGACACGTGACTGGGCCGACCAACCGCCGACTGCGTATCGGCTATTTGCAGGACAGTCTCAGCGGCCACGCTCCGGACCCAGAAGTCGCCGCCGGCGTAGCCGCGGCGGCCGCACTGCTGGAAAAACTCGGCCACCTGATCGTACCGACCACACTACCGCTGGACGGGCCTGGTTTCCTCGCCGAATTCACCAAAGTCTTTACGGCAAGCGCCCTCGACGTAGTCCAGCTCATCACGGCGATCACCGGTACGGCGCCCGACGATTCCGTCCTGGAACCGCTGACCCTCGCGTTCGCCGCATTCGCCGGCAGCCTCCCGGCTGGTTCCCTCGACGCCGCCCGCGCCAACCTGACGGCAGCGGCCGGACCGTACGAACGCTGGTTCACGGACCTGGACGTCATTCTGTCTCCCGTCCTGCTGCAGCCACCTGTCCCGATTGGCTACATCACTGGCGAACTTGACCTGCCCACTGTCACCGAACGGCTCAGTGGGTATTTGTCGTGGACTCCGCTTTCCAACGCGGTCGGCGCACCGGCGATGAGCGTCCCGTTGCACTGGAGCAGCGACGGCCTGCCGATCGGCATCCAGTTCGCCAGCAAAGTCGGCGACGAGCGAACATTGTTCGAGCTGGCGTACGAATTGGAGGAAGCCCAACCTTGGACAGACCGGCGGCCCCCGCTGGTCGCTTAGGAATCCGCGTTCTCGTTACCTGCCAGCCATGTCATTTGATCGTCGCTGAGTTCCACGTCGAGAGCGCGCAGCGAGCTGTCGGTTTCGGCCAACGTCCGCGGCCCGATGAGCGGAAAAGTCGGGAACGGCTGGTGCAGCACATACGCCAAGGCGATCGCGGTGGTGGGGACGCCGAGGTCAGCGGCCAGTTTTTCGGCGCGCGCCAGCCGGCCAAAATTGGCTTCGCTGTAATAGCAGCGTACGAGCTCTTCGTCGGACCGGTCAGCGGGCCGCGCCCGGCCGGTGAAGAAACCGCGGGCCTGACTGGACCATGGCAGCAACGCGACCTGGCGGTCCCGCAGCCAGCGCCACGACCGCGGGTCGGTGACGTGCTCGCACCCGTCCCACGGCACGGCGTAAGCCTCGGCGAGGCTGAAATGGTTGCTCAGGCCCGAAAGCCCGACCAGACCATGATCGGACGCGTACGCTGCTGCCTCGTCGAAACGCGCCGGCGTCCAGTTGGAGACGCCGTACGCTCTTACCCGTCCAGCGGCCCGCTGCTCGTCCATAGCCTCGACGAACTCGCCCACCGGCACCTCAAGATTATCGCGGTGCATAAGGTAAAGATCGACGTGATCCGTCCCCAACCGTGCCAGGCTCTGGGCCAACTGCCGGCCAATGGAGGCGGGATCGCAATGTGGAGTGTGCGCGCCCTTGCCAATGATCACCAGCTCATCGCGGTTTCCACGGCCGCGCAGCCATTGGCCGAACAGCTCCTCAAGCCGGCCGCCCCCATATAGCCAAGCGGTGTCGAAAGTATTGCCGCCCTGCTCGACGAAATCGTCGAACATCACACTCGCGTACCCGAGATCGGGCTGGTTGTCGACGCCCATGACCAGCCGCGACACCGGCTGGTCGAGTCCGCCGATCCACCCGTACCGCATCCGGTGGTCCGGCCGGCGACGCAGCGACCGGCCGTGCGCTGGGCCGGTCGGCTGGTCCGCGGGAAGGGTGAGGCCGATCGCCGCTCGCCAACTGTCCAGCGCCGCCGCGTTGCCAAGGCTGTCCGCCCAGGTCAGCTGGGGCGCTTGCCGGGCGGCGAGATGGTCCGCCACCGCGTCCGCCTCCAGCGCGTACTGCGCCGCCGCTGCCACCACGATCTCGCGCGGCTGCTCCCCCACCCGGCTCACCAGGATGCGGGCTGGCTCGTCCGGCGACGGCACCCAGGGATCGGGCACCTCCAGGAATCCTTCGCTGCCATAGACTTTCACAGTGTGCTCAGCGGCCAGCCGTACGCCGGTGGCCACCTGCGCCATTAGCCCGTGGGCGAACCGCAAAGTGGCGATCGCCCACTCGTCCACCCCAGTCGTACCAACATGAGCCGCGCCGGTCACTTCCACCGGATTCGCGAACGGCGTTCCAACGGTCGCGCCAGCCAACAATCTGGCCATTGAGACCGGATATCCACCAACGTCCAAAATGCCACCGCCACCCAGTGCGGGGTCAAACAGCCGGCCACTCGTGCCAGCCGACGAGAACGCGAACGACGCTTGGATCTGGCTTACGACACCAATCGCGCCTTCGGCGACCAACTCGGCCAGCCGCCGAGTCCGCGGATGGAAGCGATACATATACGCCTCCATGAGGAAAACATCGTGGCGTCGGGCTGCTTCCACAGCAGCCATCGCATAGGCCGCATTGATCGCCAGCGGTTTCTCGCACAACACGTGTTTGCCCGCTTCGGCCGCCCGCACCGTCCACATAGGGTGCAGGGAGTGTGGAGTTGCGATGTAGACAGCGTCGACTTGATCGTCGTCCAACAAGGCCCCGTAGTCACCGTACGTACGACTTGCTCCGAATTCCCGGCCGAACGCGGCGGCCCGATCCGCGTCCCGGCTCGCCACCGCGACGAGCCGCCCGGTGCGCGAAAGTGGCAGCTGACCGGCAAAACTGCCGGCGATGTTGCCCGGCCCCACGATTCCCCAGCCCAGCATGTTTCTCCCCAATGGCGGGCCCGATCCCACCACCACCCTGCCACCACCCGCCCACGAAGGGTCCCCGCTGTCCGCAAGCGGCCCCTTTTCGCTTTTATGTGACAGAAAGCCGTTTCACGGCCGCGGGAACCCAGCGCGGAATTTCGGACAGTTCTCGAACTCGTTCTCATGCCGGCAGGTCAACAAGTGATTCAAATACGTTCGCGCGCTGTCCAACTTCGCGATCTGGTCCTCGATAGTGCGCACTCGGCCGACCACGGTGTCCCGCCAGTCGTGAGTCTGCGTACGCCCAGCCAGCACGGTCGCGATGTCGTCAATGCTCATCATGCCGGTCGTGCGCCACAAAACAACCAGAGCAGTCCGATAGAACTGCTCGCTGTCGAAGAAACGCCGGCCGGCCCGACGAAGGGGCTGGATCAGGCCGCGCCGCTCCCAGTAGTGCAGGGTCGACAGCGGCAGGCCGAAATGGTCGGCGAGGTCGCGGATCGGGATCAGGGCGTCCATCACACTATTTGAACTCAACCCAGGTTGAACAGGCAAGGTTGACTTTGCCCGAGAAACCTGGAGAGGACGCCGATGCGACCACGGTTGGTGCTGGCGCTGGCGTGCGCCGGCTCGTTCATGGTCATCCTGGACGCGACGATTGTTTCGGTCGCGCTGCCACAAATCCGGGCCACGCTGGGATTTTCGGCGATCTCACTGCCGTGGGTGGTGAACGCGTACACGCTGGTCTTCGCCGGATTCCTGCTGCTCGGCGGCCGGTGTGCGGACGTTTTCGGGCCGCGTCGATTGATGGTGGTCGGGACCGGACTGTTCACCGTGGCCAGGGTCGCCGCCGGGCTGGCGACCGCTCCCGGGGCGTTGCTGGCCGCGCGCGCGGTGCAGGGGCTCGGTGGCGCGCTGCTCATCCCGGTCACGCTTTCGCTGCTCACCACGACCTTCACCGACCGGTCGGCGCGGACCAGGGCGTTGGGCACCTGGAGCGCGGTCGGGGCGGTCGCCGCCGCGGCCGGACCGGTGATCGGCGGAGTGCTCACCCAGTGGTTCGGTTGGCGCTGGGTTTTCCTGATCAGCCTCCCGTTGGGTGCGCTCGTTCTCGCCGTCTCGTACGTCAAGTTGCCGCGCCTGGACCCAGGCGTGCCGCGTACCAGGCTGGACGTTTGGGGAGCCACCCTGGCCACTGGCGGTTTGGTCGCGACTGTCTACGCGGTGATGAGTTTTGGCTCCAGTGCCTGGATCGGCGGCGCCCTGCTGGTGACTGGCGTCGCGCTGCTCGGGCTTTTCACCGCGCACCAAGCCCGCTGGTCAACGAATCCGCTGCTGCCGCTGTCGGTCTTCCGGGTGCGTACGGTCAGCGGCGGCAACGTGGTGATGTTCCTGCTGGGACTGGGATTCTTCGCCTCCCCGATCCTGATTTCGTTGTATCTCCAGGATGTGTACGGCTTCTCACCCCTGCGGGCCGGTCTCGGGTTCCTGCCGGTCGGTGCCGCCATGTTCGCCGGCGCTCAGTCCGCCGGCCGGCTGACCTTGTTTTTCGGTGCCCGCCGGGCCGCGGTCATTTTCTGCGTGATCGGCACGGTAGGCCTTGCGGCCATGGCCGTCCTGCTCGGGGCGGGTGGTTCGTACGTCGTCGCCGTCGCGATTCCCGGAGTGGTGCTGGGATTCGGCACCGCGGCGGCGTTCACCCCGATCACAGTGATCGCGACCAGCGGTGTGCTGCCGTCGCAGAACGGCCTCGCGGCCGGCCTGCTGAACACGGTCCGGCAGGCCAGCGGAGCCGTCGGGCTCGCGGCGCTGTCGACCGTGGTCACCGTCCTGCGACCGGCCGGGCTCACGTACGGCTATTCGGTCGCGTTCGTCAGCTCGGCCGGCTGCGTCGCGGTCGCCGGTCTCGTCGCCGCGGTTGTTCTGCCCCAGACGAGCTATCCGACAAAAGCCCTGCCAATTGACGAATCCCCTGAAAAAGTCCGATAACTACACCCCTGCGCGACCGAAAGTGGCCACCGGGGCCTGCTAATTCCCGCTGTTCCACAAACCGCTCTTGACACCTGTTCAAGCCGGCGATACTTCGGTGCTGCACACCATTTCCAACGTTGTATCACCGCGTTTTCCAGGCCTGAGCACCCGGGCGTACCAGCTGCACCGCGGAGGGATCCCTCGTGACGATTCTCAACCGGTCCGCGCTTCGAACGGCAGGCTGGGTCGCGGCCGCTGCCGTCGTCGCCGCCGTCGGACTGCAGGCGCCGGCCACTGCGGCGACCGGAAAAGTCGTGACATACCACGGATATCAGGTCGCCATCCCGGACACCTGGTCGGTGGTGGACCTGGAAAAGGCGCCGACGACGTGCGTACGCCTCGACCGCCACGTGCTGTATCTGGGCCATCCGGGCGCCAACCAGTCCTGCCCGGTTGGCCTGGTCGGCGCGACCGAGGCGGTCATCGTCGAGCCATTGGCCGGCGCGAACGTACCAGTGAGGGCGCAAAAACTAGCAGCCAACACCGCCGCGCCGCAGCGCGTACCAACCACCACTGACCGGCGGATAGATCTCGTCATTCCGTCAGCGGGCCTGCTGGTCAGCGGCTCGTACGGGACGCAGCAGCCGGTTTTGGCGGCCGTCCTGCAATCGGCTCAGCTGACCGCGGACGCCCATGCCGCTCCGGCCGCCCCAGCAGTGACACCCAAGGCGGTCACGCCGGACGTGTCCGCGCCAGGAACCTTCCAGGGCACCGGGTTCGACGCCTGCGCGGCACCGTCGTCGGGCGCGATGCAGGCGTGGGGCGCGTCGCCCTACCGCGCGGTTGGCGTCTATATCGGTGGGACAAACCGCGGTTGCGCGCAGGCCAACCTGACTTCCTCCTGGGTTTCCCAGCAAGATGCCGCCGGCTGGCATCTTTTCCCGATCTACGTGGGATTGCAAGCACCTTGCGCACCGGCCAGCGTGGGCTCGAAAATTGACCCGGGCAGCGCGCTGTCACAGGGCCAGTCCGCCGCCCAGGACGCCGTCGCGCAGGCCCAGTCGCTCGGTCTAAGCGCGGGCAGCGTGATTTACGATGACATGGAAGCCTACGGCCGGGGCGGCTCATGCACCCAGGCCGTACTCGACTTCATGAACGGCTACACCACCCAAATCCACACCCTCGGCTACGGCTCCGGACTTTATTCCAGCTCTGCCTCGGGAATCGCCGACATGGTCAGCGTCTACGGTGGCTCGTACCCGACACCGGACCACATCTACTTCGCGCACTGGGGCACCGCGGCGAACACCGACGACTCGTTCATCCCAGCTGGTGACTGGGCCAACCACCAGCGCATCCACCAGTATCAGGGCGGCCACAACGAAAGTTATGGCGGCGTGACGATCAACATCGACAGCGACGTGCTCGATGTGGCCGACGCCACGAACAACAGCACGTCCAGCACGGCGTCCCAGTTCTACGTGAACGGCGGCGAACAGCACTACATGGGTCGCGGCACGAACGGCTCATTGTCGCATTTATGGTGGACGCCAAACACCGGCGGCACCGGCCTGAGCGCGGACTCCTGGGCACCGGCCAACACGGTCGCCGGGCAGCCGGTGACGTACGTGACCGGCAGTGCCGGCGCCCAGCAGCACGCCTTCACTATTGACAGCAAAGGAAACCTGCAGCACTACTGGTGGAGCGTCGGCGACGCCCCACATACGCCGGAGCACGACACGTGGAACACCGCGGCCACCACCGGCATCACTCTGGTCGGCACCCCGACAGGTTTCGTCAACGGCGATGAGCAGCACGTCTTTGCCAGGGACACCAACGGAAACCTGCAGCACTGGTATTGGTATCCGGACGGCTCTTCGGCCGGCTCGATGAACCACGACACCTGGGACAGCTCCGGTGACGCTGCGAGTGACCCGGTGGCAGTGGTGATGGGTGGCGCGCAACATGTCTTCTTCACCACCAGCGGCGGCGATCTGCGGCACTGGTCCTGGAGCCCGTCCGCCGGTCTCACGCAGGAAAGCTGGGCGACCGGAGTGACCGGAAAGCCAGCCGTCTACAGCGTCGGCGACCAGCAGCATGTGTTTATCACCGACAGCGCTGGAAACCTGCAGCACTACTGGTGGAGTCCGGGTGACACGACCAAAGAACACGACACCTGGAACGACGCGGCCAGCACTGGCATCACCTTGACCGGCACCCTCACCGGTTTCCTCTACGGCACCGAGCAGGACGTGTTCGGTCGGGACACCCAGGGCCGACTACAACACTGGTCCTGGAGCCCGAGCGACACGCCACATTCGCCGAGCCAGAACACGTGGGACAGCACCGGAATCCTCGCCGGCAGCCCCACTTCCGCGATCGTGGGCAACCAGCAACACATCTTCGCCGCCGATGCGCAGGGCCACTTGCAGCACTGGTTCTGGTTCCCTGGCAACACCGCCCCCAACGGCGTTTCCCACGACACCTGGCCAACGGCGACCACCCTGTCCACGCCGTAGTTTTCCGGGCGGGGGTGATGTTCCAGCCAGTCACCCCCGCCTCCGGAACGGTCGACCCGTACGATCACCGGACGATTCGGCCGCTCGCGACGAGGGCGTTGACGGCTTCTTCGAGAGTCTCCAAAACGCTGAAACGCGGCCGGAAGCCGAGCAAGCGATCTGCTTTTTCCATCGAACAATGGGGACTGTGCGCGAGGTGGTCATGGGTCAACTTGGCCGCATCAGCGGAGGCGGTCCGCGTCCATTGTTCCCACGGCAGGAAAGTCAGGTCCGCTTCGCGGCCGAACCACCCAGCCACCGCCTCCGCATAACCGCGCAAGGTCAGCGCGCCGGACGCGACCGAGTGAAAACTCTCGCCGATCGAGACTGAGCGATTGGCCATCGCGGCGAGGAAAGTGTCCGCGACATCGCTCGCGTGAACATGCTGCAACGTCTCCATACCGAGGTTGGGCAACGCGAGCTGCTTCCCGTCCGCCAATGCCTGGAAAACGCCAAGATCGAGATGGCCGGCCGGATTGATAGGCACCCAGCCGGGCCCGCTGATGTGGCCGGGATGCACCAAGGTGGCCGGAAAATCGTACCGCCGGGCCTGGTCCAGCAGATATCGCTCGACCGCGGCCTTGCCGATCCCGTAGTCGCCGAAAGGCCGCCGCGGCGCGTCCTCGGTCGTCGGCACCGCCGCGCTGTGGCCATGCACCCAGATCGTGCCGCAGTGCAGGAAATGCTGCACGCGCCCACGCAGCGCCTCCACCAGCTGCCCAGCGCTGTCCTGGGTGTACGAGATCAGGTCGATCACCACGTCCGGCTCCAACTCGGCCACCAGCGGCCCGAACTCGCCGGCCGCGTCGCTCTCGACCCGGTCGACCGTGACCGTACGCACGCGATCCCAGGCCCCATGCGGTTGGTACGGGTCGCGCTCCGACCTGCTGAGCACAGTCACGTCGTGACCACCGGCGACCAGCCGAGGAACGAGATACGTACCGATATGACCAGTGCCTCCAACAACAACAACCCTCATATCCAAGACCTTATCCCTGGCCATTGCCGTTAGGTCTTCACATATGTACGCTCTGTTCAGCCAGTCACCACATGTTCATGTACATGAAAGGAGCGGGCATGATATTCCGGCCTGTCGTCGCGTTAGCCGTGGCGATCACTCTCGCACTCACGCCCGCGACCGCGTCCGCCAGCAGCGCCAGATCTTGCACACTTCCGGTGATCGGGGCAGTGTGCGCGCCAGCGACCGTGGTGCTCGATGGCAAGCTGCTGCAACAAAACAAGATCGGCCTGGGGCTTGGCGATCCGACGCTACGCAAGGCGCTGAGCGCACTTTTGGCGCAGGCGGACAAAGCGGTGACCGCCGGGCCTTGGTCGGTAACGGACAAGAATCGGACGCCGCCGAGTGGCGATAAGCATGACTACCTAAGCCTCGCACCCTATTGGTGGCCAACCACAGCTCCGACCGACAACAACCCATGGGGTTGTCCGTACGTCCAAAAAGACGGCGTGCGCAACCCAATCGTCGACTCGATCTCCGATCACGCCGAGCGCGGGACGGCTTTTTCCGCTATCTACCAGCTTTCACTGGCCTGGTATTATACCGGCAAGGCGTCGTACGCGCGAAAGGCCGCCCAGGACCTGCGCACCTGGTTTGTCGACCCGACCACCCGAATGAACCCGAACATGAACTTCGCGCAGGGAATTCCCTGCAAGGTGGACGGGCGCGGCATCGGCATCATCGAGTTTTCGTACGCTTTCACACAGGTGCTGGACGCGACGGCGATCCTGGACGTCGGCGCGCCGGGCTGGACCGCCGGGGACCACAGCTCAATGCACAGCTGGTCGACTGATTTCCTGAACTGGCTGCTGACGAACAAAAACGGCACCGACGAGGCCGCCGCGGCGAACAACCACGGCAGCTTCTACGACATGCTGATCGCCGCGCTGGCGCTCTCCACAGGACAGACAACGCTCGCCGCCCAGGTCGTCCAGGCGGCCAAAACCAAACGGATCGACGTACAGATCCAGGCCAATGGCTATCAACCACTGGAAAGTACGCGCACCCGCAGCTGGCACTATTTCTGCTTCAACCTGGTCGCGCTGACCCGGCTCGCACAGATAGGCCAGCACGTCGGAATAGACCTCTGGCATTACACATCTCCAAGCGGCGGCAGCATTTTCGGTGCGGTCGACTACCTCATCCCGGCCGCCACCCAGGGCCAAAGCGTCTGGCCCTACCCGGAAATGGACTTCCGTCAGTACGCAGCCGTCGATGTGCTACATGCCGCCGCGCAACAGGGCGACAAGGCCGCCAAAGCCGCCCTTTCCCGGGTACCCGCCGAACCTGGCGGCGACCTCTTCCCGGCCCGTCCAGCCGCCGAACAACTCGACGACATCTCCACAAGTGTTAACGCATCTGGTAGCGGATCGGCAGGTGCTTGAGACCACCGACGAAAGTCGTGGCGACCGACTCGGGTTTGCCGGCGAGATCGAGCGCGTCGAGTCGCGGAATCAGAGTGGAGAAGAAGGCCTTCGTCTCCATTCGGGCGAGCGCCGCCCCGAGGCAGTAGTGGGCTCCGAAGCCGAAAGCGAGATGCTTGTTCGGCGTACGACCTACATCGAAACGGAAGGGGTCCTCGAAGACGTCCTCGTCTCGGTTGGCCGACGGGTACGACAACAACAACGAGTCGCCCTCTTTGATGCTGACGCCTCGCAGTTCGTAGTCGCGAGTGGCCGTACGCATGAATTCCTTGACCGGCGTGACCCAGCGGATCATCTCGTCCGCAGCCGGGCCAGCCAGGCTCGGATCGTCGCGCAGGCGCTGGAGCTGGTCCGGATTTTCGATCAGTGCATGGAGGCCGCCAGCGATGGTCGAGCTGGTGGTGTCGTGCCCCGCGGTCGCGACGATGACGTAGTAGGAAATCGTGTCCATGTCATTGAGCAACTCGCCGTCGACCATGCCGTTGGCGATCGTGGACGCGAGGTCGTTGGTCGGATTGGCCCTGCGGTCAGTGGTGATCCCTTGGAAGTAAGCGAAAAAGTCCGTCACCACCGCGATCATCTCTTCCTGGGTCTGACCGCGTCGCTGTTCGGTGTCCTGGCCACCGAAAATCTCCTGCGTCAGCTTCAGAATGCGCGGGAAATCCGACTCGGGCAGGCCGAGCAAGGAAAGGATGACGTACAGCGGGTAATGCACCGCCACATCCCGTACGAAGTCGCATTCGCCGCCCAGCTCGACCATGCGGTCGACATAGCGCACAGCCAGCTCGTCCACCCGCAGTTGCAGGTCGCGCATCGCGCGGGGCTTGAACCAGTCGGCCGCGATGGCCCGCAACACCTTGTGTTTCGGGTCGTCCAGGTGAACGAGGGTGGTAAGCAGTTGGCCGTTCTCGGCAGCGTGCGCATCCGCCTCCGCGGTGGCCAGCAAGGGCCGCGGACCGTTCAGGAAGATGTCCTGCTGGCGCTCGATTTCCAGCACGTCGGCGTGTTTGGTGACCGCCCAGAACGGGTTGAACTCCGGCGACGGGTCGACCCAGTGCACCGGGTCTTCCTTACGCAACAACGTCAGAGCCGTGTGCAAGCGGTCCTCTTCGGCGTACGCGCTGGGATCCGCCAGCGCGAGGCCGGCCTCGTCGGGGGTCACTTGGCGACTCCTGTCGCGTACTCGTCCCGCAGAAGTCTCTTCTGCAGTTTGCCGGTCGGCAGTCTGGGCAGGTCCGGCCGGAAGTCCACCGACCGTGGGCACTTGTAGTGAGCCAGCCGATCCCGGCAATATGCGATCAGCTCTTCGGCCAGTTCCGGGCCAGCATCGACCATCGACGCCGGTTGTACGACCGCCTTCACTACCTCGCCCATTTCCTCGTCCGGCACGCCGATAATCGCCACGTCCGCGACTTTCGGGTGGAGGGCGAGAATGTTCTCGGCCTCCTGTGGGTAGATGTTGACCCCGCCGCTGATGATCATGTGAGCGAGCCGGTCGGTCAGATAGAGGAACCCGTCGTCGTCGAGATAGCCGATGTCGCCGAGCGTCGACCAGCCGCGTCCCCGTGGATCACGTGAGGCCGCGGTTTTCTCCGGATCGCCGTGATATTCGAATTCCGCGCCACCGCCGAAGTAAACAGTCCCGGGCCGCCCCGGTGGCAGTTCCTCGCCGTTGTCGTCCAGGATGTGCGGCTCGCCGACCTTCGCGCTGCCGACGGTGCCCGGGTGCGCCAACCATTCCGCCGAATCACAGGCGACCATGCCGTTGTTTTCGGTGCCGGCATAGTATTCCCAGAGGATCGGACCCCACCAGTCGATGATCGCCCGCTTGACGTCGATCGGGCAGGGCGCCGCCGCGTGGATCACTCCGCGTAGGCTGGACAAGTCATATTTATCCCGTACGGACTGGGAAAGTTTCAGCATTCGGATGAACATCGTCGGCACCACCTGGCCATTGGTGATGCGGTAGTGCTCGACCACGGCCAGAAATGCCTCCGGGTCAAACCGATCCATGACGACCAGTGTCGAGCCCAGCCGGAGCATTGCCATACAGAATCCGAGTGGTGCCGCGTGATAAAGAGGTGCCGGCGACAGGTAGGTGGTGGTGTTGTCGAGACCGAAGAACATCGCCAATGCGACGAAACGCGGGTCGCCGCCCATCTCCAGGCCGGTGATCGGCCGCTTGATGCCTTTCGGCCGGCCAGTGGTGCCGGACGAGTAGAGCATCGGCATGCCCTCGATCTCGTCCGGCAGCGAGGTTTCCGGGTGTCCGCTCACAACTTCCTGGTACGGCGTAAATCCCTCGATACTGGCGTCCAGATCGACCGTGAGGACAAGGCCGGGACAACGGTCCGCGGCCGCCACCGCGACCTGTGCATGCGGCGCCGAAGAAACGAAGACCTTCGCCTCGCAGTTGTCGATAATGTACGCGACTTCGTCGACCTGCAGCCGGGTGCTGATCGCGGTGTAGTAAAGCCCGGACCGCTGCGCTGCCCAGGCCAGCGTGAAAAACTCCAGTCTGTTCTCCACCATCAGCGCGATGTGGTCGCCTTGGCGCAGCCCCGCCTCGCGAAGAGCGTGCGCGAGTTTGTTCGAGGCCGCGTTCAGCTCGCCGTACGTGACGGTTTGTCCAGTGCCGGCCATGATGACCGCCGCCTTGTCCGGGGTAGCCGCGGCCATCGCTCCCAGATGCATTCGCCGACCTCCAGATTTCGCTTACTTGGCGCGGTAGATGACCTGGATCTCGGTGAAGCCGTAATAGCCCCAAGGACCGTTCTCGACGCCGATGCCGCTCCACTTGGTTCCGGCGAAAGGCTGGCTGGGCGAGAGCACCAGGTGGGTGTTCACCCAGGCCGTCCCGCATTCCAGTTCGGCCGCGACCGCCGCGGCGCGGTCGGTGTCGGCCGACCAGACCGAGCCGGAAAGGCCGAAGTTGGTGGCATTCGCCCGGCGCAGAGCGTCGTCGACATCACGGTAGACGATGACCGGCAGAGCGGGACCGAACTGTTCCTCGTCCACGATCCGGGCGCCGTCGTCGATGTTGTCCAGAATGGTTGGCTCGAAGAAATATCCCGGCCCGTCGACCGATTTTCCACCCGCCGCGGCCCGTGCGCCACCGGCCACCGCGTCCGCCACCAACTCCGAAACCCGCTCGTACTGCGGTCGGTTGTTGATCGGCCCGAGTTCGGTACCTTCCGCGGTGCCGTCACCGACCTTGGCCGCCTTGGCCTTCGCGGCCAGCGCTTCGACCAGCTCGTCGTGCAGATTTTCCGGCACGTACAAGCGTTTGATCGCCGAACAGACCTGACCGTTGTTGGCGAAGGCGCCGTCGAAGATCTTGCCGGCGACCTCAGCTGGGTCGGCATCGTCGAGCACGATTGCCGCGTCGTTTCCGCCCAGCTCCAGGGTGACCCGCTTCAAGTCCGGAGCTGCCGACGCGGCCACCTTCTTGCCGGTAGCGATCGAGCCGGTGAAGGAAACCTTGCGGGGCACCGGATGTGCGGTCATCAGACCGCCGAGTTCGTTGCCACCGCTGACGACGTTGAGGACGCCCGGAGGCAGCACGTCCCGCAGCACCTCACCGATCTTCAACGACACCAGTGGAGTGAACGGCGACGGCTTCAGTACGAGCGTGTTGCCGGCCCGCAATGCCGGCGCGATCTTCCAGAAAGCCAGCAACAGCGGGAAATTCCACGGCGTGATGGCGGCGACCGGACCAATCGGGCGGCGGACCACCTCGGCGAGCCCACGCTTGTCGTCCTGGATGATCTCCCGAGGGAGCTCCAGCCCGGCGAAGTATTTCAGCCAGGCTGCCGATCCGTAGACCTCGGTGGCCGCTTGAGAGAGCGGTTTGCCCTGCTCTGCAGTCAGAAGTGGGGTCAGCTCACTGGCCGCGGCGACGATCGCCTCAGCCGCCGCCAGCATCGCCTTGCGGCGGGTGTCCTCGTCTTTTCGCCACGTGACATAGGCGTCCGCGGCGGCACTCATCGCGCTGTCGAGCTGGTCGGCCGTACACTCCGGAGCCTGCGCGAAAACCTCGCCAGTGGCCGGATTGACGACGCCGAAGGTGGCTGCGCCCGCCGCCGCCTTGCCGCCGATGGTCATCGTGAAGTCGGTCATCGAAGCCCCTTCTGTTTCTTCTCTGGAAGACGATCATGCCTCGGGTTTGGCTCCTGGCCAAGGCGGCAGGTCTGTCAGATAGTCCTCGCTGACCCGCAGCGGGAACTTGGCCGGCCGTTTCTCCAGGAAAGCCTTGACGCCCTCGGCGACATCGCCGGACTGGCCGAGCTGGAAGATCGCCTTGGAGTCCAGCCGGTGCGCCTCCCACGGGTTGGCCGCACCGAGCATCGACCACATCAGCTGTCGGGCCGCGGCCACCGCGACCGCGGACGTGTTCTGCGCGATCTCCGCGGCCAGCGCGTACGCCGCGTCCAGCAGTTTGTCCGCGGGATGCACGTACGACACGAGTCGGCCAGATTTCGCTTCCTCGGCATCGAAAATTCTGCCAGTAGACACCCACTCCATCGCCTGCGAGATGCCGACGATACGAGGCAGGAACCAGCTGGACGCGGCCTCCGGAGTCAGTCCACGGCGCGCGAAGACGAAGCCCATTCGGGCGGAGTCCGCGGCGAGCCGGATGTCCATCGGCAGCGTCATGGTGAGCCCGACACCGACGGCGGGGCCGTTTATCGCGGCGATCACTGGCTTTCGCATCGCCGCGATCCGCAGGGAGAGGACGCCACCACCGTCTCGCGGCACACCGTCGACCATTTCCCTGACATCGCCTCGCACTTGACGAGCATCGGCGTCGAAGCTGCTGGCGCCGCTGGAAAGATCCGCGCCAGCGCAGAACGCCCGGCCTCGGCCGGTAACGACGACAGCACGCACATCGTCGTCGCCATCGGCCTGGTTCAGGGCATCGACGAGTTCGCCGAGCATCACGTGGGTGAAGGCGTTGAGCTTTTCTGGCCGGTCGAGGGTGATGGTGGCCACCCGGTTTTCGGCCTGATAGGAGATTTGCTCGTACGACATCAAATGCCGAGTCGTTCGGCCAGCTGCTCGGCGGGATCCCCGAACAACAGCTCCGACGACTTCGCGCGCTTGTAATAGAAGTGCGCATCGTGTTCCCAGGTGTAGCCGATCCCGCCGTGCAGCTGAATTGTCCGTGCGGCGACCCGGAAATACGCCGGCGAAACACTGGATCGTACGAGTGCGGCCGCTGTTCGCAGCTCGTCGAGATTGTTGTCAGCGACCCAGGTCGCATACCGCAGGACCGACGACGTCAGTTCCCAGTCCACGTACGAATCGACGCAGCCATGTTTGACCGCCTGGTACGACCCGATCAGCCGGCCGAACTGGACCCGGACTTTCGCGTAGTCCACCGACATTTCCATCGATCGAGCGAGTCCACCGACCTGCTCCGCGGCCAGCGCGACCGCAGCCAGGTCGGCCATCGCGCGCAGCGCCGCCGCCGCGTCCGCACATTCCAGTTTCCGGGCCGATACCTGGGAAAACTCGAGCCTGGCCAGCCGCCGGGTGGGGTCCAGCACGGCCAGTGGCGTACGCGTCAGGCCAGCTGCCTGCCCGTCGACCAAAAAGAAACCTTCGTCGGCATAGACGATGATCACGCCGGCGGTGGCGCCATCGACGACGAGGTTCTTCTGTCCATTGAGGACCCAGCCGGTGTCGGTAGAGGCCGCCTCGGTGTTGGTTGTGCCCGGATGCCAGTACACGCTGTCCTCAGCGACCGCGACAGTGCCGGTGATCTCACCGGACGCGAGTCTTGGCAACAGGTCCGCACGCGCCTGCTCGTCATCCAGCGTCAGCAGCGCGTCAACCGCCAACACAGCGGACGAGAAGAAGGCCGACGGCACCAGAAAGCGGCCCATTTCCTCCAGCACCACAGATCTTTCGACGTGCCCCGCGCCAGCACCGCCGTACGACTCCGGCACCACCAGCCCGGTCAGGCCCAGTTCGCTGGACATTCGCTTCCACAGCCCAGCGTCATAGTCGGCGCCATCCACCACCGCCCGCACGGCGGACATCGGGACTTGGTCCTGGAAGAACTTACGAACCGTCGCGCGCAGGTCTTCCTGTTCCTGGGTGAGTACGAGTTCCATGTCGGCTCCGATGTCAGTTCGTCCGCTGGGTGCCGACCTTCAGGTCCCGGAACGGCACGTCCCGGTCGACCTGAGGCTCCTTGGGTAGGCCCAATACCCGCTCGCCAATGATGTTGCGCTGAATTTCGTTGGTGCCACCGGCGATCCCGATGCCAGGCGCGCCGACGATCCCGGTCGTGAGCTCGGCCGCGGCCTGGTCGTCCGGCAGCCATCCGACGGCGTCCGGGCCGGCCACCGAACCGGCGACATCGGCGCTGTGGTTGGCAACCACCGCGCCGACCAGCTTCGCGACCGAGCCGCGAGCGCCGATCGGCTTGCCAGCAAAGGCTTCCTGGCGCATCCGTACGGTCAGCAGCCGTAACTCCTGCTGCCGCACGTAAAGCTCGGTCAGCTTGGCTCGTACGGCCGGATCGGTCGAATTCCCGGCCCGTCGCGCGCTTTCCAGCAGTGACCCAAAAGCCAGCGGATCCGATCGCGGCGCCATCGACGTACCAATGGAAACCCGCTCATGCCCGAGCATGGTGACCGCGGCCCGCCAGCCGTCGTTCACGGTGCCGATCACCGCATCACCGGGAATGTGTACGTCCGTGAAGAAAACCTCGTTGAACGGCGCGTTCCCGGTCATCACCCGCAACGGCCGGACGTTCACGCCGGGCGCGTGCATGTCGACGACAAACATGGTGAGCCCGCTGTGTTTGGGCTTGTCTACATCCGTACGCGCCAGCACCGCACCGAAATCGGCGAACTGCGCGTTCGTCGTCCACACTTTCTGGCCGTTCAGCACCCAGTCGTCGCCGTCACGGACCGCCCGCGCCTGCAGGCTGGCCACGTCGGATCCCGCACCAGGCTCGGAAAACAGCTGACACCAGATCTCCTCACCGCGCAGCAGCGGCTTGATATATCGGGTTTTCTGCTCGTCCGTACCAAGATCCAGCAGGGTCGGGCCGCACATGCCCATGCCGATGATGAACGGATAGGTCGGCAGGTCGTACTTCTGCGCGATGCCGCTGAAAGTCAACTGCTCGGTCATACTCAGTCCCTGACCACCGTACTGGGTCGGCCAGGTGATGCCGGCGAACCCGGCGTCATATAACTCGGCCTGGAAACGCTTCGCGTCGGCCAGCTCCGCTGAGCCGTCGGTCGGTGCGTGCGCGGAGAGCCAACCGGCCGCGCGAGCCGCGAAATCGCTCATCGGACGAGCTCCAGGATGGTACCGTTCGCCATGCCGCCGCCTTCACACATTGTCTGCAGGCCGTACTGAATCCCGTTGTCGACCATGTGGTGCACGAGCGTGGTCATCAGCCGGGCACCGGAACCGCCGAGCGGATGTCCGAGCGCGATCGCGCCACCGTTCGGATTGACTTTCTCCCACGGTGCTCCGATTTCGGTCAACCAGGCGTCAATGATGGGCGCGAACGCCTCATTCACCTCAAAAGCGCCAATGTCATCTACCTTGAGCCCGGCCTTTTCCAGCACCTTCCGGGTAGCTGGGATCGGGCCGGTGAGCATGCTGACCGGATCCACGCCAGCCAGCGAAAAAGAATGGAACCGGGCCAGCGGAGTGAGGCCGAGTTGCTCGGCGATCTCGCTGGTGGTGATGAGCATCGCGGCGGCGCCGTCGGAAATCTGCGAGGAATTGCCGGCGGTCACGACGCCGTCGTCCTGAAAGGCCGGTTTCAACCCGGCCATTTTCTCCATCGACGTTTCCCGCCGAATTCCTTCATCGACCTCAAAAACTGTCAGGTTTCCTTCGTTGTCCAGCGCTTGTACGGGCGCGATCTGCTTCTTGAACCGGCCGGCGTCGGTCGCCTCGGCGGCCCGGCGATGCGAGTCCAGGCTGATCTGATCGACCTGCTCGCGGCTGATATTCCAGCGTTTGGCCACCATTTCGGCGCCGATGCCCTGGTTGAAGCCGTCGACGCCGTATCGCTCGCGGACCCACTCGCCCCACGGGCTGCCGCCGGTGCCGCGCGCGGATCCCATCGGCACTCGGGTCATCGACTCGACACCACCGGCGATCACCAGGTCATATTGCCCGGCCATCACACCGGCGGCGGCGAAATGCGCCGACTGCTGGGAAGATCCGCACTGCCGGTCGACCGTGGTGGCCGGCACCGACTCCGGCCAGCCGGCCGCAAGCACAGCGTTGCGGCCGATGTTGCCGGCCTGCTCGCTGACCTGCATGACACAGCCCCAGATCACGTCGTCGATCCGCGCCGGCTGCACCCCGGCCCGGGCGACCAGGGCCTTGAGCACCTGCGCGGACAGGTCCACCGGATGGACGTTGCGCAAGGCTCCTCGACGCTTGCCCAGCGGCGTACGGACGGCTTCGACGATGACGGCATCGCGCATGTTGGCTCACCTCTTCGTACGAGAGTTACCCCCGTCACAGAACTTACTGAGCGATCGCTAACTTGACAACAGGTCGACCGAGTCAAGGCAGTGAACAATGCCTCAGGACTTCTTACGCGCGCGAGAGCGTGGCCGATATCCGACAGCTCCGAGTGCGATGGAGACATATCGCCGCGCCATCTCCTCAGGCGACACCGGCCCGTCCAGGTGATACCAGCGGGCGACCGCGTTGCACGCGGTCAGCACCATCCGGCGGGACTCCTCGGCGAACTCGGTGGTGAAGTCGCCGGCCGCCACGCCCCGCTCGATGATTTCGCCCAGCGTCGTCTCCAGGCGATCCCGCAGAGCGATATAGCGAACTCGATTTTCCGGCTCCAGGCTGCGAATCTCGCTGTCCAGCAAGCCCTGCGAGCCGCGCGAGGCCATGTAGAGCACGATGCACTCGACAATCGCCGAGAACTGGTCGACCGGCTCGCCGCCGGCCTCGGCCACCGCGGCCTCGCAGCGCTCCAGCAAGCCCCCCATCGAGCCCATCAGCAGCTCGACGAGCAGCGCCTGTTTGTTCTCGTAGTGGTAGTAAAGTGCCGGCACGGTGACGCCGACCCGGCGCGCGATGTCCCGGACCGTGGTGGCGTGATAGCCCTGCTCCTCGAAGGCTTCCAGCGCACAGGCCAAAATCGGCGGCAGCACGTTGGCGCCGAAGATCCGCCAACGTCCCCCTTCGACCTGCTCCATATCCAGCTCAACCTCGGCTTTGGCCGGCACTGCGCCTCCCTTCCCAACGGAACGAACGAATCTACTCGCCTTTCCACACCGGCTTGCGTTTTTCGGCAAAGGCGACGGCACCTTCGCGGGCGTCCGCGGAACCAAAAACCGGCCCAACGATTTTGCCCTGCTCAGCGAAGGCCTCCTGGTCGGTCCACTTGACCACTCCGGCGACGATCTGCTTTGTCGCTCGTACGGCCAAAGGCCCGTTCTGCCCGATGCGCGCGGCCAGTTTCTTCGCCTCCGCCAATGCCTGTCCCGGTTCGACCAGGCGGTTGACCAGGCCGTACCGATGCGCGGTCTCGGCAGTGAACGGATCGCCGGTCAGCGCATACTCCATCGCCAGTTGGTACGGCAGAACCTTGGGCAGCCGGAGCAGTCCGCCCGCCGCGGCCACCAGTCCGCGAGTGACCTCGGGAATGCCGAACTTCGCCTCTTTCGAGGCCACGATCAGGTCGGCGCTCAACGCCAGCTCGAAACCGCCAGCCAGCGCCCAGCCTTCCACCGCGGCGATCATTGGCTTGGTCGGCGGCTGCTGGGTGATCCCGCCGAAACCGCGACCGGGCAACGACGGAGTTTCGCCGCGGGCAAAGGCTTTCAGGTCCATGCCAGCGCTGAACGTGCCACCAGCGCCGGTGATGATACCTATCACCAGGTCCGGCCGACTGTCGAGTTCCTCCACCGCGGCCGCGATGCCCTCGGCGACCGACTTGTCGACCGCATTACGGGCCTGGGGTCGGTTAATGGTGATCACCAGGACGCCGTCCGCGATTTCGGTCAGCACGCTGTCGCTCACTGAGCCACCTCCGTTAGCCGTTGGGGAGCAGGACGGGTTTGACTACCTCGCCGGCAAGCGCGGCCTGCTCGGCCTCGTTGATCCGCTCCAGCGGGAAAGTCTCGACCAGCCGATCGAACGGGAAGCGGCCCTGCTGCCACAAATCGATCAGTTTGGGCAGGAAGACCTGCGGCACCGCGTCACCTTCAAGAATGCCCTTGACATTGCGCCCAAGCGCCAGCACCGAAGCCGGTAGGATGAGATCGCCTTTGACGACACCGAGCAGGCCGCACGTACCCGTCTGTCGCAGCGCGGTGATCGCATTGACGATGACAGCGGGAACTCCGGTCGAATCCAACGCGAACTGAGTGCCCGAGCCGGTGATTCCGCGGATCTGACGAACAACGTCGTCGGTCGAGCCGTCGATCGTATGGGTGGCGCCGAGTTCGGCCGCCAGCTCCAGCCTTTTCGGGCTCACGTCGACCGCGATGATCTTCGCCGCGCCGGCTACCCGCGCCGCCATCACCGCACTGAGCCCGACCGCGCCCGTACCGTAGACCGCGATCGACGTACCAGCGGTGACACCGAGCGCGATCAGCACCGACGCGGCACCGGTCTGCATGCCGCAGCCCAGCGGTCCGAGAATTTCCAGCGGGAGCGAGGAATCGACCTTCACGACGTTACGCGCGGCCACGATCGAATGGCTCGCGAAGGACGATTGACCGAACCAGCGAGCCGAAATCTGTTTGCCGTCGGCGTCCTGCATGGGCGCGGAATCCCCCAAACCGACACCAGTCAGGTTGCGTACCAAAAATGTGTCACAATAGGCCGGATGGCCGGCATAGCAGTTTTCGCAGGCACGGCAGGAATCGAAGGTGAGTACGACATGGTCGCCCGGCTCGAGGCCGGTCACCGAGGGCCCGATTTCCTCGACCACTCCGGAGCCTTCGTGACCGGCCACGATCGGTGGCATGGCTGGATAGTCCGGCACTCTGGGCAGCAGATCGGTGTGACAGATGCCGGCGCCACTGATCCGTACCAGCAGCTCGCCGGTTCCGGGCGCGGCCAGCCGCACGTCCTCGATCACGTACGGCCCGTCCTTTGCCCGCAGGACGGCGGCCCGCGCCCGCATTACCGCGGCGCCATCCGGATCGCGCCGTCCAGCCGGATGACCTCACCGTTGAGCATCGGGTTTTCCACGATGTGCGCGGCCAGCGCGGCATACTCCGGCGGCTGGCCGAGCCGGCTCGGGTGCGGCACCTGGGCGCCGAGGGATTTCTTTGCCTCGTCCGGAAGTGCGCCGAGCAGCGGCGTTTCGAAAAGGCCCGGCGCGATAGTCACGACTCGTACGAGCATGCTCGCGAGATCACGCGCGATCGGCAAGGTCATGCCGACAATCCCGCCTTTTGAGGCGGAGTAAGCGGCCTGACCGATCTGGCCGTCAAACGCGGCCACCGACGCCGTGTTCACGATGACACCGCGCTCGCCGTCAATCGGCTCGGTCTTGACGATCTCGGCGGCGGCCAGCCGGATGACGTTGAAGGTGCCGATCAAGTTCACCTGGATGACCTTGGCGAACGCGTCCAACGGGAATGGTCCGTTTTTGTTGACCGTACGGTGCGCGTTGCCGATGCCGGCACAGTTCACCGCGATCCGCAGCGGGCCGAGCCCGACGGCGGTCTGCACCGCGGCGGTCACCTGCCCCTCGTCGGTCACGTCAGCGGCCACGAAAGTCGCGCTGTCGCCCAATTCCTCGGCGATCTGCTTGCCCTGCGACGACGGCAGGTCCAGGATCACCGCCTTGGCGCCCGACTCCACCAGCTTGCGCACGGTGGCAAGGCCCAGCCCCGATGCGCCTCCGGTCACCAGCGCGACGCTGCCCGCGATCTGCATCCGTCCATCCCTTCGTCCGTGGTCAGCCGCACCCTACCCGTTTAGCGATCGTTAGGTAAGTGTCGCTCGGGCGGCGGGCCGATCGGACGCATCAGCACCTCCTGCATCACCGAAGCGACCAACTTGCCGTCCTGGGTGAAGAACTCGCCGTTGACGAGCCCGCGCGCACCCGCCGCATTCGTGCTGTGCTGCGCGAACAACAGCCATTCGTCGGCCCGGCACGGCCGGTGGAACCACACCGCGTGGTCCAGCGAGGAGATCATCATGGTGGCCTCCGTCCGGTACGGCAGCGAAGCGGTGCTGGCCAGGCTGAGGTCGGAAATGTACGTCAGCGCGCAGACGTGCAACAGCGGCTGGTCATCCAGGCGATTGCGCGTACGCACCCAGAAACGCTGTCGATGGCGGGCCGGGTCGCCGCCGTCGGCCGGCCTCAGGTCCAGCACTCGGGTCACCGGCGAGTCGCGCATCCGGCCGCGACCCGGCGTGCTGCCGGTGACCTCCGGCGGAATCGCACTCACCGGCGGGGTCACCGGCATTTCCCGTTGATGGTCGAATCCCTCGGCAGGCACCTGAAAGGACGCCGACAGCGTGAAAATCGCCTCGCCGTGCTGCGTCGCGGTAATCCGCCGAGTGCTGAACGAACGGCCGTCGCGAGTCTTTTCCACTTGATAGAGAATCTGGTGGTCGGGATTGCCGGCCCGGACGAAATAGCCGTGCAGCGAATGCACCGGCCGCTGCGCCGGCACCGTCCGGCCGGCGGCAACCAGCGCCTGGGCCGCCACATTCCCACCGAAAACCCGCTGCGGCAGGCCGGAATGGCACCAGCCGCGGAACAAGTTGTCGTCCAGTTCCTCCAGCTCCAGCAGCGGCCCAAACTCGTGGGACGGGTCCGGTCCGGGATCGGGCTGCATCCGCGCCTCCCTGCGCTGGGCTGTGTCGCCATGAACATACCCAGCCTTCGCCGGTACGGCCCGGCGGGCGCATTGTCCGAGTTTGGCCGCGATGCCCCATCGCGGGCGACTGTCGCCCGCGACGAGGTATCGCGGGCAAACCCTTGACGGACTTTTTTTCGCTCCCGATTAAAGAGGAGAATTAAGGTCTGACCTGCGGTTTTGCGGCCGTACGAGCGATCTGTATCGATCTTGCCGCATATTGACATGCTCTCCTGCCGGGTGTTTCCTGCGTGTTACTCGCCGGGGCAGGCCCCGCAAACCAGCGGATCCCCGGCCACGGCGGGTCGGCGATGCAGCGGTCATGGCGGACCGCTGCGCAGGGTCGTCGTTCTTCGGTGAGTTCACTTTTCCCGTCGTGCCGAGGAAGGACTCGTCATGCCCGCGACCAGAGATCCCGGGCAGCCCAGGAGCTCACGCTTTCTGGCTGTCCTGGCCGCATTCACCGCCGGCGTCGCGCTTGGCGCGCTGCCGGTGAGCCCGGCGCACGCGGCCGCCGAGCCGGTGAACATCTGGTTGACCACCACGGATGACTCCGGTGGTCGCCATGTCACCCGCGGCCTGCAGCAGCAGGCCCCGATCGCGTTCGCGGCGAGCAGCCCGGGCGCCAACCAGACCATCACTGTCAACGAAAGCAACCGCTACCAGCAGTTCACCGGCGGCGGCGCGTCCTTCACCGACACCGCCGCCTGGCTGATGAACTCCAGCGGAGCCCTGTCCCAGACCACTCGCGACAACACGATGCGCGCGCTTTTCGACCCGGTGAACGGCATTGGCGTCGGCTTCCTGCGCAATCCGATGGGCGCGTCCGACCTGGCCCGCTACAACTACTCGTACGACGACCTGCCGTCCGGCCAGACCGATCCGAGCCTCGCACATTTCTCGATTTCCCACGATCTGGCCGATGTCATCCCGCTTTCCCAGCAGGCCAAGGCATTGAACCCGAACCTCAAGGTGATGGCGGTGCCGTGGAGCGCGCCGGGCTGGATGAAGGACAACGGCAAGTTCACCAACCGCGGCTGGCTGCAGTCTCAGTATTATGGGACGTACGCGCAATATTTCGTGAAGTTCATCCAGGCGTCGCAAGCCGCTGGCCTGCACATTGACTTCGTGTCCGCGCAGAACGAGCCGACCTGCTGCGGCTCCGACGACACGAACTACGGCTCGATGAACTGGAACGGCTCCGGCTTGGACACCTTCAGCAAGAACAATCTGCTGCCGGCATTCCACGCGGCCGGGCTGGACACCAAACTGCTGGTTCTGGACTATAACTGGGGAAATTACAACGACCTCGGTTCGGTCCCGATGGGCGACGCGGCGCTGCGCGCCGACTCGCTTTTTGGCGGCATCGCATGGCACGGCTACGGCGGGGACGTGAGTCAGCAGACCACCATCCACAACCAGTTCCCGAACACCGATGCCTACGACACCGAGCATTCCGGTGGCACCTGGATCGGCAACCAGCAGAACGAGGACATGAACAACATCATCAGCTATACCCGGAACTGGGGTAAAAGCGTGGTGAAATGGAGCCTCGCGGTCGACCAGACCATGGGCCCCAACAGCGGCGGCTGCAGCACCTGCACCGGGCTGATCACCGTCCACAATGGAGACAGCCGAAGCGGGCAGGTCGACTACACCATCGAGTACTACACGATGGGCCAGCTGACGAAATTCGTGAAACCCGGCGCGTACCGGATCGATTCCTCCGCCAACTCGACCGTGCCGAATGTGGCATGGCAGAACCCGGACGGGTCGAAGGCGCTGATCGCGTACAACGGCACCAACGGCACCCAGTCGGTGAAAGTCAACTGGGGCAACGAATCCTTCACGTACAACCTGCCGGCGGCCACCTCGGCGACCTTCACGTGGGCTGGTACACAGGGCAGCGGCGGCGGGGGCGGCGGCACCGGTGCGGTGACCGGCTACGGCGGGAAATGCATGGACGTGGCCGGCGCCAACAGCGCTAACGGCACCGCCGTCCAGCTCTACACCTGCAACGGCAGCTCCGCGCAACAGTGGTCCTTCAACTCCGACGGCACGGTGCGCGCGCTCGGCAAATGCCTGGACGCGGTCGGCAACGGCACCGCGAACGGGACCCGAACGCAGCTGTGGGACTGCACGGGCGGCGCCAACCAACAATGGCAACACACGGCGGGCAACGACATCGTCAACTCGCAGTCCAACAGATGCCTCGACGTGACCGGTCCCAGCACCGCGGACGGCACCCCGTTGCAGCTCTGGGACTGCACCGGCGCCGCCAACCAGAAATGGACCACGTAGGTCATTTTGGCCGCGACTCCTCATCGCACGTGGCTCGCCCACGCGGTGAGGAATCGCGGCCGTACGCCTAGTAGTACTTTGTTAGGTTCGTAGAATTTGGTGGCAGGTATGGCATGCGCCGGCCCAGGTGGCGAGGATGTGCTGGATTTCTCGTATTATTTGGTAAAGGGTTGGGGGTGGGCCGG
>NZ_BAAANY010000045.1:0-93688 GCF_039530045.1 Fodinicola feengrottensis | reverse complement strand
CGACACCCAACTGGGGAAAATGATCTAGCAAAAGTGGGGAATTTCAGCTAGCGCCATCATCGTCGCCGCTGCGCACGACAAGATCAACCCGTTGGACATGGTGGTGGCCAACCGCAGCTCGATCTTCAGTTTCGTGCTCAGCTTCCTGGTCATCGCACGGTTCTGGACCGCTCACCACGAACTGTTCACCGAAGTCGCGAAACTGACCAGACCACTGGTCTTCTTGAATCTGGCGTGGCTTCTGACAATCGTCTTCCTGCCGTACCCCACCGAGATCGTCGGCGAGTTCGACAGCCACCAGTATCCGTTCGTCGTCTATTTCTACATCGGTACGACCCTGGCCAGCAGTATCTGCCAGAGCGTGATGGCGTGGATTCTTTACAAACAACAGCAGCGAAATCCCGGCAGCGGCTCGGTCGACCAGCACTTCCTGATCGGATCGTTCGGCGCCACGGCGGGCCTGCTGGGAGCGTTCGTCCTGATCCCGTTGGGCACGTCGTACTACGGCCTGCTGCTGCTCTTGATCATCCCGCAGACCGTCTCGTTCTTCACGCGCCGCACCAACAAAACGGCCAAGACCACCTAACTAAGCCGCCGGGATGACCTCGACCTGCTCCGGCTCGTAGCGGATCATGATGGGCTCGTCCGTGTCATCGATCTCCACAGCGACCGTCACCGAAGCCTTGGTCACCCCGTCGGCGCGGATCACCATGCCCTCGACCAGGGTGGACGCGAACGACACCCGCACCCGGTCACCGGGCTTAAGACGCCTACTCATCTCCGCACCCCTCACCACGGCGACACCTTTAACGTGTCCTGGACATGCCGTTTCACCACATGATCCATCCCCACCACCAATCCGTCCAGCCCGGCGCGCCAGCTTCGCGCCGACGCGAGAGTCAGCGGCCATCCGGCTGCTCGGACGACGCCGAGCTTGGTCTGGTCGTCGTGCGCAATTCCATTCCTCGCCGCGTTCAGCAACTCGAGTTTGCGCCGCCAGAGCTCCCCTTTCGCCGGATAGGTGCTTCGAAGCGCATCCCAGATCCGCATTCCCAGCAGCCCGAAATCGCTGCCCAGCGCCGAGGGATCCGCATTGCCACGGTCCAGTCGGCGGCCATGTTCGTAAGGGAACCGCACCATCACCTTCAATCCATGGTCACCACGCGACAACACGTCAGCGACAAAGTCCACCGCTTCGGTGTGCAGTTCGCGGCAGAAGCCCTGGAATTCGCTGGCGAGGCGTAAGACGATCGCGTGGTTGAGTTCTTCGGCGGCCCAGCGCCGGCCGGAGCCCGAGCCGGCGACGATGACATGGGTTTGCATCAACCGATCGAGCTTCACCGCCCGGTCGGTATGCCATTTGCGTAGGGAAATTGACGTCACCAGAAAAGCGTATGGCCTGCAAGAGCCGTTCCCGGGTTTTCCACAACCTGACTTTTCGCCACGCTGGCGGCCCCTCTCAGCCAAACGAAAAGGCCGGCGAGAGAAGTCGCCGGCCCTTGTTCGTACCCGATCAGACGCTGGGACCCTCGGCCCGCAGCCGGTCCACCTCGGACATCGCGTCCCGCAGGCCCTGCAGCCAGTCGTCAGTGTGCTGGCCGACCAGCTTCACGCACCACGCCAGCGCCTCCGAGCGGGACCGGGCAACGCCGGCGTCGACCAGCGTGTCCAGGACCTGACGGTCGCCCTGCCGGAGCCGGGTCATCACCGGCACCGAGAGGTTGGTGAACAGCTGGCGGGTGCCGCCGCACGCGGCGCCCCACGAGACCTTCCGACCGTAACGGTGCTCGACCTGCTGGCTGATGTAGATCCGCGCGTTGCGGGTGTCCTCGCGGAACCGGGTGATCCGGCCGTTCTCCGCCGCGGCCCGCTCGGCCCGCGACTGCGTGTCAGTGGCCGCCCCATTACTAGGGCCGCTGGACACCGCCTCGGACAATTGCACGGTCTGGTCGTCGGTTTCTTCTGATTTTCCGAGGTCAACGGCTGCCCCGTCGCTGGGACGTGCGGCCGCCGAAGCGTCCGGCTCGGCGACCCGGCCCACGATCACGATCTCTTCCCGGTCGACGGTCACCTCGACCGGCTCGGTGAACCACCCGTCCGGCATCCGGCCACGGATCCACGCCGACGCGTCGTCGGCGACCGGAAGGTCCGCCTGCTGCCATCCACCCTGCCGGCCCAATCCGGGGTGCCTGCGCTGTCCCGACATCTCTTGCTCCTCCTGCGCTCGCCCAGGCGCCTCCGCTCTGGCTACCTACATGATTACACCGTTACAGCGCTTACGTCAGTACATCACTGGTACGACTTTAACGACAGGTGTCGGCGAAGTGTCCGATCCGGCCCGTTCGCGCAGGTCAACTGCCCGATAACCGGGCGGCGGCGAACCCCTTGGGCAAGCTCAACGAGGGCACCGTGCGGCGATGATTACACCTCAGCTGGCGGCTGGGACCGCCACCGCCAACGGGGTCTGCTCGGAGCCCTGCCCCAGCGGATTGTCGGCGAAGAGCTTCTCGAAGAACACGTCCGGCCGGTTGGCGTTGGCGCCGAGGATGTTGCGGCCGATGTCGTTGGCATCGATGACCACCACGCCGGCGAGCTTCGCCGCGACGCTCTCATGACCGCGCTCCACGAGCGCGTCCCGCAACGCGGCGACCAGCTTGGTCGCCACCTGCTTGGGCTTGGCCGGCGCCAGTTTCGCGGAGACGTTCGACGGGTACGCCGAATACTCGGTCGGGCCGTCAATCGCTCGTACGGAATGACCGGCGACCTGGTAGAAGAGCCCGCGGCGACCGATCACCTTGCCGGCCGCGCCGGCCGCCGACGCGACCAGGATGCGCGGCAGGCCGGCCTCCTGCAGCGCCAGTTGCATCGTCCACGGGCTGCCGAGCCCGATGCCGTACGGCGTCTTCACGACGAACTTGCTGAGCGTACGAGCCCACCAGTTTGGCTGGATGTCCCAAATAAAATACGACCGGCCCTGCGAGATCGCGATGACCTTCTCGCTGACCAGCAAATACCACTCATGCTCGAAACGGTCGGCGTAGCCGCCGTCGGACTCCATCGAGGTGAAGAAGTCGTTGATATAGCCGGAAATCAGCTTCTCGAAGTCGTCGCCGCGGGCGAACAGGTCGGTCCGGACCGGGAACCGCAGCCACTGCTCACCGTCGACGTCGATCAGCAGTTTCTTGCCGTTGTTGGCTTCCAGCGGACCCTTGATCGCGACCGGCGCGACCTCGTCCGGCTTCGGGTCGACGAACTCGGCCATCCAGAGCTCGACGTTGAGCAACCGCCAGAAAACCGCGGCGTCGGCATTACGGCCCTTGATGAAATCCTCGAAGGCGACCAAAATCTCCTGCTGCGCGAACCACGGCCGGGTCGTGAACGACTCTGACAGGAAAGTGCCGTAGACACGGTTTTTCAGCCGCAGCAACCATTCGGTCACCGGAGCGGCCGGGCGCAGTGGACCGGCGGCGGCCCGTACGCGCGGAGTCAACAGCGCGGCGACCAGCTCCCCCGGGTCGGCCGCGGCGGCCGCGACCCGGCGAACTTCGCGGTCACAGAAGGGCAACCGGACCGGGACGCCGGTGTGCGCGCCAATCCGGTCGGCCACCCGCAAGGCCACCTCTGCTGCGCTGCCGGGCTCAGCGGACCCGCCGTCCACAGTGGACAGCAGGCTGGCAACTTCGACCGTACGCTTGGCTTTTGGTGTCTCCACAGACAAACGCAGCGCTGTGTCAGCGCCGGCTGGGTCGACCAACGATCCCTTGGCGGCCCGCGCCGTGGCGTAGAGCGCGTAGGCGGCGAGGTCCGGCACCGGTTCGCCGAGCAGCCGGACCAGATCGGCCAGATCGGTGCCCAACTGGTCCCCGGAGGCCTGCACGGTGACCGGCGTACGACCAAGCGCGGTCGCCACTGTCTGGCCGGTGTCGGCGGTGGAGGTCGGGCCGGCGGACAAGACGTAGACAGGTGCTTCGGCCAGCCGGGCGGCCAAATACGCACCAGGCGCGCCGTGGCTCAGCCGTACGCCGCTCGCGCGGTCATGCGAAGGCGCGAGCACGGTGTCAATGGCCTCAACCAAGTCGGTGCCGGTCGACTCCGGCACCTTGTACGCGGCCGTCGCCGCGCCGCTTTGCAAGGTGGTCACATGACCGGCCGGAACCCGGGAGATACCGGCAAAAAACGTCCGTTCGCCCTGGTCGCAGGCGCCGGTCAACAGGTAGCCGCGGACCACCTCGTCGTCGGGTGCGGCGGTCAGCTCCGGCGCGGCGAGCAGCGCGGTCGGCTCAGACGCGTACGCGTAGGACTCACCAACACGCGCGTAGTAGAGCGCGCCAGCGCCACTGGCGTCCACGGCGAGGTGCGTACGACCGTCCCGCCGGTCGTTGACGGCCACCGCCCACCGCCCGGGCAGTTGCCCGAACGCGTCCGTCCCGGAGGCCTGGTACGCGGCGAGGACCAGCTCGGCGTCGGTCGCCTCGGCCGGCGCGTCGACCGCCTTGCGGACCGCGTCCGGGTCCGCCAGTTCCCCGTCGAACGCGAGCGACACCTCGCCGGCAGCCGCGAAAAGGGCCGCCGGCCGGTGTCCCTGCTCGGCGGCGATGACCGCCGCCAGGGCGGACTCGCCGCCGTGCGCGCCGGCGATGCCGGACGCGCTGGTCAGTGCACTGTCGAGACGGGAGTCGCCGGTCGGGTCGCCACTCATCGGTCGGGGATCTCCGGATCTGGTCGCCAGCAAAGACTCTCCGGATGGTAGCCAGCCCCACTCCCGCCACCGGCTCCGCCCCGTCCGAGTCAGGCGGGCGGAATCACCGGGCGAGGGTTGTCGCGCAGGTCCGCCTCGGCCTCCGCGGGCGGCGGGAACAACATTTGCGCGCGCTTGCGGATCGCCCGTTGCATCACCAGGCCGACGAACTTCGTACCGGTGAACATGTGCACCTGACCAGTGGAAAGGTCCACCACCACCGGCCGTTTCTCGGCGCCGAAGTCCAACTCCGGCTTGGCCGTGGCGGCCGGGATCGCGTCCGGCTGGACGACCGGGGAAACCAGCCCGGCCAGCGTCACGATCAGCGTCCCCATGCCCTTCACGCCATTGGTCGCCTGCCTCGCGTGCTGCGCCGCGTGACTGCTGAAATCTTTCACGACAAAGGCGTTGATCTCCGGCACCGTCGCCGCGACCAGGCAGAAATGGATCTGCCCAAGGGCCGCGCCAGCACCGGCGTACATATTCGCGACCATCGCGTTGATCGGCCCGATCGGCGCGGTGTAAAGCTTCCCTTTGTTGCGACTCGCCCGAATCGCCACCGCGGACAAATAGTCTTCGCCACTGAGCACCAGAAACCTCCCCGTATTTGGCTGCAGGTCAGTATGCCCGCCTTCCTTTCACCGCGGGCCGAAACGGGTTGGATGGTTGGTGAGATGGGGCGGTACGGGACAGCGGCCGCACGACGGGCCCGCAGGCCAGTCTGTCGGGTCAGGTGCTACCAAAGGGCCGGTGACGGCCCTGGTCAGGGTGTCGCTCGTACCAACGCCTGATTAAGCGACGGACGGTACGCGACGGGTGTTGGTTAGGAGCGGCGGACGGTACGGGACGGCGCCCTGGTTAGAAGCGGCGGACGGTACGGGACGGCTCCTTGGTTAAGAGCGTTTTCTGTGAGGGTGCGGCGTCCCGTCTACCAGCCATCGGAAAATCCCGCCCCGCCACCAAAGACCGGTGGCGGGGCGGGCTTTTCCGATGGTTACTGCCGATGCCGCCCTGTGTTTCTGGCGCCTTCGGCGCGGGCGCCGTCGACTACGGCTACGAGAGTCCGCCTTTGTAGGCCCGCAAAGACCGCGGGCCTACAAAGGCGGACGCTCCTGCCGGAGGGGCGACAACATCGGCCTGGCGGCCGATGGCGCCGGACGGGGCTGGGTCCCGTCTAAGTTGACCAACTTGGGTGTGAAGGTGAAGGGTCCGCACGGGGTGGGGACAGCGGGGCTGGGTCCCGTCTAAGTTGACCGACTTGGGTGTGAAGGTGCCGGGTCCGCACGGGGTGGGGACAGGGCCTGGGTGCCGTCGGAGTTGGCCGACTGTGGGTGAAAGGTGCGCTCGCGCGGGGTGAGCTACGTGCGGGCGGGGGTCATCCAGCGGATCATGGCGTATTCGACTAGGCGGATCAGGGTTTGTTTGGTGGATTCGCGGTCGCGGGCGTCGCAGGACATGACGGGGACGGCGGGGTCGATGGTCATGGCTTCGCGTACGTCGGCGAGGGTGTGGCGGAGTTGGCCGTCGAAGCGGTTCACGGCCACTACGTACGGCAGACCGCGCTCTTCGAAGAAGTCGACCGCGGAG
Source organism: Fodinicola feengrottensis (assembly GCF_039530045.1). Taxonomy (NCBI): domain Bacteria; kingdom Bacillati; phylum Actinomycetota; class Actinomycetes; order Mycobacteriales; genus Fodinicola; species Fodinicola feengrottensis. The sequence continues at coordinate 87,363 of NZ_BAAANY010000045.1, read as the reverse complement.
AACGAGTCGGCGAGGCGACGGGTGTCGACCAACACGACCGCGCCGATGGCGCCGCGGACCAGGTCGTCCCACATGAACCAGAAGCGGTGCTGCCCAGGCGTACCGAACAGGTAGAGGATCAGGTCCTCGGCGAGCGTACGACGGCCGAAGTCCATCGCGACGGTGGTGGCGACCTTGTCCGGGGTGGCGGCCAGGTCGTCAACGCCGAGACTGGCGGTGGTGATCTGGGCTTCGGTGGTCAGCGGCGGGATCTCCGACACCGCGCCGACGAAGGTCGTCTTGCCGACCCCGAAACCGCCGGCCACCACGATCTTCGCCGAAGTGATCCGGCTAGATGCGACGGAGTCCACTCAACACCCTTTCCATCAGCGCCAGATGCGCGTCCCGGTCGTTGGCCGGCGCGTTCCGGTGGACGGCGATCAGGCCGGCGTCGGCCAGGTCGCCGAGCAACACCTTGGCCACCCCCAGCGGCACCGACAGCGCCGACGCCACCTCGGCCACCGACCGCGGCTGCGCGCAGAGCCGGACAATCGAGCGGTGCTCCACCCGCGGCGCCGCCGTTTCCGTAGCCTGCTCGGTCGTCGATACCAGCGTCTCAATCTCCAGGTCGATGGACGACTTGGTGCGCCCGCTCGTCCATGTGTACGGGCGTACGACGGTAGCGGCTGTGTCCACGGTGATCGCCTGCGCGGGTGCCTCGACATCCTCCGGCGGTGCCGGCGGGGGCGACTGGAACAGGTCCTGACCAGCGACTTCGGCTCGTACGGCAACGATCGGGGGCGGCTCCTGGGCACGCTGGCGCCGCTGCCGGCGCCGGCTGCCGAGGCTGAAGGCGTTGACCACGTCCCCGAAGGTCGCCTCCGCGTGCGCGGCCACATGGCCGGCCTCCGGCTCGATCACGATCCGGCCGCCGACCGGCCGCTGGTCGGTAGTCGGCACCACGACCGGCGGCGGCTCGGCCAGGTCCTCGGCCGGAGCGGGCAGTGCGGTGAACTCGCCGGTGTGGCCGGGCTCGTGCCGGCCAGCCCAGATCGGCGGCTCACCGCGGCTGGTCATCGCTCAGGCTCTGGTTGGCGAAACGGGTTCGGTCGGCAAATACGACGTGCCCTGCAGCTCGGCCCGCAGCCGCGGGGTGAGGATCTGGCCGACCTGCTCCACCAGCAGGGCCATCTCGTACGCGACCTGGCCGATGTCGCAGTTCGGCGTGGCCAGCACCGCGAGGCAGGACCCCTCGCCAATCGCCATCAACATGAGCAGGCCGCGGTCCATCTGGACGACCGTTTCCCGGACCCCGCCGGCGTCGAAACACCGAGCCGCGCCCTGGGCCAGGCTGAGCAGCCCGGCGGCGGCCGCCGCCAACTGGTCGGCGCGGTCCTGCGGTAGCCGCGCCGACGCGGTCAGCAGCAACCCGTCGGTGGAGACGACGACCGCGTGCGCGGCACCCGGCACCCGCTCGGTGAAGGTGGTGACCAACCAGCCGAACTGGGCGATGGGCGAATCACTCCCGGTCATCCACTCTCCCGTCCTGCCCCGTCCACTGTGGTGTCAGTACTACCAGCCGCGCCCACCGACCGGGCCTGCCGCACGCCGCGTTGGTAGCTGGCGAATTGGTCACGTACCCGCTCGGCGCTCTGCCGGGCGATCGGCGCGACCTTCGCGGGAGGCTCGGCGGGGACCACCGCGGCCGGTGCCGGGGAGGACGCGGTGCCTGGTACGAGCATCGCTCGCGGCACCCGTTTGGGCAGCCCAGCGGCGGTCACCTTGGTGGGTTTGCCGGCCAGCGCCCGGGTGACCGCGGCGATGTCGGCGTCCGCGGCCGTGGTCCACGACTGGGTGGCCTTCTGCGGAGTTTTCTCGTCTTCTTCGGCGAACCAGCCGGTCTGCATCTGGTTGAAGATCGGGGTGCCCTCCGGCGGCCCGGCGACCTGGTCGGCGGCCGGCGGCGGGGCGATCAGGATCTCGCCGGTGTGCTCGGCGTTGGTCGCCCACTCCGGCGCGAGGCCGGCGACCTCCTCGACCGCGGCCGCCGCGGCCGCGATGGCCGGCGAGATCGCCGAGATCGCCGAGCCGTTGACCGGGGCCGGCGAGACCTGCTCGGGGCCGACCGGCGGCGGCACCGTCCGAGGTGCCTTGGCGAGCCGCCGCGGCCGCCGTTTGGGCAGGCTGGCCAGCAAATCGGCGCGGTGGCCGCCGTTGAGCACCTTCTGCCGCGGCGACGGCCGCCACTCGTCCGCCGGGCCGGCGTGCTGGGCTTCGCTCTCCGGCTGCAGCAGCGCCGCCGGCAGCGTGATGGTCGCTCGTACGCCGCCGAGCTCCTCGCCGGAGTGCAGCAGCACCCGCACGCCGTGCCGGCGGGCAAGCCGGCCGACCACGAACAAGCCCATCCGGCGGGACGTGCTCGGCTCCATCTCGGCGGTCGACGACAGCTGCGCGTTGGAAGCCTCGACCTGTTCCTGCGGCATGCCAATGCCGTGGTCGAGGATGTCCAGCGACACCCCGCCAGCGCGGGCCGGATAGCAGCTGACGGTGACCTGGGTGCTCGGCGGGGAGAACGCGGTGGCGTTGTCCAGCAGCTCGGCGACCAGGCGTACGACATCACCGACCGCATAGCCGGCGACGGCCAGCGCGGCCGGCGGCCCGACCACCACCCGCTGGTAGTGCTCGATCTCCGAGACCGCCGCGCGCAACACGTCCTGTAGCCCGACCGGACGGGTGAACTGCCTGGTCACGTCCGTACCGGAGAGCACCATCAGGTTCTCGTTGTTGCGCCGCATCCGGGTGGCCAGGTGGTCCAGCTGGAACAGGATCGACAGCTGGTCCGGGTCGTCCTCGTCCTGCTCCAGCTGCTCGATCAGGGCCAGCTGGCGCTGTACGAGCGTCTCACTGCGGCGGGACAGGTTGACGAAGATCTCCGCGTAGTTGCCCCGCAGCCGGGTCTGCTCGACCGCCAGCCGCAACGCCTGCGCGTGCACCGCGTCGAAAGCGGCGCCGAGCTGGCCGATCTCGTCCGGCCCGGCGACCAACGCGACCATGGTGTCCACCCGGCGGCCGGCCCGCAGGTCGGCCACCGCGGCCGGCAACCGGCGGGCGGCCACATCGTCGGCCCGCCGGCGCAACGCGCCCAGCGAGCGGACCAGCTGGCGAGCGATCGCGATCATCACGCTGGCCGCTATCAGCAACGCCACGAAGAGGATCACCGACGCGAGCCCGGCCGCGTTGCTGGCGTTTTCGCGTAGCTGCGCGACTTGGGCTTGCAGCTGCCGGGTCAACGTGATCGCGAGCCCGTTGAGCGCCATCGCGGTCTGATCGGAAGCGCCGTTCCACCCGGCCGGCACAGTCGGCTCAGCGCCAAGCACCTCTACTTTTAGCTGCTCACGACTGCGGGCCGCCGACGCACCCATCGCGTTCTGATAGAGAGCCGCGTCGGCCGGGCTCGCGCTGGCCAGGAAATCGGCGGCCCGTACGGCCATCCGGGCATCCGAGGCGCGCACCAGGTCCCGTTGGGCGGCGGTGATCGTCCCGCTCGTACCGGCCAGCACGGCCCGCTGCACCGCGACTTCCTCCTGCACCGCCCGCAGGTCGAAAAGCGCCAGCGCGGCCGCGCTGAGCCGCGGGTCGGCCAACCCAGCGGCCAACTCCTGGTCAAAAAGCCGCAGCGGCCCGATGAGCCGCGAATATCCGTCGACGACCTGCGCCGCCGGCTCGGCGGACGTACGTAGGGACGACAGCCCGGACAACGCCGAAATGGCCGTCGGACGCAGCCCGGCCGGCAGTGGCCCGGCGGCGGATAACCGCTGGGAGAGGGCCTTGTTGGCACTGTCGGTGACGCGGTAGTACGGCTCCATGCCAGCGCCGCGAGTGCCAGCCGCGATCTCGGTGGCCGCGGCCGTACGCTCCTGTTGCAGGCCAGCAACGACATCGCCCAGCGCGGCGGTGACGGCGACGAGTTTCTGCGTTCGGGCGTACTCACTCGTCTTCGCGACCGCGCCCTGGATCTGCACCCCGCCGAGCGTGAACAGGAAGAGCAGCGGCACGCCGATAACGGCGACCAGCTTGGTGGTCAGCCGCCAGTCCCGCCAGCGGGTCAACCCGGCGCGGCGGGGACGCTCGTACGCGCTGTCGTCCATCGACCTATTGCCCGTCCGGTCGGGTGCAGCCCGCTCGTCCAGCCATCCCGACCCCCTTCGCGGTCACTCCCCCGCGGGAATCCGTGGTGGCGGGCCGAAATCCTGGGCGGTTCACCGCCCGATGGGCGCGGTGCACAAACCCGCCGGGCTCAGCGTTGGCCACACCCAGACCAATCACGTTCACCGCTTACCGTTTACTGCCGTAACTTTTCTTGCCAAACGCCGAACACCGGGACAATCTTTTGGGGAATACACCCTGCTAGGATCCCCGCGAGTGGAGGCAACTTTACACCACCGGCACAGTTGTTCCGCACCCTGCGAACAGCGAGGAATTAATAGTCGGTGGCGACGATGGCCAACGACCCGGAAATGAACTATACGCGTCCCTTTCATGAGTGGCGCGCATAAACGGCACCGCTTGATGGACCTTGACAACAGGGTGTCGAACCACCGGCCGGGAGGGACGAATGTCACAGCCACCGTACGGGCAGCCGCCGACGATGCCGTTGCATAATTCCCCAGCCGGCGCCTTCGGACAGGCTCTTTCCGAACACAGCCTTTCTGACCACCATCTCTCTGAACACGGTCTCTCTGAACACACTGGCGCGCTGTCCGGGCTGCCGCTGGATCAACAGCCAGATTATCTGGCCATCCAGGCCAGCCCGGAGTTCGCCGACCTGCGCCGCCGGCTGCGCCGGTTCGTGTTCCCGATGACCGTGGTGTTCCTCGGCTGGTATCTCGCCTTCGTGCTGCTCGCCGCGTACGCGCACAGCTTCATGAGCTACCGGCTCTATGGCACCATCACGGTCGGCTTGGTGCTCGGCGCTCTGCAGTTCGTGTCGACGCTGGTGATCACCACCTGGTACGTCCGGTTCGCCCGCCGGCGGATCGACCCGCGGGTCACCGAGATCCGCCGGCAGGCCGGTTTGGAGGCGGAGTGACAGGAAATCCCCTCATCAATACGGCGGTTTTCGTGGCATTCCTGCTTGTCACGCTTTTCGTCGTTTACCGGGCCGGCAACCGGAACAGCACCACGGTCGACTACTACGCGGCCGGCCGCGGCCTGAGCGGCCCACAGAACGGGCTGGCGATGGCCGGCGACTACCTGTCCGCGGCCTCGTTCCTGGGCATCGCCGGCGCGATCGCCATCAACGGCTACGACGGTTTCCTCTATTCCATCGGCTTCCTGGTGGCGTGGCTGGTCAACCTGCTGTTGGTCGGGGAACTGCTGCGCAACACCGGCCGGTTCACGATGGGTGACGTGCTGAGCTTCCGGATGCGCCAACGCCCGGTCCGAGCCGCCGCGGCCACTTCCACGCTGGCTATCTCGTTTTTCTATATGGTCGCGCAAATGGCCGGCGCCGGCGGTTTGGTGGCATTGCTGCTCAACGTACACACCAGATGGGGCCAGGCGCTGGTGATCATCGGCGTCGGGCTGGTGATGATCTTCTACGTACTGGTCGGCGGGATGCGCGGGACCACTTTCGTACAGATCATCAAAGCCGCGTTGCTGATGCTGACGATCACCCTGATCACCGTCTTCCTGTTGGGAAAGTTCGGTTTCAGCATCTCGGCGATCATGGAACAGGCGGCCGCGCACAACCCGAAAGGCACGGCGATCCTCAGCCCTGGGGTGGAATACGGCAAAACCGACCTGAGCAAACTGGATTTCGTGTCGCTTTCACTGGCTTTGGTCCTCGGCGTGGCCGGTCTCCCGCACATTCTGATGCGGTTCTACACCGTGCCCAACGCCCGCGAAGCCCGCCGATCGGTGGTGTGGGCGACCTGGACGATGTCCATTTTCTACCTGGCCACGCTGATAGTCGGCTTCGGTGCGGCCGCTTTGGTCGGCACCGACGCGATCCTCGCCGCCCCCGGCGGACAGAACTCGGCCGCGCCACTGCTCGCATTACACATTGGCGGCACCGTGCTGCTGGCCGTCGTCGCGGCCGTCGCCTTCGCCACCATCCTGGCTGTTGTCGCCGGCCTCACGCTGGCCGCGTCGGCGTCTTTTGCCCACGATGTATACGCAAACATCATCGCCCGAGGCCGGGCCCGCCCCGGCGCCGAAATCCGGGTAGCCCGCATCTCCGCGGTGGTTTTCGGCCTGCTGTCCATCGCCGGCGGCATCCTCGCGAACGGCCAGAACGTCGCCTTCCTGGTGGCACTGGCCTTCGCCTTCGCCGCGTCCGCGAACCTGTCGACGATCCTCTACACGCTGTTCTGGAAACGTTTCAACACCAGCGGCACGCTCTGGGGAATCTACAGTGGACTGATCTCGTGCTTCGCGCTCGTCGTGCTCTCCCCGACCGTTTCCGGCTCCCCCATGTCCATTTTCCCGCACCTGCATTTCGCATACTTCCCGCTGACAAACCCCGGCATTGTCTCCATTCCAGTGTCGTTCCTTTTCGCTTTCCTGGGCACCGTCATTTCGCGCGGCCACTCCGAACCCCGCCGACAGGCCGAAATGGAAGTCCGCTCCCTCACCGGCATCGGCTCGTAGCACTCTTTCGGCGCCGAGTGCGGGACTTTGTCCCACGCTCGGCGCCGAAAGTGGGACTTTGTCCCGCGCTCAGAGCTCCGGCTGGCTCGCCGGCGAGAGCAGCTCGCGCAGCGCACCCGGCTCGGTGAGCGGAAGGTCGCAGACAAAACCCCGGCACGGGTAGGCGGCCGGCTGGCCCCCGACGAGCGGCCGGTCAGCCAGCAGCGGCACTCCCGGCGCGTCCGGCTCGCCAAAAACCACCACCGCGCCCGGCGAACCCGCCGCCCACGCGGCTCGACGCAGCTCGCTCGTACCGTCCGGATCCCCCGCGACGGCAACCTGATACGGCCCCGCCAACGCGGCCTCGGCCACCGCGAGCGCCCAGCCGGCGAACCGGGGCGCCCGCGCCATCACGGTCGACAGCCGGTTGAGCCCGGCCTCGGCGGCCTCCCGATGCCGGGACGACCCCGTCAGCGCCGCGTACGTGAGCAGGGCCTCGCAGGCCAGCGACATCCCGGACGGCGTCGCGCCATCGGTCATCTCCGCCGGCCGTACGACCAACGCCTCCGCATCGTCGGCGGTGTCAAAGAAGCCACCCTCGCCGTCCGCGAAATGATCCAGCACGATGCCCAGCAGCTGTTCGGCGCGGGACAACCAGTGCAGCGACCCAGTTGCTTGATGCAGCAACAAAAACGCCTCAGCCAATGCCGCGTAGTCCTCCAGCACTCCGGCCGGCGCCCCCACCACGCCATGCCGCGACGCCCGCCGCAGCCGGCCGTCAACGAAATGCAGGTGCCAGATCAGGTCGCCGGCCGAGGCCGCCAAGTCCACAGTGGACGGACTGCCGCGAAGCACGCCGTACTCGACCAAAGCGGTGATAGCCAACCCGTTCCAGGACGCCACCACCTTGTCGTCCATCGCCGGCTGCGGCCGTACTGCCCGTGCCGCCCACAGCTGCTGCTGGATTTCCGCCCAACGGTCCACATCGTCCGGATCCGTCCGCAACTGCAGCACACTGGAGCCGTGTTCGAACGTTCCTTCCTTCGTCACCGAGAGCAGATCCGCGGCCCACTTTCCGTTGTCAGGGCCAAGAACCTCGACGAGCTGATCGGGTGTCCAGGCGTACGTCAAGCCCTCGACACCGTCGGTGTCAGCGTCCAGCGACGCCGCGAACGCGCCCTCTGCCGTCTTCACATCCGTCAGCAGGAAGGCAACCGTCTCGTCCGCGACCCGCTGCGCCAACGGCGACCCGGTCCGCTGCCAGAGGTGCGTGTACGCGCGGAGCAGCAAAGCGTTGTCGTACAACATCTTCTCGAAATGCGGCACAGTCCAGGTGGCATCCACCGAGTAGCGAGCGAAACCGCCGGCCAACTGGTCGTACATACCGCCCCGGGCCATCGCCTCGGCCGTACCCTCCACCATGGACAGTGCGACCGCGGAGCCAGTCCGATGATGGTGCCGAAGCAGGAACTCCAACACCGACGACGGCGGAAACTTGGGCGCCCCACCAAAACCACCGCGCGCCGCATCGTAATCCTTGTGCAGAACGGCAATGCAGCCGTCCACCAGCTCCGCACTGAGCGGCCCACCGGCCGGCAGCCGGCTCCCCAACGCCTGGACAACCTCCGCGCTCTGCTTCAGCACCGCGTCCCGCCTGTTCTGCCAGGCGTCCGCGACCGCGGACACGAGCCGCGCGAAGTTGGCGGGCGGAAAATACGTCCCGCAGAAGAAGGGCTGACCGTCCGGAGTGGCGAACACCGTCATCGGCCACCCACCCTGCCCGGTCATCGCCTGCGTGGCCTCCATGTAGACCGCGTCGACGTCCGGTCGCTCCTCCCGGTCAACCTTGATCGGCACACAGTTCTCGTTGACCAACGCGGCGATCTCCGCGTTCTCAAACGACTCATGCGCCATCACATGACACCAATGACAGGCCGCGTACCCGACCGAGACCAACACCGGCACGTCGCGCCGGCGGGCCTCCTCAAAAGCCGCATCTGACCACTCCCACCACTCCACCGGGTTGTCCGCATGCTGGAGCAGATAGGGCGACGTCGCACTCCCTAACCGATTCACCCCACCATCGTCACACGCAACGTGCCCCCAGCAGTGCCGTACCCGCCATCTGCCGCTGTGACTCATCTCCGACCCACGGCTACTGCGCTTCCACGAACTCCTAGCCGTCGCAAGCGTCGCTCGATGCACTGAGCTCCGCTCAGGTGAGCCACCGGCTCAGTACTGCGCTCCAGCCTGGCCGACTATTCAGGTCGTCGTGCGACCACCTTGCTTGACCCGGGAGGCATACGACCCGGACGCGCCGATTCCCGCTGGGGCATAGTTGAAAACACCAGACTGGAGCCCGATCTGTGATTCCAGCAGCCAGCATCACCTCTTGGGTAACTTGTCGTCCCTTGGCCTAACCGCGTCGCGATTTGCGTTCTGAGGCCCAACGTTCTCGCCCGCAAAGACTTGAACGCGCGCGCTCTATGTTTCGTTGAGGTTATTGTGAAAGTATGCATTTCCTGATTGCCCGTACGTGATCAAACTGTCGGTGCCAGCGGTAGAATTAACAGCATGGCCGCCGGCGACGACACCACCACTCCAGAACTCTGGAGGTGTGACCCGGACGAGCTCGGTGAGCTGCTGCAGGAGAAAGAAAAAGCGGTCCGGCTGCTGCAGGTCGAGGTGTTGGACATTGTCGCGGCGATCCACCGGGGAAATGTCGGCAAGACGCTCGGGCACCGCAACACCCTGGGGATGCTGCAGGATCTCCTGCGGCTGTCTCCCACGGAGGCGTCCCGGCGCTACAAGCGGGCCCTGAACCTGTGCCCCAGTCAAGCCCTGACCGGTGAAACGCTCGCGCCCACACTCAGTATCGCGAGTGAGGCGATGCGCCGTGGTGAGCTCGCGGACTCCCAAATCGACACGATTGTTGGGGTCGTGACCAGGCTCCCGGCCAGGGTAAACATCAAAGACCGTGAAGAAGCCGAAGCTTCCCTGGTGGAACACGCGAAACGGTACACCGCACCAGGCCTAGCCAAAGTAGGGCGACGCATCCACGACCACCTGGACCCCGACGGACCAGCGCCCTCCGAACACGAAAACGAGACACCACGCCGCGAACTATCCCTCCACACCGGCACAGACGGACGCCTGAACTTCACCGGCTCCTTCGACGGCGAAACCGGCACGCTCTTCAGTGAAATCCTCAGTCCACTGGCCAAACCTCGCCCCGCTGAGAACGGCACCCCTGATCAGCGGTCAGTGTCTGAGCGCAACGGGGACGCGCTCGCGGAAGCCCTGAATCTGATCGCGGACTCCGGGAAACTCCCCATCCAGGGCGCCGAGCGGCCGCATCTCACCATCACCATAAGCTGGGACATGCTGCGCGAGCGGCTCGGTGTCGCTTATCCGTACAGTGGTGCACCGATTTCCCCAGAAGGCGTCCGCCGGCTGGCGTGTGACGCGGACATTATCCCGATGGTGCTGGGCAGCGACAGCGTGCCCCTGGATGTCGGGCGCAACGAACGACTCATCACACCAGCCCTACGCAAAGCCCTGATAGCGCGAGACAAAGGCTGCGCCAGGTGCGGCCGACCACCCCGCTGGACGAGGGGGCACCACGTGCAGCACTGGGCGGACGGTGGGGCTACTTTCCTTGAAAACTGCGTGCTCCTGTGCGATCGCTGCCATCGGCTCGTCCACCACGGCGGCTGGGACGTACGCATTGTTGACGGAATTGTTGAATTCCTTCCGCCCGCGTACGTTGACCGCGAACGAAGACCCATCCGCGGGATTAACCAGCTCGCCGCATAGGAAAATCCACCCGGCCGCCGGGCACCACCACACCCGGCGGCCCACAACCCTGCCCTACCGCTTGCCAAAAAAATGCCACCTGCCTGATGAGTAGGATGTTGGCGAACGTACGGAAGAGAGCGCCAACCATGATCCTGCCGCCAGTTCGAGACCCGCGCTTCGTGACGGTCCGCCGCGGTGGGACCTTGACGGATTCGGATCACCATCTACTCGCCCTTTGGGCGACCTCATGCGCTGAGCACGTCCTGGAACTATTCGAGTCCCCTCACCCTGGGGATCCACGGCCGCGCCAGGCCATTGAGCATGCCCGCGCCTGGGTGCGTGGCGAGGTCAAGATGATGGAGTCTCGCGCGGCCGGCGGTCATGCCATGGGGGCAGCGCGGGACAAGCGAGGAGCGGCACGGTACGCCGCGTACGCTGCTGGTCAGGCTGGCGCCGTGGCGCATGTCGCCGCCCACGAACTCGGTGCGGCCGCCTATGCGATCAAGGCCGCACGGGCTGCTGCGCCGAAAGACGAGGCCGGGGCTGCGGGTCGACTCGAATGCCAATGGCAGCGTGACCAGCTTCCGGAGGCGATTCGCGAGCTCGTCATCGACGACCAGCGGTTGCGAAACAGCATCTGTTGGTCAGTCTTCGACTGCTGAGCCGCAGATTCTCCGTGTTTCGGCATGAGGCTACTGAACTGCGCCCGATTGGGTGAGCAGGGTTTGATACCAGTCGCTCCAGGGGTTGTTGGTGGCTGGGTAGTTGGCGATCGGGTTGGTGGCGAGGGTGGCTGAATCGAAGTCCCAGCCGCGGACGATGTGGCCGGACTGGCGGGCGGCGATGATGAAGGCGGACTCGGTGGCAGGGGCCGCGTAGAAGAGTGCGCCTTCTTGCAGAAGTGCACTGTCGCCTTTCTGGAATTCGTCAAAAGCCGTTTGCTGGTAACGAATCCGGGTCGACGGCTGGCGGTCTGTCGCGTACCGCAGGGTTTGTACGGGAGCGGCGCCGTCGGCGCCGGTGGAGACAGTGATGTGGGCTGTGCCACGGATCGAGGTGGACTTGTCGAAGGCGGCATCGGATGTCTTCGCGTTTCCGGTCCAGGCGACTGTTCCCGAGCCGGTGTCCAGCACGCCGTTCCAGTCCCAGTTCTGGCTGTTGGACTGGCTGCGATGAATTTCCCGCACCGTGGTGCCGGCGGGGTTGGTAAAGGCGACGGTGGGCAGTACGCCACTGTCGTACTTGTGGCTGGCGGACCAGGTAATCTCGCCGTCGGCGCCCAAATGGCCGACGTGGTACCAAAGTGTGCTCGCGGTCTCCGACTGATGGACTTCGACGAGCCAACCGTTGTCGTTAAGCGCAACCGCAGGTGTCGTCCCACTGTCGTAGTGTCCATGCCGCAACCACGTGACGGTCCCGTCGGCACCGTACGTGCCGGTCCAGTACCAAAGGCCGCCACCGCCGGAATCGTGCACCTCAACGATTTGGCCGTGACCGTTCAGCGCGACGGCCGGGTGATAGCCGAGGTCGCGATGGTATTCGCTGCGGCTGGTCGGATCACCGGACAACAACGTCAGTACGCGACCGCGCAAAGCGTCGACCGTCGGTTGGCCGGCCGGATAGTCCTTGGCTTTAAGCAAACTTGAACCGAACGCCGTTTCGAGCTCCTGGTTGAGCGCGGTCAGGTTGCCGGCCGCGTACGACACGTTGTCGGTCAGGTCGTCCTTGAGATCGAGCATGACCACCAGCGGCGCGTGTGTCGGATGTGCGTTCGACCAACCGGCCACCACATTCAGCCAGTCCCGCAAAAGATTCGACGCCGGATTGCCAGCATGGTCGACCGCGTCGCCGGCACTGTTGTGCCCGATGGAATAGTCGTGGTCGGTGGCGTAGTCGTTGTCCTGGATGTCGAATTCGACAAATCGTACGCCATGATCCAACTGGTAAACGATGGAATTCTTGGCGCCGTCCACATTCCCGGAATAACTGTTGTGGGTCGCTAGAAACACCGCGGAGGTGAAGGGCTGGCTGGCGGCCGCCGCTGGCCCTGGCATGCCGCCAACCACGAGGGACACCGCCAGCGCAAGACCCAGTGCGGCAGACTTGCGAACACTCGAAAACGTCATCGCCGATCCCCAGGCTCGATGTCGATCGAATCCCCGACACTGTCTCACACAACCTGTTTTGTGACGGCAAAATCAGACATCGCGGGATCGGTCAACCCTGCGGGGACGTCCGAATCCGGCCTATCGGTTCGAGTGGTCGCGCTCGCGCAGGCGGGCGAGCAACTTGCGTACGAGCGTGTGCACCCGGCTCTCGCCGCGGCCGAACGCGGCGAGGTCTTCCAGCCAGGGCGGCAGAACCCGGTCGCGAGAGGTCATACCAGCAGAGTAGTGCATCTTTAGCCTGGCCAGAGCGCCTTCTCTATCGGCATCCGCCGACGGCCCCACGTCCCTATTATGGGCGACGGAGGGACAGTGCGATGACAATCTTGATCCGTGCACGTGACGTGCCGGCCCGGCAACGCCACGACGCCTGGCGGAGCGTGGCCGCGGACATGCTTGGCCCGTTGGACGTGTACGTCGACCCGGACGTGCCACTGCGCGGCGAGATCCACGCGGACACGCTCGGTCCGCTGCGGGTCGGCCGCATCCAGACCACCACGCCACACGGCGTCAGACGGACCGCCGGTCAGGTCGGCCGGGACAGCCGCGAGCTTTACCGGGCGGTGCTGGCGATTTCCGGCAGCCCCCGGCTCCGGCAGGACGGACGCGCCTCGCAACTGCGCAGCGGCGATTTCGCGATTTACGACTTCGCCCGGCCGTACGAGCTGGCCTACGACTCAACCGTACGACTCGCGGTTTTCAGCTTTCCGCGGGAAATGCTGGCGCTGCCGGCGGGTTCGGTTCGCGAGCTCACCGCGGTGCCGATCACCGCCGAAGGGACCGGCGCGCTGGTGGCGCCCCTGCTGCGCCGGGTCGCCGCCGACGTGGAGACCTACCAGCCCGCCAGCGCGGCCCGACTGTCGACGGTGGTGATGGACCTGATCACCACCGCTGTCGCCGAGCGGATCGACCGCATCGACGCGGTGTCGGCGCAAACGCAACAGCGGACGATGTTCGTACGCGTCAACGCCTTCATCGAAGAACATCTGGCCGAAACCGATCTCACGCCCGGTCTGATCGCGGCCGCCCATCACGTGTCTTTACGTTACCTGCACCGACTTTTCGAGCCCCAGCACACCACTGTGGCGGCTTGGATTCGACATCGGCGGCTGGAGAAATGTCGCCACGACCTGGCGGACCCGGCTTTGCACACCCTGCCTGTCAGTGCGATCGCGGCCCGCTGGGGGCTGCCGGATCCAGCGCATTTCAGCCGGCTTTTCCATCGTACGTACGGATTGCCACCGGTCGAATACCGGCACCGCTGCCTCCTGCCGACGGCCTCGGTGGGCGTGCACGGATAGTCAAGAGGCTGGCACCGGAAACCAAGACCGGACGGGTACGCGCCGCGCAGACTGTCGCCAACAACGAAAGGAGTCCGCGATGGCCGCGACACTGTTCGTCAACCTCCCGGTCGAGGATCTGGACCGGTCCAAGGCCTTTTTCACCGCCCTCAGCTTCGATTTCTTCGGCGCGACCGAGGACATGGCATCGGTCATCATCAGCGAGCGCACCCAGGTGATGCTGCTGAAGAAGCCACTTTTCAGCTCGTTCATCGCAAATGACATCGCCGACCCGGCCAAGAGCACGCAGGTAATGCTCGCGCTGGGCCTCGAGGACCGCGCACAGGTGGACGGGCTGGTCGACAAGGCGCTCGCGGCCGGCGCCACCCCGATCGGCGAGGCCCGGGACGAAGGTGGCCGTTATCAGCGTGCCTTCCGGGATCTGGACGGCCACCACTGGGAAGCCCTCTGCCTGGTTCGTCCCACCGACTGAAAAGAATGCCGATGACAGCCATGGTGACCTCAGCGGACGGCACCAGGATCGGGTACGACCGGACCGGCGACGGTCCGGCGATCGTGCTGGTTCATGGTGCCTTCACTGACAAAACGCATCCCACCCTGGCGACCGTGGCGGCCGCGCTGGCGCCCTGGTTCAGGGTGTTCAACTACGACCGGCGCGGTCGCGGCGAAAGCGGCGACACTCGCCCGTACGCGGTCGAACGCGAAGTCGAGGACCTCGCTGCCGTCATCGCGGCGGCCGGCGGGTCGGCGATGGTGTTCGGCGGGTCCAGCGGATCCGGTCTGGTGCTCCAGGCGGCTTTCGGTGGCCTCCCGATCACCCGGCTGGCGCTCTGGGAGCCGCCCTATCACGTCGACGAAACCGCGCCGCCCCTGTCGCCCGATTTCGCGGATCGGCTGGGAAAGCTGGTCGACAGCGGCCGGGCAGGGGACGCGGTGGCGATGTTCATGACCGAAGCGGCGCAGGTCCCCACCGAGCTGGTCGCCATCATGCGGGCCGACCCGTCGTGGCTGGCCAGCGAAACCATCGCGCACACGCTGGCGTACGAGGCCGCCGTGATGGGACCGGGCAACGCCCTGCCGGCCGAGCGGCTCGCGACGGTGACCCAGCCGACGCTGGTCCTCACCGGCGGCGCCAGCCCGGCATGGATGGTCAATGCCGGAAAGGCAGTAGCCGCAACGATTCCCGGCGCGGCGCACCGAGTGCTGGAGCACCAGACGCACAATGTCGACCCGGCCGCACTCGTACCAGAGCTGCTCGAATTCTTTGTCACCGCGGAAAACGGTCAGCCGGCCTGAACTGTTCGGTGGCGCAGTGGCGAAAACAGCGCGATCGCGGTAGCCAGCGCCATTGCGCCACCGCTGACCAACAAAGTGACCCGGGCACTGGCGACCGAGCCGAGCACACCGCCGAGCAGCGCACCGAGCGTTTGGGTGCCGTAGACCAGAAATCGCCAGGTGGCATTCGCGCGCGAGAGCAGTTCCGGGGCGATCAACGCCTGCCGGAAAGTTTGCTGGTTGACCCCGTAAAGTGACGGGCCGGCACCGCGGAAAAGCTGTGAGGCCAAGACAAGAACAACGAAAGGCCCCGCCACCAACAAGCCAGCCGCGGCCGCGACGCCCAGCCCGGTGATGAAAGCCCGGCCGGGGCCGATCCGTCGGGTGATCGGCGTTGCCAGCAGGGCGCCCAAAATCCCGGCACCACCGGCGATCGCGATGACCACGCCTACAAGCCCCGGCGGAAAATCGAGAGTTCGTACGAGATAAAACACCAACACCACATTCTGCATCTGACCAGCCAGCGCGCCGACCGTGGCGGCGATGGTCACCGCGCGAATGGTCCGGTGCCCGAAGACCGCCCGCAGTCCTTCGAAGACGCCCACCCACAGATTTTTGGGCCGTACGCTCGAAGCACCGCCCGCCACTTGAATGCGCGCTTTGGTCAGACCGGCCACCAGGAAAGAGACCGCGTCCACCGCGATCGCGATCGGTGCGGTCAACAACACCACCAGCAACCCGCCGACGGCCGAACCGGCCGTGTTGACGCTCGCGTTGCTGACCATCAAAGCACTGTTGGCCGGCAGCAGATCGTCACGGGAAACCAGCGCTGGGGTGAAGGACTGAGCAGTCACTGTCTCGAAGAGATTAGCAGCGCCAGTAAGCAAAACGACGATATAGAGATGCCAAAGGCGCAGCGCGCCGAACAGGGCGAGCACCGGAATCGAGCCGACCAGCAGCGCCTGCGCCAAGTCCGCCAGCACCAGGACGCGCCGGTACGGAAGTCGGTCCACCCACACGCCCGCCGGCAGTCCCAGCACGAGCTGCGGGGCAAATGCGAGCGCGCCGAGAACGCCCAGCTGAGCCGGTGCCGCGTGCAGGTAGACAACGGCGGTCAGCGGAAGGGCCACCGCGGTCACGCTGGATCCCAGCAGCGAGACGGAATTCCCGACGAACAGCCGGCGAAAGTCCGGATAGCGCGCCAGCACCGACAGCCGCCAGAAAGTCATTCCCCGACGCTACTTCGGTGTCACGCCAATCCCCGGGCAATGATGGGAGTGCAGTCGACACCGAGGAGAACCGATGAGCGGCCGTCAGCCGTTGATGCACGAGCTGTCGGTGTGCGTACGCGCGCCGACCGTGACACTTTCCGCTCTGGACGGCCAGATCGGGCCGCCCGACGACGTGGAGAATGGGCACGGCGTCCTACACGCGGACGTACGCGTCCTGTCCGGTGCGTCCGTCACCGTCGACGGCGTCGCCGCCGAGTCGTTGGCCGGAGGTGCCACCGGGACCGGCACCGCTGCGTTCGTCGGGCTGCTGCGACACCTCGGCGACGGCGTCCGGCTGGAGCGTCGGCGGGAGGTCACCGCGACCGGGATGCGGGAGCGGTTCGCGCTGGTCAACCATGGTGCCGCGACGGTGACCGCGACCGTACGACTGCACCTTGCCGCCGACGGGGTGCCGATATCGACCATCCGGGCGGGCCGCCGCGGGCCCCTGTTGGGCATGGCGGTCGACGGAGTGGCGTTCCGGTGGCGTACGGACAGCGGGGTCGACGTACGGGCGACCGCCGAAGGCGGGGCGCGGGTGCAGGCGCCGGGAGTGCTGGCGTGGACGGTCGCCGTACCAGCCGGGCAGAGCCGCGAGATGAGTTGGGAGCTGCGGTGCGCGGACCGCGGCGCGGTGGTGGCGGCGGCACCGGAGCGGCCGTCCTGGTCGGTGCCCGTGGTCACCGCCGACGACCGGCGGTTGGCGGCCTGGGTCGCGGGTGCGCTGCGCGACCTGGACGAGCTGCGGATGACGTCGGCGGACGACGTGTTCATCGCCGCCGGCGCGCCCTGGTTCTTCACTCTTTTCGGCCGGGACAGCCTGATCACCGCCCGGATGCTGCTGCCGCTGGGCACCGAGGTGGCGGCCGGCACCCTGCGCGCGCTGGCTGCCCGCCAGGGCCGCCGGGTCGACCCGGACTCGGCTGAGGAGCCCGGCAAGATCCTGCACGAACTGCGGCGCGAACCGGTGGCCTACAGCACTGGGTTGGTGCTGCCGGCGGTCTACTACGGCACAGTCGACGCCACCTGCCTCTGGGTGACGCTGCTCAACGACGCCTGGCGGTGGGGCATGCCGGCCGAGCAGGTCGCCGACCTGTTGCCGGCCGCGGTCGCGGCGCTGGAGTGGATCGGCGGGCACGCTGGATTCCTGCGCTACCAGGACACTTCCGGGCACGGTCTCGCGAACCAGGGGTGGAAGGACTCCGGCGACGCGATCCGGTTCGCCGACGGCAGTTTCGCCACCGGGCCGATGGCGTTGTGCGAGGTGCAGGCGTACGCGTACGACGCGGCGATCCGAGGCGCCGAGTTGCTGGACGCCTTCGGTCAGCCCGGCGGCGACCGCTGGCAGCGGTGGGCCGGCGAGCTTCGCACCGCGTTCCGGGAGAAGTTCTGGGTGACCGACGCGTACGGGCCGTTCCCGGCGGTCGCGCTGGACGGCACCGATCGACCGGTCGACACGGTGACCAGCAACATCGGCCACCTGCTCGGCACGGGGCTGCTGACCGAGGCCGAGTCGGCGCTGGTGGCCGCCCGGCTGGGCGGACCGGCGATGAACTCCGGCTATGGCCTACGTACGCTCGCCGCCGACTCGGTCGCGTACGCGCCGGACAGCTACCACCGCGGGTCGGTGTGGGCGCACGACACCGCGATCGCGATCAGCGGCCTGGTCGCCGACGGGCATTTCGAAGTCGCCGCGTCGCTCATCGACGGCCTGCTGGCGGCCGCCGCCAACTTCGGTTACCGGATGCCCGAGCTGCACGCCGGCGACCAGGCGGGCGACCTGCCGGCCGCTGTCCCGTACGCGACGGCCTGCCGGCCGCAGGCCTGGTCGGCGGCCTCCGCGGTGGCGGTGCTGACCGCGGTCCTGGGGCTGCGCGTGCACGTGCCGGCGAAGCGGGTGGAGCTGCGGCCGATGCGGCCCAGCCCGGTCGGCGCCGTCACCGCCACCGGTCTACGGGTAGCCGGTCGTACGTTCGGCGCCGCCATCGACGCGTCCGGCTCTCCTTCCAGCTAGCCGCTGAACTGCGGTTCCGTACGGGGGTTAGGTCTGGGATCTGGGATCTGGGTCTAGGGCGAAGGTCAAGGTCTGCCCTGCGGGCGGCGCCTCTAGGAAGAACGGAGTTTGGGTGCGGGCGGTGCGTTGGGTGGGTGGTTGGGCTGCTTGTTCTCCCCGTCGGCGCCCAAGGGCAGCACATTTCCTGGCCCGGCGGCGGAGCTTGGGTGGGTGGTTGCGTTTGGTTCGCCGCCGCCGGGTCAGGAAATGTGCAGGGCTGCGCCCGCCGACGGGGAGAACAAGCAGCCCACACTCGCGAAAAGCACATCCCCTCACCCCACTTCATCGACCCTCACGCGACCCCCACTCATCCGTCGACTTCGCTACTCCACGCCACCATCGTGCCGGATTTGGCTACTCTCCGCGACATCCTTTGTTGATCTTGGTTAGTTTGCCTACCCAAACCAGACATTTCAGTCCGATGTCCGTTTTGGGTAGGCCAACTAACCAAGATCAACAACTCTCGTCCCGAAGAGTGGGACGGGCACGCCGCAGGGACCCCATCAGTCCCAGCTGTCACAGGTTGGGGGTCGAGTGCGGTACAAAAGCCTGCACTCGACGTCGAGTGGTGGATAAAGTCCCGCACTCGACGACAAGCACCCCGGCAAACGACTCGGGAAACCGGACAAATAGGGCACAGAACTAACCAACGTCATCACCAGCAGCGCGAGGTGTCCGGTCTCCCCGTCGGCGGGCGCAGCCCTGCACATTTCCTGGCCCGGCGGCGGGGCACCCAGGCCGGGGCACGGCACCCAAGCTCCGCCGCCGGGCCAGGAAATGTGCTGCCCTTGGGCGCCGACGGGGAGAACGGACCACCGCAACCCCGCACCCAAACGCCACGCCACGCCACGCAGCCAAACAAGCCAACCCGGGATCCACCCTCCCCCGAGGCAACCGCCGCTCTTGACCTTGACCTTCGCCCCTGACCTTCGCCCCTGACCTTCGCCCTTGACCTTCGCCCTGGCCGTCGCCCCTGACCTGCGATCTCGCCCCTGACCTGCGATCTCGCCCCTGACCTGCGATCTCGACCTTGACCTTCGACCTCGAGCTTCGACCTCGCTGGCCGAGAATCAGTGGCCGGAGGCCGCGGAGGCGCCGGAGAGGCCGTCGGCGGCTTCTTCGACGAGCGCGGTGGCGGCGTCGATGGACATCGGCGGATAAAGGCCGTAGCCCTGGCCGCCGGTGCAGCCCAGCGCCTCCAGCTCGGCGCGCTGCTCGGGCGTCTCGATGCCCTCGGCGATGACCCGCAGGCCCAGGCTGGACGCGAGCGCGATGGTGCTGTTCACGATCGCGGACGCCTCGACGGAGTGGTGCATCGCCTTCACGAACGACTGGTCGATCTTGACTTCATCCACGCGTACGCGCGCCAGGAACGTCAGCGACGAATAGCCGGTGCCGAAGTCGTCGACAGCGATCTGTACGCCGATCGAGCGCAGGCCGTCCAGGACCTCCTCGACCACTTCCAGCTCGCTCATGATCACCGTCTCGGTGATCTCCAGCACCAGCTTGCTCGCCGGGATCCGGTATTTGCGCAGCATCCGGTCGATGTCGCCGGGCAGCGTACGGTCCAACAGGCTGCGGGCCGACAGGTTGACCGCGATCGGTACGTCCAAGTCGCCGGTGTGCCAGCTGCCAATGACCGAAAGCGCCTCGTCCAGCACCCACTGGGTGAACGGGTGGATCAGCTCGCTGCGCTCGATGATCGGGATGAACTCGCTCGGCCCGAGCAGCCCGCGCCGCGGGTGCCGCCAGCGGACCAGCGCCTCGGCGCCGATCGGCAGATCGGTGGCCAGGTCGATCAGCGGCTGCAGCTCTAGGAACAGCTGGTCGTCCTGGGTCAGTGCGTAGCGCAGCTCGGCGGCCAACGACAGCCGGTCGAGCCGGCCGCCGTCCCGTTCCGGTGAGTACGTGACGAGGTTGCGGCCGCTGCTCTTCGCCTCGTACATGGCGATGTCGGCGCGCCGCAGCAGCTCGGTGTGTGGGCAGCCGTCGGCCACCTCGGTGACGGCGAGCCCGACCCGGACCTCGACGGTCAGCGTGACGCCCTCGACCACGATCGGTTCGGCCAGCGCGCCCTGCAGCGCGCCAGCGCGCTCGATGGCCGCGTGCGCGGCCACCTCCGGGTCGACCTCGGGGGCCATCAGCAGCGCGAACTTGTCGCTGTCCAGGCGGCCCAGCTGCTCGCCGAGTGCCAGCCCGTCGCTCATCCGCTCGGCTACCCGTACGAGCAGGGCGTCGCCGGCAGAGTGCCCGAGCGTGTCGTTGACCTCCTTGAAGTGCGAGAGGTCGAACAGCAGCAGCGCGAAGGCCGCTTCCGGACTGTCGTTCACCGGGTGCGTACGCCGGAGGTCGATCAGATCCAGCAGCCGGCTCCGGTTGATCAGGCCGGTGAGCGTGTCGTGCGAAGCCTCATAGCGGGTACGGTCCGCGAGCTCGCGGATCTGCTGGTGCGCACTCGCGTTCGCCAGCGCGGCGGCCACCGCGTCGGCGAAGGTCGACAGCGCCAGCCGGTCCCGCTCGCCGAGGTCCACCTGGCTGCGGAAACACAGCCGCAACTCGCCGACCACCTCGCCGTCGTGGGCCAGCGTGGACGGCACCACCAGCGGCTCGGACCGCAGCAGCGCGCCGGGCGCGCCGCGCCACCGGGAGCCGCGCCGGTCGCCGCGGGTCAGCCGCCACTGCGGCGGCGCGTACGCGGAATCGATCTCGACCACGTCGGCGGCGAACATCTCGGCCGCGCCGGAGATGGCCGCGTCGATGACCTGGTCCTGGTCCAGCTGGTTGAGCGCCCTGGTCGCGGCGGCGAGCTGATGCCACGTACGGCGTTCCACCCGCGTCCGGGTGCGGCCGAGATGGCCCTGGTGGACGAGCCAGAGCACCGGCGGGATGGCCAGCAGGCACCACGGTTGCAGCTTGCCGATCTCCAACACGCCGATCGAGACGGCCGCGTTGCCCAGCAGCACCACCAGCGAGATGGGCCGGCCGGTCGCGAACACCTTCAGCGGCGGGATCTGCTGCGCGAGACCGATAGCGACGGCTATAAGGACCGCGTTGACCAGCCAGCTGACCGCGGCCGCGGCGGCCAACAACGGCAGCACGCCGACCTCGACCGGCCCTCCCGGCACCCCGCCGGCCAACCGGAAAACCGACACGCCAGCGGTGGTCGCGATGATCAGGACAGACGCGTTGACGATGGCCTTGATCGGCGGCCGACGCCGGGCCAGGTCGGCCAGGCCCATCCCGAGCCCGGCCGCCAGCACCACCCAGCCGCCGCCGACCAGGGCCAGCGCGATGATGAGAGCGGCCTCACTCCAGTCCGAGATCAGCCGGTGGCTGCCGAACCGGAGCGGCACGTTGATCCAGTGACACCCGAGGAAAAGACCGAAAGCCACCGCGACTTTTGGCCACTCCTGTACGGGGTCAGCGGCAGCTTGGCTGGCCGCGAGGGCAAGCAGCCCTCCGGCCAGCACAGCAACACCAGCGACATAAAGCCGCAGTGGCTGCGCGCCGGTCACCCCAGCCGCAGCACCCACCCTGCCACCCCCCAGCCTGCCGATCCCCGTGCAGGTCGAAAGCAGGTCACGACGATCTCGTCTAGCCCTTCCATTGGGCTAAACGCCACTGCCATACGACCCCAGCGCCACTAAGGTCGCGGGCACGACGTGTCCGCCTGACGTCCGTCGAGGATGTCAGACACAGCGACGAGAAACTAGTCATTGACATAACTAAATGCCTAGCCCCAGTTGTCTCCGCGCTCCATCGAAATCACCCCCTTTCGCGAATCAGGGGGAGTTTTCTAGTGCCAGCACGCAGAGCATCGGGGGCTCAATGCGCCCTGGAGTCCTCTTCGTCGGAATTAATGTCCGAACTGTCCGGTTTTTTCGTGGAACTCTCGGCGTCTTTCGACTCTTTGACGGATTGTTCATCAAAACTGGTGGGCAGTCGCTTAATCCGCATATTCATGTTCCGAATCAGCAGAACAGTGGCAATAAGCAGCAGAAGAATGATGAACAGCCCGAGCGGGCCCGCCACTCCGCCGGGCACGTCGTCACCGAAATTGTTGGCGGCCAACACGTCTTGAGTGAAGGTGACGGCACTACTCGCGAGGACACTTACCACAACTGCCATGAACTCAGCCAATCCCTGGAGACCGCGGCAACTCTAACGTACGCGATTTGCTTACGTTCGACGGCCTTTTGACTCACAAATTGTTTAGACGTGCACACTCTCCGTAATTCCAGCGAACAGGTCGTCCTCCGGAATCCCAGTGTCCACCAGCGAACGGGCCAACTCATAGTCCTCGGTCGGCCAGGCTTTTCGCTGTACGTCCAGGGGGGTCTGGAACCACCGGCCGGTCGGGTCGACCTGAGTGGCGTGCGCGCGCAGCGCGTCGTCGCGAATGCCGAAATAGTCAGCGCAGGGCACCTGGGTGGTCACCCGCAGTGCGGCCTTGTCTTCCTCGTGGTTCTCCGACCACTTTTGAAGCCACTCTTCATAAGGCGACTCAAGGCCGGCGGCGACCGTCTCGGCGTGCAACGCCTCGATCCGCTTCCGGCTGAAACCCATCTGGTAATAGAGCTTCAGCGGCTGCCACGGCTCACCGAACTCCTGGTAACGCTCGGGGTCACCGGCCGCTTCGAAAGCCTCCACCGAGACCTGGTGGCACATGATGTGATCGGGGTGCGGATAGCCGCCGTTCTCGTCGTACGTGGTGACCACGTGCGGACGGAACTCGCGGATCAGCCGTACCAGCGGGGCGGTGGCCACCTCCAGCGGCTGCAGCGCGAAGCAGTCCTCCGGCAGCGGCGGCAGCGGGTCGCCCTCGGGCAGCCCGGAGTCCACGAACCCCAGCCAGGCCTGCTCGACGCCGAGGATCTCCCGGGCCGCCTCCATCTCCTTGCGGCGGATCTCGCTCAAGTGCTCCCACACCTCGGGCCGATCCATCGCCGGGTTCAGTACGCTGCCGCGCTCACCGCCGGTGCAGGTGGCGACCATGACGCGCACCCCTTCGCGGACGTACCTGGCCATGGTGGCCGCGCCCTTGCTGGACTCGTCGTCGGGATGGGCGTGTACGGCCATCAGACGCAACTGTTCGGACACGCGGTCGTGCTCCTCGGTTTCTACCGGACGAAGGAGCCATGCGGGCGTACCACATGGCAGCGGGGCGGACTCAATTGTCCCTCGCTCGCCCAGTGCCAGAGCGCGCAGGCCCGATGGTCCGAGACCAACCGGAAAGTAACGCCCCGCACACGCCCGCCGCACGGTAGCGTGTTATGCCTGCAAACCGGCGCCAACCAACGAGCCATCAGCATGGCCCGCGAGGTTCTGACGCCCGGCAGTGCGACCGCCACCGATGGTAACGTCGGTGATTCGTCTTATCCGCCCATCGAGGAGCTAGCCGTGTCCACGACCGACCCCAAGGCCCATGCAACCTGGCTCACCCAGGAGGCGTTCGACCGCCTGAAGGCCGAGCTCGACGGACTGATAGCGAACCGCACCGCGGTGGCCGCCGAGATCAACGAGCGGCGCGAAGAGGGCGACCTGAAGGAGAACGGCGGCTACCACGCGGCCCGCGAGGAACAGGGCAAGCAGGAAGGCCGGATCCGCGAGCTCAACGAGCTGCTGCGGACCGCCGAAGTGCACCGGGCTCCGGACAAGGTCGACAAGGTCGAGCTCGGCGTCGTGGTGAGCATCCACTTCGACGGCGACAAGGACGACACCGAGACCTTCCTGCTCGGGTCCCGCGAGATCGCCAAGACGACGACGCTGACCGTTTACTCTCCGGAGTCGGCCCTGGGTTCCGCGATCACCGGCCACCGGACCGGCGACACGGTCAAATACACCACTCCCACCGGGGCTGAGATCAAGGTCACGATCGACAAGATCGCGCCCTTCACGGGGTAGCGTCTGCGAAAGTTTGCCGGGCTCAGCGTCGAGTTCGTCCCCACCGACATTCTCTACTGCCGTGGGAGCCGTCGTGTCCAAGATCGATGACCTGCTCGTCAACGCCGCCCGCTACGCGGACACTTTCGACAAGGGTGACCTGCCGCGCCACCCGTCACTGGGTGTCGCGGTGGTCACCTGCATGGACGCCCGCATCAACCTCTACTCGCTGCTCGGCCTGGCCGAGGGCGAGGCGAACGCCATCCGAAACGGCGGCGGGGTGGTGACCGACGACGTGCTGCGTACGCTCGCGATCAGCCAACGGCTGCTCGGCACCACCGAGGTGATGCTGATCCACCACACCGGCTGCGGCATGCTGTCGATCACCGACGACGGTTTCGCGCGCTCGCTGGAGGCCGCTACCGGACGGCGTCCACGCTGGTCAGCCAATGCCTTCAGCGACCTGGACGCGGACGTACGAGAGTCGATCGCCCGAGTCATGGACGACCCCTTCCTGCCGCACAAGGACGCGGTCCGCGGCTTCGTCTACGAGGTCGAAACCGGCAAGCTTCGCGAGGTAACCCGATAACTGCCGGTTCGTGTCGCCGGCCATAAAGGCCTGTGTAACTGTGCCCGGCCGGGCACACTCAACCTTCGTGAAGACGAATCCCCGCCCCGCGGCGGTCCTGCTCGCGTTGGTGTTGCTCGCGACACTCCCGGGATGCTCGCTGTTCGGCGACTCCGCGCCGGTCGCGGCGGCGAAGGCGTTCCTGACCGCCTGGGGCGCCGGGAAGTACGACGACGCGGCCGCCCAGACCGACGGCGGGTCCGGCGCCGAGGACGTACTCACCGCCGCGGCCACCGGGCTCGGCGCCCGCGCGTCGATCAAGATCGGCTCGGTCACCGAAAAGGACGGCGTGGCCACCGCGCAGTACACCGTGACGTGGCCGCTGGTCGGCGGCGCGCACCCGTGGTCGTACGCGAACACCCTGCACACCGCCAAGTCCGGCGACAACGACCGGGTGCACTGGACACCCGCGGTCGTCCAGCCCACCCTCGGCGCCCAGCAGCGGCTGCAGGTGAACACGACCCTGCCGCCGCGGTCTGCGCTGTCCGACCGAACCGGCAGCCCGCTGTTCGCCGAACTCCCGGTGGTGGAGGTCGGCCTGGAGCCGCAGCACGTGACGGATGTGACCGGCGAGGCGAACACGCTGGCCTCCGCGCTGCAGCCGGAGGGAGTGGTGGCCGCCGACATTGTCAAGGACGTACAGAAGGCCAAGCCGACCGACTTCGTGCCGGTGATCACCCTCCGGCAGGACCGCTACAACCAGGTGAAGTCGCAGATCTACGACCTGCCGGGCGCGGTGTTCCACACCGCGCAGCGAACGCTCGCGGTGGACAAGACCTTCGCGCCGGCGCTGCTGGGCAAGGTCGGCGCGCCGACCGCCGAGGTACTCACCGAGAACCACCTCGGCAAGACCACCGGCGACATCGGCATCTCCGGGCTGCAGCGTGCACTCAACGGCCAGCTCACCGGCACTCCCAGCACCACCGTCGCCCGCATTGACAGCAGCGGCAACGCGCAGACCCTGACTTCCTTCGGCGGCAAGCCCGGCAGCCCGGTCAAGCTCACCCTCGACCCGAAGGTCCAGAAAGCGGCTCAGTCGGCGCTGGGCGGCGTCACGCTCGCGGCCAGCATCGTCGCGCTGCGGCCGTCCACCGGCGAGATCCTCGCCGTCGCGCAGACCAGCGCGCTGTCGTACGACATCGGGCTGAACGGCGCGTACCCGGCCGGCTCGACCTTCAAGATGATCACCGCGGGTGCGCTACTGGAGGCCGGTGGCGTCACCGAGAACTCCAGCGTGGCCTGCCCGGGCTCGCTGTCCATCGGCGGCAAGAAGTTCATCAACGAGAACTCCTTCGACCTCGGCCAAGTTCCCCTGCGAACCGCGTTCGCGCAGTCGTGTAACACGACTTTCGGTGGCCTCGGCTCAAAACTGCCGACCACCGCGTTCACAACCGCCGCCAAGCAGTTCGGCATCGGGGCCGGCTGGGACCTGCCGGGCTCCACCTTCTCCGGCTCGCTGCCCACCCCGGCGAACACCACCGAGCAGGGCGCCGACGCGATCGGCCAGGGCAAGGTGCAGGTCAGTCCGCTCACCATGGCGCTGGTCGCCGGCGCGATCCAGCGCGGCAGCCTGCCGACGCCGTCCCTGATCGTCGGCCAGCCCGGCACCCCGAAAACCGCCCCGCCCGCCATCCCGGCGAACATCATCGGCCCGCTGCGCGACATGACCCGCGCGGTGGTCACCGACGGCACCGCGAAGGCGCTGCGTGATGTTTCCGGACTGGGCGGGAAAACCGGCACGGCGGAATACGGCACGGACACCCCGCCGCGTACGCATTCCTGGTTCGCCGGCTATCACGGTGACCTCGCGTTCGCGGTGTTCGTCTACGACGGCGCGACCAACTCCCAACAGGCCGCGGTGCCGCTCGCCGGCAAGTTCATCGCCGCCCTCGGCTGACCCCCGGTCGTGACAATCGGAATCCGATTGTAACGACGGCGGGGGCTTGACCTGGGCGACGGCCGTACGAACCGGCCGATTGCTAGATGCGGCCGCGGGCAGGTAATGCGCTGATCCAGTCGGCTACTCGGCGCAGGTACGTCGTGGCCACCGTGAGTTGGTCAGCGGCGGGAACGAGAACCGCCGCATGGAAGACATGCGGAAGGCCCTGGTAAATATCGAGCGTCACTGGCGTTCCGGCAGCCTCCGCGGCCGCGGCGAAGCGCCGGGAGTCGTCCAGCAGAAGTTCGTCCGCGCCGACCGCGAGCAGGATCGGCGACAGTCCACCGAGTTCGCCGTAAATCGGCGACTGTGGTGCCACGTCCGGACGCGCCCCGGCCAGGTACTGGGTGGCGATCGGCCCCAGCATCGCCGGGTTGATCACGTCGCGGCCTTCGTTGGCCTTGATGGACGGGCTGTCGCCAACGAAATCGGTCACTGGTGACACCGAAATCACCCCACCCGGCAACGCGTCGCCGGCCGCCGCGAGAACCAGCAGGATCGACAAAACCAGCGTTCCGCCGGCGGACTCGCCGACCAGCAGAATCCGCTCCGCGGGCACGCCCTGATCACACAGGCTCCGATAGACGGCCACCACGTCGTCGATGGCCGCCGGAAACGGATGAGCCGGCGCGAGTCGGTAGTCGACCGCGAAAGCGGGGCGACCGGTGGCCTCGGACAGCCGCTGCGCCATGACCAGCTCCAGCGGCGGGTTGCTGATGCTGAAACCGCCGCCGTGGACGTAAATCGTCACCCCGTCCTCGGGCGTCGGTACTCGATCGGTGGCGGTGATCCACTGGCCCGGCACGCCGCCGGTGCTCGGCAGTACCTCGGACCGGTCCGCCTTCCCGGTAAGCACGGGTGGATCACGAAAGACTGTCGGCAGTTGCGCGCGTACGGCGGCCACCTCGGCGGGAGTGAACGGAACATGGTTAACAGGCATAGAAAAGTCCTTTCTGTAGACGTACGGGAACCGAAAGAGGGCAGCGTAAACGGGCCCACCAACGGTGAAAAAGCAAGGATCTCGACGGCTGGTCAGAACCCAGGCGGTCGAGATGAGGGAAGGAGCCGGAAAGAACTACCCGGCGTCGCTGGCGACCGTAGTCATCGGCATCATCCTCATAAAGTCAGGTGCCACCCGACCGCCGCCGTCCTGGCCAACGTCGCGCAACACGTTGGCTACCTTCCCCCGGAGTTTCGTCCGCTGTCAAGTGCGCGTGACGGCGCCCACGCATGCAGCCCGCGGTACGTGCTGATCTACTCTCGCAAGTGGGGAGGTGCAGATGCCGTCCAATGACAACCCACCGGCCGTCCGGCCGGCCTTCGTGCTGCACGAACACCACAAGCCGCGGCACCATTTCGACCTTCGGCTGGAGGAAAACGGCGTTCTACGGTCCTGGGCGGTGCCTCGCGGAATGCCTCGCGAACCCGGCGAGAACCGGCTCGCGGTCGCCGTTCCCGACCATGACCTCGACCATCTCGACTACCACGACGCGAACAAGAGCATCGCCGACACTGGCTGGTGGGAAGAACACAACCGTACGGACAAACGGATTCTTTTCACCTTGCACGGACGAGCCGAGACCGTTCGCTATGCGCTTATTCAGACTTCCCGTGACTGGCTTGTCCATCGTACGGTCGAACAGCCGTGAGCCGGGCGGCCACTTCGGAGATCTCCAGCCGGGCGGGTTCAGTGTTGTCCAGGAAATCCAGCAGGGTACGACTGAACCGCCCCGGCTGATCACAGTGCGGGAAATGGCCAGCTCGCTCGAAGATCTCCAGCCGGCAGTCGGGAATCACCGACGCCGCCCGCTCGCCGTGCCGCATGGGAATCACCGGGTCGATGCTCCCCCACATCACCATGGTCGGCACATTTTCGGCCAGGTAGAGCCGATCCGTGCCGCTCACCCGCTGGCCGCCGATATCCAGCACACTGCGGGCGGTGTGCAGAAAGGCTTTCCGGCCTTCCGGGTCCGACAGCGACGCGAAATGCCGGGCGTATTCACGCAGCGTCGGCGTGGTCCCGATTTTCCACCGCTGCATCGTCCGGCCCATCCGGCTGGCCGCCGAGATCACCCGGCGATGGGCGATCACCGGCAACACCAGGCCGGCTCCCGGAAGCACCGCTGAGCGCAACACGGGGCTTACCGTACGGCCGAGACCGCCACTGCTGACCAGCACCAGTCGGTCGCAACTTTGCGGGAACTGGTAGGCGAACTGCATCGCTATCCCGCCACCGAGCGAGTGCCCGACGATGGTGGCGTGCTCGTGCCCGAGCGCCGCGAGCAGGTCGCGAACCCCGCTCGCGTACGCGCCAAGAGAATAATCTCCCCGCGGTTTCGCCGAGGATCCGTGGCCCAACAGGTCGGGGGCGATGAACCGGCGGCGGCTCGGGCTCAGCCGCTCCAGGACCGGCAACCAGGTCTCGGCACTCCCAGCGAGCCCGTGCAGCAGCACCACGACTTCGGTGTTTTCGCTGTCAGGCGCGGGTTCCAGCTCGCGATAGCCAACATCGTGGCCGTGTAGAGTAACCGTACGTACACTCACGGTCATCGGTTAGGCCTTTCGATTGGGGTGACATCCACGAGGTTACTCCTCAGTAGGTTTTGCTGCCTGAGGATGTTCCCAGCTGCGGGTTGTTCCTATAGCCTCTTCGTGGCTTGTCCGGTCGATTTCGGCGCGGCCCAACGACGGCGTCGCGGGACTCTATGGTCTCGGAGGTACGCAATGTTGTCGTTTTTTGCTCCCGTCACTGGCAAGCATACGGCCAGATCCGGACGTCGGCCGTTGGTGGCCACTGTGGTGTTGGCGGTGTTACTCGCTCTCTTACCGGCCGTACGAGCGGAAATTCCGGCCAGCGCCGCGCCGGCACCAAAAACGCATTCGGTCACCTGGGATCATTATTCGCTGTCCGTCGACGGCCGCCGGATGTTTCTCTACAGCGGCGAGGTGCATCCCTTCCGGCTCCCCAGCCCCAGCCTCTGGCCGGACGTGCTGGAGAAGATGAAGGCGGCCGGTTTCACCGCTGTCACCGCGTATTTCGACTGGGGCTATGCCTCGCCCGCACCGGGCGTCTACGACTTTTCCGGCGTACGCAACGTCGACGAATTTCTCGCCGACGCGGCGGCCGCCGGTCTTTACGTGATCGCGCGACCAGGGCCCTACATCAACGCCGAAGTCGACGGCGGCGGGTTCCCAGGCTGGCTGGCCCGGATGGCCGGCACGCCCCGAACATCTGATCCACGCTATCTCCAGTATGGCAAGGAGTGGCTGAACCATATCGATCCGATCATCGCTCGGCACCAGCTCACCAATGGCACCGGTTCGGTGATCGCGACGCAGGTGGAAAACGAGATCTACGACTCGGACACCGCCGACGGGCAGAACTACATGGCCGCACTGGCCGCCCAAATGCGCGCTGACGGCATCACCGTTCCGTTGACTGGGAACAATAATTCGGCCTACGTCAGCGGCACGGGCGCGACCCAACTGCCCGGCTTCGACCGCTATCCGCTCGGCTTCGACTGCTCGAATCCCACTGTCTGGCCCAACCAGGTCCCAGACGAAATGGGCACCCATCGGGTGACCCCGAACAGTCCCCTGTTCTTTCCTGAGTTTCAGGGCGGCGCCTTCGATCCCTGGGGCGGCGCTGACTACGACAAATGCCAGCAACTGACCAATGACCAGTTCGAAAAGGTCTACTACGACAACAACATCGCAGCCGGGTCGACGATGATGAACTTCTACATGACGTATGGCGGCACCAGTTGGGGTTTCCTGCCCTGCACCTGCGTCTATTCCTCGTACGACTACGGATCGGCGATCACCGAGTCGCGGCAGATCGGCACCAAATTCAACCAGCAGAAGCTGATCGCGCAGTTCTTGCGGGCAGCTACCCCACTGACGAAAACCGATCAGCTCGCGGTCGCGCCGCCGGACGCCAACGACCTCACCGTGCTCGGGCGGGCGAATCCCGACAACGCCTTCGAACTCCTCACCCTGCGGCATGCGGACACCACCTCGACGGCGACCAGCAAGACGCATCTCGCCCTGGATCTGGCCGGCCGTACCGCCATCAGCAACGACGACCCGAGCCCGGCGATCACGTACTCCGGTGAGTGGACGCACGCGAAGGCGGTCGACTACACGGCCGGCGATTTCGGTGACACCGAGACTTTCGCCAGCGCGGCCGGCGCCAGCGCGTCGATGACGTTCACGACCAACGCCATCCGATTGGTAGGCGCCAAGAGCGGCAACGGCGGCATCGCCGAAATCTACCTGGACGGCACCAAAGCCGCGACCATCGACACGTACGCCCCTGGAAACAAACAATATGAGCAGGTGCTCTACCGGGCGAGCGGGCTTTCTTCCGGGCCGCATACCGTCAAGGTTGTCGCCACCGGTACGAAAAACTCCGCCTCTTCCGGCACTTTCGTGCCGGTGGATGGCATCGACGCGTACGATGCGACCGCGAATGACTTCTACCCCACCGTGCCGCAACAACCTGGCACGAGCATCACGGTCGGCGGCCGCGATTCACAGCTGTTGGTAGCCAACTATCCGTTTGGCGATCAGCGGATGGTCTACTCCACCTCACAACTCGTCACCGCCAGCGAGGGGATCGCGTTGCTGTATGGCGTTCCGGGCTCGGACGGCGAGACCGTGCTGCGCTACCCGAGCCGGCCGCAGGTCCAGGTGCTGGCCGGACAGGCCACCGCCAGCTGGGATCCGTCCCGCGGCGACCTGCGGCTGAACTACCACCACCGGGGGCTGACCGAAGTGCAGGTCAGCGGCGGCGGTCGGCGGCCGGTAAAACTGCTGCTGGCGGACACCACCACCGCGCTGAATTTCTGGCCGGACCAGACCACGGCCGGGCTGGTCCTCACCCAGGCGCCCTATTTGGTGCGATCGGCGCGGACGTACGGCTCGGTGCTGGCCCTGACCGGCGACACCAGCGCGACCACCGATGCCCAGGTTTTCGCGCCGGCAAACGTGTCTCAAGTGACCTGGAACGGGCGTCCGGTATGGTCCAGCCGGCACCAGGATGGCAGCCTCACCTTCCGGCTCACCGGTCCCCCGCCCCTTTCGTTGCCAGCGTTGACCAACTGGAAGTTCGGCTACGAATCGGCCGAGCGGCAGCCGGGTTTCGACGACTCCGGCTGGATCACCGCCGACCACACCAGCACCGGCAACCCGAACGCACCGGGCAGCCTGCCGGTGCTTTACCAGGACGACTACGGATTCCACTCCGGTGATGTCTGGTATCGCGGCCATTTCACCGGTACGGGCAAGGAAACCGGCATCACGCTGGACGGTCAGGGCGGCTCGCCGGCCGGCAGTTGGTCGGCGTGGCTAAATGGCGCCCTACTCGGCACTCAGACCAGCGGCTCCCACACTTTCACTTTCCCGGCCGGGGTTGCCCGTACCGGCGCGGGCAACGTGGTAGCCGTGCTCGTCCACAATGCCGGCCACGAGGAATGCGGCGCGCCGTGCGGGTCTTTCCAAAACCCAAGGGGTCTGCGGACCGGCCAGCTCACCGGCGCGACCACCGCGGTCACCTGGAAAATCCAGGGCAACCTCGGCGGCGAGACCCCGGTCGACCCGGCCCGTGGACCGCTCAACACGGGCGGTCTGTACGGTGCCCGGCACGGCTGGTTCCTGCCCGGCTATCCGGACAGCAGCTGGCAGAACACCACCCTGCCCGATCGCTGGTCGAGCCGTGGGCTGCCGGCCGGGGTCGGCTGGTATCGCACCAGCTTCGACCTGAATCTGCCGCATGGCACCGATGTTCCGATCGGCCTGCAGATCAGCGACCAACCAACCTATCGCTACCGCGCCGAAATCTACGTCAATGGCTGGCTTCTCGGGCTCTACGCCAACGACCTTGGCCCGCAGCACATGTTCAGCCTGCCGACCGGCATCCTGAACCCCAACGGCCACAACACAGTCGCCATCGCCGTCACCGGCTCGGACGCGGCCGGCGGTGGCCTCGGCACCGTCAAACTCGTCCCCTACGGCACGTATTCCGGTGGCGTACCAGTGAAGCAGGTGCCAGCACCGTCCTGGAGCCAGCACACGTACGGCTCGCCCGCCCAGCCGTCGCAGGTCAATCTCGCGCTGTCCAGCCCCACGCAGCTGCTGCACGGAAACGACACCCTTACGGTGAACGGAAAACTCACCAACTCCGGTGCCACCTCGACCGCGGCGACCCAGGTCAGGCTGGCCGCCCCAGACGGCTGGACGGTCAGCCCGGCCGATCCGATCGCGGTCAGTGCGCTGCCGCCCGGCGGGCACGCCGATCTACAGTGGACAGTGCACGTCCCGGCCGGTCTCACCGCGGGCAGCTACCAAGTCGCCGCTACCGACCTGGGTGGCGGCACCGCCGGCACCGCGACTTTCGCCGTGCCGTACCCAAAGATCGCGGATGCCTTCAGCAACAAGGGAATCTCCGATGACGCCCAGCCCACGACCGGCGATTTCGACGGCGCCGGCTACAGTTTCTCCGCGCAGGCGCTGGCCGCCGCTGGCCTGACTCCGGGCGCGATCGTACGAGCCGCTGGAGTCGATTTCACCTGGCCGACGGCCACGCCAGGGCAGCCCGACAACGCCCCTTCCAACGGACAGTTGATCGCGGTCAGCGGACAGGGATCGACACTGGGGTTCCTCGGCGCCAGCAACTCCGGCAGCCCGAGCGGCACCGGCACAGTTTTCTACACCGACGGCACGACAGACACTTTCAGTGCCGGGCTTGATGATTTCTGGTTCGATCCGGGCGCCGAGAACACCTCGGTGGCCGCGATGCCTTATGTCAACAGCCCCACCGGCCGTTATGACCACACCGTACGGATTTTCGCCACCACCGTCCCGATCAACCCGGCCAAACGGGTCGAGGCGGTGGCGCTGCCCGGGATCAGTGCGGGCTCGGCCGGCCATTCCACCGCCATGCACATCTTCGCGATGGGAGTTGCCTAACGAGGCTCCGGGAGAATCCCGCGAGCGATCGCGACCGTCACCGCGGCCGTCCGGTCTTTCACCGACAGCTTCTCGAAAATTCGCATGACATGGCTTTTCACCGTTGCCTCGCTGATGAAAAGCTCCCGGCCGGTCTCCGGATTGGACAAGCCACGGGCGATGCAGCGCAACACCTCGGTCTCCCGAGGTGTCAGCTGTATGCCACCGCGGACGTGGTTGACCAGTTTCGCCGCCACCGGCGCGGCCAGCACGGTCTCACCGCGGGCGGTCGCTCTCACCGCCGCGGCCAAATCCTGCCGTGGCGCGTCCTTGAGGAGATAGCCAGTGGCACCGGCGGCGACCGCGCGGGCGATGTCGCCGTCCGTGTCGTAAGTGGTCAGGACGAGCACGGATCCGTGGCCAGCGGCCACAATTTGCTCGGTCGCGGCCACCCCATCCAGGCCCGGCAACCGTAAATCCATCAGCACCACATCCGGCCGGCACTGGGCCGCGGACCAGACCGCCTCCTCGCCCGAGCCGCATTCGGCGAGCACCTCGATGTCGGGTTCGCTGGACAGCACCGCCCGCAGTCCGGCCCGTACGATCGGATGGTCATCGACGAGAATCACCCGCACGGTCATAGTGGAAGCGCCACTCGTACGACGGTGCCGGCGACAGCGTCAACGTGCATTTCTCCGCCCACCTGGGCCACTCTTTCCCGCATGCTCACGAGCCCGAAACCGGTAGCTCGGACTGGATCAAAACCACAGCCATCGTCGGCGATCCGCAGGACCACCTCCGCTGATTCGTACGCCAACACCACGTCGACGTGTTTTGCCTTGGCGTGCTTGCGAACGTTGGCCAGCGCCTCCTGAGTTGCCCGCAAGAGCACCACTTCCCCGCTGGTCGCGAGCGGGCGGGGTTCGCCGGTGACGACCAGCCGTGACTCGACCGCCAACTCCGGACCAATGCGGTCCACCAGCTGACGCAATGCGTCCGGCAGCGACGCGTCGCGCAAATGCGGTGGGCCGCTCGCGGCCACCATTGCCCGCGCTTCGGCCAGGTTTTCCTGGGCCGTCTTGCGGGCATTGTGCAGATGCCCCAAAGCTGCCCTATCGTCCTTGCCAAGTTCGGTCTCGAGAGCCTCCAAAAGCAGCAGGACACTGGTAAATCCCTGCGCGAGCGTGTCGTGGATCTCCCGGGCCAGCCGCTCCCGCTCAGCCATCGCGCCGGCCCGCCGGCTCAGCTCGGCGAGCTCCGCGCGGGTCGCCGCGAGCTCGGCGATCAACTCGGCCCTGCGCTTGCTTTGCTCGATAATCCGGCCGATCCAGAATCCCAGAACCGGCGCCACCAGCATTCCGGCGATCGCGACGACCAGGACATCGACCGAAAACCCGGTCCAGCGCACCATCGCGAGGGCAGTGGCGATCACGCCGACGACAGTGGCGGCAAGCGCCTGCCGCAGCCGGAGCATGGACCAGATGTGCGGGTAGAGCATGCATAACATCACCGCACCGAAAGGCACTATGGCGTACAAACCAACGGTGAGCGGAAGCGCCAGCGAAACATAGAGCAGCCCACGGCCGTGCCCGCCACCGTGCATCAACTTGGTGCCTATCGCGGCGTACCAACAACAGAGCGCCACAAGGACGACGAGACCACCCCACCGTTGCGCCGGACTCACAGTGTCGTCAACGAAAAACAGCGCGCCGGTGATCGCCGCGAGCACCCCGTACGCGAGATACCATCCGCGCGCCACCCGTTTCCACTCGTGCCGTTCCCCGGCCGGCGCATTCACCACCACAGCATGACCGACCCAACGGCCGGTTGGCTATCCAACTGTCGTTGGAGAAACCGTCCCACCGGTCGGCGACTGCCGGCCAACCGCCGAGCGGCCCACGCTAATGAGCCATGACCTCACAACTGTTCACACGGATAATGACCGGCGTCACCGTTCTCTACGGAATTCTCGTCGCCATTTACGCCCTCCTGCACGGGCCTAACCTCGGCCTGGTCAGCCTCATCGGCGCCCTGGTCGTCGGCGGCGGCTGGATCCTGCGCGGCCTCATCTGGACCCAGCACCGAAGCTAGTGGTCTGCCTGTGATTTGGCCGGCCAAATCACAGGCAGACCACTATGACGGCAGCTGTACGCGGTAGCCGCCGGCGCTGAGCGCGGTGAGCAGCTGGGCGGAGTGGTCGGTGCCCTTCGTCTCGACCCGGAGCTCCACGTCCACCTCGCCAAGGTGCAGGTGTGGGTCAGCACGCAGGTGTGAGACGTCGAGGACGTTCGCGCCTTCTTCGCCGACCAGCGTGAGCAGCGCGGCGAGCGAGCCGGGCCGGTCGTCGAACTGGACCGTGAAGGAGAGGTAGCGACCGGCCGCGGCCATGCCGTGCTCGATGACCCGAAGCAGCAACAACGGGTCGATGTTGCCGCCGGAGAGCACCGCGACCACCGGTGGGGTGAAACGGTGCGGCTCGGCCATCAGCGCTGCCACCGCCGCCGCGCCGGCCGGCTCGACAACCTGCTTGGACCGCTCAAGCAGCAACAAAAGCGCGCGTGTGATGTCCTCGTCGGAGACCGTCACGACGTCATCGACGAGGTCGCGTACGTGCGCCAACGTCACCTCGCCAGGACGGCCGACGGCGATCCCGTCCGCGATGGTGGTCATGGCGGCCAGCGCGACCGGCTGGCCGGCGGCCAGCGAGTCGGGGAAGGCCGCCGCGCCCTCGGCCTGCACGCCCACGACACGTACGTGCGGGCTGATGGCCTTGACCGCGGCGGCGATGCCGGACAGCAAACCGCCGCCGCCAGTGGCCACCACGATGGTCGCGACCTCCGGGCAGGCCTCCAGGATCTCCAACCCAGTGGTGCCCTGACCAGCGACGATGTCCGGGTGGTTGAACGGGTGAACGAGGATCGCGCCGGTGTCGGCGGCGAACCGGGACGCAGCCACCAGCGCGTCGTCGACGGTCAGGCCACGCAGCCGTACGGACGCGCCGTAGCCCTTGGTCGCGGCGATCTTCGGCAACGCCGCGGTGGTTGGCATGAAGACCGTCGACTTGATGCCCAGCAGCTGCGCGGCCAGCGCCACTCCCTGCGCATGGTTGCCAGCGCTCGCGGCGACCACGCCCCGGGCCCGGTCGGCCTCGCTGAGGCGCGCTATCCGCGTGTACGCACCGCGGATCTTGAACGAACCGGTGCGCTGTTTGTTCTCGCATTTGAGGTAAACCGGCCCGCCGAGCCGCGCGGCCAGCGGTGGCGACTCGTCCAGCGGAGTCACCCGCACGATCCCGGACAGCAGCTTCTGCGCCGCCTGGATATCCGCCAGCGTGACCAGCTCTTCAGCACCCATCCGCCGATCGTCTCAGAACGAACGACCACCGCCCGCCCGCCCCCGGCGTTTGTCCGCATCGACGCGATGCGTGCGCTGAACCTTGGTGGCGGCCAATTCATACAGGGGGTACGACATTTTCGCGCTGTAGCGACTGCGGTTTTAGTGCACTATGGATGTATGACGACATCGAGATTGATGCGGTCAGGTGGTCGGACAGAGCTGACGGTTGATCCGTCGCAGTTGCGGTGGATCTTGTCCGCTCGGGAGTCCACTGACCGTGAGGAGCAGGTGGTCAACCAGCTTACTGACCTGCGGAAATTCGTGAAAGACATCGGCGGGACGATTTTTCGTGAGGTGCCGGAGAACGCGGTCTCGGCGACGAAGAAGACCCGCAAGTTGCTCCCGGATGGCACGTACGGGTGGGAGGTCAAGCGTCCGAAGTGGGACGCGATTTTGACGGATCTGCGGCGCGGCGAGGCGAACGCGTTGGCGGTGACCGATGGTGACAGGGCGTTTCGTGATCCTCGGATGCTCGAGGATCTGGTCGACGTTGTGGAGTACTACGGCGTGCACGTGGCGTCGATGACCGGGAACATGGATCTGACCACCGATGTCGGTATCTCGGCGGCGCGGCGGCTGGTGGACCAGCGCAACACCGAGTCCCGGAACACTTCCCGGCGGGTCACGGACGGCAAGCGGCACGCGGCCTGGAAGGGCGGCAAACACGGGGGCACCCGACCGTTCGGCTGGCGCAAGGATCAGATCCGGCTCCGCAAACGCGAGGCGAAAATCCTCCAGGAGGAGTTGCCTCGGATCAAGGCTGGGGTGACCGCGTTGACGTTGGCCAAGGAATGGAACGCCAAGCAGATCCTGACCGCGACGGGGAAACAGTGGCGCGCGTCCACGGTGGCGGCGATGTATCTGGCGCCCCGGATGTGTGGACGGGTGAAGTACCGCGGCGCGGTGCTGCGCAACGAGGATGGCAGCTATGTCCGTGGCGAGTGGCAGCCCATGATGAGCGATGAGGACTACGACGAGATCGTGCGCCTGTGGCGTCCGGAGACCGCCACCGACAAAGACGCCGACGACGATACGGGCGACGACGGCCAACCCGCCACCGCCGTTCGACGCCCGGCCACGCGATCCCGGTTGCGCGCCAAAGGGCGCGGGTACCGCACTATCTACTTGCTGTCGCCGTTTATTCGGTGTGGGAAGTGTCAGGCGCGGGTCATCGGTTCGACCCGGCGCCGTGCCGATGGGTCGCTGGTGGCGATTTATCGGTGCCCGTCCAGTGGTCAGGGTGGCTGCGGTGGGGTGTCCCGGAAGGCCGAGGACATCGACATGTTCGTGAAAGCGGCCGTGATCGCCGACCACCGCCGGAACGCGATGCGACGGGTGCAGGACCTGCCGCCGTGGCCCCGCACGGCCGAGTTGAAGGCGTTGCAGGGCCGGATCAAGGAAGCCACCCGCCGGTACGAGGCCGGTGAATACCGCGACGCGTCTCGTTACTTCTCGTCTCTGGATCGGATGGAAATCGATGAAGCGGAGCTGAAAGCCGAACTGCGCGCCTACTCCCGGGAACAGGACGCGCGCCGCAGCATTGTGGCCGATCTGGAGGCCCGATGGGATACGCCCGAATTCACCATGGAGGAGAAACAAGCCGCCGTCGCCAAGAGCCTCACCGCCGTCATCCTGCTGCCCGCCAACAAGGGCGTCGCGTTCCATCCTGACCAGATCCAATTGATCTGGCACCAAACCGACGGCGGCTCCTAACCCAAGCCGGATGTCGATCGTGCGTTTCCGCAACCTCCAGAATGCGCGGAAAGTGTCGTACTGCTGACGTAACGTCAGGATTGTGGGCGAACCAGGTGGGAGTAACGCGGGCGGCGATGACGCCTTTCGGGTGTGGACGTACGCCCTGAACTGTTGCCTGGATGACGAGCATCCGCCCGAGCAGGCCGGTGCCGACCAGCAGGCGTTGATCAACGACTATGTCGATTTGATCGTGGAGGAGCTGGAGGCAGATCCTGATCGGCTCGCCGCCGCAGCTGCCCAGTGTCGAGAGCGAGCTGACCAGGACACGGCCGCCGGTTGTCCACCACATCATGGCGATGTCTGGGGCGCCTACCTTGCCGAGCTGGGCGCCGCGCGAGTGCGGACAGCCGGGGCGGATAC
Organism: Fodinicola feengrottensis; assembly: GCF_039530045.1. Taxonomy (NCBI): domain Bacteria; kingdom Bacillati; phylum Actinomycetota; class Actinomycetes; order Mycobacteriales; genus Fodinicola; species Fodinicola feengrottensis. The sequence continues at coordinate 47,982 of NZ_BAAANY010000045.1, read as the reverse complement.
CAGCTCCCGCAAGCGCGAGCGTCTGCTTCGGCAGATACACCAACGCTCGACCCCGGCGGCGTCGTCGACCCTCTGGGATCGACCGCGGCAGTGGGCTCGTAACTGGCGGTGGCTGCGCAAACGGCGCCGCCTCAATCCAGTCTGGTGGTGGCGACGCCACCAGCTCCGACGCGCCCTCACGTTCGAGCACGCACGTCGTGCTGACGACATGCTGATCGTTGTCGCCAACCTGCACGGGGACGCCATCGGCAAGATCGGTTTCGAGTCCTGCGCTATCTGTCAGCGCGGGCTGGTCTGCAAGGTAGAGACCTACCCGCCGTACGACGGGTACGGAATCGGTGGCTTGCTCGTCGATGCTGCTTTGGCTGCGGGTGGTCGACCCAGCGACGGCTTCAGTTGGTACACGACCGGGCAGTACGCCGACGCACGCGGATTCTGGCGCACGATGGCCCGCCGCCACCGAACGCCCTTCAGGTCGGGCTCAACGGCGGCCTGCGCGCACATGCGGTCCACCACAACCGGTACGTCGGACGAAAGGAGCGTGCGGCTCGATGGCGCATTGTGACGTGTGCTGCCTGCGGTTGTCCCTGAACAAGGACAAAACGCTGCCCAAGCACTACACAGACTCCAGAAGCATTTGGGGCGGCCCTCAAACGGCCTGTCCCGGCTCCGGCACAACCCGATACACGCCTGACCGCGATCGCAGGTGGAAGTGCAGAAGGCCACTGAGCAAGCAAACCTGCACCTGCTGCCATCGCAGACCCCTCACGTTGAACAAAAACGGGAAGTTTCCAAAACACCGAGCACTAGACGGCAGCAGATGTTCCATGTCAGAAGCAAACCACCCTCGTTAACGGGCGGCAGAGGCGACGAAACGAAACCAGCGGCGACGCGCGAACCGCACAGGAGGACGCGCAAACAAAGAGGCGGCTCGAGACCCGGACACACGATCATCAAGATGGACATTGATGTGGTCAGGATCTGGTGATCGTACAGCCACTCATGATGACCGGTCACGAAAGGTGATCGACGGAGTAGAACGAAGTACGTCGCGAGCAGCCGTAGAAAACACACCTCCAAGATAAGGAGAAAGAAGATATATTCGTCGGACTCTTCGCTCCCACGGAGAGTCTACGCTGACCTGCGAATATATCGGCCAGGAGCGCGTTGTTGCTGCATGATTGGGTACAGCCCTCGGTTTGTACCCACATCTGATCCCAACCTGGGGGGAACTCGTACCCCAGATCTGCGGCGATTTCAGATCAATTCCAGTCGGGCTGCTAAGTGTCATCGCTGCACCAGGCGTCCTAGCAAAGGGTGAAACTCAATATGCCCCACAGCATCACCCTCGCCTGGCGCCTCCTGCCCACATGGTCGAGGGTGTTGTCAGCCACGTAAGCCAGGTACCTCTTCACTGGTGAGGCAGGTGTCCGCGTCCGCGTCCGCGATTTGTCACTATGCCCAGCCATAGATCGGCCGCTCGGTTGAGGCGCAGGTGCCCTTTGGCCCTTCTATCCGGCGAGCACATTGGCGATGATTATGGGATGGGGAACGTTCCGTTTGCGGCATGTTGGGATCGGCTCGATCGTGCCGACAAACATCGCTACAGCTTAGTCGAAGTCTGGAATGAGTACATCGACACCAGTCCATTCGATTTCACATTCGAACACCAAGGTGACGGTGTGCATATCCTGCAAGCTTGCCAGAGCCGCCCTATTCCGGTCGCTTTCGCTCTCGAGCTGGGTGAATGGCTATACAACTTGCGTGCATGCCTTGACTACACAGTGTGGGCGGCCTGTGCACACGTCACGGGCCGCTTGCCGCCTCCAGATGAGGGCATACTTCAGTTCCCCGCATACGACACACCGAAGGCATGGAACAACAACATCCACCGTCTGAAGCATTTGGATGAGCCGCACCGGGACATGCTCTTGAAGATGCAGCCATTCAACAACACTTCAGGAGCTAGTGTCATTGCCGTGATAAATGAGCTGGCGCGTATTGATCGGCATCGGCGGTTGACGATCAGCACGACATATTTAGCCGAGATGGAGCCAGTTGTCTCGGTGCCGCAGGGCTGTGAGGTGAAACTGCAATGGGGGCAACGTCTGCTCATTAATGGAAGAGCCGATCTGGCGAGGATTACTATTTCTCCGTGGCGAGACGGATTTGCCGCCGAGATCAATCCGAGGGTCGGCATTGATCCTGAGGTGGCAGAGTGGCCGAACCTTCCATTTTGGAAGACCATCAGACTTACTGATCGCCTTATGATGGCGCAGAGTTTCGTGGAGAGTGTGGTTGCCGCATTCGAATACGATTGTACCGGCGCGAGTCGCCGAGCCGACCTTCTTGCAGAAGACTACAAGAACGAATGTGCCCGCCGCGAGTACCTCAAAGAGCCTGTGACGCCCACCAACAAGCCCGTTTGGGATCCTCCGATCGGGGCCATTTCGAGCACGCTGGAGAGATTCAATGGCGAGTCTTTTCCACGGGGTCCCGGTCCTGCTGAGAGCTGACACGGTCGCCGACGTGATCCAACTCGGCACCAGCAACAAGATAAGGAAGAGACAACCTCCTTCCTTGACTCATCCGCGCCGCAGCGGACTGGCAGGGTCGTTCATCCGTGACAGAGGCGTTATATTGCAGCGCGCGCCGGATGCGGTACGCTAGCGCTTCCTTGAACGTGTGAGCTTGCCTTCAAAACAATCTCGGCCCCGGGCTTCTTTCCGGGCTGGTCAGGTGTCCGAGTCGGTGCCGGATTCGGTCTCCATGTCGTTGTCGAGGGTGAGGCCGTAGATGCGCGCGACCCCTCGTGCCCATTCCAGCGACCGAGGCGGGGCGTTTTTTACCTGTTCGCGCGCCCATTCCTCTGGGCTCGGGATCGGCTTTCTGGGTGTTGCTGCCTGGGACTTGTTGGCCCTGCGGGGAATCGGGTTTCTCGGTCGAGGTATGTGCGGCGGCTTGGTCGCGCACGGGTCCTGCGATCGTGGGCAGTCAGCGTCGCTGTTGCCGGCCTGCGGCGGGTCGTTGGGTGTTTCTGCTGGTGTGGCGTGGGGGTTGGTCATGGCTCACCCCACGGAGACAGCATCACGGCGGTGTTGGTGACGGCGGCTTGGTGGAACGGAAGGCCGAGGTCGGGGTGATGGTGCGCGTCGGGTCCGTGCTCGGGGAGCTGGTGCAGGCGCGCCCGAAAGAGGCTGCCGTCGTATTCAGTGCCGGTGGATTGGTGGACGGCCCAGATCGGTCCTGCGGGGCCGTCTGGATGGCCGTGGTCGCGGGCGGCTGTGGCGACCTCGATGTGGTGCCGTTGACGATCCAGTGCGGCTCTGAGGTGGGTTTCCCGGGTGGTGCTGGGCAGCCAGAACAGCACGATGCCCGCGCGGGAGGCGTTGACGTGGTCGTAGGTGAGAACTTTGTCCACGAGGGTGGCGATGGGTTCGGTGCCGGTGTCGTGCTCCAGCATGAACCGCACCGCGCGGCCCTCGGCTTCGAAGCAGCCGTAGGCGTCGGGTTTGATCCGGGCGTACATCTCGCTCGTCAGAGCCTGGACCTGTCCGATGGCAGTACGTTCGGGCATCCACAGCGTTAGGCCGCCGGGTTGCCCGCCGGGGCCAGTCAGGTCGGGGTGGTCCCGGTGGTAGCCGGCTAGGTCGGTGAAGAAATCGTTGATGCCCAGCAGGTGACGCAGCTTGGGTGAGAGCAGCATGCCGTCGTTGCGGTGTTTGTACGCGGCTCGCCGGGGTGGCTTGTCGCCCAGTTGCGCGGTCATGAGGCACGCGCCGCGGTATCCGAGGGTGAATCGGGTGGGATACGTGCCGCCGCCAGAGAGCGGCGGACGTGCCCGCCAGACCAGTTCCAGCTTGACCAGTTCCAGCAGCCGCGCTTGCGCACGCCGAGCGGAGGTGAATTCCAGCCGGGCCAGCTGGTCGATCGTGAGCACTCGGTGCAGAGCCAGCAGACCCAGGATGCGGTGATCGCGCGGCATCAGCCGCGCCCACAGCGCACCGAACGCCTCAGGATCACGATCGGCCCGCTCACGGCTCCCTCGTCGCGCCGATCTGTGCCCATCATCGCGCTGCCGGTTGCGTCTTCCTCCGTCGCTGCGCCGTCCTGTCGGCTGCGATCGCGCCGACAGTGACGAGCGCAGAGGCTGTCCGACGGGCTGCTGCCCGCTGGCACCGTCACTGTCACGTCGTGGAGCTGACTGTGGTGTGGGAGCAGGAGCTGGCTGTTGAGGCTGTTGAGCAGCGGTGGTGTTGTTTGTTTTGTTGTGTACTTCCTTGGAGAGAGAATCTATTGGATTCTGTCGGGCACTACTCACGGCCGGCCCATCATGGCTCTGACCTGGGCGTATCAAGGTGTTTCCGTCGGCGGGTGGGGCGGCGGGTCCTGGCCGCCGGCTGGTCGCCGGGCCACCCGCCGATCCACCCGCCGGGCCAGCCGCGCCGACCGTGATCGGCCCAACGGCAGATGTCCCCATCGGGGACATGTGGGTGACTGACGGACGAGCGGCAGCGGGCACCGGGCCGAAGAGTCCGAGGATGGCGGGGTGTGCGGCTGGTCGCAGACCGCCGCTGGAGGTGCCGGGCATCAACATTACGACCGCCTCCCGCCGCTGTCTTGGCTGCCGGTCTGTCCGCGGTGGCGGAGCTTGTGGAGGCCGGGTAGGTGGGTGAGCGGGTTCGCCCATGCGTGGGTGGGTTGGGTGAGGATTTTGAGGAGCTCGCAGGCCCGTTCGTTGGACACGGGTTGCCCGTTGCGGCGAATCTGGTCTGCCAGGTTTTGCCGGGTGAGTTTGTGACCGGCGGTGGCGAGCTGGTCCCGGGCGGCCCGCGCGGCCGGCAGCAGCGCGCGTACGGCGGGATCGGGCTCACTATCGGCCCGCGTGGCCGTTCCGCTGGTGGCGGTGGTGGGTTTGTGGCCGAGCAGGGTGGCCATGATTTTGATTTCGCCCAGCAGGGCGATCGCGGGCAGTGCGGCGAACAGGTGTGAGAGCGTGTCGTCGGCTTTCGGGCTGGACAGCCAGTTCACTGCGACGCTGACGAGGACGATCACGACCAGGAACGTCCAGGCCAGCACGTTCGTGGCCTGCCCGTCGCGTTTGCAGTAGAACAAGTACAGCGTGACGATGACTTCGAAGCCGTCGATGAAAAACGGGTACACCAGCGCCGTCCAGTCACTCTGGCCGTGCTGGACGGCGAACGTGACGATGTGCTCGTATGTCACCGCGAACGTGGCAGTGGCCGTACCGGACAGCAGCAACGCTACGACCCCACGAAGTGACAAGCACGCCGCGAGGAACGCAGCCCACCGTCCCGGACCTGGCGGGAGTGGTCCTGGTTGGTGCCGTGGCGAGACCGATAGGGCTGCCGTGTGGGTCGGCGCGGCCGTTCGCGCAACGGACCTGGTACGCAGCGGGGACTGCGGCGCTTGCGCGTTCGGGGAGACGGGTCGGCGCGGGGCGGGGACCTTGGGCGGGTCATGGCTAGGGTCGGTCGACAGGACTGCTCACCGCCCTCCTGGCGCGCCGGGGTCCCGCGAGAAACCCGGCGAGGGTGCTGCGGTGCGGCGCGCGTCCACCGACCGGCGCGGGCCGGTCGATCGCGATGCGGTTGTGGTGACCCGTGGTGCTTGTTGCAGGGCTGTTCATGGCGCTCCTCCTTGTGGTGGTACGACATGCCAAGGCCGCCCGGACGCGGCCGAGGTCACATGTGTGGTGGACGCGCTTCGAGAGGAATTCCCTCAGCGCGTCCGCCGATGGCGTAGTGCGGTGTTCGTGGTCTCCACCGTGCACGGAATTCCCCGCGCGGCGACGGGGAACACAAAGGGGTGGATTGGCGTCAACGGTGAACCAGAAAACAGTCATTGGCAAGGACCCGAACGCATGAATTTTCGCTTGAACACATCATGAACACGCACGCGAACACCCCGTTCGCGGCGGCAAATACCCGCATTCGACGAACACCTGGACGTCCATGATGTGTTCAGGGTCTGACCTGCGGTTTCTCTCATTCGCGACCTCTCGCGACCGTCACCGTTTGGGTTACCGTTTCGGAGGCATGGAAAGCGGTCATCCGAACGGCCCGACCGACACATTAATTTTCTCTCCGGCGACCGCTACCGAACGCGAGCCGATAAACCGGCTGGGCAACCTTGGGCTAATAGGTTGACGAAATAGTCGCTGCGCAGTCGGCGGGAGAGAGCCGCAATGCCGCACGCTGCTGCAGGAAGCCGTTTTCGCTGTTTTCGCGGGTCACGGGTTGGACTGTTCGTGTACTCCTTTCGAGATGGTCACCTTTTCGCGCGGGGGCAACCGGGTGTCAGGATCTGGTGCTGGCCACGTTGCCGCAAACGGGGTTCCGCTCGTTATCTAATAGCGGCGTTCGTGGCCAATTCAGACACTCGCGTCACAGGTTGCCTGTGGAGGAGATCTGGTGACCGTCGCGCGAGGTCAATGGCGGTAAGGACGCGGGTAGCCAGGGCATAGGCAGCGGGTAGCTCCCCTGGTCACCGCGCCACGGGCGACCCGCTACGGATCCACGACCGCGCGACGCAATCGGCGACATATCGGCAACACCGCAGGTCGCGGCCGGCGCGACGATGCAGAGTGCGACACAGGTGCACTCCACCGTTGCGATGGATGACCAGCTCCTTGGAACCACGTTCGCAGCCGGCAGCAAGTTTCTCTGGCCAGCGTGGTCGTAGATCAGTCAGCCACGCCCATCCGGACTATGCGACCCATCTGACCTGCGGCAACGCCATGGCCCACGGGGCTCTGTCTGGACCCACCCCACAAGCCACCCGTTGAGCCAGTCACGGAGCCTGCCGGTGAGCGACTCCGGTACGGGCTGATTCAGCTGGCCAGAGCTGTCTTCACCGCTTCTCGCGTCAACGCCACAAACCGGGGAACGGCAATCAGATCAGCGCTCTGCCCAGCGGTGTGCCCCGCGATCACCCAGCGACTAGAACGCCGGGGAGACCGCTGCCCCCCGGCATGGCCATGAGCTGCGCGAACACAACCGCCGACGGCGGCGTACAGACCGAAAACCCTACTGGTCACCTTCTCTGGCGGACACAGGCCGCGCAGAGCGCTAAGGCGACCGCCTTTCCATGGGATTTCACTTACCCGCTCAGCCCTGCTGTGATGTGCGTTCTGAAGGGCCTACAGCGGCCCGTAGCGGCCCTCATCGCTCCCGTCCCACGTCCGTAACCGCTTGACGTCTGGGTTCTGAGCCTTGAACGAAGCGACGGTATTGGGCGACACGCCGGCATTCACGAGCGGGCGGCGTTCTGCGCGACGAACGCCGCGTCAGCGACCCGTGTGCGGCCTCCACTTATACAAATGCCTCAAAAATTCGGAAAACCGAACATTCATCTCCGGAAACTGCTTCCGGTTGCCCCGCTCACGAGCTGGCCAGGCCGCATGCTGATCCGCTTGCCCGTTAGACGTGCTCCGGCCGTCCCGGCTGCGGCTGGTCGCCGAGCCCGGCACAGTGGCGACGGAGGTGACTGTGCCGCAACGCCGGACCAGTCCAGGACCGCTGAAGACACATTGCGGACCGCGTGAGACTGGTCCCGGACCGATCCCGGCACAGTCAGACTGGTCCGGGACCAGCCAGACGTTGTGAGACTGGGACGGGCCGGCGTCGGAGCCGGCGGTAGTGGACCATCGCCAAACAGGCCCGCTATGCGTGCGCTCGCAGCGGCGGCACTCATGCGACAGTGGCCCCGCAAGCGCGGGTCTGCGCTTGCGGGGCCGCGTCGGTCAGCTCTGCGGGCTATCTTTCCTGGGGTTGGTCGCAGTCGTCGACGGTGTGGCGGCCGGCACCGACCCAGCAGGATTCATGGACTGGAGTGCAGCAGTTTGTCGAACCACGAGCGATGACCACTCGTGCTGCCGCAGGGTGTAGTGGTCGCGGATCTGTTCGCGTGCGTTGTCTGGATTGATCAGGTCGCCAGCTTTGGCTATTTGAGGCCGGGAGTCGCAATCAGGCCGGAGAGCTGTGCGAGTTTTTCTTGGATGGGCCAGTAGTAGACCCAGGTTCCGCGGCGTTGGCAGTCGACCAGGCCGGCCTCGCGGAGCACTTTGAGATGGTGGGAGATCGTCGGGCCGGTGAGGTCGAATGCCTCGGTCAGGTCGCAGACACAGCTTTCCCCGCCGGCCGAGGTGATCAGGGACAACAGTCGCAGTCGTACCGGGTCGCCGAGTGCCTTGAATGCCTTGGCGAGGTCGATGGCGTCATCTGGTGCCAACGGGGCCGTGATGAGCGGCGCGCAGCAGCCGCCACCGACTGTCGTGATCACGTCCAGCTGCGCACTCTGTTTTGACATACGTCTATCTTGACATCTCTCGAATCAGGAGGCAAGCTTCGACGAGCCAACTGTTTTGATGGTTGTCTATGCAGAAGGAGAGCGTGTGAGCGACGTTGAGTTGTCTGCTGGCGGTTTCGCCGGTGATCCGGCGGAGGCGTTCCAGCCCGCGGCTGCTGGCGGGTGTTGCGGTAGCCCTGTGCCGGCAACGCAAACGGCGAGCGGCTGCTGCGGGTCGGTGGCTTCTGAGCCGGAGACGCAGGAGGTTGTTTCGGACTGCGGCAATTGCTGCGGATGAGCCCGGAATGAGTACGCCTACGGCTGAGGCCGAAGCTGGAATATCGCGGCGGTTGCGCGATGTGGTGGAGCGCTTGGCGACTGATGAGTTTACTGGTCGAAGAATTGGTACGAGTGGCGGCCGTGCTTCTGGGCGGTGGTTGGAGAACATCCTTCGTGACGCGGGCACGGCGGTGAGCGCGGTGGAGTTTGAGGCGTCCGTACGCGATGTCTATGCCACGCCAGTGCTGGAGTGGGGCGGGCAGAAGTTGGTGCATCGTCGCGATTTCGCCGAGCATCTGGCCTCGGCCGAGGCCCCCGATCTGCGGTCGGCTGCACTGGCCACCGTGGACGAGCCGGATTGGTCGGGCCTCTGGATCCTCGCCCCTTCGGCAAACCCGGAGCATGTCCGGCGTGCGGTGGCGGAAGGTGCGGCGGGTTTGCTCGTACCTCGGGCCGTCGACGAGGCCGGGTGGATGCCGAAGATGATCGCCGGTCCGCCGGTGGTCGCGGTGCCGGTGATCTCGGTACGCACCGATCTGCATGCGGCGATGACGAAACATCCTGCACGCCTCCAGGCGTCAGTGCCGATGCGGTCTTCGGTCGTGACGGGAGTGAACGTCTTCGGCGAGTTTCGCGCTCCGCGGGCCGGTGGGATGTCGATTTTGTTGACAGCGCACCGGGACGGTGTGGGCGACGACCCGGATCTGCGTTTTCCCGCGGCTGCGGACAATGCCTCGGGGGTGGCCGTGGTCGTGGAGGCGGTTCGCCTGCTGGTGCCCGTGCTGCCGCCCGACGTTGGTCTGGCGGTGGCATTGCTGGACGGCGAAGAAGTCGGCACGTGGGGTTCGGCGCATCACGCACCGAGCGTGCGGCCGGGTACGTACGTGATCAACGTCGACGGCGCAGCTCACCTGAGCGAAGCCGCCGCGATCGAAGCCGGCGGGCCGGCCGAGCCTTTGTTGGCCGCTCTGGATCAAGCCGGCCGTCACGTCGGCGTACCGCTGCGGGCCGGGTCGATGGCCTCGGACAACCGGCGCTACGCCGCGGCCGGTCTGCCCGCGGTCGGCATCGGTATGGGCATGCCGGGTTACCAAACACCGGCCGAGACACCGGATCGGGTGAATGACGACACTCTGTTGGCAGCGACCCGGCTGGTGGTGGAGACGGTCCGTGTTTTGGTCGGAATCAAGGAATCCGGCGTTCGATGAAGATCGTGTCGTGCCACCGGCCGTCGCGTTGGGCGATGCGTTCGCGTACGCCGACCGTGCGGAATCCAGCCGAGTGGTGCAGTGCGAGGCTGGCCTTGTTTTCTGAGAATATCGCGGATTGCAGCGTCCACAGGCCCGCGGTGTCGGCGGCGGTGACCTGCCGGTGAATGAGCGCTTTGCCGACACCGCGACCGCGCATCCCGTCGGCGACATACAACGAGGTCTCACCGACGCCGGCATAACAGGGCCGCGTCGATGCCGGCGTGATCGCCGCCCAGCCCACGACGACGCCGTCGATTTCGGCGACCCACCGGTGGTCGGGCAGCCATTTCGCGTCCAGGACGGTACGGCTGGGGACCGCGGTCTCGAAGGTGGCTACGCCGGTGGCCATGCCTTCGGCGTAGATCCGCCGTACAGCCGGCCAGTCCCGGCTGGTCAACGGGCGCACGGTGACGTCTTCGGGCAGGTCGGTCGGGCAGCACGGCCGGGGCGCGAGCAGTCCCATGACCACGTCGGCGGCCTGCGGGAAGCCGGAGCAGCACGCCTGGTTCACCGACACCCGCGTACTGGTGCCGTCCTTGCGCAGGTGAATGAACCCGACCTCGGCGAGTTTGCGCAGGTGGTGGGAGCAGGTGGACTGGCTGATGCCGAGCAGGTCGGTGAGCGCGCCGACGGTGGTTTCGCCGGTGGCGCTGGCGATCGCCTGCAGCAGCCGTACGCGGGTGGGGTCGGCCAACGTGGCGAACCACTCCGCGTAGGTGGCCGCGTCATTCGGGCTGATCGCCGGAGCCAGGGTGCTGGTCATGAACAGATTATCGATGTACATCGATGGTTGCGTCAATCGACGGCCATCGATATAGTCCCGAGCCAACAACCTATTAATCGAATGCGATCGATGAATGAGGTGTCGATATGAACGAAAACCTGCCGGTAGTGGTGGTCGGCGCTGGCCCCATCGGGCTGGCCACGGCCGCGCAACTAGTGGAGCGCGGCCTCGAGCCGATTGTGCTTGAAGCCGGCGCGGCGCCGGGCGCGGCCGTGCGCGAGTGGCATCACGTCCGCTTGTTCTCCCGCTGGGGTGGGCTGATCGACCCGGCCGCCGCGCGGCTGCTGGGTGGTACGGGATGGCAGCCGCCCGCGGCTGACGGGTACCCGACTGGCCTGGAGTGGGCGACCGCGTACCTGCAGCCGTTGGCGGCGGCGCTGGGTTCGCGGGTGCGACTGAACAGCCGGGTGGTGGGTGTCACCCGCCGTGGCCGGGATCGGGTGGTCGACGCCGGGCGGGACGAGGAGCCGTTGACCGTACGGTTCGTCGACGAGACCGGTGCTGAGCAGCGGATGCTGGCTCGCGCGGTGATCGATGCGTCCGGGACCTGGTCCTTGCCTAACCCGGTCGGTGGCGACGGCCTGCCGGCGCTCGGCGAAATCGCCGCAGCGAAGCGGATTTCCTACCGGGTACCGGATCTGGCCGATCCGACCGAGGCCGCACGGTATGCCGGAAAGCGGGTCGCGGTGGTCGGCAGCGGGCATTCCGCGCTCACCGCGCTGGTCACCTTCACCCAGTTCGCCCCGGAAAATCCGGGCACCGAGCTGGTGTGGGTGCTGCGCCGCGGGGTCGGCAATGCCTTTGGTGGGGGCGAATCCGACCAGCTGGTGGCCCGTGGCGCGTTGGGGCAACGGGCAAAGGCGGCGGTCGATGCCGGGCACGTGGACGTCGTGACCGGATTCCGAACCACTGACATCGACCAGGTCGACAACCGTCTGGTGCTCGTGGGTGACGACGGGCGCACGCTCGACCCGGTGGATGAGGTCGTGGCGGTGACCGGGTTCCGGCCAGACCTGTCCTGGCTGTCGGAGGTACGCCTGGATCTGGACGCGCGGCTGCAGGCGCCGGTGGCGCTGGCGCCGTTGATCGACCCGAACGTCCACTCCTGCGGCACGGTTTATCCGCATGGCGCCAAGGAACTTGCCCACCCGGAACCGAACCTGTACCTGGTGGGAATGAAAAGTTACGGCCGAGCGCCAACATTCCTGGCCATGACCGGATACGAACAGGTACGCAGCGTCGTCGCAGGCATCGCCGGCGACCAGGCCGCCGCTGAGCGAATCGAGCTGACCCTGCCCGACACGGGCGTGTGCGGCGGCGCCGGACTGTTCGACGAACCCGGCGCCGATGCTGGCGCTGGCGGCTGCTGCGTACCGGCCGCGGTGGAGTTGACGCTGACCGCGCCACCGCGCGACTAACGGTTCCACGTACAGGGCCGATGACAAGTCCGAGCCAGCTCGCCGCCCAGGTCGCGCGGCGGCGCGCGTTGTGGGGATTGTGCGTCACCGAGATCACCAGCTGGGGCGTGTTGTTCTACGCCTTCCCGGTGCTCGCGCCGACCATCACCACGACCACGCGTTGGCCAGCCACCGTGGTCACCGCGGCGTTCTCCCTCGGACTCGTCATCTCCGCGCTCGGCGGCATCCCGCTGGGCCGCTGGCTGGACCGGCACGGCCCACGCGCTCTGATGAGCGCCGGTTCGGTGCTCGGCGTGGTCGCGGTGCTGTGCATCGCGACCGCACCCAACCTGCCGCTGTTCGTGGCAGGCTGGGTGCTGGCCGGGCCAGCGATGGCCGCGACCTTCTACCCACCCGCGTTCGCGGCCGTCACCCGCTGGTACGGCCCGGACCGGGTGAAAGCGTTGACAGCGCTGACATTGGTGGCCGGGTTCGCCAGTACGGTGTTCGCTCCGCTGGCCGCAGCGCTGGACGCCTGGCTGGGCTGGCGGGGCGCGTACCTGGTCCTGGCCGTGGTGCTGGCCGCGGTCACCATCCCCATCCACGTCTTCGGGCTGCGGTTGCCATGGCCGCCGATCGAACACCACCGGCAGCACGGATCGACCGCACCCGTTCGTAGAATCGTTGCCAGTCGCGGTTTCCTTGCACTGCTGGTGTCCGTCGGGCTTGGTGGATTCGCCATTTACGCCGTCGTGGTGAACCAGGTTCCGCTGCTGATCGGTCGCGGTGTGTCGCCGACGCTGGCGGCGTGGGCGCTCGGGCTCGGTGGCGCCGGTCAGGTGCTGGGGCGACTGTTTTACGCGCCAGTGCTGGCGAAACTGCCGGTCGTCGCTCGTACGGTCGGGATTTTCGCGGCCGGCGCGGCAACGACAGCGCTGCTCGCGGTGCTGTCCGGGCCGGCAGTCGCCCTGGTGGCTGCGGCGATACTCGCCGGGGTGGCGCGCGGCCTGTACACGCTGGTGCAGGCCACCGCGGTCAGCGACCGATGGGGCGCGGCAGCCTACGGCACGCTCAGCGCGGTCCTGACCACGCCCATCACGATCGCGACCGCAATCGCGCCCTGGGCCGGCACCAGTATCGCCGCCGCGATAGGCGGATATCCCGCGTTGTTCGCGTTGTTGGCCCTGATCTGCCTCGCTGGCACTGTCATCGCCCTCTGGACCGCCCCGATGAGATCCACTCGCCGCGCTGCCGAAGAGAACGGCTCTTTTCTTTCCCCTTAACGAAAGTGTGTGTTGCATATGTGTGCCTTCGACACGGTCGTGATCGGCGGCGGGCAGTCCGGGCTGGCGACCGCCTACCGGCTGCGCGAAGCGGGACTGCGCCCGCTGATCCTGGAAGCCGGCCCGGCGGCGGTCGGCTCCTGGCCGCATTACTACGACAGTCTGCGGCTGTTCTCGCCGGCTCGATACAGCGCTCTACCGGGACGGGTATTTGACGGCGATCCGGACCGGTATCCGCACCGCGACGAGGTCACCGCGTACCTGTCGGCCTACGCCGAGGCACTGGATGTGGACATCCGAACAGATAGCCGCGTCGAACGCGTCACCACTGACGGGCCGGAATTCCTTGTACACCTAGAAAATGGCACTGTGCTCACCGCGCCGTCGGTGGTCGCGGCGACCGGTGGGTTCGGTCACCCGTACCGCCCGACGCTTCCCGGTTTGGAATCGTTCAGCGGTACGGTTCTGCATGCCAGCCAATACCGCAACCCGCAACCGTACGCAGGCCGGCGGATTGTCGTGGTGGGTGCGGGAAACTCCGCCGTCCAGATCGCCGTCGAACTCGCCGACACCGCGACCGTCACCCTGGCCAGCCGAGCGCCGGTGACGTTCCTACCGCAACGGCCGTTCGGGCGAGATCTGCATTATTGGTTCACCGTCACGGGATTCGATTTCGCCCCACTGGGTCGATGGGTTGAGGCGCCGACCCAACCGGTCATCGACGACCGCCATTACCGAGCCGCCGTTGTTGCCGGCAAGCCGGATCGGCGGGAGATGTTCACGCGCATCGACGGCTCGTCGGTGATCTGGCCGGACGGGAGTCGGGAGCACGTCGATGTTTTGTTGCTGGCGACCGGGTACCGGCCCGATCTGGGCTATCTCGCCGACCTCGGAGCGCTGGACTCGGACGGAAACCCTCGCCACCGTGCTGGATTGTCCACGACTCATCCAAGCCTGGCGTACGTCGGCGTGGAATGGCAACGCACTCCAGCTTCCGCGTCTCTACGCGGCGTCGGCCGGGACGCGAAACATATAGCCGCGCGGTTCGGGCAGCAGGTGATCCGTGGCGCCCGCGCCTGAGACACGACGCTTCTTTCCTACGTCACCCCTCAGGTACGCCGGAATGGCTTGAGGAACAACAGAAGTACGGACGCGACGGCCATCCAGCCGGCGAGGTAGCTGAACGCCGCGGTGGCTGACACTGTGGTCCACAACAGTCCGGCGCCAGCGCTGGCAGCGAAGTTGCCGATGGCTTGGACGGTGGCCAACAACCCGAATGCCGCGCCGCGTATGCCGGCCGGCGCGAGAGCGGCGACCGCCGAATGCTGGGCGGTCTCCACGCATCCGATCGCCAGCCCAGCCGCGAGGAACGGGATCCCCAGCAGGACAAGATTCGTGATGGGGAAGGCGAAACCGACATACGCTGCGGCGAAAACCAACGCGCCGGCCAGAAACACCAACACCGGTCCGCGGCTGCCGAGCCGGTCCGCCGTACGGCCCGCGGGCAGTGACGCGACCGTGGCGGCGACGTTGTAGAGGGTGTAGAGCGCCAACGCAAGCGTGGTGGCGGCGGTCGCGCCGTAGCCGGGCCGGAGCAGGTCGGTGGCGCGCAGGATCAGCAGGGTCGCGGCCACGTTGCCGACCTCGAACACGGCCGCCGCCGCGATCAGCCGGCCCAGTTTTCCCTGCATGACCGGCCTGATCCGCAGCCGCAGTGGTACGCGGTCGCGTTCGCGTGAGCGCGCGGTGTGCCGGATGGCGTAGATGATCGCGACCGCCGCGAGCAGGCCGGGAATCACCGACAGCCCGATGGCGGCGCGTACGCCCAGCGTCGCGACCAGCACGAGCGCGAGCAGCGGGCCGACGATCGCCCCGAGGTTGTCCATCATCCGCTCGAACCCGTACGCGCGCCCGTACGCGCTGGCCGGCACCACATCGGCAAGCAACGCGTTGCGGGCCGGCACCCGCAACCCGCGGGCCGCCCACGCCCCAGCACGCAGCACCCCGACCTGCCACGCCGCACCGGCGGCGCCGGTCAACGCGGCCAACACCGCCGTGCTCGCGTACCCACCGACCGCGATCCGGCGACGGCGGCGCGGATCATCGGCCAGCGCGCCACCGACGAACCTCGCGCCGCCGGCCAGCGCATCGGAGATTCCCTCAATCAACCCGAGCACCACCGCCGGCGCGCCCAACGTCGAAGTGAGCAGGCTCGGCAACAACGCGGTGGGGATCTCATGCCCCACATCGGCCAGAAAGCTGGCGGTGCCGATGCCGGCGACTGGTCGGGACAGCCATCGTGCCTGCTCTGCTTCGGATTCGGCCGGATCGGTCGTGGGCGCCATGATCGCATTCTGCCGGTGATCTCACCGCCGTTGCGACTGTCGCACAAGATGCCTGTCCGCTCAGGTAGCCGGGCTAGGGTCGACGTCTGCTGGCGTACCGCCGCCCGCGGGTAGAGAAATCAGTCCTCGGGTGTGTAGTCGAAGATGTAGCCGACTCCGCGCACGGTCCGGATTGGCCCTGGATCGTCGTCGGGTCCGCTGCGTAGCCGGGTGCGGAGCCGTTTGATGTGCACGTCGAGGGTTTTGTTGCTGTCGCCGTAGCCTTTGCCCCAGACGGTGTCCAGCAGGTAGCGGCGGGTCAGCGCGCGGCCGGCGTTGTCCATCAGCAGGACCAGAAGTTGGTGTTCCTTCATCGGAAGATGCACCAGTTTCCCGTGGACCTTGAGTTGGAAGCCGTCCAGGTGAAGTTCGATCGCGCCGATCCGCAACACCCGTAGCTGCCCGATCGAAACAGGCGTGACCCTCGCGTACGCCGAGGCAGCGTCCTTCGATGACTGGTTCATCGATGGCGCGGGTTCGGCGTTCATCAGGAGTCTCACCCGACCTTCCCGGTGATGTAGTCTTCGGTGGCTTTTTCGTTGGGGTTGCTGAAGATCCGCGAGGTCGGGCCGATCTCGACCAGGGCGCCGGCCTGCCCGAGGCCCGGTACGGTGAGAAACGCGGTGGTGTCCGAGACGCGCGCGGCTTGCTGCATGTTGTGGGTGACGATGATGATCGTGTAGCTGGCTTTCAGTTCCGCGATCAGGTCTTCGATGACCAGGGTCGAGATCGGGTCGAGCGCCGAGCAGGGCTCATCCATCAGCAGCACCCTCGGCTCCACCGCGAGAGCGCGGGCGATGCACAGTCGCTGCTGTTGCCCGCCGGACAGGCTGGAGCCGGCGGCTTTGAGACGGTCCTTGACTTCCGGCCACAGACCCGCGCGGGTCAGGGACACTTCGACGATGTCGTCGTACTCGCTGGTGCGCCGGCCGCGGCGACCCAGCCGCAGCCCGGCGACGACATTGTCGTAGATGCTCATCGTCGGAAACGGGTTGGGGCGCTGGAAAACCATGCCGACGTTGCGGCGTACCAGCACCGGGTCGACGCCTTTGCCGAGGATGTTGATGTCATCGATCAGCACCTGGCCCTGGACCCTGCCGGTCGGGGTGTTCAGGTGCATGCCGTTGACGCAGCGCAGCACGGTGGATTTGCCGCAGCCAGACGGCCCGATTAAGGCGGTCACCTCGGTGGGCTCCACAATGAGGTTGACGCCGGTCACGGCCAGGTGGCTGCCGTAGAAAGCGCTCAGGTCGCGGATCTCGACCCGGCTTCCGGTACGGCCGGGTAATGCCGCGTCGATGGTTTCGTTTTCCAGCCCGGAAATATCGCTGGGCGCGCGCTCGGTGACGACGGTGCGGATCTTCACCGGCACGTTGGTGGGCTCTGGTGTGGTCATGTCAGCGTCCCGAGGTGAAGGTCCGGCGGCTCGCGAGGCGGGCCACGATGGTGGCGATCAGGACGATCGCGATCAAGGTGAGCGCGCCGGCCCAGGCGCGGGCTTGGGCTGCTTTGTAGCCGGTGATGGCGGAGCCGAAGATCTGCAACGACAGCGTCGACATCCGATGCGTCGGGTTCACTTCGGTGAACAGGTCGTTCCCCAGCGCTGTCAACAAAAGCGGCGCGGTTTCCCCCATCGCGCGGGCGACCGCCAGCATCACCCCGGTGATCACCCCGGTGCGCGCGGTTGGCAGCACGATGGAGGTGATCGTACGGGCTTTCGTGACCCCGAGCGCGAGACTGGCTTCCCGGAGCTCAGCGGGCACCAGGCGCAGCATTTCGGCGGTGGAACGGATCACCAGCGGCAGCATCACCAAGGCGAGAGCCACCGCGCCGGCAAGCCCGGAGAACCCGAACTGGGTGACCCAGATCGCGTACACGAACGCGCCTGTGACGATGGTCGGTACCCCGACGAGTACGTCGGTGAGGAAGCTGACCCAGCGGGCCAGCCGGCCGCCGTACTCGACGATGAGCACCGCCGCGGACATGCCCAGCGGGACCGCGATCGCGGTGGCGATGCCGACGATCTCCACGCTTCCGATGATGCCGTTCACGAACCCGCCACCGGCATCGGCCGGATTGCCCGGCGGGGTCTGCGTGAGGAATTCGGGACCGAGGAACTGCAGTCCGATCGATGCCACGTATCCCAGCACCCACAACAAAACCGCGACGCATGCGATCATGACCGCAGCCAATATGCCGGTCATCGTGGCGTCCACGACACGGCGCCGACCGCGGTGCCGGATCGGTGCCTGGACAATCTGCTGCCGGCGTGTGATCGGCGCAGCGACAATCGTGTCGGTCATCAGGCGATATCCTCTCCGGAGCGGCGAACGATCAGTTTGCCGATCACGTTGACCACCAGCGCGAAGGCCATCAGCCACAGCGCGACCACAAACAACGACTGCAGGTGGAACGGCTGGTTGGCTTCGGTGAACTCGTTCGCGATCACCGACGGCATGGTGGCGCCCTGGCCGAGAATGCTGGCGGTGATCGCCAGTACGTTGTTGCCGATCACCATCGTGACGGCGATCGTCTCACCCAACGCGCGGCCCAGTCCCAAAATCGACGCGCCGATGATCCCCGACCGCGACCGCGGAAGTACGGCCATGCGCAGCATTTCCCAGCGGGTCGCGCCCAGCGCCGATGCCGCTTCTTTCTCCGCGACCGGTGCAAGGCTGAACACTTCGCGGACGATGGCGGTGATGATCGGCAGCACCATGATCGCCAAAATCACGCCAGCAGTCAGGTACGAGACACCGAAAAACGGTCCGGCGAAAGCGATCCCGACCACCGGAATGTGGCCGAGCGTGTTGCCCACGGCCGCGCCGATCGGTTGCAATGCCGGGACGAGCGCGAAAATGCCCCAGAATCCGTACACGACACTCGGAATCGCCGCCAGCAGGTCGACCAGGTAGCTCAACGGCCGTTGCAACCATTTCGGTGCGACATCAGTGATGTACAGGGCGACCGCGATCGACACCGGGACGGCGATCAGCATCCCGATCACCGAGGTGACGATGCTGCCGTAGACGAACTGCAGGATCCCGTACGGATTCGGGTTGCTACTGGCCGAAGTCGCCTCCGACGGCGCCCACCGGTCCGACATCAGATAACTCAGCGGGCCGTAATGCATGATGGCCGGCCACGAGTCGACGATCAGAAACACCGCCGTACCGACCAAAACGGCGATGACCAACACTCCGACGGCTCGCATGAACACCGCGAACAAGGTGTCCGCGGACCGCCACCGGGACCGTCGCGCGACCAGCAGCTGACTCACCGATTCCCGCGGTGGGCTGTGGTTCGTATCCAGCATTGTTCTCCTCACCGGCACAGCCTCGATGGCGCGGCAGGCGCGCCACCGAGGCCAATCTCCTTTGGTACGCGCAATCTGTTACGCCGCCAGCGGCGTGCCGTTGAGCGTCATCTTCTTGACCTGGCCGATGGCCAATTGCTGCAGGTCTTTGCCCAGCGGCGCGTAGTGGACCTGACTGGCCTGGTCTTGGCCGGTGGTCAGCACCCACGAGAAGAAGTTCGCCAACGCGGCGGCCTTCGCCTTGTCCGTCTGCCTCTGGTACACCAGCGCGTACGTCGTGCCCGTGATCGGGTAGGCGTTGGCGTCACTGCCATCGGTCAAGCTCGTACGCAAGTCGGCCGGGAACTGCAGGCCCTCCACGTCCTTGGTGACGGTGGCGATGCACGGCTGGATGAAGTTGCCGGCCTTGTTTTTCACCTGTCCGTAGGTGAGGTCCTGCGCCAGCGCGTACGCCAACTCCACGTACCCGATCGCACCCTCGGTCTGGTTCACCACACCAGACACACCCTCGTTGCCCTTACCGCCGATACCCACCGGCCACGCGACCTCCTTGCCGACCGAGCGGTCCTTCCCGCCCAGTTTGCTCACCCAGGATGGCGATTCCTTGGTCAGGTAGTCGGTCCACACCGCGGTCGTACCCGAACCATCCGAGCGGTGCGCGACGGCGATCGGTTCGTCCGGCAGCTTGATGCCCGGATTCAGCGCCGTCAACGCTGGATCGTTCCACTTTGTGATCTCACCCGCGAAAATCTTCCCGAGCGTGTCCCCGCCGAACTTCAACCCGCTCTTGACACCGTTCACCTTGTACGTCGGCACCACCGCGCCCAACGTCAACGGAATGTGCAGAATCGGGCCACCTTTCGCCGCCGCCAGCTCGGAATCCTTCATGGGAGTGTCACTCGCTCCGAAGTCCACCGTACCGGCGGAAATCTGCTTCACCCCACCCCCGGACCCGATCGACTGATAGGCGACCTGAACGTTGCCCACACTCGCGTAGTTCTTCGTCCACACCGACAAAATGGGGGCCACAAATGTCGAGCCGGCGCCGGACAGTTTGCTTGCGACACCAGGAATCTTCGCGACACCGTTGGTGTAGCCGGGTTTGTCCGCGCCCGCACTGGAGCAGATCTGTTTGCCGAATCCCGTCGCGTCCCCGCTAGAGGTAGTCGAACCAACGTTGCTGGTGCTTCCGCACCCGGCCAGCACCACGACGAAGCACGTCCCGGCACCCACCACTGCAGTGACCGCCGCAAGCATCCGTCCAGACATCAAACCCCTCACTACCGTTGCCGACGACGCCCGACGCGTCATCTCCGCGGCACACCATCGGAATCATTCGCATCAGTCCCCGGACACCCGGGTGAACGCGTGGTTAACAACGGCCAACATCAGAGTCAAACCCGCGCGGTTACGCACACACCGACACTTGACTTCGACGACCGTCGATATCGACGGCTGTCGAATCCGCCGCCATCCGCGGCGACTGCTGCACCGATCCCTGGCACCAAAAATTCCGCAGGGAACCCGCGGGTATCAGGCCTACGGGATGCGGTGATCCAGGTGCCGGCACATGATCCACGGAGAGAACCCAGCGAGCCGTTTGGCCGACAGTCAGCGGTCACCTCGACGCGTAGCGTTGCACCTATCGGGACGTTCCAGAGGTGACGTTATGGCCCTACAAATCCTTATCGGTTGCCATATTCTTGCCGGCCTGGCGGCGGTCATTCTGGGCGCCATGACGATGTTCGCCCGCAAGGCACCGGGACGGCACCCCCGGAGAGGTCGTCGTTATCTTGTGGCGCTCGGCGCGGTTTTCGTCACCGGCACAGCCATCGCCACCACGAACTGGGCACATCTGTGGCATCTTGCGACCACCGGGCTGGTGGCGGTTGCCTGCGCGACGACCGGCTATCTCGCACATCGCATCCAGTGGCGAGGTTGGTTGTGGACGCATATTCCGGCGATGACAGGCTCGTACACGGCGATGTTGACCGCTTTTTATGTCGACAACGGGCCACGCCTGCCGGTCTGGAATCTGCTCCCCGCCGTGACATTCTGGTTCCTGCCCACGGCTGTCGCCGTGCCGTTGCTCGTACGCGCACTCCGCAAATATGCCGGGAAAACTGGCACCATCCTTGACTCACGCGAGCAAATTCCGTAGTCCTTCCCACTGCTCGGCCACCAACGAATACCAGGTCCACGTGCCACGTGGCTCCCGTCGCAGCAGGCCCGCATTCACCAGCACCTTGAGGTGGTGGCTGACCGTTGGCTGACTCAACCCGACCGGCTCGGTCAAATCACACACGCACGCCTCGCCAGCGGGCGCGGCGCGGATCAGACTCAACAACTGCAACCGGGTCGGATCGGCGACCGCCTTTAGCGTCTTCGCCAGGTCCTCAGCGGCCGCGCGGTCCAGTGGCGCCTCGGTCGGCGCCGAACTCGCGCACGACCTGACTGCTGGCTCGACGACCACATGCGTGGTCGTACCGCTCGCGGTCATTCGCCCGTACCCCCTACACCGAACAGCTCATTGATGGACATCTATGAAGCCTGCTACCGTACTCATCATAGACGAACATCTATGAATCGGAAGCGGGGTTCGCGTGGCCACGGAAACCAGTTCAGCGACCACCACCGGCACTGCCGTGGTCGGCCGACTGTCGGTGCTCGACCGGTTCCTGCCGGTCTGGATCCTCGCCGCCATGGGCCTGGGCCTGCTGCTCGGCCGGATCATTCCCAGCCTCAGCGGCGTCCTGGACGCGGTGAAGATCGGGTCGGTGTCCCTGCCGATCGCGCTCGGGCTGCTGCTGATGATGTATCCGGTGCTGGCCAAGGTCCGGTACGGCCACCTGAACACCGTCACGGGCGATCGCCGGATGCTGCTCTCGTCGCTGGCGTTGAACTGGATCGTCGGCCCGGCCGTGATGTTCGCGCTGGCCTGGCTGCTGCTGCCCGACCAACCGGCGTACCGGACCGGGTTGATCATCGTCGGCCTGGCTCGGTGCATCGCAATGGTGCTCATCTGGAACGACCTGTCCTGCGGCGACCGAGAAGCCGCCGCCGTCCTGGTGGCCATCAACTCGGTGTTCCAGATCGTCGCGTTCGCTGCGCTCGGCTGGTTCTACCTCAACCTGCTACCCGGCTGGCTCGGACTGCCGCAGACCGACCTGCACGTCTCTATCGGCGTTATCGCTGGCAGCGTCCTGATTTTCCTCGGCATTCCCCTGGTCGCCGGATTCCTCACCCGGCTGATCGGTGAGCGCCGCAAAGGCACCGACTGGTACGAAAACCGATTCCTGCCCAAGATCGGGCCGGTCGCTCTGTACGGCCTGCTGTTCACCATCGTGATCCTGTTCGCCCTGCAGGGGCACACCATCACCTCCGAACCGCTCAACGTGGTCCGGATCGCCTTGCCGCTGCTGGCATACTTCGCGCTGATGTGGGGACTTTCCTTCCTCCTCGGAAAAACCATCGGCCTGCCGTACAACCGCACCGCGACCCTCGCGTTCACCGCCGCCGGCAACAACTTCGAACTCGCCATCGCCGTCGCGATCGCCGTTTTCGGTGTCACCTCAGGACAAGCACTCGCCGGCGTCGTCGGACCACTCATCGAAGTCCCGGTCTTGGTGGCTCTCGTGTACGTGTCCTTGTGGGCCGGACGGCGGTTCTTCCCCGGCGACCCGACAGTCCCTCACCGCCGCACTCCACCAGCACCGACTGGAAAGCCTGTCTCATGAACGGCCCGGAAAGCACGCCATCCGAGCACCAGCCGTGCTGCCCGCCCCAACTGCGCAACGCTCTGACCGACGCGGACGCCATCGCCGCCGCACGCCGCTTCAAAGCGCTCGCCGACCCAGTGCGCGTACGGCTGCTGTCCATCATCGCCGCGCACGGCGGCGGCGAAGCCTGCCCCGCCGATCTCGCTGCTGCGCTGACGGTCTCGCAGCCCACCATCAGCCATCACTTGAAAATGCTGCGCGACAGCGAACTCCTCACGGCCGAACGGCACGCATCCTTCGTGCACTACCACGTCGCCCCGCACACCCTCAATGCGTTGTCCGCCGTACTGGACTGGTTCGCCGACCCGCCACCCGCAGATCCGACCACTGGCAGCCGCCACCGAACTGCCGACCCCGCACCGGAGGCCACCATGGCACGCTCCCTGGCCGACCTACCGCTCGCGAACACCGACCGCATGCTCGACCGCATCGCCGACCGGCTCGCGCTGCGCTTCCACGGCGTCTTCAGCCGCACCACCGTGCTGCGGTATCTGCACGAGTCGTACGAACTGCTCCAACAGCCGGCGACCGTACGCACCCATCTCCTCACCGTCGCCGAACACTTCACCGCCGAACGACTCACCGCCCTCGCGCACACCCGCGACGCCGCCGCCAAAGCCGTACCCGACGTACTTTTCGTCTGCACCCACAACGCCGGCCGCTCCCAACTCGCCGCGGCACTGCTGACACACCACTCCGGTGGCCGCGTCACCGTCCATTCCGCCGGCTCTGACCCCGCCGCGGCGATGGACCCCGCAATCCTGACCGTGCTCGCCGAAATCGGCGTCAGCGTCGACACCGCGTTCCCCAAACCGCTCACCGACGAAGTCGTCCAGGACGCCGACATCATCGTCACCATGGGCTGCGGCGACGCCTGCGCGATCCTGCCCGGCAAGCGGTACTACGACTGGGACATCGCCGACCCCGACGACGCCTCCCTCGACCTTGTACGCACCATCCGAGACGAAATCAACCAGCACATCCAACAACTGATCACCGACATCACGCCCGTCAAGGAGCCCGCATGAGCAAGCCCGCCGTCCTTTTCGTCTGCGTCCACAACGCCGGCCGCTCCCAAATGGCCGCCGGCTGGCTGACCCACCTGGCCAGCGACACCATCGACGTCCGCTCCGCCGGATCCATCCCCGGCGACCAAATCAACCCCATGGCCGTACAAGCCATGCACGAGGTCGGCATCGACATCACCCACCAGACACCGAAAATCCTCACCACCGACGCCGTCCAAGCCTCCGACGTTGTCATCACCATGGGCTGCGGCGACGCATGCCCCATCTTTCCCGGCAAACGCTACGAAGACTGGACCCTCACCGACCCCGCCGGGCAACCCATCGAAACCGTACGACTCGTACGCGACGACATCCACCAACGCATCCAGGACCTCATCAACGAACTCGCCCCACAGCGAGCGGCACACTGAACACCATGAGCTGCCTCGACTGCGGCGCGCCAGCAGTGGCCACCTGCACCCACTGCGGCGCAGCCGCCTGCCACGACCACCTCGTCGCGACAACCGAGCACCTCACCATCACAGTCCCTCTGAACAGACAGGTCACCGTCGAACCCGCCGCACGGCGAATCCGCTGCCACATCTGTCAGAAGGCCTACGACGCCACGAATGACCCGCGCGGGGCTACCCAGGCACGGTCCGGCTGACGGTGGCATCGTGGTTTATCGGTGTCGAAATCCCCGTTAGTTGCGTTCTGCCTTGACTGGCTCAAGGTACGGCAATGGTCATCGCCAGATGATTCACTTTGTTCGCCGTCCTACTATCGTCGCACTCATGGTGCGCTCGTCTGTCCGGGAATCGCGCTGCGGGCCTTCGCCGCGGACGCCTTGACGGTGTGGGGATGGGGCGAGAACTCGTATGGCGAACTCGGCGACAACACCACCGCCGACCACCGTTCACCCGTCGCCATCACTCGCCTGTCGAACATCAGCGACATCGCCGCCAGCGAAGCTACTCGATCTTCCTCAGTAGCGACGGCACGGTGCAGGCCGCCGGCTCCAACGCTTACGGCCGATTGGGCACCGGCAACGAAAGCGACAGCCCAGTGCCGGTCCCCGTGCCCGGTCTCACCTCGGTCACCGCAGCCGCCGCCAGCGCCGGCACCGCGATGGCACTACGCACCGACGGCACTGTCTGGGCTTGGGGCGACGGTTCCGCCGGGAAGCTCGGCGACGGCCGGTTCGGTGACGGCGTTGCCGTCAACCGCCCGCAGCAGGTCCCGGGATTGTCGAGCGTGACGGCGATCGCCGCCGGCGGCCGGCACCAGGCCGCCCTACGTACCGACGGCGCCGTGTGGACCTGGGGATCTGACGTGTACGGCGAACTCGGCCGCGGCAAGACCGGCGACCCGTCCGGCTGCGTCTGCAACCCGACACCGGCCGCCGCGACCGGCCTCACGAATGCCACCGACATCACAGCTGGCCTATATCCAAAACCGGTGCCCTGACCGCGACCGGCGCCGTGTACGCCTGGGGCAGCCCCGAAACGTTCGGCGGCGTCTTCGAACACGATCCCCACCCAGATCACCGGCATCCCAGCGATGGCCGAGATTTCTCAGGGCTTCAGCCACACGCTGACCCGTGACGGAGCGGTCTGGTCATGATGCGTCAACCTCGACGGCCAACCCGACGACGGTACCTCTGGCAGCGTCGTCAACGCCCCAAAGGCGATACCCGGCCTGACCGGTATCACCGCCGTACGCGCGTTCAGCGATTCAGCGCCGCTGTTGTCCAAGACGGCACGGTGAAAACGTGGGGAACGAACAGGGCCAACTCGGACTCGGCAGCACCGACCCGCGCGTCACTGCACCGGCCGCAGTGTCCGGCCTCTCGGCGCTATCCCTGCTCAGCACCGGTGGGTACGCCCACCAGATGTTCGCGTTGGCGGCCGGCTAGGAACGGCGGCATTCACATACTTGACCACGCCTGCCGCCTTTCCTGGCAGTCGTTGATCTGCTGGGCTGGACCTGGCCGGCGTATGTCGCCCATCGGACTACTATGATGGCTAGGAGTTTGGAGGTGGGTACGTGCGTGGCTTCGGTGATCTGGAAGCGGCGATCATGGATCGGTTGTGGGTGCGGGGCGAGCCGGCGACGGTGCGGGAGATCCTGACGGACCTGGAGCGGGAGCTGGCGTACACGACGGTCCTGACCGTGGTGGACAACCTGTTCAAGAAGGGCTGGCTGCGGCGGGAGCCGGCCGGGCGTGCGCACCGGTATACCCCGACCGCGTCGCGCGGGGAGTACGGAGCGCGGTTGATGCGGGAGGCGCTGGCGGAGTCCGGTGATCCCGCGCAGGCGATGCTGCGGTTCGTCGGCGAGATGTCGGCGGCTGAGGCGGACACACTGCGGGCCGCGCTGGCCGCGTACGAGAAGGGCACTCAGCGGTGACATCGTTGCTGTTGCTGGGATTCGCTGCTCTGGTCGCGGTCGTCTCCTCCCGGGTCCTGCCGTCGGCCGGATGGGTCTATCGGTCGCCGCGGTTGGGACTGGCCGCCTGGTACGCGGCGTTGTCGGCGATGGCTGGCGCGGTCGTGGCGGCCGTGCTGGTGATGGTGGTGCGGTGGCCGCAGACCTGGGCGGCGGCGTGTACGTGGTGGACCTGGGGCGCGCGGGTCTTGCTGGGTGACTTCGGCCTGGCCGCCCGGGTTGCCGCTGCGGTCCTGCTTGTCCTGCTGGCAGTGCTGCTCGGCCGTGTCGGCTGGTCGGTCGTACGCACCGTCCGGGCGACGGCTTCGCGACGCCGCGGGCACCGGGCTTTGTTGGCGGTCGCCTGCCGCTACCGTCCCGAGCTGGGTGTGTTCGTGGTGGAGCACGATCGCCCTGCCGCGTACGTCGTGGGCGGTCGCGCGGACCGTGTCGTGGTGACCAGTGCCGCCGTCGAGCAGTTGCCACCCGCGCAGCTGGCCGCGGTGATCGCGCACGAGCGCGCCCATGCCGCTGGCCGGCACCAGGTGCTGGTCGACGCGGTACGGCTGCTGGCCCTTCTCGCGCCGTCGGCGGTGGTGTTGGCGCGTGCTGGCAAGCAGGTGAGCCGGTTGGTGGAGATCCGCGCGGATGAGGTGGCCGCCGCCGAGTACGGGCGCCTGGAACTGGCCCGGGCGCTGGTGGCGTGCGCCGAGGCCGGCCGTCCCGAACCACGGTTGGTCGGCGTCCTGGCGGCGACCGGCGGAGATGCGCTGGAGCGGCTGAATCGTCTGCTGACGCCGCCGCGGCCGCTCTCCCGGCCGATGGTGGTGACTGGGAGCGCGGGCCTGCTGCTGGTGGTGGCGATGCCGGTGCTGATCGTGGCGTCCAGCGCGGTGCTGCCGGTGCTGCGTGCGTGTCTGGGAATCAGCTGCTGATAGACCGCCGCGGCCCGTTGTCGACGACAGCCTGTTTGAGCAGTGCCACCTCGGCGCGCAGTGCGGCGAGGTCGTCCTGTTTTTCGGCGCCGTTGTTCTGAGTCTGTGCGGTGTTTTTGTTGCCGCGCATCATGAACCACATCATGAGGCTCATGCCGATCGGGCAGGCCAGGATCGGCAGCAAGAGCAGGTACTGAGGCATTGCTTAGTGTTCCTTTCGGTTGGTGAGGGCGCGGCGCAGGGCGCGTTCGGAAGGCCGGCCGAAGGCGATGAGGTGACCGTCGAGCAGGATTCCGGGCGCGTACGGGACGGGGTTGTTCGCGGTGAGGCGTTGCCCGTCCTGGCTGTGCAGGTCGATTTCGGTGATGGTGAGCGGGTGGTCGGCGCTGACGATGGTGAGGACTTTTTTGGCGTGCTCACACCATCCGCAGTCCGGCTGGGTGAGTAGCGTGATCGACGCGTACGTGTTTTCCTTGCTGTGGGTCATTTCCTGGTTCCGGCGCGCAGGTCGGCGAGCAGGTTCGCGGTGGGGACGAACATGGTGTATTTCGGTGCGCCGCCGTAGTCCGCGCGCCATCGGATGGTGCCGTCCGGGCTGATCAGAACGAAACTGTGCCCGTACCGCGAGGCGCCCATCATCCCGTACTGGTTTGCTTGGTACGCCTGGGAAGCAGTCAGGTTCGAGTCGGACAGTACGGGTGTGGTCAGGTGCATGTCGCGGGTCTTCTGGGTGAGCAGGTCGACTGGGTCGGTGGTGATGGATACGACCTGGTCGATGCCGGCGGCGTGGACTTGGGTGATGTTGCGTTCCAGGTCCGTCAGCTGGTCGAAGCAGGGCTGGCAGGACAGGCCTTCCTGGAAATAGAGCAACACCGTCTTGCCGCGCAGTGCTGCCAGCGTCTGGGTGGCGCCGGTGGTGGAGGCCAGGCTGAAAGCCGGCGCTAGCGAACCAACGCCGGGTTTGCCGACCGTGTACGGAAATTGCGCGACTGGATCACCGCCACCACTGGCCGCGCGGTACACCCCGTAAAGGCCGGCGACGACCGTCACCAGGGCGAGTACGACCACGGCCGCAACCCACGCTCGCGGCCGCCGCCGGCTCCGTCGGCGCTTGCGTGGTCGCGCACCGGTCGACGGCGTTCGGCCGCCTTGAGCGCGTTTCTGCGCGGTTCTATTGGTCACCGGGGTCCCCTTCAGTCACGGCCGGTACGCGACCGGCAGGTTCGGTATTCACTGAGTCGTCAAGCTGGTGGGTACGCGGCTCGTCAACCTGAGCGCGGCCTGGCCGGCGCCGGGCGTACGCGATGACCGCGATGACCGCCGCGATCAGCACCACCAGCGCCCAGCCAGGCAGCCAGCCCAACGAGCCGCTGGCGACCGCGGCGGTGTGCTGGAGCCAGGCGGCGAAGTTCAGCCGCCATCCGGAAGTGGGCATGTCCGGGCCGGTCAACGCCAGTACGATCGTCAGCGCGCCCATGGCGCTGAGCAGGACACTGGTCAGCAGTCCGCCCAGGGCGACCTGACGGTGGGCAGGCCAGAGCCGCACCCGGCGGGCCTGCAGGGCGGTCACGGCGCGGCGCCCGTACCGGTCGAATCCGACGGCCATCACCAGCAGCGGCGCGACCATCCCGGTCACGTACGCGCCGGCCACCGCCAGTGCCGCCGGAAACGACCCGGTCGCGCCGGCCAGCACCGTGACGCCGACCAGCACCGGTGCGCAGCATGCCGAGGCGATCCCGGAGAACAGGCCCAGTCCGTACACGGCGCCGAACCCGCCGCCGGAGCTGGTTCGCATGCCGGGCATCGGGAGCTTGGGTGACCAGCCGGCGAGTACGGCGATCCCGCCGGCCAGCATCGCCAGACCGCCGGCGCCGAAGACGTACAGGTGCCAGCGCTGGAAAGCCGCTGACAGCGCCGAGGCGCCGAGCCCGATCGGCACGATCACCGTCGCCACCCCGAGCCCGAAGACCACCGTGCCGGCCAGCACCCGAGCCGGGCGGCGGAACACCGTGGCCAGGTAGGCCGGCAGCATCACCGACACGCAGCACGGCGCCAGCAACGCCACCATGCCGGCCAGCAGCGACGTCACCAGCACCGGGCCTGTGAGTACCGCACCCATCCTGCCTCCTCGCCCGCTTGGACTCTCTCCTAATCTACTACGGAGATTAGGAGATTGTTCGATCGAGGTGAAGTGAGGGCCAGATGATGCGACGCCGGGTGCTGCTGAGCGGGCTGTTCGCGGCATCAGCCGGGTTGACCGGTTGCGCCGGGGGTACCGGCCCGAGCCGCCCAACTGCCGCTCCGAGCGCTGCGTCAGCCGGGCCGGGAGCGGGGGTGGTACGGACGTTCGGGCTCGCTGATCGGCGATCCGCGCCGGCAGTACGTGGACCGCTGCTCGACGGGCCCGAGTTCGACGTGGCCGGGTGGCGAGGCCGGGTAGTGGTGATCAACTTCTGGGGTTCCTGGTGCGCGCCGTGCCGGGCCGAGGCGCCACTGCTGGAGGCTGGGTACAGGGCCACTCGCGAGCTGGGTGTGGCGTTTCTGGGTGTGGATGTCAGCGACACCCGGGACGCGGCCCGGTCGTTTGTCGCCGACTTCGGCATCAGTTATCCGAGCCTGTTCGATCCGGCCGGCGACATCGCGCCGCGGTTTTTGGTGATCCCGCCGCGTGCGGTGCCGGTGACGGTGGTGCTGGATCGCCGGCACCGCGTCGCCATCGCGGTCGGCCGGGCGCTGCGCGATGGCGAGCTGGTCCCGGCCGTACGCGCGGTCGTGGCCGAACGCTTCTGAATCAGTCAGTCCCGGCCGGTATCGGATCTGTCGCCGAGGTGGCGCGGCTGGTGGCGGCCTGTTGTCCGGCTGGGTCGACGCGTACGCGCAGGACGGCGATGGCGTGTTCGGTCGCGGCGAGGTGTTCGGTGAGGGCCTGTTGAGCGGCCCGTACGTGTTGCCGGTCGCGCTCGGTTCCGGCCGCCACGGCCGCTTCCTTTGCCGCGCATCGCTGCCATGCGGCCGCTTGGAGCTCCTCTGCGTGGCGTTCGGCGTCGGTGACGCGGCGGCGGGCGGTGTCGGTGTCGCGTTCGGCGGCGGCTCGGAGCTGGTCGGCCTGGCGGGTGATCGCCTGGGCGGCGTGCTCCGCCCGCGCGAGAAGGGTGTCGGCCGCCTGGTCGGCGCGGTCGCGTATCGAGGTGGCGTCCTGTTCGGCTTCTTGGCGCAGCAGCCGCGCGGCGCGCACGGCTTGTTCGGTGATCGCGGCCACCTTTGCCAACCGCTGGTCATATTCGCGTAGTGACTGGGACGTTTTGTCGGCGAGGGCGGTGATCTGGTCGGTGGCCGCGTTGTACGCGGCGAGTATCTGCCGTACGAAGGTGTCGACCTCGCGCCGCTGGTAACCGCGCCAGGCTCGGCGAAACGTCGGGCCCGCCACCGTAGGCGTGGCGTTCGGACGCGGTAAGTCGACGACCTGTCCAGGAGCTGGTCGCCGGACCTTGGCCGGCCCGCTTCGGCGATCGTCCCGGAAGCGCAGCAGGCGCAGCGAGTTGGTGACAACGCTGACCGAGGAGAATCCCATCGCGGCGCCCGCGAAGATCGGGTTGAGCAGCCCAAGGGCGGCCAGCGGGATCAACGCTGTGTTGTAGACGAATGCCCACCCGAGGTTCTGCCAGATGGTGCGGTAGGTACGTCGCGAGAGCCGGATCGCGGTGGGCACGCCGGGCAGGTCGCCGCGCAGCAGGGTGAGGTCGCTGGCCTGGATCGCCACGTCGGTGCCGGTACCGATCGCGATGCCGAGGTCGGCGGCGACCAGCGCGGGCGCGTCGTTGACACCGTCTCCGACCATCGCGACCACCTCGCCGCCGGCTTGCAGGCGGGTGACCTCGGCCTGTTTGTCGGCGGGCAGCACCTCGGCAAGGACGGTGTCGATGCCCACTTGGGCGGCGATCGCGTGCGCGGTACGGGCGTTGTCGCCGGTGATCATCGCGACCCGCAACCCCATCCGGTGCAGCTCGGCGACCACGTCGGCGGCGCCAGGTTTGAGTGTGTCCGCCACCGCCACGACCCCGCGTACCGCGCCGTCCCAGCCGGCGAACACGGCCGTACGACCGTCGGCCTCCATGCCTTGGGCCGCCTGGGACACATCCTCGGGCAGGGTGAGGCCAGCGTCGGCGATGAGCTTGCGCCGCCCCACCCACACTGCGCGGCCGTCGACCTCGGCGCGTACGCCGTGCCCGGCAACCGATGCGAAAGCTGTGACAGCCGGCAGCCGACCGAACCTTTCGGTCGCCGCGGTGGCGATCGCGCGGCCGATCGGGTGCTCGCTGTCGGCCTCGACCGCGCCGGCCAGCCGCAGCAGTTCGTTCTCGCTGGTCTGGTCGACGGCGGTCTGGGTGACTGCCATCTGCCCGGTGGTCAGGGTGCCGGTCTTGTCGAACACGACGGTGCTGATCGTGCGGGTACGTTCGAGCACGTCGACGCCTTTGATCAGGATGCCCAGGGCGGCGCCGCGGCCGGTGCCGACCAAAATCGCAACCGGGGTGGCCAGACCCAGCGCACATGGGCAGGCCACGATCAGCACCGCGACGGCAGCGATCAACCCGGCGGCCGGGTCGTGCGCGAGCAGCCACCAGGCGGCGAAGGTGACCGCGGCGATGCCGAGCACCGCTGGTACGAAAATCGCCGAAATCCGGTCGGCGAGTCGCTGCGCCTGTCCCTTGCCGGCTTGCGCTGCCTGCACCAACGCGACGATCTGCGACAGCGCGGTGTCGGCGCCAACCGCGGTCGCCCGTACGGTGAGCACGCCGTCGGTGTTCACGCTCGCACCCGCCACCGGCTGGCCCGGCGCCTTGTCCACCGGTACCGATTCGCCCGTCAGCATCGACTCGTCGACCGCGCTCAGGCCGTCGACCACCTCGCCGTCGGTCGGGATCTTCTCGCCGGGCCGCACCCGCATCAGGTCCCCGACCCGCACCTGGTCCATCGGGACCGTCACCTCGACGCCGTCGCGGATCAGCCGCGCCTGCTTGGCACCCAACTCCAGCAGGGCCCGGATCGCACGGCCGGCGCGGCGCCGGGCGCGTACCTCGAAATACCGGCCCAGCACCAGGAACGCGATAAGCAGCGCGGCCGTCTCGAAATACAGCTCCGGGCGGCCACCCAGCAACTGGGTCACCGAGAACCCGTACGCGGCCAGCGTTCCCAACGCGATCAAGGTGTCCATGCTCGCCGTCAACCGCCGCGCACGCCTCGCGGCCTCCCACAGAAACGGCCACCCGACGTAGAACTGCACCGGAGTGGCCAACACCAGCTCGAGCCACGGCGCCCACCACTGGCGCATCAGGCCCGGCGCAAAGGCGACCGCCATCGTCGCCAGACCCAGCGGCCACGCGATCAGCACCCGACGCAGCCACGCCCGCTGCGCGCAGGTCTCGTCACCCTCAGCCGCGTCGTCTTCGCTTCCAGCTGAGGACTCGGGCTGAACCGGCGCCAGCTCGTACCCGATCTTGCGGACCGCCGCGGACAACACGGCTGGCTCCACCGGCTGCGCGCCAAGCACCACGTGCGCCGTACCGGTCGCGTAGTTGACCTCCGCGGCCTCGACACCGGGCTGCCTGCCGAGCACCCGCTGCACCCGCGCCGCGCAGGACCCGCAGGTCATGCCGCGTACGGCGAACTCCAGGGCGCGCCCGTCCGCAGCGTCGGGCGAGATCACAGTTTCCCTCACCACCAGCCACCTCCTAATATCCGTAGGAGCTTAGTTGATACAGTGGCGTTCGTTCAGCAAGCCACCCCCACAGCACCGGGAGGACCGGGTGATCACTCGCCGCCAACTGATCGCCGCCGGCGCCGTGTCCGTCGCGGCGGCTGGGCTGGCTGGGTGCGCTGGTGGCGCCTCGGGTGACGGAGCCAGTCGTGGCGGGCTGGGCGCACGGAGCTTGGGAGCAGGCACCCTGCAGACCTTCGCGGTCGGCCGACGCAAGCTGGCCGGTGCGCTGTCCGGAGACCTGCTGGACGGGTCCAGGTTCGATCCAGCCGCTCTGACGGGCGAGGTTGTAGTGGTCAACTTCTGGGGCTCGTGGTGCGCGCCGTGCCGTAAGGAAGCCCCGGACCTGGAAGCGGCCTGGCTGGCGACCAAGCAGCTGGGCGTGGTGTTTCTCGGGGTGGACCTGCGCGACACTCGGGACAAGGCGCGTGCTTTCGCAGGCAGCTACCGGATCAGCTATCCAAGCCTGTTCGACCCGGCCGGCCGGACCGCGTTGGCGTTCCGGGACGTGCCGCCCAGCGTCGTGCCGGCGACAGTGGTGATCGACCGGTCGTACCGGATCGCCGCGGTGTACCGGCGGGTCATCCAGCGCGCGGAGCTGGAAGCCACCGTACGGGCCGTGGCGGCGGGTGCCTGACGCTGATGGGTGCCTTCGCCGAGGTGGCCGCCAACGGTCCGCTGCTCGCCGCTCTTGGTGTTGCGGCGCTGGCCGGGCTGGTCAGCTTTTTCGCTCCCTGCATGCTGCCGCTGCTGCCCGGCTACCTGTCCTACGTCACCGGCCTAACCGGCGCCGATCTCGACAGTCTCAACAAAACGCCGGTCGTTCATGACGCCGTCGCCGGGCCGGTCACGCTTGCCCGTACGGCGGATGGCGCAGCGCAGACGGTTGCGCGCCGGCGGGTACGGATGCGTGCTGTTGCCGGGTCGGTGTTGTTCGTGGCCGGGTTCACAGCAGTGTTCGCGCTCCTGAGCTACGCGGCCGGAGAGCTGGGGCGAGGCCTGCTGGAGTACGCGCGGCCGGTGGAGATCGTCGCTGGACTGCTGACGATCGTGCTGGGCCTGACGTTCGCCGGACTGGTTCCGGGCCTGTGGCGCACCTGGCGGGTGACCCGGTTGCCCAGAGCGGGCCTGGCGGCGGCGCCACTGCTGGGAGCCACGTTCGCGTTGTCCTGGACGCCGTGCCTGTCGCCAACACTGACCGTCGTACTCGG
Source organism: Fodinicola feengrottensis (assembly GCF_039530045.1). Lineage (NCBI taxonomy): Bacteria > Bacillati > Actinomycetota > Actinomycetes > Mycobacteriales > Fodinicola > Fodinicola feengrottensis. Next base: position 13,862 of record NZ_BAAANY010000045.1, on the reverse strand, counting down.
CCTGGCGGCCGTCCAGGGCTCGGCGGGTCGCGGGGTGACGCTGGCGGTGGCGTACGCGCTGGGGATGGGGTTGCCGTTCATCGCGTTCGCCGCCGGCCTGGGCTGGCTGACCCGCGCCATCGCCGTGATCCGCCGGCACGGCGGCTGGGTCACCCGGCTCGGCGGGCTGCTGTTGGTCGCCGTCGGTATCGCGCTGGTCACCGGAAGCTGGACCGAGTTCGTCAACTGGCTGCGCGCCACCGTCGGCCCAGGCCAGATCGGCATCTGAACCGTACGAGGTATCGGACAAACAGAAAAGAGGAGAAGCGTGCAGAACGACGGGGAGGGCGAGCGGTGAATCTGATCGCAGTCCTGTTGACCGGCTTGCTGGCCGGTGGCGTGTCCTGTGCCGCCGTCCAGGGCGGATTGCTGGCGGGCCTGGTCACTCGTCAACGCGGTGACGGCCCCGACGGCTCCGCCCGGCGTCCGGTGCCGCTGCCGTGGACCGCGCGGCTGGCCGACGACCTGGTTCCAATCGGCGGGTTCCTGGCTGGCAAGCTCGTCTCTCACACGATCCTCGGCGCGCTGCTGGGTACGGTCGGCGCCGCCGTCCAGGTCGCCCCGAGCGTCCGCGCGGTGCTGCAGCTCGCGGCCGGGGCGTTGATCATCACGTTCGGGTTGGCGCAGCTTGGCGTGCCAGGCTTTCGCCGGGTGACCCTGCAGCCGCCGGCGGCGCTGGCCCGGTTCGTACGCGGCCGGGCCCGCTCGCGGTCCGCGCTGGCACCCGCGCTGCTCGGCCTCGCCACCGTACTGATCCCGTGCGGGGTGACCTTGTCGGTCGAGGCACTGGCGCTGACCTCCGGATCGTGGTGGGCGGGTGCGGTGACGATGGCGGTGTTCGTGATCGGCACCAGCCCGCTGTTCGCCGCCCTCGGTTACCTGGCGCGAAAGGCGGCCACCGTCTGGCGTGGCCGGCTCGCGATCGCCACCGGCCTGTTGGTGGTCGCGGTCGGGCTGTACAGCGTCAACGGCGGGCTCACCCTGCTCGACTCGCCGCTGGCCGCCGCCAACCTGCCGCAGACCCTCGGCCTGGCACCGCCGGCGGCGACCGCGGAAACCGTCACCACGACCGCCGGTCAGCAGACCGTCGTCGTGACGGCCACCGCAGACGCGTACACCCCGGGCAACATCCAGCTCAAGGCCGGCGTGCCGACGACGCTGATCGTGCGGTCCGACAACGCCGCCGGCTGCATACGAGCGTTCGTCATCAGCGACCGGCAGTTCATTCTCCCGGAGAACGGCGACACCCGTATCGACCTGGGCACCCTCACGCCGGGCCGGCTCGACTACCGGTGCGGGATGGGCATGTACACCGGCCAACTCACCATCATCTAACGGTTTCCTTCAACCACAACGAAAGAAGGTGTCACGTGGCGACATATACGTTCACCGTCGAGGGCATGCACTGCGGCAGTTGCGGAATGCTTATCGACGAGACTCTCGAGGACCTCGACGGGGTCGTACGGTCCACCACGACTTTCCGCGCCAACCGCGCCACCGTCGAGGTCGACGCTGCCCGATGCGAGCCGTCCGACGTGATCGCCGCGATCGGTACGGCCGGGTACACCGCCCGGCAGATCCCATCGGCATGACCACAACAAGGCGTACCCAACGGGCAGACAGGAACCTGTGATGGCCAAGAAGACCGGCAGGCCGGACGCGCGGCAGGCACGGATCGCCGCGGCGAAAGCGGCCGCCAGACGCAAACAGCGCCGCCAGCAGTGGATGATCACGGGCACCCTCGCCGCCGCTGTGGTGGCCGTCATCGCCGCGGTCGGCGTTGCCGTCGCGGTCAACCTGCCCAAACCGTCGGCGACGGTGGACGGGGTGCCACGTACGCCGCGGCTCACCGCGGTCGGCGCCACCACCAGCCCGCCCTGGCCCGCACCCGCCGACACGGCCACCGCCGTCACCGCGGCCGGGCTGCCGATGCTGGGCAGCGAAGGCAGCGTCGAACACATCCACGCCCATGTGGACGTGATCGTGGACGGCACATCAGTGCCCGTGCCGGCGAACATCGGCATCTCCAGTGCCGGCGGAATCAGTCCGCTGCACGTACACGACACCACCGGCGTGATCCACATCGAGTCACCGGCCAAGGTGCCGTTCAGCCTCGGGCAGCTGTTCAGCGAATGGCAGGTGTCCATGGCCGCCGACCACCTCGGCGCCTTGAAAATCGGTGGCGACAAACAGTTCCACGCGTACGTGAACGGAAAACCAGTGTCCGGCAACCCGGCCGCGATCATCCTGAACGCCCACGACGAAATCGCCCTCGTCTACGGCACCGCCGCCCAGCAACAAAAACCGCCAGCCAGCTACGCCTTCACCGCCGGCGAGTAAGCCATGTTTCCCCAACACATCCACGACCTCCGCCCGGGCTGGCGCCGGTCGCCCGTCTCGGCCGACCGGGTCATCGCGCGCCGGCGATCGTGGTGGATGCGTACACTCGCGGTCGCTCCCGCCCTACCGCTGGCCGCCGCGGTCTGGTGGGTGCTGCGGTTCAACCCCACCGACAACGTCGCCGACCCGACCGGGCCGTGCCCGTGGCACGCCCTGACCGGGATCAACGGACCCGGTTGCGGCGGCACCCGCGCCTTCTACTACCTCGTTCACGGCGACCTGATCGACGCCGCCCGCAACCACCTGCCATTCACCATCGCCGCCCCGTTCCTGCTCTACTGGTGGATCGCCTGGCTCACCAACACATTCTTTGGCATCCGCCTGCCCCGCCTGAAACCGTCCGCCCTCACCGTGGCCGTTTTCATCGTCAGCTCGGTTGTTTTCACCACTGTCCTGCGTAATATTCCGCTCGGACCGATGGCCTGGTTCGACATTCCCAGTACGACCGCGCGGATCTGGTAGGACGGGCACAACGATGGCATTTTGGTACCGGACGGGAGCGGCAGATGGTTGAGCGGAACGAGAAGCTGCGGCGGTACTGGAACAAACAGGCGCCGTCGTACGACCGCTCGATGGGATTCATGGAACGGCACCTCTTTCGCGACACCCGCGAATGGATCTGCCGGCAAGCCACCGGCGACATCCTGGAGGTCGCCATCGGCACCGGTCTCAACCTGCCCCATTACGCCGAGGATGTCCGGCTGGCCGCCGTCGAACAGAGCCCGGAGATGCTCGCGATCGGCCAGCAACGAGCCGAAAAACTGGGTATGGCCGTCGACTTGAGAATCGGTGACGCGCAGGCCCTCAATTTCCCTGACGCCAGTCTCGACACCGTGGTGTGTACGTTCTCGCTCTGCGCGATTCCCGACGACCACCGAGCCGTACGGGAAATGATCCGCGTCCTGCGCCCCGGCGGCCTGCTCCTGCTCGCCGACCACGTCGCCGGCGCCCACTGGCCAACCCGCGCCGCGCAGTGGTCGATCGAACGGATCACCATTCCGCTCGGCGAGGAACACTTTCGCCGCCGCCCCATCCGCCACGTCCAAGCCGGCGGCCTGGTCATCGAACACCACGAACGCTTCAACCTCGGCATCATCGAACGCCTCGCCGCCCGCAAGCCGGTCCATTGATCATCATTTCCTGAATTCAGGAGATCCTGTACTGTCGGTGCGTGCTGACACTCGCCGCTGATATCGACGTGCTGGCCCGGTTCGGCCGGGCCTTGGCCGACCCGATCCGCTGCCGCATACTGCTGGCCTTACGGGAGGCGCCCGCCCATCCGGCGGACCTGGCCGACCGGCTCGGGATCTCCCGTACGCGACTGTCGAACCACCTGGCCTGCCTGCGCGACTGTGGGCTGGTGGTCGCCACCCCGGTCGGCCGGCGCAGCAGGTACGAGCTGGCCGATCGGCGCCTCGCCCATGCCCTGGACGACCTCCGCTTGGCCGTCGTCGCCGTCGCCACCGACCGGTCGTGTCCCGACGCCGACGAGAAGGACTGCTGCTGAGATGGCGATCCTGTCGCTCGGCCCGTCGCCGGCCCGCCGTGCCGTTCTCACTCGCCGCATCCGGCTGCTGGTGGCGACCACCATCACGTACAACGTCGTCGAAGCGGCCGTCGCCCTGACCGCCGGCACCATCGCATCCTCGACCGCGTTGATCGGCTTCGGCCTGGATTCGGTGATCGAAGTGTCGTCCGCCGCCGCCGTCGCATGGCAGTTCTCCGCCCGCGACGCGGCCGTCCGGCAACGACGAGAGAACGCGGCGCTACGCGTCATTGCGCTGTCGTTCTTCGCCCTGGCCGCCTACATCACCGTCGACGCTGTCCGCGCACTGCTCGGCGCCGAGGCGGCCCGACACTCGATCCCCGGAATCGTCCTGGCGGCGCTGTCGCTGCTCATCATGCCGGTGCTGTCGACAGCACAGCGCCGTGCCGGACGGGCGCTGGGTTCGGCGTCAGCGATCGCCGACTCCAAACAGACACTCCTGTGTACCTACCTGTCGGCGATCCTGCTCGGCGGATTGATCCTCAACGCCACCCTGGGCTGGTCGTGGGCGGACCCGATCACCGCATTAGTCATCGCCGCGGTCGCAGTCAAAGAAGGCCGCGACGCCTGGCGCGGCAAGAACTGCTGCGCCCTACCAACCACCGCCCTCATCGCACCGAACCCCAACACGTCCGGCCCGGACCAACGCTCCTGCGCACCCGGCTGCGACTGCTGCACCTAACCGGCGTTCGGTCTTGACCGCATTCAAGGTACGGCGATGATCATCGCCAGATGAACCAAGTTGTTCGCCGCCCCGTCATCGCTGCACTCATTGCAGACCGCGGCTCCGCGACACGCGCGTCCGACTGCACGCCGGCACCAAAACCCGACAACCCCAGTGCCCATCGCCGAACCCGATCTCACCGCGGCCACCGCCGTCGCCAGCGGGGATCGGAACCGCGGTAGCGCTACGCATCGACGGCCAGGTCGAGGCAGGGCCAACGGCTCCGGCTCCGCAGGGCAATTCGGCGACGGCGTCACGATCAACCGCCCGCAACAAAGTGCTAGGTCTGGCAAAGACGAGGAAACCGGCTCAGGTCCGTCCCACCAGGGTTAGGAATCCATCAAAGCGGGGAGCCCCACCCTCAGATCAAGCACGAGGGCATCGTTTGCTGGCCAGTGCGGCTGGGATTGGACCGTCCCGGCCGGTTGCCATCCCCAATGGCGGTACATGTGAATTGCCGGCGCATCACTGTGCGCAAGCAGCGTCGCTATAGGTTCCTCGCGGTCCGACAGGGCCTCGACCATGAGTCGCTTGCCGATGCCCTGCCCACGGTGTGGAGCTTGCAAGATCAGCTCAACGAGAGCGACCTTAGGCGCATTCACGACCTCTGCCGGGGGTTCGACCTGCGCGCCCCTCCACCAGCGGCCAGGTAGCAACGCAATCGTGTAGCTGAATCCGATCAGCGTGCCGTCTTTGCGTGCCGAGATGAAGCGGAATCCATCGTTGTGGGATTGTTGGTCGAAGCGGCTCCCGAATTCCTCAACGTCCGCTTCGGTTTGCCGATAAGGGGGCTCCGCGTATACCTCTGCGTAGACCGGACGTATATCGGAGAATATGTCACGCGCGGACGGGCCGTTGAGTCGCGCGAATTCGACACTCACGCGACGACTCCCATAGAAGCGGCTTTCTCTACAAGTTCGCGACCGGCCGATGTGTTGGACAACTTAGCCCTTTCGCAAATTGCCAGCGTTCGCTGACGAATTCGCCCAGATGACACTGACGAGATTTCCGGTAGTAGGGCACCGATGCGGTCTCTGGCCTCGGCGACGTTTCCCGCGCGAAGGATGGCCTCTCCCTGACGGAGCCGCCTGAAGGTCTGGTTCCGCGGAAAGGGACCGCCTATTTCTATGGCATCGCCGAGCTTCTTTGTGGCAGCGTCATGCTTGCCCGCCGCAGCCAGGACGTACCCGTCGATCGCCGTCATTTCCGCCGGGTCCAGGAACCACACCCATGGCGGGTCGTCATCGTGGCGAGCGGCTCGGTACGTGTGGTGCGCTCGGGCCATGACGCGGTGCGCTTCTCCGAGGTCGCCCATCTCGGCCCAGCCCAGGGCTTCACGAAGCAATGCGTAGGTTTTGACCCGGGGTGGTGCCCAGCCGGCGCTCTGCTCTTGAGCGCGTACGGCGAGCTGGATGGCCTCTCGCGCACGTCCCAGATGAGCGGCCTGCATACTCAAGCATCCCAACACACCGACCTCGAGCGGCAGGTTGCCCGTGATCTGAGCTTGGCAGAGTGCCTGTTGGTACCAATAGCGCGCGGTCTGTTGACGGCCGGCGTCGTAGTGTACCCAGCCAGTGGCTTCTTGTAGCTCGGCAAGAGCAAGCTGGAGTTCTCGGCCCACGCGCTCGGAATATTCTCCGAATTGCAACCATTGGTCAACGCGGTCGACGGTGGCGGCAGCTGCTTCGCACAGCGTGTCACCACCTTGTTCGTTGTCAAGCCGAATGATTTCGCCGACCAAGCCTCTGGCTTCCTGTGCCTGCTCGATGCCGATTTTCGGGTTTGATCGTGTTGGAAGCATTGCGAGTGAGGCCGCTCCAAACACGCCTGTTAAGAAATCTCGGCGGTCCGTATCTGCCTCCTCGGGAGAAGGGACGGCTGCGGAGATCCCCGCCAGTGAGCGAGGTATTCGCAAGCCATCGCATAACGCGCGGATGCTGTGAAGACTCGGTTCGCTCGTTCCCTTTGCAAGACGGGAAACGTACGACTGCGAGAGGCCCGTCGCGCGGGCAATCGCGTTCTGGCTGATCTTCGGCTCGTCTCGGCCTGGGTCTGTGATTGCTTGGAGAACTGTTGCCCAGTCACCGCTGCCAAGCGCTGTCCTGATAGCAGGATCCCAGATGAAGTCTGTTGGCAACGCGACAGAGTCGTTGAGCCGGTTCTGCGCAAGGCTTGCGCACGCGTAACACCGCGCGGAGCGGTTATACCTGCTCAGCGGCTGTTTGCAGTCGTTGCAACGTCGCACGTCGCCCATCTTGCATCCGTTCCACCCGCGCTGCCTATGCATGCATGCATAGATGCCCGCCATAAGTCTCTCATCTGTGCGTATGTCTTTGCCTGTTCTCGAGTCCATCCTGTTCCTCTCCATTGGCACCCACACCAAGCGAGAGGAGCCGGCCGCTGTGCTAGCCCACGAGCAGCACGTGCTGACCATCCATTCAGGAGTTCCGGCGCAAGCAACGTCCACAGCAGGGACAGCATTCGACCTGCACCCGGACAACCCGGCAAAGCTGTGGCAGACAGACGCACAGCAGTACGGCGTTCCGGATACTGACGCGTTGTTGCTGGCGTTGAACCTGTACGGCCTGTGCACGCCGCTGGGTCCGCGGGTGCGGTTGCAGCTGTCTCTGATTGCCTGCCCGGATGTGCGGACGGTGGTGGTGGCGGCGGGGCGGTCGGATTCGCCGTTCACGTTGAGTGATGACGGTTGGTTGTATGCGGCCGGTGTCCCGATTGGTCGGGCGGTGCGTACTGATGCTGATGACGCGGTGTCGGGGTATCTGCGCTGCTGGGAGAACGGCACGTGGTGGGCCGCCACGATCAACCCGGCCGGCCGGTCGCGGTGCACCGGTTGCGCGTTCTGCCCGACCTCCCTGGAACCGCCCGCTGACCCGGTGCTGACGTTGGAGCACGAGTTGCACGCGCTGCTAGACGGTTTGGAGTTGCAGTTGCCGCCCGGCGGCACCTTGCAGTCCCTGCGCGAAGTCGCGGTGTCCACGGCGTGTTATCGGACCGAGGATGCCGCGCTTGAGGCGATGGTGATGCTGCGCAAGGTGTTGCGGTCGCGGCGGATCAACGCCCGCATCGTGTTGTTGTCATCGGTGCTGCGGACCCGGGAGGCGTTCCGTTTCCTGGCTGAACATGTCGCCCCGTTTGGGTTGTTCCTGACCGCTGAGTGCGTGTCGCGGCGGGATTTTCTGTTGAAGAACACCAAAGCGGACCTGTTGCCGGAGATGATGCCGGCCCTTCTGGCCGACGCTCGCGCGGCTGGTCTGGACACCTCGTTTACCTACATCGCAGGGTTGGACACCACTGCACAGCTGGAAAAGTTCATGACTGTCATGCTGCCGCAGGTCACCTTGTTCCCGAGTATCCAGATTTTCCAGCCCCACAACCGAATCATGGACCGCTTGCTTACCCCCGAAGCGGAATGCTTGGGGTACTACTTCAATGCGCGGCGGGTCGTGGAGAACATCATGACCGACCTGGACAGCTCGCTCACGCCGGAGTTGTGGCGGTGTTACCGGTCCCTGTGGGCTACCGAGTACGCCGGCCGCTCCCTGGCGGGACCGACCCGATGAGCCCGGCGACAGACACCGCTGAGACCGCTGGACCAGCGTTGGCCGGCGGCGTTGGACAAGCTGTGTGGCTGCGAGCCACGTATCGCGGTGACCAAGCCGAGGGAGCCGCGCGGGAGGTGGGTACCGGGTGTGTGAGGGGTCGTCCGGTGCTGGTGTTCCGGGACCGGCTGGTGGACGTGCCGATGCGGCGCCCGGCGGTGCTGGCCTACCCGGGCGGTGCGCGGGGCCGGGTTCGGCTGTTCGGGTTCGATGACCTGACCCTTGCCGTACCGCTAGACACGGCCGCCGACACCTTGCCGCACAGCGACACAGCCGCTGCCGGCACCGTCCCGGTCAACGCTGACCCGGGCAGTTTTTTGTGGTGGCCGGCGGTGTTGACCACGTTTGACCCGCGTAGCCCACGGGTTCCGGCCGATCTGGCGGCGGCGCTGTCCGCGGCTGGGGCAGATCTTGGGTCGGTGTCGATGGCGGGTCAACGCCGGCACGCGGTGCTGTGGATCGCAGCGGCACCGAACGCCCGTATCCGTGCGGCGAGGGTGGCCACGGTGGTGGACGCTGCCCGCACCTACTGCGCCGCGGCCACCGCTCCAGTGACGGCGCTTCGCTGCCCGGGTGGTGAGGGCCGATGAGCGTGCTGTCGGTCGCGGGGCTGCGGCGAGCGCGGACCCGGCATCGGGCGGCGCGGTTGCGCGCGGCGGCGTTGCGATACGCCGGAAACGGCTGGCCGGTGCTGCCCGTGCAAGACGACGACTCAACCGAGTTGGAGCCGGGCGCAGGCGCTGGAGTGTGGTGTGCGCCGGTCGGTACCCGACCAGCGACACCGCGACGGTGAGTCGGTGGTGGGACCGCATTCCGTACCGGATCGGCCTTGGCTGCGGCGACATGGCGGAGGTGATCAGCGCCCCGGCTGCGCTGGGCGCGGCGGCTCACCGGGTGCTGCTGCGGTCAACGGCGACGGCGACCACGGCGGCGGACAGGTGGCTGTTCGTGGTCGCGCCCGGTGTGCCGTTGCCGGAGAGGCTTGCCGACGCCGGGGTGTTGCGGCACGGGCCGGGTGAATGGGTGGCGCTGCCGCCTACGTCGTGGCCGTCCGGTCCTACGTATTGGCTGGTGGAACCGCAGGTCGTGCGGTGGGAACCGGCGACCGCGGAGGTCGTGCACGGGGTGCTGGTGAACGCGTTGCTGGTGTCATCGGCGACCCGGTTGCCGGGAATGCGGGGCCAGTCATGGCTGTGAGCGGGCAGCGCACGCCAGGCGGCGCGATAGATGGCGCCCGGACTTTGCTGGAGATTCGCCGGCAGGCGGCGCAGGCGATGAAGGACGCGCGAGATGCCGTTGAACGGGAGCAAAAAGCCGGCAACAAGCTCGGTATTGCACACAATATAGGGAAAGTTCAAGCGTTCAGCATGATCCTTCAGATCATCGAACTGGAAATCACGCCACCAGATGCAGGCGTGAAGGGCGCAACGGATCGGGACGCGAAGGACCTCGCCGACCGCAAAGGCGGGTGGGCGCCTAAATAGTGACTCCGGACGTTCGTTGCTGCGAGGGCGCGTAGCGAACGACCGGCGCAAGAAGCCCCGCTCAGCTCAGCCGTAATCCATGTGGCTGGGGTTGGCCGGGACATGCAGGAACAGAAGGCCGGACCACCCCGATCCTTGCTCGGGGCAGGGTGGTCCGGTTGGAGGTCCGGAAACCTCCGGTATTGACCGTACCGGAGGTTTCCGTGGCGTGCCCGCAGTGTGGCGAGCGCGTGAGTGGGGGCACCTTCGGCCGACGTGCGGGGAAGGTGGGACTAGGAGATGAACGACAACGCGGAGGAACCGACACGGCCGCCGGGCTGTGGGCGGCGTGAGCAGGACTGGACCGAAACGATCTACGAGGCGACCGCTGCCGCTGGTGTTCCTGGCGTGCTCGATGCCTGGCGGCGCGCCAAAGTGCTGGCCAATGAGCTGCGCACAGCCACCCTGCTGGCTGGGTTGGTCGACGAGGTGGAAATCGTGCCGGCGCTGACTGAGGACGGCAGTCCCGTGGTACGGGCGCAGGTGACCGGCTGGCGCGCTCGACAGGTGGTCGCGGTGATTAGCCGGGAATTAGGGCTACGCATCCACCAACCCGCCAGCGCCCACCACACAAACGGCAACGGTGGTCACCGCGCGGGTGAGCACCGCACAGCAAGAGAGGCCAGTGGCGAGGCAGGTGATGGCCCATCCGGCGGCGGATCCTCGGCCGGCGGGAGACCGAATTGGTGGGCCGCATAATCACCGGGCCGGTCCGTGGACCCAATAGAGAGAAATCTGTTCGAACAACCAATAGTTCGCTGCCATATAGAGGAAAGGTCATTCGTCAATGATTCCGCGACCCACGACCAGGCATATCCCGCGCCCAGCACGGCTGCGACCAAACCAGCAGGCCATGCAACTTCTGATCAACACCATCGAGACTCAGCAGGAAGTCATCGAATACCTGCTCAAGCGCACGGACAACCTTGAGGAAAGTTACGCCTCGCTGCTGGACAAGGTCGACATCCTTGAATTGGTCACGTTCCCCATGGCGTGCCTCAGGCAGGACGACGATGAGCCCTGACCACAGCGCGCGAACCTTCCGGCATCTATGAACGCACGATCACGCGGCGCGATGTTGGCGCTGGGCAACCTACCAGCCAAGCCGTGGGGACGACGGCATCGACGGCGCGATTCCAGCAGGACCAACACCATCCTATGAATGCAGCGGAAGGAGAACCGGTCATGGAGCGGTCAGCGGAAGCAGGGATTGACCAATCACGAGGCAGGTTGGTCAGGGACTCGGCGGGGCACGATCCGGTGATGCCGGCGTCGTACCGTTTTCCGGTGGATCTGGGGTCGCGGCCAGCCAATAATGAGCCGCCCAGCGCGGCGCGGCCGTTTGTCCTTCGCGCGGTGCGGCCTGTCCGCCGGAACGGTGGGCTGGATGGCCTGCCGGAGCTGTTGCTGGCCAAGCACCGCACGCCCGCGAGTCAGCGGACGATTCCGCAGCGGACCCGGTTGGATAACCGGGAGGTTGACGACTCCTACACCGTCCCGGACAGCTGATATGACCGCGCTGGGTTCTGCGGCGGCCGGTGAGGGTCCGATGGTGCTCGTGCTGGGTCAGGCCGACGATTGGGCGGTGGAGCAGGTCGGCGCGAGCCTGGATGCGCGGGGTGTGCGGTGGATGGTGCTGGACACCGCCGATTTCCCGCAGCGTATGGCCCTGTCCGCCCAGTTGTCCGCTGAGCCCGAGGCCGGAGAGCGGGCCGGGTCCGGTGGCTGGGGTGGTGAGGTGGAGGTGGCTGGTCAGGTGTTGCGGCTGCGCGATGTGGCAGCGGTGTACTACCGCAAACCGGGCGCGTTCGACCTACCGGCGGGGTTGTCCGAGCCGGAGCGGCGGTTCTGCAACGCCCAGGCACGGACCGGCGTGGGCGGCGTATTGGCCAGCCTGGCGGCCCGGTGGGTGTCGCACCCGGGCGCTATCGCCGACGCCGAATACAAGCCCCGGCAACTCGCCCAGCTCAAGCACGCCGGCCTGGCTGTCGCGCCGACCCTTATCACGAACAATCCAGCCGACGTCCGCGATTTCGCTGCCGCGTACGGAGATCTGGTGGTCAAGCCGCTGGCTGAGCCGATCGTGTGGGAAGACGGTGGCGAGTCCATCGTCTATACCCGCCGATTGTCCCGTGGCGACATCGAGCGTGCGGGTGAGGAGTTGGCCAGCGTCGCCGCTACGGCGCACCTTTTCCAAGTCTGGCAAGACAAAAAGTGCGAGTGCCGGGTAACCGCGGTCGGGGACAAGCTGTTCGCGGTGGCAATCCACGCCGACAGCTCGGCGGCGTTGGTGGACTGGCGGTCCGACTATGACAATTTGCGGTACGAACCGATCGAGGTCCCTGTGCAGGTCCGTGCCGGTATCGCCGCGTACCTGCGGTCCGCGGGATTGGCGTACTCGGCATTTGATTTCGTTATCCGGCCGGACGGGCAATGGATCACCCTTGAAGCCAACGCCAACGGGGTCTGGGGCTGGCTGGCCGAAGAATGCGACCTCCCCATCGCAGACGCGATCGCCGACTGCCTCACCGCAACAAATCTGAATGGTGACAGCAAAACATGAGCACATCAGAAAACGACACCACAGCCGGCGGCGACAATGGCGCGTGGAAGAAGCACGCTGCGGCCTTGGCGGCCGTGTTGGAGGCTGAGGGCGTGGTGCCAGACCCCAGCTGGAAACACGCATTCGCCAGCATTCCCCGGCACCTGTTCACCCCGCACGTGTTGACCGGAGACAGTTCGGGATTCATCGAGTTGCCGACCGGCACCCCGAGCTGGTGGGCGGAGGTGTACTCCGACAACGCGCTGCTGACCCAAACCGCGTCAACCGGTGCCGGGACCGCGCGGCAGGACCTGCCGACCTCCTCGTCCAGCCAGCCATCGGTCATGGCGGTCATGCTGGACCGCCTCAACATCAGCGCCGCCGCCCCCGACACCGCGACCGGACACCAGGGGTGCCGGGTGTTGGAGATCGGTACCGGCACCGGATACAACACCGCGTTGTTGGCGCACCGCCTTGGCGACGCGAACGTCGTATCCGTCGACATCGACCCGGCGCTGGTCGAAGCCGCACGCGCCCGGCTCGCCGGTCTTGGTCTGCACCCGGCGTTAAGGGCGGGAGACGGTGCGCTGGGCTGGCAGGACCACGGCCCGTTCGACCGCATTTTGGCCACCTGCGCCATCACGCACATACCGCCCGCCTGGATCGAGCAGCTGACACCCGGCGGACGGATCGTGGCACCGCTGGACGCGGACGCCGGACCGCTGCTCGTAGCAGACAAACCCGCCGAACACCCCGACAGCGACACCGACAACGACGGCCAAGACGGGGACCTGTTCGGACGCGTGGACGAGTACCCGGCCACCTTCATGCCGCTACGCGGCGCCGTGGATAGCCCACTCGGACCAGGCCAGAGCATGGGCTTTGCTGGCGGCGCTCCGGCACAGTACGGCACCACTTCTCTTGACCCCCGTACCGTGCTGGCCGGTGACCGCGACTATTCGTGGTTCTGCTGGCTGCACGCTCCCGGGATGCGCATCGTGGGCAGTGTCGACCACGGGAGCGTGGTCGTGTACACCGCCGACGCGATGGCCGAGGCGGCAATGACACACGAGACTGATGGCACCTGGGATGTCGTCCAACGCGGCACGCGGCGACTCTGGGACACCATCGAGCACGCCACCGAGACGTACGACAGGCTCGGCCGCCCGGCGCGTACCCGGTTCGGGCTGACCGCCGGAACCGACCCCAACACACAAGAAATCTGGCTGGACGACCCCAACAGCCGACACCTCTTCGGCCTACTGGCGGGCCGAACCAGTGACGGTTCGTGAGCACCTAGGGCGGCGTGGTTCTCACAGCTCAGAAAGAGGGGGCACGAAACGGCCACCTCCCAGTCGCAGCGCAAAAGCATGGTCTGAGAAGGGAAGATAGCGACGATGATGGGTGATGTCCGCGCTAAAAGAAAATCCCCACGGGTGCTAGATCATTTTCCCCAGGTGGGTTGGTG
>NZ_BAAANY010000044.1:17695-25043 GCF_039530045.1 Fodinicola feengrottensis | reverse complement strand
TCAAGGCCCCGCAAAGACCGCGGGGCCTACAAAGGCGGACGCTCCTGCCGGAGGGGCGACAACATCGGCCTGGCGGCCGATGGCGCCGGACGGGGCTGGGTTCCGTCGAAGTGGACCAACTTGATGGAAATGGTGACGGTCCCGCACGGGGTGGGGTCGGCGGGGCTGGGTCACGTACAAAAGCTGACCAACCTCATGGCAAAGGTGACAGTCCCGCACGGGGTGGGTCAGCGGGGCTGGGTCACGTAAAGTTGACCGACCTGATGTAAAGGTGACTGTCCCGCACGGGGTGAGCTGCACTTGGGTGGGCACAACCCCGTGCGGACAGCGAGGGGTTAGCCGCGGCGGCCGAAGGAGCGGAGGGTGCGTTCCCATTCGGAGCCGAACGGGTTTTCCTTGATGACGTACGTCCAGGTGGTGGTTGCGCGGGTGAGGCCTACCACGTCGAGGTCGGGTTGTCCGTCGTCGGTCATCGGGACCTCGTTGAAGGTCTTCTCGACCTGCTCGTCGACATCGGCGAGCATCCGCTCGAACTCGGGGATGGCTTCCCGGTGGAACTCGTCGAGCGGGTCCAGCCGACCGAGCGACCGCAGGTGGACGCCTTCGCGGATGTCGGACAGCGCGGCGAGGTGGTCGGCCCAGGCACGGTCGAGGTGATAGAGCTCGATCTGCCGAGCAGCCTCGGCGGCCTTCTCCAGCCCGAACTTCTCGACCAGCTCGTCGTAACGCTCGCCGCAGCGGTCCTCGAGGCGTTCGATCGTGCCCGTACCACGCAGCACCTCGTCGCGGCGGCCATGGACAACCTGGCGCTGCTGCTCAATGAGGTAGTTGTAGCGCCAGGTGTTGCGGTGGATCTGCAGGTGCACACCTTCGCTGACCCGCTGGGCGTGCTCGATCGCACGCTGCAGGGCGGGGTCGCGCAGCTGCCCGTCCTCGTCCGGCAACTGCGGCGGCGGCAGGGCTTCCTGGCCGTGCCGTTGGACGAGGGCGTCGTTGACACTGACGAAGAAGACCGACTCGCCCGGGTCGCCCTGCCGACCGGCGCGGCCACGGAGCTGGTTGTCGACCCGGCGGCTCTCGTGCCGACCGACGCCGATGATGTAGAGACCGCCAAGCTCGACGACCCGTTCACTGTCTTTGCTGTCACTGCCACCGAGCCGAATGTCGACACCACGACCGGCGATCTGGGTGGAGACGGTGATGGCGCCGTACGTGCCGGCCTCGGCGATGATCCGAGCTTCTTCGGCGTCGTTCTTGGCATTCAGGACCGAACATTCCAGTCCGGCCTCGATCAACGCCTCGCCGAGCCGCTCCGACTCGGCCACGTCCAGGGTGCCGATCAACACTGGTCGGCCGGCCTCGTGCGCGGTGGAGACCTCTTCGATCACCGCCGCCTCTTTTTCGGCGAGACTCGCGTAGACCTTGTCCGGCTCGTCGATGCGTACGTTCTCGGCGTTGGGCGGGATGACCGCGACTTCGAGCTTGTAGAACTCGCGGAGCTCCTCAGCGGCTGGCACTGCCGTACCCGTCATGCCACAGACCGTCGTGTAGAGCTTGAGCAGCGCCTGCATGGTGATGTTGGACAGGACTTCGCCGGCGTCGGTGGAGGCAAGCGCCTCCTTGGCCTCGACGGCCGCCTGCAAGCCGTCCGGCCAGCGCTGCAGCTCGGCGATCCGGCCGCGGTGCTCGTTGACCAGATGCACCTTGCCGTCGCGGACGATATAGTCCACGTCCCGGCGCAGCAACGCCTCGGCATGCAGGGCCAGGTTGATCGCGGTCAGCCTGCTCAGGTTGTCCGCGTCGTACAGGTTGTAGCCCTTGGGCTTCTCAACCTCGGCGACGATCTCGTCTTGGGTCTCCGATGAGGACTCTTCCGAATCCTCATCAGACTCGTCGGAGTCGTCGGAGTCGTCGGAATCCTCAGCGGTCGCGCTCTCGGCGACCTCAGCCGCCTCCGCTTCCGCCTTCTCGGCCTCGTCAGCCTCGGCCTTTTCCGCCGCGATCCGGTCGGCCTCGGCCTGGACCTCGGCGCCGAGCACCTCCTCGACCAACGCGCCACCGGCCTCGGTCAGCTGCACGTTCCGGCCGTCGTCCTCGATCCGGTAGTGCACCCCCGGGGTCATTCCCCGCACGAGTTCGGCGGTCGACGCGAGCGTGTCATCGGTGTGCGCGACCGAACCACCCAGCACCAGCGGCACCCGGGCCTCGTCGACCAGCAGCGAGTCGGCCTCATCCACGATGGCCGTGTCAAACGGTTGCCGGACGATGTCGTCAACGCTGGTGACGAGGTGGTCCCGCAGATAGTCGAAGCCGGACTCGGTGGCGGTCACATAAGTGACATCGCACTGGTACGCGGCACGTCGCTCATCCGGGCTGGAACTCGCGGAAACCGACCCAACGGTCATCCCCAGCAGCTGGTAGATAGGGCCCATCCAGTCCGCGTCCCGGCGGGCCAGGTAGTCGTTGACGGTGAGGACGTGCACGCGCTTGCCCTGCATGTGGAAGCCGGCGGCGGCGATCACGGCGGTCAGGGTCTTGCCCTCACCGGTGGCCATCTCGGCCACGTTCCCGTCCATCATCGCCAGCGCGCCGATCAGCTGGACGTCGTACGGCCGCTCGCCGATGCCTCGCTCGGCGGCTTCCCTGGCGAGCGCGCACACGTCCGCCCGCACGTCCAGACCATCGTCGACATAGCCCTTGAGGTCGGCGAACGCGGACGCCAGCTTGGCGTCGGAGAGCTCCTTGAGCTCCTCGTCACGCTCTTCGATCTCGGACAGCAGGGCGCGGTACGGCGCCAGATTCACGGTGCCAGGGCGCTGCAGCACCCGGCGTACCCGCTCGGAGATTCCACGGAACGACACGGCCATGGCGCTTACGCTACGCGAGCCCAGATCGGTCATGTGAGGAAACCGGACCCATAGGGTCAACTCGGTGGCCAAGTCGCTGGATCCAGCAGCCCGAGAGCGTACGAACGAGCGATCAGCGCGAGCCGGTTGGGCACTCCAAGCCGCTGGGTGAGCCTGGTCAGGTGGTAGTTGACGCCGTCCGCGGTAAGGCCCAGCTCGGCCGCCGCTTCGGAGGAGGTGGCACCGCCGGCGACCAGTCGTAGGACCGCTCGTTCGCGGTCCGAAAGCCGGGGCAGGTCCTCGGCGGGCCGCGGGTGTGGTTGCAGCGTGAAGAACAGCGCGATGCCCTCTTCGTCGTCGACCACCTGGACGGTCGCGTCCCCGGCGCCGCCGGGCCAGGTCACCGGCATGGTCCGCCGGGTGCGTCGGCGGGTACGCAGGTCCTCCAGCACCCGCTCGTAGTCGATCCGCACGCCCGGCCGCATCAGATCGGTGAGCAGTCGGCCGCGAACCCGTGCCGGCGTCAACCCGAACACGCTCGCGAACGCCGGATTGGCGATGGTGATCGTGCCGTCCGGCCGGCTGATCGCGGTGGGCAGCGGAGTGCGGTGCAGCAGCGCGAGAAAGCGGTTCTGCCACATGGCGACCCGTCGCTCCAGCTCACGTTCACTCACGCTCGAAGACTACAAGATCTTGTAGTGGTTGTCGCGCTCGTCACGGTCGCCCGGTGAGAGCCTTGTGGCAGCGGGCGAAACCGACATTGCGCAACTAAGGAGCATCGATGAAGGGCATCGACACCACGGGCATTCCGCACCCCGGCGGGCGGATTCCGGTCGTCGGCGATGCACTGGGGGCGACCGACACGCCGATCCAGGACAACATGCGGCTAGCGCGTGAGCTGGGGCCGATCTTCACCAAGCAGTTCTTCGGCACCGACGTGGTGCTGGTGTCCGGCGCGGACCTGGTCGCCGAGCTGTCCGACGAAACCAGGTTCGCCAAGCACGTGGCGCCCGCGCTGGACCGCATCCGCGGCATCGCCGGCGACGGGCTTTTCACCGCGTACAACGAAGAACCTAACTGGCGTAAGGCACACGACATCCTGCTGCCGGCCTTTTCACTGCAGTCGATGCGGTCCTACCACCCGACCATGCTGGAGGTCGCGAACCGGTTGGTCGCCTCGTGGGACGAGCACGCGGGCGTACGCCCAGTGGCCGTCGCGGACGACATGACGCGGCTGACGTTGGACACCATCGGGCTGGCCGGATTCGGCTTCGATTTCCACTCTTTTGAGCAGCCCGAACCACATCCGTTCGTGCGGGCGCTGGTGCGTACGCTCGCGCACGCCCAGGCCAAAGGCCGTGAGCTGCCGTGGATCGGGCCGATCCTGAACCACGGCGCCGACGAGAAGTTCGCTGCGGACGCGAAATTCATGGCCGGCATCGTCGATGACGTGATCGCGGCCCGCAAAGGCGACCCGTCGACCGGCGATCTGCTCGGCCTGATGTTGAACGCACCTCAGGCGGCCTCCGGCGAAGTGCTCAGCGACCTGAACATCCGCAACCAGGTAATCACTTTCCTCATCGCCGGCCACGAAACCACGTCCGGTGCGCTGTCTTTCGCCCTGTATTACCTGGCGAAGAATCCGGCCGTGCTGGCCAAGGCGCAGGCTGAGGTCGACGGGATTTGGGGCGATCAGGCGAATCCGCAGCCGACGTACGAAGAGGTCGGCAAGCTGCGGTATGTCCGGCAGGTCCTGAACGAGGCGTTGCGGCTCTGGCCGACCGCCGCCGCCTTCGCCCGAGAGGCGACCGAGGACACCACACTGGGCGGCCGTTTCCCCGTACGGAAAGGACAGTGGCTGGTCGTCCTCGCCCCATCGCTGCACCGCGACCCGGTCTGGGGCGACAACGTCGAGGCCTTCGACCCGGACCGTTTCACGCCCGAGCGCGAAAAGGGCCGCCCAGTGCACGCTTTCAAGCCTTTTGGTACGGGTGAGCGCGCCTGCATCGGCCGACAGTTCGCCCTGCATGAGGCGACTTTGCTGCTCGGCATGCTGATTCACCGCTACCGGCTGCTGGACACCGCCAACTACCAGTTGAAGATCAAGGAAACGCTCACCCTCAAGCCGACCGGCTTCGAGCTGGCGCTGGCCCGCCGGACCGAGCGGACCGCACCCGCGCCGGTGGTTTCCGAGAAACACGCGGAAAGCACCGCTGGACGGGCCAAGCAGGGCACCACGCTGACGGTGCTGCACGGCTCGAATCTGGGCACCTGCCGGGCGTACGCTCGACAGCTCGCCGACGAGGGCACCGACCGCGGCTTCACCGCAATCGCGGCGCCTTTGGACTCGTACGCCGGGAAACTGCCGGCGGACGGGCCAGTGGTGATGGTGGCAGCCTCGTACAACGGAAAACCGACCGACGACGCGGTGAGGTTCGTCGAATGGCTGTCCGGCGACGCGGACCTCAGCGGGATCTCGTACGCGGTGCTGGGAGTGGGCGACCGCAACTGGGCCGCCACCTACCAGCACATCCCGACCCTGATCGACGACCGGGCCACGGCGCTGGGCGGCACTCGGCTGGTCGAGCGTTGCGAAGCCGACGCCTCCGGCGATCTGGCCGGCGACATCGAGACCTGGACGGACCAGCTGTGGACCGAATTGTTGGCCCGCTACGGCGATCCGGACGCGATGGAGCCAGCTGCGGCGGCCTCCGACCGGCTTTATGACGTACGGGTCATCACCGGCGAGGTCACCGCGGCCCTGGACGCCCGGTATGAGGTTTTTCCGATGACAGTGGTGGAAAACACCGAGCTGGTGGAGATCGAGAACCCGATCGGCCGGTCCAAGCGGCACCTGCGGATCGCGCTGCCGGACGGCGTCACCTACCGCACCGGCGACCATCTGACCATCGTGCCGGACAACACGGCGGACCTGGTCGAGCGGGTAGCCGCCCGGTTCGGCCTGGATCTGGACCTGGTGGTTTCGGTCAGCCCGCGACAGAAAACCCGGCGGGCGCTGCCGATCGACCGGCCGTTGACCATTCGGCAACTGCTGACGCATTTCGTGGAACTGCAGAATCCGGCCACCCGGGCACAGGTCGCGCTGCTGGCCGACACCAACCCCTGCCCACCAGAACGGGACGCTTTACGGGCTCTGGCGGAAAATCGGACGAAGTTCGACGACTACGTCACCTCCTGCGGACGCAGCGTGCTCGATTTGTTGGAGGAAAACCCGGCCTGCCAGCTGGCACCGGAAGTCTTCCTGGAGATGCTGTCGCCGATCCAGGCCCGGCATTACTCGATTTCCTCCGCCGCGCTGGCCACGCCGAACGAGGTCGAACTGATCGTCGGCCTGCTGTCCGCCCCGGCGCGGCACGGCGCCGGCACTTTCACCGGCATTTCGTCGTACTATCTCGCGCATTTGCGGGCGGGCGACCACATTCGGGCCCGGGTCGACCCAGCTCGGGAAGCGTTCCGGGCGCCGGTGGATCCAGCCGTGCCGGTGATCATGGTGAGCGCCGGCACCGGCCTCGCGCCCTTCCGCGGATTCATTGGCGATCGGGTGCGGCAGGCTCGGGCCGGTGCGACTCTGGGCCCAGCGCTGTGCTTTTTCGGTGTACGCCACCCGGAGGTGGATTACCTGCACCGGGCCGAGTTGGCGGCCGCACAGGCGGCCGGCGCGGTGTCGATGCGGCCGGCTTTCTCCCGCGCTCCGGCCGCCGGCGTCAAATACGTACAAGATCGGATTAGCGCCGACGCGAACGACGTGTGGGCAGCCCTCGCTGACGGTGGCCGCGTTTACGTGTGCGGTGACAGAAAAGGAATGGCTCCAGCCGTACGCGCCGCATTCCAGCGCATTCACCAGATTCATGCCGGTGGCGATGATCAGGAATGGTTGGACGAGTTGATCGCGCAGGATCGTTATGTGGAAGACGTGTGGGCCGGCTGAGGGTATATTCGGGTCAGCGATCTTTTCGGAATAACCCGAAAAGTCAGCGGATAGGGCCTCTGGACCCCTTCCGGCTGGCCAACCGGCAGGGTGATTCGGACTGGTCAGCCGAGAAACGCGGCGTACCTTGTAGAGCATTATTCTCGGTATGAAGTCGACCGTCGTTTTCTCGCCGCCCGAATTGCCGGCCGTACGCCCGGAAGAACTGCCGGACGACTCCCCTTCCGATTCCTCGCCGGTTTTTCTCGACGAGTCCGGCCGCCGGGTCCGCCGGCTGCGGTATGTCGGCCGGGCCGTCGGTCTCGCCTGCGCCGGCTACACCGCATTGCTCGGATTCAGCCTGCTCGGCGGCCCGATCAAGCCCGAGGCACTGTTGCCCATTCCGGGCTTGAACAAGATCGTCCCGGCGCCGGCCGTGACACCGCCGGACGGCACCACGATCGTCGGCGTGGGGCCGGCCAAGCCGGGCGTGGTCCGGCCGCCGAACGGGTCCGACCTTGGCCCCGCCGGGCTGGGCGGGCTGCCCTCGAATCCGGCGATCCCGGCGGCCGCG
>NZ_BAAANY010000044.1:0-17656 GCF_039530045.1 Fodinicola feengrottensis | reverse complement strand
ATCTCCGGCGGCAGCGCGGCCGCCGGCCCGGGCACCAGCGGCACTACCGTCGGCGGCACCGCTGGCACCTCGGTGCCGATGGACACCACAACAACCGGCGGAACGACCGTTGGGACGACCGGAACGACGGACGGTTCAGCCACCACCACCGGTGGGACCGGCACCACGACCGGCGGCACCGACGGGTCGGGGACCACCACCGATGGCTCCGGGACCACCGGCACCGACCCGACTGGCAGCGGCACCACCGGTTCCGGCACCACCGGCACCGACCCGACCGGCACTGGTACGACCGGCACCGATCCAACTGGCACTGGCACCACCGGTTCTGACACAACAGGGTCGGGCACCACCGGTTCTGACACAACAGGGTCGGGCACCGCGGACGGGACGACCGACGGATCGGGTACCACGACCGGCGGCGGCACCACGGACGGATCCGGCACCACCGGAACCGACGCCACTGGGACCACCGGCACCGATGGCACGGGCGGCAGCGACACGACTGGCGGGGCCAGCCTTACCACCGACGGTACCGACACTGGTACGGCCGGCACCGGCGGCAGCACGACCGGCTGACGTGCCAGAAATCCACTGGGGATGGGAAAACCGACATGAGCACGGTGGCCACCACCGACTCGCCGCCGCATCACGGGGCCAAGTCGCCAAAAAGCAAGTCGCCGAAAACCAGGCCAACCCAGCGACCACCGAGCAGCCGAATTCTGCTGCGCCCACGACTTTTCCTGATTGTCGTCGTGACGCTCGTCTTCGTCGTCGTCCTTTTGGTGCAGGGCTATGTGAACGCGGTCGGCAAGGCCGGTACCGGGCATCCCGCCGGCGCGTACGACCGGGTGCCGGACGCGATCCGCAACGGCGGCTCGATGATCGACGCCACCCACTCCCCCGCTCGTTCTTATGCCGTGCCAGCGAAAACCGTCGCGCTCACTTTCGATGACGGGCCCGATCCCCAATGGACACCGCAAATCCTCGCGACGCTCCGGAAATACCACGTACACGCGACGTTCTTCGCGGTTGGCGCACGGGTGTTGAAAGATCCGGGCCTGGTCCAACAAGCACACGCGGACGGCAACGAGATCGGCATCCACACCTTCAGCCACCCGGACCTCACCCAACTATCCCCCGCCGATCGGCAGGACCAGCTTTCCCGTACCCAACTGGCGATCGCCGGCGCCACCGGCACCACGTCGGCGCTGCTTCGGCCGCCTTATTCGTCCAGTGCGTCGGCATTGGACAACGACGACTGGTCAGTGGTGCAGGATGTCGGCCGACATGGCTATCTGACCGTCCTCACCGACCGCGACAGCCTGGACTGGGAACGGCCTGGGGTCAGCAAAATCATCCGGAACGCGACGCCCGACAACACCGACGGCGCGATCATCCTGATGCACGACGCCGGCGGTGACCGCAGCGAAACCGTACAGGCGTTGAACAAACTGATCCCGGCCTTGCAGTCTCGAGGTTACGCCTTCCGTACGGTCACCGAAGCACTCGCCGCTGCCACCGGAGTTTCCGTCGCGGACGAGAAGAAACGGACCGACGCACCGGCTTCCGCGGTCGATCACTGGCGCGGCTGGGGCCTGTCGCTGGCCGCCCGGATCGCCGACGGTATCGTGGCCACGCTGCTTGTTCTGCTTGGCATTGTCGGAGTTCTGGTGGTCATCCGGCTCGTGCTGATGATGATCATCGCCTGGCGGCACGCCCGTAAACGACATCGACCGGGTTGGAACTGGGGTCCGCCCACGACCGACCCAGTGTCGGTGATCGTGCCGGCGTACAACGAAAAAGAGGGCATCGCGCAAACCCTACAATCATTGGCGGCCAGTGCTCACCCGGAAATCGAGGTGATCGTCATTGACGACGGCTCGACCGACGGGACCGCCCAGATCGCCAGGGCGCTGGCGTTGCCAGACGTACGGGTGGTGAGCATTCCCAACGGCGGCAAGGCAAACGCGTTGAACCACGGGCTTGAGCTGGCTCGGCACGACCTCGTCGTGATGCTCGACGGAGACACGGTCTTTGAGGCTGCGACCATCGGTCGGCTGATCCGGCCGTTCGCGGACCCGAAGGTCGGCGCGGTCGCCGGCAATGTCAAGGTCGCCAACCGGGCTCGGATGGTGGCTCGCTGGCAGCACGTGGAATACGTCATCGGCTTCAACATCGATCGCCGGATGTACGACGTTTTGCAATGCATGCCCACAGTTCCTGGCGCCTGCGGGGCGTTCCGACGGTCCGCGCTGGTCGAGGTCGGCGGAATGAGCGACGACACGCTGGCCGAGGACACCGACCTGACGATGGCGCTGTGCCGGGCCGGCTGGCAGGTGGTCTATGAGGAAACCGCGCGAGGCTGGACCGAAGCGCCGACGTCTGTTGGGCAGTTGTGGCGCCAGCGCTATCGGTGGAGTTACGGGACTATGCAGGCGATGTGGAAGCACCGCCGGGCGATCGTCGAACGCGGCGCGTCCGGCCGGTTCGGCCGGCTCGGGCTGCTCGGCCTCGCGCTCTTCCAGGTCGTGCTGCCGGTTTTCGCGCCACTGATCGACATTCTCGCCGTCGACGGGCTGGTCTTCTTCAACCCGGTGACCACCGCGGTGGGCTGGGTGGCGATGCTGGCCCTGCAGTTCGTCGGCGCGATCCTCGCTTTCCGTTTGGACCGGGAAAAATTCGGCCCACTGTGGGCACTGCCACTGCAGCAGTTCGTTTATCGGCAGCTAATGTACGCGATCATCATCCAGTCCATCGTGACCGCGCTGGCCGGCACCAGGCTGCGCTGGCACAAGCTGCGCCGCTTCGGTGCCGCTGTCGCTCCGAGTTCGACGCGATGAAATACCGACTGGCCTCGATGCTCGCACTGGCGGCACTCACTGCCGGCTGCGTGCCAGAAATCCCGGCGATTGACCGTACGGACGCCTTCGCACCTTTCTACGAGGTGGATTCCACCCATCCGCCGAACCTGCCGGCGCTCGCGAAACAGTCCGGTACGCGCTGGTTCACGCTCGGTTTCGTGGTCGGCTCGGACGACTGCCAGCCCACCTGGGACAGCGACGGCGGGCCGTACGCGAACCCAACTTTGGCTGCGTCAATACGAGACTTCCGCAGCGGCGGCGGGAACGTACGACTGTCCTTCGGCGGCGCGGACGGCACCGAACTGGCCCAGGCTTGCGACACCGTCGACGATTTGGCTGCCGCGTACCAAAAGGTCATCAGCGCGTACGGCATCACCGCGGTCGACTTCGACATCGAAGGCGACGCCCTCAAGGACGACGAGGCCAATCAGCGCCGGATCCAGGCCATCAAGAAGCTCCAGGCAAAGGCGGAACTGCGGGTCTCATTCACTCTCCCGACCGGCCGTACCGGCCTGGCCACCCGCGGAGTTTCCTTGCTACAGCAGGCAGCTACCGCCAATATCGCGGTGGACGCGGTCAACATCATGGCCATGGACTATGGCGGCGCGGAATCGGACATGGGCCAGGTGGCGGTCGATGCCGCCACCGCCACTCAGGCCGACCTCGCGCGGATCTGGCCGGCCAAGTCGCCCGCCCAAACCTGGCGGATGGTGGCGGTTACCGTGATGATCGGCGTCAACGACGTACCGTCAGAGGTTTTCGGCACCGGCGACGCTGGCGTCCTGGTATCCGCGGCCCAGAAGAATCACTACGGCTGGTTGTCGTTTTGGTCGATGAACCGCGACCTGCCCTGCCCCACCGGCCAACCCGCCAACGCGGCGCCCGCCTGCAGCGGCGTCAGCCAACGCCCGTACGCGTATTCAGTCCTCTTCGGTCACTACCGCGGTTGACAACTCCGACTAGGCGACCTGACCCAGCCGCTCCCGGGCCGTGTTCTTCGCTTTCCCCACCTCGACCAGCGACGTTGCCGCGCCCAAGCCGTATCCGGGCATATTCAGGTAAATCTGCTCGTGCGTGCCCGGCGACACCACGTACGTCTCGTGCCAGAAGCCGACGGAGCCGCCCTTGAACGCGTTCCGGAAATACGCCAACCAGGCCGGCCGGTGCGCTTTTTGGGCATCGCCAGCGTAATGCGTCAGCTGATCGACACTTTTCCAGTATTGGATCAGCGAAATCGTGCGCCAGCCAACGGACATGTGCCAGCCAAGAAGACCACTGTCCGGGTCCTGCGCCAGCTCCCGCAGCATTTTCGGCATCGCCACCAGGGCCGGGACCCATTTGGTGACGGCCCGGAGGCGGTTGAAGCGCATCCCGAGCAGGAAAACGACCGTGTCCTGGTCGACCTCGGCCGTCCAACGTCCCTTGTACACCTTCGCACCCATGACATCTCCTAATGGATAGCTTCGCTGCCCATTATTGGATAGCGTCACTCTCCATTTGTCAAGGCTCGTACGCTCGCACCATGCCCGACGTACGAATCCGACCCGGCAGTTGGCGGCTGGCCGGCGGGATTGTCGTCGCGCTGGTGGTGCTGCTCGCCTTCGACGCCTCTTATGCGCAGCCGCCGTTCTCGGCCGACCCGCTCAACGCGGGGCTGGTGCCGATCCTGGCCGGGGCGGCCGGGCTGATCGCGGTCACGCTGGCGTGGCCGCGCGGGCGGTCGTGGCTGGCGGCCTTCACCTTGGTGCTGTCGGTGGTGTCGCTGACGGTCACCGGCTGGGTGCTGGCGGTACGGCCGCACCTGGGAATCCTGCCGTTCACCGAGACCGCGGCGCTGCTTGGCTACATCCTCTGCGACCTGCGATGGCTGCGTGGCTGGCGGAACTACGCGGTGGTCGGGCTGGCCGCTGTCGCGACCATCGCGCTGCCGGTCCGGATCGTCAGCGCTGTCCCGACCGATCCCGGGCCGGCCATCATCAGTGGCTCGGTGATGTGGGTCCTGGGCACGGTGATCGCCGCACTGGTGGGGCTCTATCTGCGCAATATCGACGAGCAACGCACTCGGTGGCTGGCCGCGATGCGGCACGCCCAGCGCCTGGAACTGGCCCGTGACCTGCACGATTTCGTCGCGCACCACGTCAGCGGGATCATCGTCCAAGCGCAGGCCTCGCAGGTGGTCGCCGAAACCGACCCGGTGCTGGCCGCGCAGGCGTTGCGTCGCATCGAGGACGCGGGCACCGCCGCGCTCGCCTCACTGCGCCGGACCGTACGGATGCTGCGCGATGTCCCCGACGGTGATGATGCCCAGGCGCGTACGCCGGCGCATGGTGTGGCGGACCTGCCGGAGATGGTCGAGCGATTTTCCGGCAGTGGCCGGGCCACCGCGCGGCTCGACCTTGGGTCCGGTGTGGACGACGACTTGCCCCCGGAGGTCACCACTTCGGCGTACCGGATCGTGTTGGAAGCACTGACAAACGTCCGCAAGCACGCCCCGCACGCGTCCACTGTGGACGTACGAGTGCATCACCAGGAAGGTGAGCTGGAGGTGGTGGTCGACAACGACGGCGTACGCGCGGGCGGCGAGCAGCACAGTGGTGGCTACGGGTTGATCGGGCTGACCGAGCGGGTGGAGACCGTCGGTGGCACGCTGGCCGCCGGACCCCGCGAGCCGGCCGGCTGGCGGGTGCTGGCACGGCTGCCGATCGAACGGAGGCTCGGGTGAGCATTCGAGTCGTCGTCGCGGACGATCAGGACATGGTGCGAACGGGGTTCACGCTGATCCTGAACGCACAACCGGACATTGACGTGGTCGGCGAGGCGGCCGACGGCGCGGCGGCCGTGGAGCTGGCCCGCCGGCTGCGCCCGGACGTCGTGCTGGCCGACATCCGGATGCCGCGGCTGGATGGTCTGGAGGTCACCCGGCTACTGGCCGGCCCTGGCGTCACCGACCCGATGCGAGTCGTCGTCGTCACGACCTTCGACCTGGATGAGTACGTCTACACCGCGCTCCGCAACGGCGCCTGCGGCTTCCTGCTCAAGGACGCCGGCCCGGCGCTGCTGGTGGAGGCGGTCCGAGCGGCGGTCAGCGGCGACACGCTGATCAGCCCGTCGGTGACCGTACGGTTGCTCAAGCACCTCACTCAGCCGGTCGCCGGCGCCGGACGAGCACTCCCCGAACAGCTGACCGAGCGGGAGACCGACGTGCTGCGACTGGTGGCCCGTGGGAAGACCAACGCGGACATCGCGGCCGAGCTGTTCATCGCGCTGGGTACGGTGAAAACGCATGTCGCGAGCCTGCAACGCAAGATCGACGTACGAAACCGGACCGCGATCGCCGCGTGGGCCTGGGAAAACGGGCTGGTCGACGGACCGGCCTGAGGACCGCCTGCGATACCGTGCAGCTGATCGCCATTCGTCTTTGTGGGGGGAAATATGGTCGGCAGGAACCGGATAGTTCTGACCGTGGTCGCGCTCGCGACCGCGTTGACACTCGGGTTGAGCGGCTGCGGCCCCAAGGCGACCACCGCCAGCAGCAGCTCGACCGCGCCGGCTGGCGCGGGCTGCCAGAGCGTGGGCAGCATCAAGTTCGACAAGACCAAGTTCGTGCTGCACGCGGGCCTCGCCTTCGGCGCCTTCCACCACTGGATTTGGAAGCCGTACAAGGCAAACGCCTTCTCCAAGGGTCAGAAGGGCCGGATCACCGCGCTGATCAAGGGCGCGCTGGCGGCCGCCTTCACTATCCACGAGCTCAAGGTCGCGAAGGCGGACGCCGAGTCCAGCCCGACACTCTGCAAGCTGGTCGCCCCGCTCGACAAGGCCGGGGCGTACCTTTCCGGCCTGACCACCAAAATCCGCAACGGCAGCGTGACCGACAGCGAGCTCAGCTCGGCCAACTCGCAGATCAACGGTGCGCAGAGCGGCGCCGCCGCTGATGGCGCCCCAGCGCCGGACCAGGTCCCCTCTGACGGTCAGCTCGCCTCCGGCGGCAACTGACGCATCGACGGCTGCCGGGTTCAGGGCTTCTTCTGCGGAAGGCGTAGCTGGACTCGGTAGCCGTCGTCGCCGGTCGGGCCGGACTCGATGGTGCCGCCCAGAAGTTCGGCGCGCTCACGCAGGCCCAGCAGGCCGTGCCCGGAGCCCGGCAGCGCGAGCATCGGCCGGGTTGGCGGAGTATTCGTGACGGTGGCCCGAATATCGCCGTTCTCCGCCCACACCCGCACGGCGGCGTCGGCGCCGGGCGCGTGTTTGCGAACGTTGGTCAGGGCTTCCTGGACCGTACGGTAAACCGCCCGCTGCACGGGTGGGCTCACATCGTCCGGCAGGTCCGCCTCCAGCGTCGCGGAAATTCCGCTGCCGGCCACCAACTGCGCCAGCTCGCCGATGGTGGGCTGCGGAGTGAGGTCGGTCGGCAGGCTGCCGGAAGCGCGCAACACGGTGACCATGTGGCGCAGCTCGTCGAGCGTGTTGACGCTGAGCTGACGGATGGTGGTGGCGGCTTCCTTGGTTTCCGGATCGTTCGTACGCACCTGCAGCGCACCGGCGCGCACAGCTATCAGGCTGACCTGGTGGGACACCACGTCGTGCATTTCGCGGGCCAGCTGGGCACGTTCCTTGGCCAGCACGGTTTGGGTGGTCAGCAGCCGCTGGTGCTCCTGCGCTTCGGAGATCTCCTTCAGCCGCAGCGAAAGATCCCGCTGGGCCTGCACCAGTTGGCCGAGCAGCGCCGGCGCCATCGCCAGCGCGACCGCATATCCGAGGGTGATGATCGTGTCGAAGCCGCTCACGCTGGTGAAGGGCGGCGGCGGCCACGGCAGGGTGTAGCAGGCGATCAGCGCGACCCCACCGGCTATCAGAATAGGCCGTCGCCGGGTCAGCGAGGCAAGCGTGTAAATCGCGATCAGTGACGCGAAAATCCCGGTGGACAGCAGCGCGGCCGGCAGTGTCAGGAGGAAAACGATCAGCGGCCAGCGTCGCCGGAAAATCAGTGCGACGCAAGCCAAGCCCATGCTGGCGTTGCCCAGCAGATCGGTCGGATCGATGTTGATGGCCGCGTCGGTCACCGCGACCGCGAGAAACGCGAGGTCGATGACGATCGGATGCAGCGGCCGCAGTTTCACGACTTTTCCCGCCCGGACCGCAACAAACCGGCCCGCTCGGCCAGCAACGCGGCCTGCACCCGGTTGCCGACCTCCAGTTTCGTCAGGATCGCACTGACGTGGTCCTTGACCGTACCCACGCTCAAATGCATCCGGCTGCCGATCTCCGCGTTCGGCAACCCCTCCGCGATCAGCAACAACACCTCGTGTTCGCGGTCACTGAGCCGCGCCAACCGACTGGCGGTGGCCGGATCCACCGCGTCGCCGAGATATCCGTCCACCACGGTTTTGGTGACTTTGCTGGACAACACCACCTCACCGCCGGCGAGCGCTCGTACGAGATGAGCCAACTGACCCGGTTCGGTGTCCTTGAGCAGAAAACCGTTCGCTCCACTACGCAGCGCGGTCGCCACATATTCGTCCGAGTCGAAGGTGGTCAGCATCGCCACAATCGGCGGCTGGGGCATCGCGCGGAGCTGGGCCAGCACGGTCAGCCCGTCGACGCCCGGCATCCGGATGTCGAGCAACACCAGGTCAGGCTGATGCTCCCGGACCTGGCTGGCGGCCTCCCGGCCGTCCACCGCCGCCACCACCTCGATGTCGCCGGCCGCGTCCAGGATGTGGCTGAACCCCATCCTTACCAACGCTTCGTCATCGACGACCACAACCCGAATCACAGCCGCTCCCCTTGCTCTGGAGGCCATGTCATCACATTCGTACGACGATCGCCCGCCCAGCACCCAGGTTGCCGCCGCCGGACGGATCCACTCCAGCCAAAAGACGGGGTCGGTCAGGAGTTAGGACGTCGTACGCTTCGCGGCGGTTTTCTTCGCGACCGGCGCTTTCTTGGCCACGGCTTTCTTGGCCACGGCTTTCTTGGCGCCAGTCTTCTTCGCCACCGCTGGCTTTTCGGCGGATTTCTCGTCTAGGAACCCGTCGACTACGTCCCACGTGGTCGTCCGAGCCCGCCGCCCGGTCAGGACGCCAAGGTGGCCACCGGGGCAGACATCGAACCGTACGTCCGGAGAATTCTCCAGCACGTCGACGACCCGATGGACGGACAGCTTCGGTGCGATCGTGTCGCCTTCGCCGGCGATGACCTGGACGGGCACCCGTACGTCCGCCAGCGCGATCAGCCGACCCTCCAGGTCCAGGACACCGTCGGCGAGGTCGTTGGAACGGAAGAAACGGTGATACATCTGGCCGAACGTCCGGCCGGGGTAGGCCGCCATGTTGGCGGTGAAACGGTCCACGGCCTCGATTTGGGCGAGGAACTCGGTGTCGTCCAGGTGGGTCATGATGGCGATCGGCTTGGTCAGGTATTTCTCGAAGCCGGTGAGCTGGAAAACCCTCTTGACCAGCGGTGATGGCGCGCCGCCAAGAACCCGGTAGAGGGCCGTGAAGGCCCGACCGCCGGCCACGTCGATGAGTGGCCGGGCCGGCGCGACCAGCGGGATCGCGGTGAAGTCGATGGGGCTGGCGATGGTGGTGATGGACGCGATCGGCAGGTCGTTGCGGTCGGCGGCGACCAGCAGCGCGAAGATGCCGCCCAGGCACCAGCCGACCAGATGGACGGGCCGGTCGTCGGCGTCGGCGCTGACCGCAGTGATCGCCCGCGGCAGCACCTCGTCAATCCAGTGTTCGATGCCCAGGCGACGGTCGGAGAAGGCGATGCTGCCGTAATCGAGTTGGTACGCGCGACGGCGACGGTCGACGAGGTGCTCGGCCATACTGCAGCCGCGCCGCAGGTCGAAGCAGAAGGCCGGCACCGCCAGCGGCGGAATCAGCAGCACCGGCGGCGCGTCGTCGGGCACGTCGCCGCGGCCGGGAGCGAGCCGGTAAACCGAGCGTTTGGGGCCGGAGTCAATCAGCATCCGCGGCACCGGCCGGGTGTCGGCGAGCCCGCCGCCGGTCACCACCGCAGTGAGATTGCTCGCTGCCTTAAGCACCTGCTCGGGCGTAGTTAGCATCGCCACTCCTTCTCCCGGGCCAGCGGGGGCAACCGTATACCAGCGACAGTGTCCCAGCAGGTAATGTCAGAACCCTGCGAGGCCGGGACCAACCGCGGGAGTGCCTTTGTTGACGCGACTTTCCGAGCTGCCGAACCGGTTGCGCGAGCTGCCGGCGCTGGCCGCCCGGGTCCCGAACGTGCTGCACAGCGTCGATGTGATGAGGCGCGCCGGGCTGATGGTGCTGAGCCGGCCGGACACCGGCGTGAAGGCGCTGCTGGCCATGCGCCGCTGGGGCCCGATCGTCGGCGCCGCCACCATCTCGATGGAGCGGGACCCGTATGCGCTGGCCATCGTGGACGAGCGGGGTCAGCTGACGTACGGGCAGCTGGACCGGCAGTCCAACGCGCTGGCCCGCGGCTGGCACGACGACGGGCTCGCCGAGGGTGACGTGATCGCGGTGCTCTGCCGGGACCATCGCTGGCTGGTGCTCGCGATGCTGGCCGCTGGCAAGCTCGGCGCCCGGCTGCTGCTGATGAACACCGGCTTCTCCGGCCCGGCGCTGGCCGACGTGTCCGAGCGGGAGAACGTCAGCGCGGCCGTCTACGACCACGAGTTCGCTGGTCTTATGGACGCGCTGCCCGATCGCGTACGACGGTATCTAGCGTGGGCGGAGGACGACGAGGCCGTCCGGGCCACCACCCTGGACGACCTGATCGCCAACAACAGCGACAAGGCCGTGCCGGTGCCGCCCCGGCCGGGCGGGCTGATTCTGCTGACCAGTGGCACCACCGGCACCCCGAAGGGCGCGCCGCGGGAGATCCGGTCACCGTTCGCGGCCGCGCATTTCCTGGAGCGGATCCCGTGGCGGACCGGCGAGTGCACGATGCTGGCGGCGCCGATGTTCCACGGCACCGGTTTCTCCCAGTTCGTCCTCAATCTCGCGCTCGGTTCCACCATCGTGGTCCGCCGCCGGTTCGATCCGGAGGCCACTTTGCAGGCGCTGGAGGAATTCCGATGTACGGCGCTGGTGGTCGTGCCGACGATGCTCAGCCGCATCCTGGACCTCGGCCCGGGCGTGCTCAAACGCTACGACACCGGCAGACTGCGGATCATTTTCGCCGCCGGCTCCGCGCTCTCGCCGGACCTGGGCAACCGAATCATCAAGAACTTCGGCCCGGTGCTTTACAACTTGTACGGCTCGACCGAGATCGCGGTGGCGTCCATCGCCACTCCCAACGAATGGCAGCAGGCGCCGGGCACGGTCGGTAGGGCACCGCACGGCTGCGAAGTCCGGCTTTACGACAAGGACGGCCAGCGGGTCACCGAGCCGAACGTCACCGGCCGGATTTTCGTCGGCAGCGAGCTGAGTTTCTCCGGCTACACCGACGGCGGCAACAAAGCTGCCATTGACGGCTTGCTTTCCAGCGGTGACGTGGGCCATTTCGACGAGGCCGGGCTGCTTTTCGTGGACGGCCGGGACGACGACATGATCGTCTCCGGCGGCGAGAACGTCTACCCGATCGAGGTGGAGAATCTCCTGCTGGACCACGAAGACGTGTCGGACGCAGCCGTTGTCGGCGTGCCAGACAAGGATTTCGGGCAGCGACTGCGGGCTTTCGTGGTGATCACCGGAAATGTCGACGCCGAGAGCCTGAAGGCGTACGTGAAAGCCAACCTCGCCCGGCACAAGGTGCCGCGCGAGGTGATCTTCCTCGACGAACTTCCCCGGAACGCGACCGGCAAGGTCCTCAAACGCAAACTCGCCGAATACGACGAGGAATAATGGTCAAGGACTGACCTTTTCGGCCCTTGGTGCGCCACACCATTCGTCGAGCACCGCTGCCACCGAACCCGATTCCACCGAATCGCTGGCCCAGGCCACGTAAGCGTCGGGGCGTACGAGCATCAGCGCCGGCAGCTTTTTGGTGCTGTCTATCCGACCCGCGAGGGTCTGCACTCGGTCGCCCCAGCGCCGGTCCGCGGTCCGGGCGGCCGCACCGTCCACAGTGGAGTCCACCAGCACGAACCGGCCGCCGCGCAACGCCTCGTACAACCGGTGGCCGCCGACCTCGATATCGGGCGCTCGCTTGCCGGCCAGCGGATGCGGGTGCTGGCCATGTGGTTCGTACGCGATGCTGATGCCGGCGAAGAGGTTCCGTGGCTTGGAAATCAGCGCGTCGTTCTTGGCCACCATCGCCATCGCCCCCTGGATCATGCCGAGCGCGGCCTTGGACCGGATCAAGGTCATCCGGATCAGCCGGTCGGTGAATTTCAGGATCTTCTCGCCCACCGGGTGCCGCTCGGATTCGTACGTGTCCAGCAGCCACGCCGGCGCTGTCCCGTGGACCACCGCGGCGATTTTCCAGCCCAGGTTGAAAGCGTCGCCAATCCCGGTGTTCATGCCCTGCGCGCCAATCGGCGAGTGGACGTGGGCGGCGTCGCCGGCCAGCAGCACCCGACCGACTCGGTAATGCGCGGCTTGCTTGCGCTCGCTGAGAAAACGGGTGGACCAGCGGATCTCGGTGATGCCGAAATCCTCGCCGGTCATGCGCAGGGCGGCGTCCTGGAGCTCCTTGAGCGTGATCGGCTCGTCGATCGGCAGCTTGTCCCGCTGCCGATCCCAGGCCACCGAACGGTGGTATCCGTCGCCGTACGGGATAAAGAGCTGCACACCGTCGTTGCTGACGCGGGCGAAAACCGTGTCGCCGGGTGGGCGGGTGAGCTTCACGTCCGCGAGGGTGAGCTGCGTGTCGTACCGCTTGCCGATGAAGTCGACACCGATCGCGTCCCGGACCACGCTGTGCGCGCCGTCGCAACCCACCACGTACGAGGCCCGGATTGTTCGGCTCCCGTCCGGCCCGCTGACCTGCACATCTACGCCGTCATCGCGCTGGGTCAGGCCCTCGACCTGGGCGCCGCGCTCGATCGGCACCCCGAGTTCGCGGCAGTGCTCTTCCAGCATTTTCTCGGTGCCGCTCTGCGGCACGATCAGCATGTAGTTGAACCGGCTGTCGATGACGGTCAGCTCGAAGCCGGCCCGGGCGCCGAACTGGCCCTGCGGGATCTTGTTGCCATTCGGGATCAGGTTCTGCGCCAGGTCACGGGCGTCGAGCAGCTCGAGCGTACGAGGGCCGATGCCGAAGGCCCGGGTGATGTTCGCCTGGTGGTCGCGCTTTTCCAGCACCCGGCAGGCGACGCCGGCCAGCGCCAACTCGGCGGCGAGCATCAGGCCGGTCGGTCCGGCGCCGACGATGACGACCTGGTCGGCGGAGTGCTCCGGTTTCTTGGATGTCATGGCGTTCCTTCGGTCGCGGCAATGCTTCTGCTGCTACCGTACTACTACCATCGTAGTGAATGGAAGAGGGCTTGCACGTTGAGGCAATAAGGCTCATTCCTGTCGACGCCGTACGGCAATCCATCAAAGTCAAGCGAAGCGGGCACCGAGACCGCCATCGACGCGCCATTCGGCGGCGGTGACGAAAGAGGCCGCGTCGGAGGCCAGGAAGCAGACCACCTCGGCGATCTCCAGTGGGTCCGCGATCCGGCCGAGCGGGTGTACGTCCAGGATCCGGCGCTCCACGTCGGGATCCGGCGAGCGGTCCAGAAAGTCCTGCATGACCGCGGTCCGGGTGTAGCCAGGGCTGACGGCATTCACTCGTACGCCCCGGTCGGCCACCTCCAGAGCCAGGCTCCGCGTCAACCCTATGAGGCCGGATTTCGCCGCCGCATAAGGAAACATGCCGGCCGTCGTCAACCGCGAATGCAGCGACGAGATGTTCACTATCGAGCCGCGGCGCTGAGCCAGCATCGACGGCAGCGCGTGCTTCGCGCAGAGCCAGGACGCCTTCAGATCGAGGGCGAAAACGTCGTCCCAGTCCTGTTCGGTCATCTCGACCGGGTCGAAGTACGCGTTGCGGCCGGCGTTGTTGATGAGCACGTCGATCCGGCCGTACGCGTCGACAATCTCGCCGAACACCACCGCGACCGCCGCGCCGTCGGTGATGTCGAGCCGCCGGAAGCTCACGCCCAGATCCACCGCGGTCGCCTCGCCGGCGGCCGCGTCGACGTCCACGATCGTGACCTGGGCGCCGTCGCGGACCGCGACCTCGGCGACCGCCCGGCCGATGCCATTCGCGCCACCGGTGACCACGACCACACGGTCAGAGAGACCCACAGTTTCCTCCAGGGACGACCCGGCCAATATATATTCATAATTAATCATCCACGGAGTGAGACAGGAGGCGCAGGTGGCTCCCTACTCCACTCGCGGTGTGCACGGCCAGACGGTGGAGACCATCGCCCGCCGGATCGTCGGAGGCAGCGTGCCGCCCGGCACGATCATCGACACGGCCGCGCTGCAGCAGGAACTCGACGTGAGCCTCACCGTGTTACGCGAGGCGATGCGGGTGCTGTCCGCGAAAGGCCTGGTAGACGCCCGTCCCAAGCGCGGCACGTTCGTACGCCCACGGTCCGACTGGAACCTGCTGGACGGCGACGTACTGCACTGGCAGGCTCCCGTGGTCAGCGACCAGTTCCTGGCCGAGCTGGGCGAAGTGCGGGCCGCTTTGGAGCCCTCGTGCGCCCAGCTGGCGGCCTCCCGTCGTACGGACGAGGACCTGGCCGCCCTGGACGCCGCTCTCGAGGCGATGACCGCCGCCGGTCAGGACCCGGACCTCGCCGTCGCCGCGGACCTCTCGTACCACCGGGCCCTGTTCGTGGCCAGCCATAACGACCTGATGCTCCGGCTGGAGATGGTCCTGCAGGCTGGGCTGGCTCGCCGTGACCAGATGGTCCACAGTGGACCGGCGGCGGACCCGGTCCCGGTTCACCGTGCGGTCGTCGAAGCCATCCGAGACGCGGATCCGGACCGCGCCCAGACCGCGATGCGGCACCTCCTGGACGTGGCCGCGCAGGACGCCGCGGCGGCACGTTCGTGAAAATCACCCGGGTCGAGACCTTCGCCGTACCGCCACGCTGGCTGTTCTGCCGGGTAGAGACCGACGAGGGCCTGATCGGGTGGGGCGAGCCGACCTTGGAGGGCAGCGTCGACGTCGTACGCGCCGCCGTCGACGAGCTGGCCGAGCTGATCATCGGCACCGATCCCCTGCGCATCGAGGACCACTGGCAGGTGATGACCAAGGCCGGTTTCTACCGCGGCGGGCCGGTCCGGTCCAGCGCGGTCGCCGGTCTTGACCAGGCACTTTGGGATATCGCTGGAAAAGCGCGGGACGCTCCGGTGCATTCCTTGCTCGGCGGTCCGGTCCGCGACCTCGTACGCGTCTACGGTTGGGTCGGCGGCGACGAGCCGGCCGAGCTGGCCGAGTCGATCACCGCGCAGGTGGAGGCCGGTTTCACCGCGATCAAGATGAACGCCTCCGGCCGCCTCGGCCCGATCGCCACCCGCGCCGACACGTCCGCCGTCGTCGAACGAGCCGCCATCGCCCGTACGATCCTGGGCGACGCCCGCGATTTCGCGATCGACTTCCACGGCCGGGTCACCGCCGCCAACGCCCGCCGACTGCTGCCGCTGCTCGCCGAATCGCACCCACTTTTCGTTGAGGAACCAGTGCTTCCCGAGCACGTGAGCGCCCTCGCGTCAGTGGTGGCGGCCAGCCAGATCCCGATCGCCACCGGCGAACGACTGTTCTCCCGTACCGATTTCCTGCCGGCCCTGCAAGCCGGGATCGCTGTCGTACAACCAGATCTCGCCCATGCCGGCGGAATTTCCGAAGTGCGCCGGATCGCTTCGCTCGCCGAGGTTTTCAACGCCCACCTGGCCCCACACTCCCCACTCGGCCCTATTTCCTTGGCCGCCAGCCTGCAGGTGGCCTTCGCTACCCCGAATTTCCTGATCCAGGAACAAAGCCTGGGCATCCACTACCACCACGGCACCGAAATCCTGGATTATCTCGTCGACCCGTCCCTTTTCCGTTTCATCGACGGCCACGCCGTACGCACCGACCGCCCAGGCCTGGGCATCGACGTCGACGAGGCCGCCGTACGCCGCGCCGCGGACTCCACGGCCGCATGGCGCGGCCCCCTCTGGCGCCACCCCGACGGCTCCTTCGCCGAATGGTAATTTCGCCGACCGCGGCGATGATCCGGTCCCGGACAGTGGCCGCGTCGTGGCGTTCGGGCAGGTGGAGCAGCATCACGAACCCGGGTGGCGCGCTCGACCAAGATGCCGATCACCGAGCCGCTGAGGGTGCCGATGATCAGGTCACTCTCCCAGTGACATAGATCGTCTCTGGTGACACCACATCTCCGCCCGGTCAGGGAAATCCTGCTTCAGCCTGACACTGATCTGCTCCGGCGACCAGTTCGTCTCCAGCCGCGCCGTCACCACATCGCGCAACACGGCGGCCGGCCAGCTTCGCCGTTTTTGGCCGCGCCACCTGCATATCGGCCCGCTAATGCGCCATCGGAACTCCCTTAACGGGTGTTGCAACGGCCGGAACCGGCCGCAGACGCGGCTCCGCACCGTCCAAGCCAGATCATCCCTCGGCGACGCTGACGGCCGGGCCAAACGGCGCGCTGTGGGTTGCTGTTGTCGGTGCGGACGTCAATGAGGTGGCCAACAGAATCAACGCGGCATGTGACGCGCTGATCCGGGCAAAGTTACCCCGGCAGTAAATGACAGAGCGACCCTTCGCCACGTGGCGAAGGGTCGCTCTGTCATGGGGGAGATCCCGGCGAAGAGCAACCTGGGTGTCCGACGATCAAATGCCCTTGCCCCCATTGCTGTGTTGGCGCCAGCGTCAGCATCCCGATTTGCGGCGCCTAGTTTGGGTGCGACCGGTCGTCGGCCAACCCGCTACTGACAACCACAGCCAGAAAAAACCCGTTCTCGTTACAGTGTGTCGAAGAAGGTCTGGTACATTTTGAAGTTGCAGACGTTGGTGCGGAATCCGAAGTCGCTGTCGTCGATGCAGCGGCCGGTGTCAGCGTTCCTGAATTGATAACCTCCAATCCCTTCCTGGAAGAATGTCCACTGCTGGAAGGCGGACCTGTTGCAGGCATTGGTACGGAATCCGAAGTCGCTGTCGTCGATACACCTGCCGGTGTTCATATTATGAATCCTGCGCACAGCGGCGTTCGGCTGTGCGGACGCCGTCGCGGTTCCGCCAAGAACGGTCAGGAAAGCAATTAAGCCGACGGCGGCAATCTTCCTCAGTGTCACAAGCATGTTTCCTCCTGGATAATGTCCGCACCTGATGTGAGTTCAGCCGTGCCCTGGCGCGAGAGCGCGAACCTACTCCGTTAGCCACGAAGTTCGCAAGGATTTCAACCTGCCTCGAATACTAGAGTGTCGCCGCTAAAATTCGTCGTTGTTGCGGTAGACCGTTCGTGGCAGTCTTTTCCCTATCTGCTACCAGAGGGTGTCATGGCGAGGTCGAGTTTGCCGTCGGTGAGGTTGAGTGCTGAGGATCGTGAGTGGCTGACGCGGACCGTGCGGACCGGCGTGCATCCGGCGCAGGAGGTACGGCGCTCGCGGATCCTGTTGGAGTTGGACGAGGGTGTTGGTGAGCCGCCGGGCCGGCGCGCGGTCGCCGAGAAGGTCGGAGTCGACCCGCAGACGATCGCGAATGTGGCCAGGGAATATGTCAAGCATGAGGGCGATGTTGGGGTCACGATCCGGCGTAAGAAGCAGTCGACGCCGCCGGTCGAGCCGATCGTGACCGGCGGAGCCTGTCACGATTTCTGTGTAAGCCGGAGGTGATTGGCTTACTTGTCTTATTATATC
>NZ_BAAANY010000043.1:0-144126 GCF_039530045.1 Fodinicola feengrottensis | reverse complement strand
GAAGAGATGGATGGTCTCTCACCCCCATCCGATACAGCAGCGCCTCGTGGCGCACTCACAGTCGTAGCAGACATCAAAACCGGCGCTAATCGACTGGAGCTTCAGGCCGTTGAGATCCACCCACCGGACACCGCGGGCTTCGGCATGTAGTCGCTCGTTGTCAAGCGGCACAGTCTGGAAGCCGTAAGCCTCGACGATGTCCACCAGCTCGTCAGGGATACGGCCGTAGTCACCAGAGGCCGTGATCAGGCGCTGTTCGTTGTCGCCAGCCTGGTCGGTACAGATGAGAGCGCTCATGCAGAACGGCTGTATCCATTGCTGTTGTCGAGGTGACCACACCGACCGAACGCCACGTTGCAGGTCACTCGCAGTGCGGTTCGTCCAGTCGTTGCGTTCCTGGCCAAGGACCATGCCCTTATAGCGGTTCTGGATACGCTGAAGTTTGGCCATGGACTCTTCCCATGACTCCGGCATAGCTGGCAGTCTGCCAGTAAGTATGCCAACTGTCAGCAGATCGTCACAATATGTAACAGCGCCCTGGTCAGGTTCGACCAGGGCGCTTCGTTGCGTCGTGAGGTTGGCTAGTCGTCGGTCGACAGAGTGCCGTCACAGAGGCCACGGGTGAAGGTCTTCCAGGTGTCGGCCGAGACGGTGAGCATGCCACCCGCTCGATTTTGCTGTCACGGACATCGACGTGAGTGCTGGCATTGCGTACCTCGACACACTGCCCGTTGTTGCCCGACCGGCTGGATGTAATCCAGACGTTAGGTTCCACTTGCGTGCTCCTTTATCAACTTCACCGACTCTGCCGGTGACATCGACAGTGTACGAAGATGGTCGTATACAGCGTTGAGGCGATCGATCTCAGCTGGCGACTCCAGGAACAGTTCGCCGGCGGATGCCGAGCCGAGTCCGGAGCCCAATATGGAAGCACCCACCGCGCTGGTCGAACGCGCGATCAACGGCATCGAACTGCCCAACTACGCAGCGGCTAGGGACTCCAAGGCTCTCCTATAGCCACTGGTTCTCGGTGGCGATCTTGATGGCGTGGATGCGGTTGCGGGCGCCGAGTTTGTCGGACGCGGAGGCCAGGTAGTTCCTGACTGTTCCGTACGACAGGTAGAGCTGAGAGGCGATTTCACGTGGATCGAGCCCCTCGGAGTGCAGCCGCAACACGTCCGTTTCGCGGTCGGTCAGGGGACTGGGCCGAGCTTGGAGGGTGGCCAGCGCGAGGGCCGGATCGATGACGCGGCCGTCGGCGGCGACGATGCGGATCGCGTGGATCAGTTCGGCGGCGGGGGTGTCTTTGGCGAGGAAGCCGGCGACGTGAGCCTCCAGGGCGATACGCAGGTTGGCGGGCACGGCAAGCGCGGTCAGGATCAGTACGCGGCATTCGGGCAGCTGGTCGTGCAGGACCGCCGCGGCAGTCAGGCCGTCGACTCCGGGCAGGTCGATGTCCAGGAGCGCCACATCGGGTTTGTACTGGCGGGCGGCTGTGACAATGCGATCGCCGGTGGCGACCTCGGCCGTGACCTCCATGTCGTCTTGGAGGTTGAGGACCGCTGCGAGGGTGTCGCGCAGTATCGCGGTGTCCTCGGCGAGCAGGATGCGGATCATGCGCCGACCGCTGCCGGTGCCGACGGGGAGTAACTCGTCGCGAGTTGGGGAACAACGGCTGTCACCGTGAATTCACCGTCTTTCGCGTACGTACGGACTGCGCCGCCGAGCGCCTCGATTCGCTGCGTCATGTTGGTCAATCCCTGTCCTGACGCTCGGAGATCGCCGCTCCCGTCATTGGTGATGGCGAGGGTACGGCCGCCGTTGCCGGCGGTCAGCGTGATCGTGCACGTCGTGGCCTGGCTGTGCCGCAGCACGTTGGTGACCGCTTCGCGTGTCACCGCGGCGAAGGCAGCGCAAGCCGGCGGAGCCAGTGTGCAGTTCTGCCGGTCGATAGTGGTGGTGATGCCTGCCGCGCGCAGTGTGTGCACGGCGCCGTCGAGTTCGCGTTCAAGGTTGAGGTGGATCTGTCCGGTCGTGACGGCGAGCGCGTCCCGTCTGACACCGCCTGCGACGTACATCAGCTGCGCTATCTCGTGGCGTGCCCGAGCGGGGTCGCGATCCAGCAGAGCCGCCGCGAGATCGGTCTTCAACGCAACGGTGGACAGCCCGAGCCCGAGAGTGTCGTGGGTGTCGCGGGCGAGCCGCAGGTGCTCGCCGGCAGCCGCACCGTCGGCGAGCTCGCGTCGTACGTCCTCAAGGAGTGCCGAGGCGCGAGTGAACTGCGCGAGTCCGTAAATGAGGAGGCAGGCGCTGGCCTCGGTGGCGGCGGCATAAATCGACCAGCTCACGATGTGTCCCCACGACAGCAGATCGGCGGGGTTGAGCAGGGTCAGGATGGGTACGCCGACGACGATGGCGGCGAAGCCCAGCCACCGGGTCCAGTGCCTGATCAAGAGAAGACCACTGGCGCAGGGGAAGGCGAGCAGGCCGATGCTGCCGGCACCCGCGGCCGGATACAGCACCAGGCACAGAGCCGCCTGGGCTGCGAGCGTCCACGGCCAGCCCAGCGGTCGAGGCAGCGGTTGGGCCGCGACGACGCTGAACCAGACGTGTCTCCACTGGAGCGCGATCACGGCCGCCGCGACCACGACCGCCATGGCCACGACACCCCAGCTGTGGTGCGGCACCTCACCGGGAAACACGACGTTGAGCAGGAAGGTGCCGGCGAAGCAGACCGTGACGGCCGTGTTCACGGCGCGGGTGAGGGCCGGTGAGACACCGGCCGACACTGTGGACCGTTCGGGGATGCTGCCCTGCGTCTCGGGCAACGCCACGACGAGGCGTCTGGCGTCCGCGCTTGCCTGCCGAGCGACGTGGCCGGCAGCCGCGAGATGATGCCGCGCGTCGTCGGCTGAACCAGCCCGCACTGCCTTCTCAGCCAGCACGGTGAGTTCGTTCAGCCGTTGCACGATCACCGTACTGACGCGCTCCGTCGCCGCCAGCCGCAACCGCGTCACGGTAGCTTCGGCCAAGGCGGTCCGGGTCGCGTCGAGGCGATCGACGAGATCGGCCAACCGGGTCAGGCTGTACAGGGTCAGGCCGTGGAAGGTGAAGCTGATCAACAACCACCCGACCGCGTTGACAGCCGGCTCGTACGGCAGTCCGACCAACAGCCAGCAGGAGATGTCGAGCGCGGCCAGACCCGCGAAGAACAGCCATCCGCGCCCTCCCGGGACAACCAGGAGCACCAGGCCGCCGAGTAGGGCCGACGCACCACCGACCCAGTTGTGACCGAAAATCGCGAACGGCAGGTAGGTCACTACCGCCTGGAGCAGCAGCAGGCCCCACGCGTACCTGGTCCAGACCTCCCGGCGCCGGCCACTGGCGTACCAGAACGGCAACAGGTAGAGCACGAGCACAAACGGCACGTACGCGTAGGACGGGTGCGGGTTGGCGTCGGCGACCTGAGCGACAGCACCGCAGCCAAGCACCACCATGACGATCGAACGGGCTCGCAGGCCGGTCGGACGTACGTCTGATCCCGGGTTGTGCTCGCCGCTTCGCACGGGACCGTCCATTGGCCCAGGATGACACGGCGCGACCGTCTCCCAGGGGACAAAGCGGCGCACTCGCACCAACATCGGGCGACTTGTGCAATCTGCACGTCACCCTCATGCAGTTTGTCCAGATGGTCGATGCCGAGGAGCACTGCCGATGGCCACGTCGGTCGAGCGACAGTGGCGGCGCACGGGCGAACCCCGCCCGTGCCAGGTCAGATCGAAGCGGATGGAGAACACTATGAAAATCGCGGTATGGATCGCCTCGGCTCTCTTGGCGATCGCATTTCTCTTCGCAGGCGGAGGCAAGTTGTTGACACCAGCAAGCGACTTCCAGCTGATGGCTCCGGGCGTACCCGTCGTTTTGATGAAACTCGCCGGCGCTGCTGAGGTACCGGACGCGATCGGCCTGATCCTGCCGGCAGCAACGCGGATCATGCCGGTTTTGACCCCCATCGCCGCCGCCGGACTGGTGCTGACCATGGTCGGTGCAACGATCACCGACATCGCCATCGGCCAGCCCGCGAGCGCCGTTCTTCCGGTCGTTCTCGGTATCTTCGCGGCCCTGGTGGCCTTCGCCCGTTTCGGGCCGTACGCCGTCGAACCCCGCGGCGCCATCCGTAGCGCGACAGTCTGAGGAGAATCCGATGGGCACTGTAGTCATGAGCGCGACAGTCTGAGGAGAATCCGATGGGCACTGTAGTCATGCACAACGTGGTGTCGGTGGACGGCTTCATCGCTGATGAGAAGGACGATGTCGGTCCCCTCCACGAGTGGTATTTCAGCGGCGACACCCCTGTCACCGCGGCCGACGGTGAGGGTTTCGATCATTCCGGGGCGGGAAGCGGTTTCAGGGTGTCCAAAGCATCGGCGCCGTACGTCAGGTCGGTGTGGGACTCACTCGGTACGATCGTCATGGGCCGCAGACTTTTCGACCTGGTCAACGGTTGGGAAGGCGACCCACCCGCTGGCGACCACGTGGTCGTCGTGTCCCATCGCCCCAAACCGCAGGGTTGGCACCCCGAGGCGTCCTACCACTTCGTCGACGATGTGGCGGCGGCGATCGCCAAAGCCCAGGAACTGGCCGGGGAGCGAACCATCGCCGTGAATGCCGGTGACGTGGGCGCCCAGATCCTCGCGGCCGGCCTTGTCGACGAAGTGGCCATGGACGTGGTGCCGGTGGTGTTCGGGTCGGGCAGGCGCTTTTTCGGCAGCATCGACCGGCAACACCTACTCGAGGATCCCGACGTTGTCATCCAGGGCGAGCGTGTGCTTCACCTGCGATTCAAGGTACGGCGGTGAAGCGAGTCGAGGCGGCAGCCGGAAAAATCGACCCTTCCGCGATCGACCGTGTTCTCGCCGCGAACCGGTACCTCGTGCTCGGCACCGCGGACGAGAACGGGGTTCCGTGGGTTACCCCGGTCTTCTTCGCGCCGCTCGACCCGAACCACGTGCTCTGGGTGACCGCGAATCAGGTCGTACTGATCGACCGGGACGAGTCACAGGTCGACATCCCAGACCTCGATCTCGTACTGCCCCATAACGCCGCGGGCCTCGACGACGGCGCGTACGACATGGCTGTGCAAGCATCGGCCGCGTGGGGAGCCGCGGTCTACTGGGACAATGAATACGCAGTCGAGCGGCTCGCCGTGATTCGAGCGGTCTGAGGACACGTCGAAGGAGTAGAACCGTTGGCGATCAAGTGTAGCCGGCGGGTTTGGTGGTCGTTCACCGAAGGCGAATTGGAAGTAAA
Source organism: Fodinicola feengrottensis (assembly GCF_039530045.1). Taxonomy (NCBI): domain Bacteria; kingdom Bacillati; phylum Actinomycetota; class Actinomycetes; order Mycobacteriales; genus Fodinicola; species Fodinicola feengrottensis. Next base: position 138,816 of record NZ_BAAANY010000043.1, on the reverse strand, counting down.
ACCGTGGACCGCGATGGCCTCAGTGCCTACCATGATCGAGTCACGTAGCGGAAGGAGGTAGAGACGGTGGCGCACGGGAGTCCGCAGGAAAAGAAGGCGCTCAGCTATGCGAAGGATAGGCGCAACGACTACGGCGAAAACGACAAGAGTTCGCGTAAACACATTCGACAGAACAAACGGACACCGAACCGCGCAGACCGGCACCGGCAGCGTCAGGTCATGGCGTCCGCGACCGGACGCATGGTCGACCTGGATGCCGCCGAGCGAGCTGAGGTCAGGCTTTATCTCAAGAAGTCAATGTGGTTCACGAAGCGATGGCGAAAATGGCCTGACGCTCCCCTAGGGGACATGGTTATCTTGCAACTGCGGCGCCGGGCCGCACGGGGAATGGTCAACGCGGCGGACAGCCAGGCGTGTATCGAACGCATCCGTGGCCGAATCAGGTAACTTCCCTCTTTGCGTCAAGACAACAAATACATGAACAACTGATCCGCGGTCGACCCGCGTGAAGGCGGCCTCGCGTCCGGCATCAGCAGCACCATGCGGCAAATCGGCGCGGTCCTTGGCGTGGCGGTTCTCGGTACGACCGTACGCACTCTGGAACCCGGTGGCGCGTCCTTCACGACCGGCCTCGCCACTGGGTTCCTCGTCGCAGGGCGTCGTCACTCGCTCAGCGCCACGTTCATCGGCCTGTTGCTCAACGCACCAGTACCTCGTCAGCCGCGCATGGGTTTACCCAATCGCTGGATGTCCAGCCGGCGGCTGCACCTCATCAGTAGGCGGCAACGCATAGGCCTAAACGCAAGCGATGGGGCTCGGCCAGCATCGAGTTCTGGAAGCGATTGTCGGCCCGTATGCAGGCAGGTTTCGACACATGGAAAGAATTCCGCGCCGAGGAATCGGTGGGGTCCTAGCCAAGGCCGAACGGGATACCGAGTGCCTTGATCGCGTTCTTAACGAACTCTTGTGCGCCTTCGCTGGTCCCGGCGACTATGCCGGTGGCGACCGGCGCGCGAGAGCCTTTGAGTGCAGCGAGCGCACGCCTAATTCGGCTGCGATCCGGCCCTGGCTTGGTGACCTCGGCTAGGACATCGCGGGCCGCCTCTTCGGCTCCTGCTGCTCTTGAGGATCAAGCTCTGCAGTTGGGAGTCGTTTTAGTATCACTGTGACAGCTTCGGTGAGCGCTTCTAACCCTCGCGCGACCTGCCGAGTCTGGTTCCGTACGACGCTCTGGTTATTCCAGGCTAGCTGTGCGCTATCGCCGGAGAGATTTGGAAAACCGGTCAGTGGTAGACAGCGCTCTCGCTCGGTGCCGGCGAGACGGCGGTGACTTGACGGATGGCCGCGTGCGCAAGCAGTACGTCGTCGATTCGGCTGTTCTGCTTCGGTCAGGACCTGTTCGGGGGCGAAAAAGCGACCGGAAACGTGTTGGGTTTCGACCCGGAAGTCGGTACGCGTACGGTCCGTGGCCGGTCGGTCGACAACGGGGCGCTGGCTGTTGGAGGACCCGGACGTGAATGGCGCGTACGGCCTCGCCACCCGCTGGCAGGACGAACACCGCGTGCTGGAGCACGACCACTTGCGGGCGAGACGACCAATCAACCGGAACATGGCGGCCAGTTGATCGATTACTTTGCTGATGTGGACTGGTTGGCATGGAATCGCGCCTTCTTCTGACGATTCCCGCACGTGTTCATGTCACACCATTTGCGAGTGCGACTTTGGCTGGTGTCAAAGAAAGCGGCCTGGCAGGTTGGTGATGCACACAAGGCCAATTTTCCGTCTCGTTCGCCTGCGAGGATGCTGATCGCGTCGGCGGCGATCACGCTCAGGGCATCTTCTACGCAGGAGGCCGAACTGAGCAGCCATCGGCGCTCTCCATCGGACGTCAGGACAGCCGCGGCCCGCCCCTGAGAGCTGCGGTCATTGATGACTTGGACAGCTGTCGCCGGAAGCGGGTCTTGGATCGCGGCCGCTGTCGCCGCGGCGTGAATTGACTCCCTCAGTTCCCGAGCGAGGGCGAGCTGGGCGGTAGTGCTGGAGTCCACGGCAAGGCCGTTCACTGCCAGCCAGTCGACGAGCCGGTGCGGCGTGGGAATGCGCTCCACCGCGTTGCCGTGACGCTCCGAAAGAGTCCCCGTGAAGCTGGTCGCCAGCACGTTACCGAGGCGGAAGTCAGGGAACCGAGCACGCATGGAACCACCTTAGCTGGTTGCGCGCTGCCGTGAAGACGTGTTAGAACCGTCTTAGCCGGTTCACGATAGGCCGTAACCGGCTCCGCGATGGCCTGGAGGTCTCATGCCCCGCCCAACCAGCGACGTCCAAGCGTGTGAAGCCCACGTACCTGACGCTGACCTCGACGAGCTGCGCGCCCGATTGGCCGCGGTGCGGCTGCCCGAAGCAGAGACGGTCCATCGCGCCGGGCCGGACCCTCGACGATGGGAACAGGGCGTTCCTCTCGCCGACCTTGTCGATGTCGTGAACTACTGGCGCACCGGGTACGACTGGCGGGCCTTCGAAGCTCGCCTCAACCGGATCGGCCAGTTCCGTACGACCATTGATGACCTGGGAATCCACTTCCTGCACCGCCGGTCCGCGCGCGCGGATGCCACTCCGGTGATCTTGACCCACGGCTGGCCGGGCAGCATCGCCGAGTTCGTCGATGTCGTCGACGAACTGGCCGATCCGAAAGATGCGGACGCACCGGCGTTCCACGTCGTGGTCCCGTCGCTACCCGGCTTTGGGTTCAGCGACAAGCCGGCCACCACCGGGTGGGGAACCGAAAAGATCGCGGCCGCCTGGGTGGAACTGATGGAAAGGCTCGGCTACCGCAGGTTCGCGGCCCACGGCGGCGACTGGGGAGGAGTGATCACCACGGTCCTGGGCGGCAGGTTTGCGTCACACGTTCTCGGCATCCACACAACACTCGCGCAGGCACCACCCGGGTTGACCACGGACGGGCTGACGGCGGCCGAGCGCAAGTGGACCGAGGAAACCCGCGACTTCTGGCACCATCACGCGGCGTACGCGAAGCAGCAGGCGACCCGACCTCAGACCATCGGCTACTCGCTCGTCGACTCGCCAGTCGGGCTTCTTGCCTGGATCCTTGACAAGTTCGCCGAATGGACAGACACCGAAGACAGCCCGTTCGAGACTGTTTCCAGAGACCGCGTTCTTGACGACGTCACCCTGTACTGGCTGACTCGCACCGGCGCATCGGCAGCGCGCATTTACTACGAAAGCCACGACTCGCTCGACCCCGAACTTCGGGTCGACGTCCCGTCAGCAATCACCGTGTATCCCCGCGACATCGAGAAGTGTCCGCGCCCCTGGGCACAGCAGCGGTACCGACAGATCGTCCGATGGAGGTCGCCCGACACCGGCGGGCACTTCCCGTCGCTGGAGGTTCCCGAGTATTTCGTCAAGGACCTGCAAGAAGGCCTCGCGGCAGTGCTGGCCGCCAGTGGGTGAACCCCGCCGCGCAATCGTACGGGCATTGCCGTGTCGATCGGATCAGGTCGGGTGCAGGCCACCGTCCATGAGCAGGACCTGCCCCGCGAGGTAGCCGTTGGACAGGACCGCCATCGCGAGATCGGCCACTTCGGCGGCCCGGCCGTACCGGCCGACCGGAACGCGAGGCACCCCATCAGGCAGGTTTTCAGTCATGTCCGTACCGTCGATCAAAGCGGGAGCGATGGCGTTTGCGGTCACCCCGCAGCCAACGGCCGGAGGCGCCGGTCAGCAAAGTCACCTGGTCGGTCAGGCGTGGCGAAGCGGCTGGACTGGCGGTCATGAGAAGGCCACCGGCCGCAGCTGCCAGCCATCGCCTCGCGGGACGAGTTTTCCCAGCCCAGGCCAGCTGAAGTGGTACGCATGGACCAGCCATCCGTTTGTCGCGGCCTGGTGCAGCAACGTCCGGCGGGATTGGCGGGACTGCTGGTTGTCGGCGTCGACGACAACGTACGAATCGGGCTCGGCGAGCTGGATGACCTCGTGATGCGCGAACTCGCCGCCAATCAACAGCGTCTCGCCGCCGTCGTCGAGCCGCAGCGCGGTGTGCCCGCAGGTGTGTCCCGGTGCCGCGACGGCCGTCAGCCCAGGTACGACTTCCTTCCCGTCGACGAGCCAGCTCACCCGGTCCGCGATGGCCGCGGTCAGCTCGCGCCCGACCGCGCGGGCCGCCTCGGCAACGTCATCGGGCACCTGCGCTTTTCCGAAATCACCGACGTCACGCCAATGCAGGTACTCGGCCTCGGAGATTCCCACCTGCGCATGGGGAAACGCCAGGCTGCCGTCCGCGGTCAGCAGCCCACCCCAGTGGTCCTGGTGTCCGTGCTGGACAAGCACGAGGTCCACGTCGGCCGGATCGAAGCCGGCGGCGAGGAAATGGGTCAGGAACCGCCCCTGTGTGGGTTGGGCGAGACCGTGCGCGTACGCGCTCTCGGGTGGGCCCGATCCCGGGTCGACCACGATCAGGCGATCGTCGTGCTCGAGCACCAACCCATTCAGCGAAATTCGTACGCGATCAGTCGGCAAGCCACGTCCTCGCAGGAGCTCGGCCACCTGCTGCTCACCAATTCCGCCTCCGAACATCGCCGCCGGCAGATACGCGTGCCCGTCGGACACGACGGTCACTCTGGTCGTACCTACGTGAAAGGTGTGGTGACCATCGGCTGTCGGGCCGGGGTGGGCAGCAAAAACCTCCTTCGCGGCAAGCAAACCGTTGACCGCGGCGGGCCATCCCGCGTAGACCGCCATCTGCATGAGCACTTCGACGATCTGCGTACGGTCAATGCCCGCGGCGAGCGCTGACTTGATGTGCCCGGCCAGTTGCCGGTCCCGCCCCATGGCACACAGTGCGGCCACCGTGACCAGTTCTCGCTGCGCAAGGTCAAGGCCGGGCCTCGCCCAGAAGTCGCCGTACGCCACCTCGACGGTGAGGTCGGCGAAGTCCGGGGCCATGTCGGCCAGCAGCGTACGCAGCGCGGCACGATCGCCGCTCTGGTCCAGTTTTTCCAGCACTGCCAATCCCGCGGCGCGCCGGTCCTGCTGGCTGGTGGGTCGGGTGGTCTCGTGGTTGTTGTTGTCCATGCGGCCGAGTTTCGACCGGGCACGGCTACCCCACCAGCGCCGAGAACATGCTGGTCCGCGCCTGACTAGTACAAACAGGGCCACCCAGCGACGCCTGCCACGCGTTTAGGCTGGTGGGGTGAACGTTAAGGCCGACAACCACCGCGAGGCCGGACTGTTTTTACGGTCCCGCCGCGATCGCCTCAGCCCCGACGAGATCGGCGTCCCGCTCACGAACACCCGGCGGGTGTCCGGGCTGCGACGCGACGAAACGGCGAGGCTCGCCGGCATCAGCGTCGAGTACTACACGCGGCTCGAGCAGGGCCGCGCCGGGACGCCGTCTGACAGTGTGCTCAACACGGTCTCCCGGGCGCTCCAGCTGGAGGAAACTGGGCTGAGTTACCTTCGCGACCTTTACGAGCGTACGCCGGTCAAAAAGCCGCGTGCCGCAAAACCCGAACGGGTCCGGCCAACTTTGCGACGGTTGCTCGACGCGGTCACGACTCCAGCACTGATTTTCGGCCGCTGCACCGACGTACTCGCCTGGAACAGTGGTGCAGCGGCCCTGCTCGGTGATTTCGGAGCCAGACCAGCCGACCAGCGCAACCTGGCTCGCCTCGTCCTGCTCGACGATGGGTACGCCAGCCTCATGGCGGATTGGGAAAACGTCCCCCGCGAAACTGTCGGAATCCTGCGAATGGCAGCCGGTCGCCACCCCGACGATCCGAAACTCGCGGCGTTGGTCGGCGAGCTCACCCTCAAGAGCAAGGACTTCAGCCGTTGGTGGAACACCCATGACGTACGCCAAAAAGCCCATGGAACCAAACGGCTTGACCATCCAGTCGTCGGCAGCATCAAAATCTCGTACGAAACTCTTCACCTGCCCAACGAGCCGGACCAAACCCTGGTCACCTATTTCGCATCGGAACCCGACAGCCCGGCGGACACCGCCCTCACACTGCTGATGAACTGGACCGCACCCGACCCGGTAGCACCCGGCGACTACGACATCCCGCAGAACGTGATCGAGTGCGCGAGCGAGCTGTTGGATTACCCGCGGCACGCTTTTACCGGTGCAGCGTACGTTCGACACGATCCCGATCCGACAATTTCATGAAACAGGTCTATGAAATCGAGGCAAAGGTGTAAAGACCAACAGATCTACCTACACTAGGCAGACGTTGACCCTATTTGCATAGGCACTTTGTGATTGTGGCCCGTGAATACAGTCAGAGCAGGCGCTGGGCGAGCACCATCGGGATGGTGCGCTCGGTTCTGCCTTGGTGCGTGTCGGTTCCCGCCAGCTGTGACGTGAGCAGTTCGTAAAGGCGATCATATTCCGCGCCGCCGACGAATGTGGTCGCATTCACCGTGAACTTCTCGCCGCGCAGCTCGATGGTCGCCTCGGGATAGGCGACCAGGTTGACATACCAGGCCGGATGCTTCGCTGCGCCGATATTGGAGGCGAAAAGGACGATCCGGTCGTCGTCGCCGTCGGGCACCCAGCCCAGCGGGACTGTGTGTGGCCGGCCGGACTTCGCGCCGGTCGTGGTGAGCAGTACGAGGGTGCTGTTCTCGAACCGCCCACCCAGTTTGCCTTTGTTGGCGCGAAATTCGGCGATAAGATCTCGATTGAAAGCCTTCATGTCCATGTCGGGAAACCTTTCAAAAAAATCTATGTCGCAATGCAGGGTCGAGATTGCGACGAGGCAAACCTGGATGATAGCTCATCGCCCGCGCAACCGACTGCCCACGTGGTCACAATTTTCGGCATGGCGCACCCTCGTGATTCGACGATACGAGGAAACCGAGATGCGCACTCGAGGGTGCGGTGTCGATTCTTGTTTGTGCGGCATTCACGGCTTCTTCGCGGCTACGCCACAACACCACGCCCGGTCGTCGTCTTTGGCCAGATAAGCAACGAGACAGCAAGTAAATCAATGCCGAAGAGCCGACACCATCGCCGCGCGCCGGGCAACCAACTGGGCTTGGGCACCCTCATGTTTGCTGAAGCAGACCAGTTCGATGGTCATTGTTTCGTGGGTTTGTTGAAGATGCCGCTGACGTAGCACAGGTCGCTCATCCGCAGGTCGTCGTTCACCAGGGACGGGAGGTCGTTGGCAGCCAGCAGGTCTCGGGTGCTGACTGCGTTGAGAATCCAACCGTGGTTGGCCAGGTAGGCAGCAGCTTCGTTGCGCTCACCGAAATACCGCAGCCTCCCCATGTCGGGGTCGAACCCGTACATACGCCATTTCTCGGAAATGCGGTCCAGGTGCTCCCTTGTCCTGTCCTCATCACCCGACTGCGGGTTGGCCCTACTTTCGGTGGCCACCCGACTGCCCGGCGCGCTGAGTTCGGTGATGGTGTCCAGCAGGCGGTCCTGCGCCTTCGGCGGCAGGTAGCCCAGCAGACCTTCCGCGCTCCACGCACTCGGCATGGCCGGGTCGAACCCAGCGGCCCGCAGTGCGGCTGGCCAATCCTCGCGCAGATCGGCGGCGGCCACCCTCCGATCGGCGATGGCCTGCGCGCCCAGTGCCGCGAGGGTGCGGGTCTTGAACTCGATGACCGGTGGCTGGTCGACCTCGTACACCACGGTCCCGGCCGGCCATGGCAGGCGGTACGCGCGCGAGTCCAACCCCGAGGCCAGGATGACCACCTGCGTGATCCCCGCGTTCACGGCGTCGAGGAAGTACTCGTCGTAGAACTTGGTACGCACCGTGGCTCCGTCGATCGCCACCGGGTCGACCAGGTCACCGGCAGGTAGTGCACCGGTCGCCAACCGGGTGAGCAGGTCGATGCCGACCGCCCGCACCAGCCGTTCGGCGAACGGATCGTTGATGAGCCGGCGAACCGAGCGACTCGCTATCGCCCTCGTCATCGCGGCCATGGTGGCGGTCGCACCGACACTGGAACCCAGGTCCCAGCTGCCTCCGTCGTACCTGGTCAAAGTCACGTTCTGGGTACCCCTTTCCTCTGCTGGTAAAACCGTAACCGGACAGCGCGGTCCACCGACTAATCTGAGAGCAATGACCGATCGTTTGCCTCGCCGCCCGCGTTCGGACGCCCGCCACACCCGCTATCGCATCCTGGACGCGGCCCTCACGGCGTTCGTCACCGACGGGCTGGACGTGCCCATCCGGGTGATTGCCCGGCGCGCCGAAGTCGGACCCGCGACTGCTTATCGGCATTTCCCAACCAAGGAAACGCTGCTGACCGAGGTGTTTACCGTACAGACGCTCGCATGGCGATCAGTCTTGAACGAAGGGCTCGCCGACCCAGATCCCTGGCATGGCTTCTGCCGCACCATCGAGAAGCTCTGTGAGTTGCAAGCCCGCGACCACGGCTTCACTTCGGCTTTCAAGTCCGCGGGCGAAGAAGCATCTGCGGCGGGCGATCCTGGACGCGATCTTCTACCTGGTCGGCGGTGGGATCGCCTGGCGTCAACTGCCCAGCGACTTCCCACCTGCCATGACCGTGTACAGCCCCTTCCACAGCTGGGCGAAAATCGGTGTCTGGCAACGGATACACGACGCGCTTCGTGATTGACCAGCTCGAATCTGGCGGATGTGGGCTGGGTGGCGGTGCGTACCAACGGTCTGATGGTGGGCGGTTGGGAACTTTCGGGAGGGTGCCACAGGTCTGGCCCGGGAGGTCGCGGTGAAGGACTACGGCGTAGCCGCGACGATGCCGCAGGGATAAAGCCGGGCGCCTCACCCATCGACCGAACAACAGTGAACACGGGAACCGCTTGCTGATCGTTCCCTCGGCCGCTGCCCGCCGACGATTACTCCCCTACCGTTCCCTAGATTTTTCCTGACCATTGGTAGCTGCCAATGTGCCGCGCGTGTTCCTACGACAGATAAAAGAGCCAAATCGGTGATTCCGCCGCTGCCGCAGCAAGGAATCGCGTCTCGCCTTTCGATTTCGGTTTCGGAGTGGCGCCGCCAACCAACACCGCCGATGTGAACACCGGCTACACGGTAGCCGGCTTCTGCGACGGACGCGAGTCAGGGCCCGACGTCAATCGCTCCGACGGCCAACAAGGTTGAGGTACAGCTTCTCTATGTATCTCGGCGGGCGAGCGCTAGCGCTCTACCTACATGAGATGGATGGCCGTCGGGTGTCGTCCCGTGGAATGAGACCAGGTTCATGCGGCCGAATGGCCCAGTGAATGACTCCGCAGGACGATCGGCAGGGGCAAAGATCCCGTTGCTAACGGGGGCTAACTTTGTCGGTTGCGGGCCACCGGCGTACGCGCCCAGGCGCGCATGATCACTGTCCATGGGCTCAAAGGTGACGGAATGTTCCAGGTGACCCTCGACTGTCCGTACGTCGTGGCGGTATTGCAAAGTTCGGTACGTCCCTGCATAGCCCGCCAATTTCGCAGCGTCGTCAACTGACGTCGCCGCGTCGAAGGTGACCGTGACTGGCACCTCGAGGCCGAGGTAGTCGCGCAGTAGCCACAGGGTATGGCGCTCATGCCGTAGAGGCGCACCTGGGCCGCTGCCGAAGGCGGCAAATGCGAAGTCATAATCAGGCAGCACAATCAGGTGTGAGGTACAGCCCGGCGTACCACCGATATGCCACATGGCAACGGTGGAGCCAAATTGCAGCAGCCACCATCCATATCCGATCGGAGGGATGTTGGGAGTTTGCATGTCGTGGGTGACCGTACGCATCAATGCACTAAATTCGGCCGACAGTACGCGCCGGCCGGAAGGGGACCGACCGTTGGCGAGGTGAGTTCGGGCGAATGCCAGCAGATCGGCGATGGTGACGACAGCAGTGGAGCCGGCAGCCGCCCCGGACGGAGGCAATGCGAACAGGTCGACTGGGCGGATTGTGCCTGTGCGGCGATCGAGGGTGTGACCGACTGCCGTGCGTCGCATGATCGCTTGCTCCGCCGAAGTCGCCGAGTCGGCCATGCCCACCGGTTCGTACAGTTCGCGCTCGAGCAGTTCGGTGAACGGTATACCGGTCACCACTTCCAAGATCCGGCCAGCAATACTGAAGCCCGGATTCGAATAGGACACGAATTGTTCCACCGGGAAGAGAGTGCCGCAGCCAGCCAGGGCGTCAACGTACGATTTCACGGCGTCCCGCCCGCGTACAGCTGAGGGCATCAGACCAGTGCCATCGATGCCGTGGGTGTGATTCAGCAGATGACGCACGCGCAGGGTATCGACGTGGCCAGGTGTTTGCAGGGTCAGGTCGGGCAAATATGCAGTGACGGCACCATCGAGGTCAATCTCGCCCCGCTCGACATAGCGCATGACCAGAGTAGTGGTCATTGCTTTCGTAATCGATCCCAGCGGGAAACCCGTGTCCTGCGTCATGTCGATACGGGCAGCGGTATTTGCATACCCAGCGCAGATCACACGCTGTTGGCCGGCGTGGTAAATCCCCGCGAGGTAGCCGCCGACGCCAGGCATTCCAGTGGCCCCGGCCAACTCTGACGCCTGCTGTAGCTGTCGCTCGAGGCCGGTAACCGCCTCGGCAATCCCCTTCATCATTTCTCCTGATTGGTTCAAAGTCCGCAGAATCGTGACGCTAACGAGGTGACGCGCGCAGCGGACGTCCCGGAAAGGCATCGGGCACGATAGTGCCGTCGCATACGACGGGCGTTCCTGCGACGAACAGGTGACGCACGCCTACTGACGGCTGGGTCGGGTCTTGGTATGTTGCCGCGTCACAGATCCGATCGGGATCCAGTACAACGATGTCCGCGTCAGCGCCTAGATGTCCCTTGTTCCGTGCTGCCGCAACAAAATCGAGCAGACGAGCAGGCAGGAGCGAGCAGCGCCGGAAGACCTCGGGCCAGGTCCAGGTACCTGTTTCGCGAACCATTCGCCTGATCGTCTTCGCAAACGTTCCGGCCGTCCGGGGATGTGTATGCGCTCCGGCCGGGAGCGGCCACAAGCGACTGTCGGTCGCGCCACCTGGCCACAGCAGTGGTGTCGCGTCGCTAGCCACGATAGCATCCGGGTAGATCATTGATGACCAGAGCAGCGCCTCGTCGGCGGCGTCCTGCTCGTCGAGGAAGTCCACGATGCACAGAGTGCCTGGTTCGGTGGTCCTGATCTCACGCAGACGATTCACGTCGGCGACACGTTCTCCTGAGGGCAGCAGCACGATGTCGGACGGTTGCAGGCCCCAGGCGGACAACCGTTCTGGGGCAAGGAAGAACGCACCCACCCCGGAGCTCCCGGCGCCGTAAGGGTAGGCCTCGACGGTGACCTTGGAACCGGCGGAGCGAGCCTCGGCCAACGTCGTCAATACCCGGTCGATATGTCGCCGCGATGTGGAATTGACGTGGCAGTGATGCATGCGGGCACCGGTTTCCGCGGCGGCTCGCACAATCTCCGCGGACCCGTCGATCGGTGTGTTCGGGTCGGCCTCTGCCAGTTCCCGCACATGGGTATAGGTCGGTACGCCCGCGGCAGCGGCGAGTTGCGCTACTGCCAGAAACTCCGCCGGGTCACTGCTGGGCGCGTACCCCACCAGTACGCCGATACCCAGAGCACCCGCAGCCAATTCGTTAGCCAGCAATGCCAGGACTGCTTCCAGCTCCTGTGGACGTGACGGGCGTTGCCATTGTGGGTCGCCAAGCATGGTCAGAATCCGGAATATGTTCGCGTCCGTATCGGCGCCGGTCATCACCTGACCGCGAGCCGCCGCCCAACTGGCGGAGAACCCGTAATGCAGTGGCCGCCCCTGCTCAGCAGCGCGACGATAGCCCACGTCGACTGGCAGCAAACCAGCCTCCAGATCCAGTGCCATGGTGACGCCGTCGAGCGCTTGTAAGCGATGGCCAGCGATGCTGTGAACATGACTGTGTAGATCAATAAAACCTGGCCCGACGATCAGGCCGGTAACGTCGACCACAGTGTCAGCATTCTGAGCGGACAGATCCATCCCGATCGCGGCGACGCGTCCGTCGTGGACCAGCAGATCAGCGACGCCATCCTGACCTGACGCGGGATCGACGACGCGACCTCCCCGCAACAGAAACGAGCTCATGGGGAGATGGCCCTGTCGCTGTGACTGCCGATAAGCCCATCGGCATTGGACCGGGCGATCTTGCGGCGGTCCCGTTGATTGACCGCGGTGGCATCGAACCAGCTCGATGCCTTGGGAGTGACGTACTGCGGAATATCTCCAACGAAGTCCGCTGTGAGGAAGTGTTCCTCCCAGGCGGTTTTTGCGGATGTCGCGCCGAAGCCCTCCACTTCGACACCTCCCGTCAAAGCCGGTCAAGCGGCTTGTGCTACGCTAGCGTAGCACAAGCTTGAAAGGCCGGTGCCCGCTTGCCAGCGCGATCAGCACGTACGGACCCTCGGATAGCACGTTCGCGTCGGGTCATTATTGAGGCGACGCTTGAGTTGTTGGCAGAATGCAGCTTCAGTGCGATAAGCATCGAGGCCGTTGCCGCCCGATCTGGCTCCGCGAAGACCACAATTTACCGCCACTGGCCAACCAAGCAGGATCTGTTGATCGATGTTGTCGATGAAGCCCTTCCAGTCGCAGAAGCGCCCGATACCGGCCGCGTCGCCGACGACCTACGACATTTTGCCCATGACCTTGCGCGGATCCTGAAGACGGAGCTGATGTCCTCGCTTATCACCGGCGTCGTCGACGCCTCTGAGCGTGAACCGGGAATGGCAAAACTACTCGCAGATTTCACCGTTCGGCGGCGGAGACCTATCCACGGCAGCGTGAAACGCGCGATAGCGCGCGGTGAACTCGACGCCGCCGCCGATCCCGATCTGATCGCGAGCCTACTCCTTGGCCCCCTATTCTACCGACGGCTGATCTCCCACCAGCCCATTAATAACGCATTCCTCAGCCAGCTCGTCAGCGCGGTCCTTGCCGCGGCTGGAGCGACGCCAGTTCAGGGCGGTGAGCGGTCAGTCCGCAGCCTCTTGGACTGATTAAACCACCGAGGAATAGGTTTGCCGAGGTTTGCGCCGATATTGCGATCCAGAACGAGGCATTCTTTCACGAGAGCCTAACGGTGATATGCCTCCATACAGAGTTGCTTTGTTTGTCTCATCCCAGCCAAAGCCGTTTGATCGTCGCGGCGGCCGAGTCCGCAAGAGGCGGCGACGTCGACGGGTGCAGCCCGAGAAGCGTCATGCTCCTTGGCACGTTGAGTAGCGGATGGTTAGCCTTGCCCGTACGAGCTGCCGTCGAGCAGTGAATGGACGGCGGCGAGGAACTGCACTGGCCGCAGCAGAAGTTCGTAAGGCACTGGCGGCTGTCCGGTGCGCACCATCTCGACGAAAACGCTCAGCCCGCGGTGGAAATAATCCGCGCCGAGCCGCAGCTCGGCCGCCGACACCGTGGCCTGCGTTGTCACCATCAGATGAAAAGGTACGGGTTTTTCGTTCGACCGCACCAGGTGGGTGGCGACCGCCGTGTCGCCGACCGTCGCGGTGGCGACGATCGCGCCGGGCACTTGTCGTACGCGTACGTCCCGGATCGGGCCTGGCGCCAAGGCGAGCGCCAGCTCCACCGGGTGGATCCCATAGAAAAAGATGCCGGCGTACGGGCTGGCCGGGTCTACCGGACCGGTCGCGACCACTGAGACCGGGCGAACCGCTGGAAGAGCGAGGAAGTCCGGATGCCAGCGCAGTGCCGAAAACGACGTCAACGGCGTGCCGGAGTCAACGGCCGTACGGATAATCGCCTCGGCGTCTTCGACGTTCGCGGCAAGCGGTTTGTCAACGAACGTCGGGATGCCGGCGCGCAGGAAAGGAATGGCTTGGGCGGCATGCCGGCGCCCGTCCCGGTCCGCGACGATCACGGCGTCGACCAACCCCAGCAGATCCTCCGCCCGCTCGACGACACGCGCCACGCCGACGTCACGGTTGGCCTGCGCGATGGCGACGACGCGAGCGTCGTCGGCGTTCCGCTCGACATTGAAATAGCGGACCATGTGGTCGACGTGTGAGCTTTCGGTGCCGATGATGCCGATCCGCGGGCCGTCCATCTACTTCATCCCACTCATGGTCACGCCCTGGACGAAATACCGCTGCAGCAGCAGATAGACCAGCAGGATCGGGATGAACGTGACGACCGCGGCGGCCATCGTGACCGCGAGTGAGACGTCTTTCGCCTGTAGGCTGTAAAGTCCGAGGGTGAGGACGTAGTTGTTCGGCGACCGCGTCGCGACCAGCGGCCACAGGAAGTCGTTCCAGTGCCACAGGAACACGAAGACGCCGAGGGTCGCGAGGATCGGTTTGCACTGTGGCAACACGATCTGGAAGAAGACCCGCAACTCCCCCGCCCCGTCGATCTTCGCCGCCTCGATCAGCTCGTCCGGGATGCCGATAATGAACTGGCGCATCAGAAAAAGCGCCTGCGCGTTGGCCAGCGTCGGCACGATCAGACCGGGCAACGTGTCCAACAAACCCATTCGCGAAATGAGCAGGAACTGCGGGATCAGGGTCAGGTGATAAGGCACCATCAACATGGCGATGAAGGTCCAGAACATCGCTTTGCTGCCGAAGAAGCGTTTCTTCGCGAAGGCATAGGCGGCGATTGACGCGAACACCAGCACCAGCACGACCGAGATCAGCGAGTACGCGAGTGTGTTGCCGATCCAACGCGCCACGTCGCTGCCGGCCAACGCCTGCGCGTACGCCTGGAAATTGACGTGGATCGGCAGCAGCGATCCTGGCAACGAGAGTGGCTTGCCTTCCTGGACCGACAGAACAACCATGACATAGAACGGAAAAACCGTGGCGATCGCGACGAGCGCGAGCGGCAGGTGGGCCAGCATGCGCCGCCGCTTCACGAGTCCTCCCGGAACAGTCGGCGTTGCCACAGCGAGACCAGCAAGGTGATGACGAAGAGCACGACGCCCGCCGCGCTCGCGTACCCGAAGTCGAAGTAGTGAAATCCTTGGTCGTACAGGAAAAACACCAGTGAGTAGCTCGAGCGGACCGGTCCGCCGCCGGTCATCACATAGATGACGTCGAAAACCTGGAACGACTGGATGAGCTCCAGGACCACCACGAAAAACAGCGCCGGCTTGAGCTGCGGCAGCGTCACATGCCAGAACCGTGCCCACGCCGACGCGCCGTCGACCAGCGCGGCTTCCTGGTATTCCTTGGGAATCGCCAGCAGGCCGGCGAGCAGGATCAGCATGTCATAGCCGAACCGGGTCCAGACGCTCATCAGCGACAGCGAAGGCAGGACCATCGCGCCCGACGAGAGCCACGACACCGGTCCGACACCTATCGCGCTGAAAAGCCAGTTCAGCGGCCCGTTTCCGGAATAGATCCACTGCCAGATCACGCCACTGGTGATCAGGCTGGTGATCACCGGGAGGAAATACAGCGCGCGGTAGACCTTGATGCCGCGGATCGACCGCGCGCACAGCTGGGCCATCGCGAGCGACACGACGACGGTCAGCGGCACGGCGATCAGCGTGTAGGTCAAGGTGACCTGCAGCGCGTTCCAGAACAGCGAGTCGGTGAACAGGCGCTGGAAATTGTTCACGCCCTGCCACTGAATCGTCCCGGTGATCCGGTATCGCACCAGCGACAACAGCATTCCAGCGAGCGCCGGGCCGAGCCGGAAAATCACGAACAGCAGCACGTACGGCAACACGAACAGCAGCGCGATCGCCGAGCCGTCCCGGCGCATCCGCTGCCAGCGCGATGGCGCCCTCTTCCGGCTGACAGAAGAGCGCGTCGTCCGCTTGGTGAGCAGGTCAGTCGCCATCCGCTCAGCCGCGTGCCAACAGCGCGTTCACTTCGGACGCGGCCGCGTCCAACGCCTGCTGCGGCTGTGCCTTGCCGAGCAACACGGCCTGCAGATGCGGTTTGATCAGGTCCATCAACGCACGCCCCTGCGGGCTCAGCACGCCGGGTCGCATCAGGTCGAGGTATTTCTCCTCGCCACCGACCAGCGGGTCGCTGGCAAACAGCGAGCCAACCGACTTGCGCGGCGCGAAGAAGTTCCGCGACTTGTCGTACGGCCCCATCTGGCTGGCCAACGTGACCCACTGGACCCATGCCTTCGCGGCCGCGGTGTTTTGGCTCGACTGCAGGACGGACAGGCCGCCGACAGTGCCGTAGCCGACCGACTTCACGTCCGTCAGTGGCGGACCGACCTGGTAGTTGGCCTTGGGCAGTTTGTACGTCGACAGGTCAGCGGACGGCGTCGAGATCGTCATGCCCACCTTGGCCTGCGCGAACGGGCTGGTTTCAGCCTGCAATGCGGTGGTCAGCGCGTCCTTGGGCGTGTAGCCGCTGTCGACGAGCTTCTTCACGAACTGCAGCGCCCTGACTCCGGCTGCCGAGTTGATCGTGCATTTCTTTCCGTCGGCGGACAGCACATCGCCGCCGGCCTGCCACAGCAGCGGATAGAACGTCTGGTTCAGGGTTTGCGTCGGATCACCCGCATATGTAGTCGCGTAATAACCCTTTGCCTTGATTTTCGCCGCATCGGCGAGAAACTGGTCCCAGGTCTGCGGAATGGACGTGACGCCCGCGGCCTGCATGACGTTCTTGTTCACCATCGTCGTGGTGACCGACATCAGCAGCGGCACGCCATAGAGCTTTCCGTCGTACGTCATGGCCTGCAGCGCGTTGTCCCGGAAGTCCGAGCGGTCCTTCGTGATCACGTCCGACACGTCGGCGAGCGCGCCGGTGTCGGCGTACTGCGAAAGCTGGTCCGGAATCAGATAGACCACGTCCGGCCCTTTGTTGCCGGCGATGGCGGTGGTCAGCTGCTCATCCCGGTTGGCCCACGGCTGCACGACCACGTCGACGGAGACCTGCGGGAACTTCTTCCGAAACTCAGCCACCTTGGGCTGCCACCAGGTCTTCTCCAGGTCGGCGCTGATCGGGTAGATCCACATCGTCACCTTGCCGGCCACCTGGTTCGGGTCGGACGGCACGCCGCCGCTGGAACCGCAGCCGCTCATCACCAGGCCAAGCACGCCTGCCGCGACCAGCGCGGCAACACGGCGGATCCGGTCCATACGCATGACAGTCTCTCCTCGCCCCGCCTTGGGCCAATTACGGTCGTAGCCGAATTGGGCATGACCATATCCAGGCTCTAATTCTTGGTCAATAGGCAGCCAGGATCCGAGCCACTTCCGCTTGCTAGTGACGCAGGCGGTTCCATCGGCTATTTTCGGCGTGACCGTTATTGCTCGAAGGGGGTGGCAGATGTCGCTGGAGCAGATCGCCCGGCGGGTGTACGAACCGGACGACCGGCTGGTCGACCAGCTCGCGAAGACCGATGGTGACCTGGTTGTTCTCGGCGCCGCCGGCAAAATGGGAGTCAGCCTGTCGCGGATGGCGGCCGAGGCCTTCCAACGACTGCCCGGCGACCGACGCGTCCATGCCGTGTCCCGGTTCAGCGACCAAAGCGCGCGCTCCGAGCTGGACAACGCGGGCGTACGTACGGTCGCCGCCGACCTCACCGACGAGGCCGCGTTGACAGCGCTTCCCGACGCTCCCAACGTCCTCTACATGGTGGGCCGCAAGTTCGGTACGTCCGACGACGCCGCGACGACCTGGGGCCTCAACACCTATCTGCCCGGCCGGGTCGCGCAACGCTACGCCGGCGCACGGATTGCCGCGTTCTCCAGCGGAAACGTCTATCCGCCGCAGCCTGTGACGTCCGGGGGCGCGGACGAGAACCAGCCACCCGACCCGGTCGGCGAGTACGCCCAGTCGTGCCTCGGCCGCGAGCGCGTACTGGCCTACCACACGCGGCTGACCGGCAGCCCGCTCGCGATCATCCGGCTCAACTATGCGATCGACTGCCGTTATGGCGTGCTGACCGACCTCGCCCGGGCGATCCAGGCCGGCGACCCGGTTGACCTGGGCAACGGCATGGTCAACGTGGTCTGGCAAGGCGACGCCAACCGCTATGCGCTCAGCTCGCTCGCATATGCGGACACACCGCCTTTCGTGGTGAACGTGACCGGCCCCGAGACCACGTCCGTACGCTGGCTCGCCACCGAGCTGGGCCGGCGGCTCGGTCGCCGACCGGTCTTCGCCGGCACCGAGACCGACACGGCGCTGTTGTCCAACGCGGCCCGCTGTTTCGGCCTGTTCGGCTATCCGGCCGTGAGCCTCGCCGAGATGCTCGACTGGACCGTCGGCTGGCTGGCCGAAGGCGGTCAACTGCTCGACAAGCCGACGCATTTCACCGAGCGCAAAGGACAGTTCTGATGCTGAGCGAGGAAAAACGCGCTCGGCTCCGCGACGGCCTGGTGATTCCGGCGCATCCACTGGCGTTGCGCTTCGACCGAAGCCTTGACGAACCGCGGCAGCGAGCCCTGACCCACTACTACCTGGACTCCGGAGCTGGTGGCGTCGCGGTCGGCGTCCACACGACCCAGTTCGAGATCCGGGACCACGGGTTGTACGAGCCCGTTCTCGCGTGCGCGGCTCAAGAGGCCGGCGACAACCTGCTGGTCGCTGGGGTGTTAGGGCCGACCGAAAGGGCCATGGCCGAGGCGAAACTCGCCGCCGACCTCGGTTATGACCTCGCGCTCGTCGCCACGCCCGGTTGGGGCACCGCACCGGACGCGGAGATCCTCGACGGGGTGGCCGCCATCGGCGAAATCCTGCCGGTTTTCGGCTTCTACCTGCAACCGGCGCTCGGAGGCCGCCGCTTCGGCTATGACTTTTGGCGCGCGTACGCCGAAATCCCGTCGGTCGAGGCGATCAAGCTGGCGCCTTTCGACCGCTATGCGACGCTCGACGTGGTACGGGCCGTGGTCGACTCCGGGCGAGCCGGCGAGATCGCGCTCTACACCGGAAACGACGACAACATCGTCGTCGATCTCCTGACGCCGTACCGATTCGGCGAGACGACCGTCCACATTGTCGGCGGCCTGCTGGGCCAGTGGGCGGTATGGACCCCAGCGGCTGTCGCGTTGCACGCGGAAGTCCGGGCGATGGTGCGCAACGGCGAAGCCGTGCCGTTGGAGCTGCTGACCCGGGCGGCGCAGCTGACCGACGCGAACGCCGCGGTTTTCGACGCTCCCAACGGTTTCGCCGGCAGCATCGCCGGCGTGAACGAGGTCCTGGTCCGCGACGGTCTGCTGGCCGGCAACTGGTGCCTCGCCGACCACGAGCGGTTGTCGCCCGGCCAGGCCGACGCGATCACCCGGGTGGCCGGCGCGTACCCACGTCCAGCGTCGTGACATGGCACGATGCTGGCGTGATGGCCAGCGGCGGAACGGCGACGATGCAGGCGACGATCGCGGTGATCGGGCCGCCAGACCTCGTTCGGCTGGTCGCGCAGGTCGCTAGCCGGGACTTCCCGCATCTGCGAATTCGCCCGATGCCGTACAAAAACGAAACCGAGGCCGTCGACCTGGTCCGCGACCGGCCCGCCGACATCGATGCCTGGCTGTTCACCGGAACGATCCCCTACACCCTGGCGCAGCAGGCCGGCGTCCTGGACCGGCCCGCCACCTACATCACCTATTCCGGTGCGACGCTTTATCGAGTGCTGGTCGAACTTCTGTCCAGCGGCCGAAAAGTCGACCGGATCAGCATTGATACCCTGGACCGTGAGCAGGTCGTGGAGGCGATGCGCGACGCGGCACTGCCGATCGACGGCGTACGCGTGATGGAATACCGGCCCGGCCGGGACGCCGCGCAGTTCGTTCAGTTTCACCGCAAAGCCGCCCGCGGCGCGGCGCACAGCGTCGCGATCACGTGCGTACGGTCGGTTTACGACGAGCTGAACGGCGAAGTCGAGACCGTCCGACTGGCGCCGGCCATCGTGTCCGTACGCGCCGCCTTGCAGACCATCGCGCTCGCCTGCCTCGGCCGGGTCACCGGCGACGCCCAGGTCGTGCTCGGGTTCGTCGACGTGTCCGATCCGGATCCGGAGCTCGCGGACGACGTGACCGCGCTCGCGGCCAGCCTTTTCACCTTGTACGAAGGACGATATCTGCTCGTCACGACCCGTGGAATTCTGGAGGAAACGACGTCGGGTTTCCAGCAGCTGCCGTTGTTGACCTCGCTCAGCCAGCGACACATGTGGGCGCATGTGGGCCTCGGCGTCGGCCGTTCGGCCGCCGAAGCCGAGGCGCTGGCCCGGCGCGCTCTCGCGCGTTGTCGCACCGCCGGGCCGTTTTCGGCCTTCGTGTCGCTGGGAAACGGCGGCGACCTGATGCTCGCCGGTGCCGGTCATTCCGAAGCGACGCCCGACGAACCGATTTCGGTCGCGGTCGCGGCGCGGCGATCGGGGCTGTCGCGCGGAAATCTCGACCGACTCAAAGCGATGCTCGACCAGCACGGCGACGACGGTGTGACCGCCGGCGACATCGCCGAAGCGCTGGACGTGGAGCCACGTTCGGCCCGCCGCACGCTCAAGCGACTGGAACGCGCCGGCGTCGCACAGCCGGTTGGCCGGGTCCTCGCCGGCACGTCCGGCCGGCCACCGGTCATCTATCGCGTACGCCTTAAGTAGCAGGTCCTGTTGGGTTTCGGCGCTGCCGTAATTGAGCCCATGCGAACCTCGAGTAGACGCTGATAAAGCTTGAACTTAATTACGGTCGTGCCATAATCGAAGAATGACGCTGGCGATCGATGGGGGCACGCCCGTACGGGAGGCGCCTTTCCCGTCTGTGATGGACGCTTCCGGACGGACCTTCGGCGCGGACGAGGCGGCCGCCGCCGCCCGAGCGGTCGCCTCCGGCGTGCTGTGGCGCGTGACCGGGACGGAGGTCGCCGCGCTGGAGCGCGAGTTCGCGGACTATGTCGGCGCCGCGCACGCCGTCGCGAGCACCTCAGGAACGGCGGCGCTGCATCTGGCCGTCGCCGCGGTCGACCCGGCCCCCGGCGACGAGGTCATCGTGCCGCCGATCACCGACTTCGGCACGGTCATCGCGGTCCTCGCGTGCAACGCGGTGCCGGTCTTCGCCGACGTGGATCCGCTGACCGGCTGCCTGACCGCCGAGTCGGTCGCGAAATGCCTTTCCGAGCGTACGCGTGCGGTCATCGCGGTCCATCTTTTTGGCGGAGCCGCGCCGATCGACGAGATCGTGGCGCTGTGCCGGTCGCGCGGCGTCGCGGTCATCGAGGACTGCGCGCAGGCCTATTTGACCGTCCCGGCGGGCGGCGACACGATCGCCGGCCGCCGCGGCGCCATCGGTTGTTTCAGCCTCCAGCAGTCCAAACACATCAGCGCCGGCGACGGCGGATTGACCGTCACGGACGATCCCGACCTCGCCCGGCGGATGCGGTTGTTCGCCGACAAGGGCTGGCCGCGCGACACCGGGGAGCGTACGCACCTGTTCTTTGGCTTCAACTATCGGATGAACGAAATGGTCGGCGCGGTCGCCCGGGTCCAGCTCGGCCGGCTCGCCGAGGTGGTCGCGGCCCGGCGTTCGGTGGCCCGGCGGCTCGTCGCGGAGCTGGGTGAGCTCGCCGGGCTGCGGCTGCCAGCCGAGGTCGACCAGCACAGTTTCTGGTTGTTCCCGATGATTGTCGACCCGGATGTGCTCGGCGCGAGCAACGCGGGCTTCGGCAAGGCGCTCGCGGCCGAAGGAATTCCTGTGACGGCCGGCTATCTCGACCGTCCCGTCTACCTGACACCGGCGATGACCGAGCGGCGGACGTACGGCGGCTCGGCCTTCCCGCTGACCTGTCCCCCGGCCAGTCGCGAATTCACCTACCAGGCCGGCGACTGCCCAGTCGCCGAGGATCTGATCGGCCGCACTTTGCTTGTGCTGCAATGCAACGAGCGCTTCACCGACCAGGATGTCACCGACATCATCACGGCAGTGCGTAAGGTCCACGGGCATTATGCGAAATGACCCGATCGCGATCGACTGCGATGTCCTTTGCGGCACCTGGCCGGCTCGCGCCGAGCTGGATTTCGGCTGGCCTGCCGTGCGAGCCAGACTTGACACGGCCGGCATTGGCGAGGCGATGGTCTGCTCGGGCCGCGGCGCCTGGTTCGACGATGTCGAAGGCAACACCGAAACCCTCGCGCTGACCGGCGCTATCCCGGTCGGCACGATCAACCTGCGCAACGCATTGCGAGCCGCGGCGATCGTCCACCGACTCGCGAACGCTGGCGTACG
Source organism: Fodinicola feengrottensis (assembly GCF_039530045.1). NCBI lineage: Bacteria > Bacillati > Actinomycetota > Actinomycetes > Mycobacteriales > Fodinicola > Fodinicola feengrottensis. The sequence goes on along the minus strand of NZ_BAAANY010000043.1, from coordinate 116,669 downwards.
GGCCGTCCGGCTTTTCGGGCCGTTGCAAGGTGGTGAACCGCATTTCCCGGGCTATCGGCACGTCGTCGACCAGATCCTCGACGCCGGAATGGTGCCGCTGGTCGAAGGCGATGTCCGGCACTGCTGGCAGGCCTTCGCCGACCGCGGCGCACGAGTCGTTTTCCTGGACGTCCATGCTTATCACGTCGCCGACTTCATCCTGCTCGCCACCCGCGAACCGGGATTCGTCGCCTCCACGCGACTGCTGAACGCGCCGGACTCGATCGAGATCGTCAACGACGAGGTCGGCGCGAGCCATCTCGTTTTCGGCTCCCGTACGCCCCTGCACGACACGTCGCCCGCGGTCCTGCGGATGCGCCGAGCCCGTCTGGGCGATGCGGACTGGGCCGCTGTCACCGGAGGCACGATGCGCTCGCTGCTGGAGAAATCGTGAAGAACCATCCGGTCATTGACGTTCACGCCCATTGGGGCCCATGGTTCTTCGCCATGGACATTGGCTCGGACTCGGAAAACCTGCGGGTCATGGACGAATGGGGCATCACACTGCAGGTCGTGTCGGCGTCCGAAGCCGTGACGTACGACGCGCCCGGCGGCAACGCGAAACTGGCCCGAGTCCTGGAAAAGCAGCCGCGGCTGCGTGGATATGTGGTCTGCAACCCCAACGACCTGGCCACCTGCGAAGCCGACCTGCGGCGTTTTCTCCCGCTCGACTCGTTCGTCGGGGTGAAGATCCACACCGGCTATCCACGCCGGGAGATCACCTCCCCACAGATGCGGGATCTTTTCGCCCTGATGAACAACTTCGACGCGGTCGTCCTGATCCACAGCTGGGGTCCGGACGTGCTGGATCTGGCGCGGTTGGTGGACACCAACCCGCGGCTGCGGGTCATCGCCGCCCACATGGGCGCCGACCGTTGGGATCTCGCCGCCCAGGCGGCGCGCGACCGCGACCGGCTCTACCTGGAGCCGTCCGGTTCGGTCACCGATGCCGGCCAGGTTGCATATGTGGCCGCGCGCGTACGTCCGGAGCAGCTGCTTTTCGGTACGGACGCGACGCTGATCGATCCCGCCGTGTCGTTTGGCCTGGTGCAGGACGCCGGCCTGACGCCGGCAGTTGCCGAGGCGATGTACTGGCGCAACGCGGCGGAGCTTTTCGGGCTGGGCGGCGCGGTTCAGGCCGTCTCGTCGTAGGCGGCATGGACCTTCGCCCGCTCTTGCGCGGCGAGGCGCCCACCATGCGGATCGTAGGCGGACCTCGACGGGAGGATGCCTTCGCGCTCGGCGACCCACAGCATCCGCTGCACGTATCCGTCCATTGGCGCCCGAAAAGTCGCGTCGGCGAGCCGTTCCAGCCGTTCAGAGGCGGCCAGAAACCCAGCCGCGTCTTTGGCGAACCACGTTCGCATCAGCTGCCTGGAGACGTGCGTCGCCGCGGCGGCGATGCCGACGAGCGCGGCGTCAGCGCCCCACATCAATGACGGGCCGAACATCCGGTCCTCACCGGTGATGGCGAGTCCACCGCCGGCATGGATCGCGGCGATCGCGTCCTGGCAGGCCATCGCGTCGTAAAGCGTGGCCAGCTTGACACCGGCGACCTCGGGCCTTGCCACCAGCTCGATCAGCAGTCCGGGATCGTACGGGACACCGCCGGCCTCTGGATAAAGCAGGAATCCAATGACGGGAAGACCCACGCTGGCCGAAACCTCGACGTGCATGCGGATCGTACGCGCGGATCTGGTCCGCACGGCCCGCAAACTCGGCGCCGGAAAGACCATCAGCGCATCGGCGCCGCCGGCGGCCGCGTCCTCGGCGAGCCGCTGGACGCTCACAAGCTCATCGGCGAAATCGCCGACAGCATCGGGCCGTGGACCGACGGCGGCGAGCAGCGGGCCGTCCGTACTGGCGCGAAAAGCTGCCAACACCGCCTTTCGCTCCACATCGGACAGTTCCAACCCACGTGCCGTGTGTGCCCATACACAAACGCCATCGACGCCAGCCCCGATTGCTGCCGCATAGTTTTCCAAATCCTGCTGGACAATCCGGCCGTCTTGGTCACGCGGCGTCGCGGGCGCGGCGATCAGCCGGCCGCGCAGGGCCGACGCAAACGCTGCCGAATCCACGCGCACCTCCAGCCATCGAAAACTCCTGCGCATCTTCGCATGCGCTGCCGTACGGGCGAAACGTCCAGGCTGGGGACGGACCGACGCGCCGTCCCCAGCCTGCCGGTCAGGATGGCCAGTTGTCCTGGTGGACCTGGTGGTCACTGGCGAGCCAATACCAGTGGTGCATTTTCCCGGCCGGGTCAGTGCCGAAAACGTGCTGTTCAGCGCCCTGGAAATTGAAGCCCGCCGGATCGCCGACCACCGTGTCGGGTGTTCCGATGGCGGCGGTCGTCCAGTCGTCGGAGCCGATCGTGCCGTCCTGGTGCACGATGAGGTGTGCGAGGTGATTGTTTGCGAGGTTGCGGTAGAAAATGTCCCGCTCGGTGCCGTAGACGAACTCGAGCGGATTGCCAGCTGCCGAGACGCCGGTCAGCGCCGTGAGGTCACGCCAGCCGGACGCGCCGGCGACCTGGTCGTACGACCACATTTGCAGGTGGTCGTTCTTGTCACGGATGACGACGTCCTGGACATTCTCCCCGAAATCCGCGCCGTACGGCCGCGCGTCAGCGGTGAACTGGCCACCAAGATCGCGATATTGCAGGTGCGCCGCGCCAACCGGCCCCGGATCGCTCGGCTGCCACCACCACTGATGCAGCGCCCCATCCGTACCGACGGCGAAGACGTTCTGCGTCTTGCCCCACGCGTACGCGATCGGGCTGCCGGCGATGTCGCCTTTCCAGTTGTCGGTGGAAACCGCGTTGGTGCTGCCATCGAAAAAGAAGTGATGCAGCTGGTGGTCGGTGCCCATGGCGAAGACGTGTTGCTGGTTGCCGTACGCGAATCCGGCCAGGTTTGCGGTGATCGCGGCGGTCGCGCCGCTTTTGGCCGTCCAGTCGTCATGTGACCAGACATTGGTTGTCGGGTCGTACGAGACGTGCTGGACGTGCCCGTCGGTGCCGATCGCGAAGACGTGGATCTGGTTGCTGGCCACAAAAGCGACCGGTGTGCCGGTGACAGGCGCGTTGGTCGCCAGGGCCGCTTCCTGGACCGCAGTGTAGCCGGCTTTCCAGTAACGGCGCCGAAGTTGACCGTCAACGACGAAGAAAACCTGCTGCGAGCCCAGGTAGACCAGCGCTGGCGCCCCGGTCATCGAGCTCGCACCGAGGTCGCCGGCGGTCGGCGTCTGGACCACCCCCGGCGAGCGACCGATCGCGGCGAACAGCGCCCGCGCGGTCGCGATGGTCGTCGTCGGCTTCGCCGTCGCCCAGCCACGCTCGGCCAGCGGACGGTCCAGAGTCAGCAAGTCCTGCTCCAGTGCGGCTGGCGCTTCGTGCATCGCGCCGTGCCAGGTCTCCAGCTTGATCCCGTCCAGGTTCGGGCTGTCCGCCGCAATCGTTAGGTTGCCGTTGAAAACCCGTGGATCGAAGGTGGTCCAGAGGTCGGCATCGGTCGCGTTCAACGCGCCAGGCTGGTGCTCGTTGAAGTAGAGATGGTTCTGGTTGGCGTTGATGAGATGGTGGCCCTGGTTGATGAGCTGCTGGGGGGTCAGGCCGTAGTTGATCCAGTGGTCGATGACGACGTCCGGGTTGACCTGCACCGCCTGGGTGGGCACCAGGTCGTCGTTCCACATCCACATCTGCTTGCCGTGACTTTTCGCCATTGCGTCGATCTGGTTGAACAGGTCGTCGTAGAACGCGCCGGCCGGGTTGGTCTCGTTCGGATATTTCGCTTTCGCCGCCGCGTAAAGATCCGGCGCGTTCGCCGCGCTCACCTTGTCGTTGCGCAAGTAGTATTCGGGATATTCGTCACCACCGGCATGCCAGTAAGGCGCCGTTTGCAGGCTCATGTAGTGCTCGATCTGGTCGGTCGCCCATTTCACCGCGTCCGGCTTGGTGATGTCCAAGGTGGTCGGCGACGAGATGAGCTTGCCGGTGGTGTCGGCGACCCGCAGCTGGAACTGCGCCGGCACGGTCGGCGTCTTCGGCGGCGCGTTGTAATGCGTGGTGTTGAACCAGCCGACGAAGCTCACGTGATACTGGTTCGCGACCTGCTGGATCTGAAGGATCTGCGCGTCGGTAAGCCCGGACAACGCCGAGCCGGTGGTGAGGGTGTTCAGCTTCACGTACGACATGTCCCGCACCAGGTTCACGAACCAGCCGGCCGGAAAGCTGTCCAGGCTCAACGAAATCCCGCGCACCTGGTAGCGCGGCCAGTCCGCGATCGTGGTCGCCGGCAACGTACGTTTCTGCCGCAGCATCTGCAGAACCGTACGGGTGCCCCAGAAAGCGCCGGTCGGGGTCGGCGCGCTGATCGCCAGCGCCGGTCCGATCGAGATGCCATAGCCTTCGGTCCCGAGCCGGCTGTCGGTGTTTCCCAGCGTGATCGAGATGTCGCCCGGTTGAGCGGTCGACGGTGCGCCAGTGACCACGGCCGGTGTGCTGCCGTCCAGCAGTCCGCCGAGGTCGGCGGCGAAAGTACGCGCGTCGGCCGCCAGTGAGCTGGTGGCGGTGTCGTTCACGACCACGCGGCCCGTTCCGGTCCAGGCAAAGCCATTGCCGGTGGCCGCGGTCGCGGACTGCAGGCTTGGCACCGTCTGCGGCAGGCTCGTATCGGCGGCCTGGGCCGCGCTCAGGCCCGAACCAACCATTGCGACGACGACACCGACCAACAACACTTTCCCCATCCAGCTGGCGAGTCTTCGTGCTGACATGCCTTTCCTCCCAAGCTCAACGATGGTGGATGCCGGCGATATCAAAGCGCGGCGAATGCGGCGTCGACAGCCCCTAAGGTCTCGTCGACCTGCGCGGGTGAGTGCGCTGTCGACAGGAACCACAGCCCACGTGGCACGGTGTTGACACCTCGTTCCAGCAGCAGCTCGTGCAACCGCGCCATCCGCGGCCGGTCGCAGGCGGCGAAGTCACGGTAGTCACGTACGTCCGACTTTTCGGTGAGGTAGACCTGAAAGACCGACCCGGGACCGGACACGAGCACTGGTACGCCATGTCGTTCGCCGGCCGCTCGAATGCCGGCCATCAACGCCTGGCCGGCCTGATGCATAGCCGGATAAACAGCCTCTCGCCGTTCGTCCAATATGGACAGTACGGCGGCGGCCGCGGCCATCGCGACCGGCTGCGAGTTGAAAGTGCCGGCATGCGCGACCCGGCCGTCGGCGATCGCGGCCATCACCTCTTCGCGGCCGGCGATCGCGGACACCGGCATGCCGCCGGCAATCGCCTTGCCGAAGGTGGCGAGGTCAGGCGTCACCCCGAAAAACTCCTGCGCGCCGCCGGCGGCCAGCCGGAAACCGGTGATGATCTCGTCGAAAACCAGCAGCGCGCCCTGCGCCGTACACAACTCCCGCAGCCCTTCCAGGAATCCGGGCACCGGCATGATCGCGCCGGTGTTGCACAGCAGCGGCTCACAGATCACCGCCGCTATCTGCCCGGAAAACCGCTCGAAGCAGTCGCGTACGAGCCCCAGGTCGTTGTACGGCAACACAATGAGATCGGCCGCGGAATGCGGGGTGAGGCCGGCCGAGCCAGGCACCGCGTTGGGCTGAGAGGCCTGCCCCGCCAATGCCAGATCGGGATGCACGCTGTACAGCACCGGGTCGAGCCAACCGTGATAGTTTCCTTCGAATTTCACGATTTTCGGCCGGCCGGTCAGGCCGCGCGCCAACCGCAGCGCACCATGCACGGCCTCGGACCCGACCGTGTTGAAGCGGACCAGCTCCGCACCGGGCACCATCGCGCAGATCCGCTCGGCGACCTCGGCCTCCCACTCGTGCTGGGCCGCGTACGCGACACCGCGAGCGACCTGCTCGCTGACGGCTTTGACCACCGCGGGAGCCGCGTGGCCGAGAATGTTCGGGCCCTGCCCAAGGACGTAGTCGATCAGCCGGTTGCCGTCCACATCCCAGAGCTCGGCGCCGGACGCGTGGTCCACGAACATCGGCGTGCCGGCCGCGCGCCGGGCGTCGCTGGAGACGCCGCCGGCGACGCTGCGGCGGGCGCGCGCGTACATCTGCTCGGCACGGGTACGGGTCGGCATGTGCTTGGCTCCTTCGCGAAAAACTCAGCCGGACAGGGTTTCCGGCGGGATCTTGTCCGGCAGCAGCCGGAACTGCAGCCTCGGCCGGCCGCCGGCGGGGGACGGCTGGGCCGGCAGCGGCCAGGCCAGGCCCGCTTCCACCAGCTGCCGCAGCATCCGGCGGCCGGTCCGGTCGGTGACCCGCAACGCCGCGCTCACGTCCTCCACGTCGACGACCAGCGGCTGGTCGGCCCCGGGATGGACGGCGATGATCCGTTCCAAGACGTGCGCCGCACGCGACTGGTCGCCCGCTGGCGCGGCGTTCATGTGCGGAGCAGACGCGGAGAGCACGACCTGTGTCTCGCCACCGTCCACGTAAATAGCCACCTCACCACGCCGTTCCAAGGCCGCGTCCAGTCCCGCGTACGCATTGGCCTCGGCGTCGCGCGCGGTGTGCCCGACGCCGATGCCGACCGCGAGCGGGAGGCCGAGCTGTTGCCGCGCGGACGTGACGAACGGCGCGTGTTGCAGATGCGAGGTCAGCGCGTCGAGCCCGCCATAGGTCGTGATGAGCCCGAACTGCCCATCGCCGCGGCAGGTCACGGTCGCGCCGACCTTGCGTGCCTCCTCCAGCAGCATCCGATGCACGGACAGCGACGCCTCCTGCTGCCAGTAGCCGCTGTTGCTGGCCCGCGAGCCCTCGCTGATCATCTGCACCGCCAGCATGGCGATCTGCTGGCCTTCGAGCCGGGTCCCGCGGCCAAGCAGCACCGCGGTCTCCAACGCCTCGCGTACGGTCGCGGGCGTCGGCCGGATCCGCATCACCGGGAAACCTTCGGCGCGCAACTGCTGCTCGACGGACAGGATCGTGGTCAGTGCCATCGTGACCGTGCCGGACTTCAGCAGTGGCCGGTGGAAGTCGCCGAACTCCTGCGCGGAGGCCGGATCGGAGTACGGCAGGCAGTGCACGCCCGTCGACGGGACCTCGATCTCCGCGTACGCCTCCCAGACCGACTCGCGGCTGAGCGAGTCAATGCTGATCCGGGTCAGGTCGAGCCCGTCGTGGACCCGCCCACGCAACAACGTCGAATAGAGCGCAGCGCCACTGAGCCGCACATAAGACGCTGGTACGGACACATAGCCAGCCTCTCGGGCCAGGTCGTAGTGCATTGGCCCGGGAAAGACCGCCGCGTCGATCCGGTCGGCCAGCCGTTCATAGCGATCGCGGGCTTCGGCCAGGTCGTTGTGTCCGCCCGGCAGGAAACGTACGGCGCGGCGCGGGTTGCGCGCGAGGATCGCCTTGCCAGCCACGACCATCGCGCGTACGGACGAACGCGGTCCAAAAAGGCCTACCGCCATGTCCGGCGTCCGTTCGCCGGCCACCCGCTGCTCTCGGTCCTCAGTCACGAGCCTCTCCCGTCGCCACCAACGTCTGGTTCCGGCTCGCCGGCCAGCCGAACAGGCGTGCCGCGTTGCCGCCGAGCACCGCGGTGGCCGCCGCGGCCGTCAGCCCGGCACCCACCACCCGCCCAAGCGACATTCGCTGGTCGATGAACGGAAAGTCGGAGCCGAACAGCACCCGGCTGGCGCCCACCTGCTCGACCAGCCAGCGTACGAGCGGACCGGTCATCGACGAACCGCAGACCTCCAGGTAGGCCGCCGGATGGCGGCGGACGACCGGGACGGACGCGGCCATGCCCGCGGGGCTCACGCCGCTGTGCCCGAGGATCAGCCGGACACCGGGGTGGCGCACCAGCACCGCGTCGACCACCTCCGGGTCGTCGTACGGCGACGTGTGCCAGGTGTGGGTCAGGACCGGCAGTCCACGGTCGGCGGCGTATTCCCACAGCGGCTCGTACGCGGCACCGGTCAACGGGTATTCATGCAGGTCAGGATGCACTTTGACGCCGACGAACCGAGGCTCGCCGGCCAGCCTCCGCAGCTCGCGCTCAGGCCGCTGCCACGGGTTGACCACCGCATAGCCGGCGATCCGGTCGGGAAACCGGTCGGCGGCCCGCAACGTCTCGGAGTTGCCGCTGTGCGCGTCGTACTGGATCGCACGATGCGACGACAGGACCGCCACGCGTACGCCCGTACGGCGCATAACGTCGACCATCGCGCTGGCGTCGGAGTCGGGAACGAAGAACAGGCTGTACGGCCCGAGATGCGCATGGACGTCGATGACGTCGACTCCGGTCAGCGGTTGGCCGGCTCGCATCGCGGCCAGCAGCGGATCGGTCATGTCAACCCCTGGAACAGCCGTACGGCGTTGCCGTGTCCAACCAGCTGGCGGTCCGCGTCGCTCAGCCCGGACCAGCTCAACCGGGCCACCGCCTCGGCCGGATCGCGGACGGGCGTACCGGTCCCGAACAGCAGCCGCTCGGCGCCCCACTGCCGGACGAACCACTCCACGCCCTGGTGGCTGGCGAAGTTGACCATGTCGGCGTGCAGGTTGGGCCGGCGGCCGAAGACCGCCGCGAGCCGGCGCAGGGTCCGGTAACCGAGCGCGGACACGATCACCGCAAGCCCTGGCCAGCGCCCGGCCAGCGCGTCCAGTGCCGGCCAGCCGATCTCCGGAAGACCGACTGTCAGCGGCAGCCGCTGCGCGACCAGCCGCTCATAGAGCGGATCCATCGCGGCATCAAGAGGGTCGAAGTCGTGGGTCGCCGGATACATCCGAACCGCGATCGCGCCTTCGAGGTCGACGGTCTCGCCCGGCGTCGGCGGCAGCGCGGTCATGCACGGATGCAGCCCGGACGTGCCGGCGACCGCCAGCGCTTCGGCGTTGCCGTGGGCGGGGTCGTGCCAGACCGACGCGGTCGAACCGACGACTGCCTGCCCGATGCCGAGCCGGCGCATCTGCTCGGCGAGTTCGTCGACGTTCTGGCCACGCACGTACGCGCGCGGATAAGCGCCGACGGACGCGTGCACATCGATCAGCTCAGTCATGAGACGTCTCCGCGGGGCGGCGGACGACTCCGGACGGCGTGACGGTGTCCGTCCCGTACGGATGCACGACCCGGACCTCGTCGCCAGCCGCGCTGAACGCCCAGGTCCCGGCCGCGGCGGGCACGATCACAGTCAGAAATTCCCCGCGAGGACGGCTGACGGTCAGCGTGTGCAGCGGCCCGAAGTCCGCCGTCCTGGTCAGCGGGTCAGGAATGCGGGATCGGCCTTCGGAAAAGGTGACAGTCGCGTCCTCGGCATCGGCGACCCACACTCGTACGTCCCCGGCGCGCCAGTCGTGCCACGGCCGCGGCGCGTGCAGCAGCAGGTCGTACTGGCCGCCGCCCTCTATCTCGTCGCGTACGACGAGATAGGCCGGATCGGTTCGTACGAGCACAAACCGCCGCCGATGCACGACGCCGTTTCCGCCTCGCCGGCCGGCGAGGACCGTGGCCTCGGGCGACTCAACAAAGGTCTCGACCACCGCATCCCGGTCCGCGCCCACGTCCTGGCCGTCGACGACGACCGTGTTGTGACCGCGCGCGGACTGGAACCACGACTGGTAGTCGGGCACGTCGTAGTCGGGCGGCCCGCCTGCCTCCCACAACAACGGGCGGCCCCAGCCGTCCATCACGAAGTCGAGAACGGCGCGATGGGAATGCGACTCCAGCTCATGCTGGACGTACGGACCGCAGTTGACAACGACACGTACGTCGTCGTGCGCGCGCAGAACCGCATAGCCACTTTCCGCTAACAGCACGGAATCCTCGCCTCGATGCGGCTCGTTCCAGACCACGCCGGAGTCCTGCGGCGCCGGAACCCACCCCGCGGAGGTGGTGAGTTCGCGCAGCCACTCCTGCATCGCCACGACCTTCGGATGGTCGCCGAGACCCGTGTGCAGGTAGCGCTGGTCGACGGCGACCGCGAGTGTGGTGGCTGTCAGGCACATGTGGTGATATCCGGGCGATCGCTCAAAATGACCGCCATCGGCAGAGAAGTCCTGCTCGAGATGTTCGACCAACCGTGCACGGCCGCGCTCGACCCACTGGTTTGCCTCGGCGAGCCGCGGATAAACCGCGCCGACGTGCATCAGCTGGGTGGCCGACACGAGCTGCCAGTTGCCGTGCCGGAAGGCGTCGTGTTCGTCGTACGCCCACCTGGCGCCACCGACGATCGTTGCGAGGACCTGGCCCCAACATTCGTCGGAGAGCGGCATCAGGCTGTCCAGGGCGGGCAGCAACATCGCTGCCCGTGACCAGGTGCCCAGCGAATACCAGATCAGGTCCAGCCCCGGCCACTCCCCGACCAAGCCGTCGCGTCTTTCGTACCAGCTGGTGAAAAGGTCCTCGAACGACCGGGCGTAGGACTCGTCGCCAGTCCTCGCCCACGCCCGTACGGCAGGCTCCAGCCAGCGCAGGTAATGGAATCCGTAGCGGACGGACCGGCCAAGCCCGGCGCCGGTGACGTCCGGCGGAGCCGTACGCAGCAGGTCGGCCGCGGCCAAGGCCACGTCGTCCGCCGGCGCGGCCGGCCAGAGCGCCTCGTTTTTCGTCTTGGCGACCCATAAACGCAGCGAGGCCAGATCGGTTGTTCCGGCGGGCTCGCCAAAAGCGTCGATCAGCTCGGCCGGCCCGATCCCGGTGATGCGGTCGTCGATGTGCCGCGGCTTTTCGGGAGCCGTCATCGCACGTCCATCGGCTGGCGGGTCCGGATCGACTCGTGCGCGGCCTCCAGGACCGCGGTCACGTCCCGCGAACTCTCGACCGTGATCAGTGGTTGCGCGCCGGTCAGGCAACAGTCGACGAAATGCCGGATCGCGTCGCGATACGCACCGGCCGGAATGCCGTGCATGACGCGCTGCAACAGGTTTCGCGGATAAGCGTACGCCTTTTCGGTGGCAAGGACGACGTTTTCCTTCTGCCGGTCGATCTGTACGACGCCTTGTTCGCAGGCCAGCGTGACGTACGAGTCGACCATCGTCGGGAAGGTTTCCGGATAAATCCAGGCGGATTCGAAGGTCGCGGTCGCGCCACCGGAATATTCGGCCTGGATCTGGATCGCATCCGGCGTGTCCACACCGAGGTCGCACAGACGACCGTACCGTGCGGTCGCGTACACGCGGACGACCCGGTCGTCGATGAGCCAGTTCATCAGATCGATGTCATGGCTGGAAAGAAACCACGCGCAGGTCGTCTTGTCGGCCCAGCTCAACATCTTCGTGGGGACATATATCGTGTCGTCCTTGCGCGCATAGCCGACCACGGCCGCGCCGAGGTCCGCGACCAACTCCTTCGCCTGCGCGTACGCCGGCACCCAGCGGTGGTTGAAAAGGCACATCGCGACCACCCCCGCGGACCGAATCGCGGCGACCGCGCGGTCGGCCTCCTCGACCGAGGTGGTGAACGGTTTTTCCACCAGGATGTGCTTTCCAGCCTCGGCCGCTCGCACCATCATGTCGCCGTGCAAGTGGTCTGGCGTGGTCAGGACGACCGCGTCGACGTCGTCCGCGGCCAGCAGGTCGTCCAGGTTCTCGGCCACTCGCGCCGGCGTTTTCTGGGCCGCGGCGAGAGACTGCGCGGCATCTCGCGTTCGGCTGGTGACGGCCGTGACGACCACGTCCCGCTCGCCGGACAGCGCGAGCGCGTTGCCACGGCCCATGATTCCGGCGCCGACGATCCCCATCCGCAGTTGGTCGCTCATCAGGTGGTCTTGGCCAGTGCGGAGTTCCATTGCGCCGCCGCGTCCGTCAGCGCCTGCGTCGCCGTCTTCGAACCGGTCATGTAGGCGCGTACCTGCTCGTCGAAAAGGTCGCGCAGATTCTCGTCGTTGCTCGATCCGAGCGAGGCGTCGACAATCTTCGGGAACGTCTGGACCAACACCTTTCGCGCCTGGTCGGCCGGTGTGTTGCCGGTGATGTTCGTGAAATACGGGTCTTGGAGCGTCGCCAGCGCGGACGGGTAAATCGACGTGATCTTGCAGAAGGTGAGCTCGTTGGTCGCCGAGGTGACGAACTTCAGCCACTGCGCGGCGGCGGCTTTGTGCTGCGAGGCGGCCGGAATGCCGAAAACCTGCTGGCCCGTCAGCAGCTGCGTGCCGGCCGGCCCGGTCACCGCCGGCCCGATCACGCTGTCGGCGTACACGTCCGGCGAGTTCTTCTGCAGCCCGATCAGATCGGTGGAGGTGGCGGACGGCAGGAAGGCGATCAGCTTGTTCGACAGGTTCTGCGCGTACGAGCGGGGGTCCTTGCCGAGCACGCCCGGCGCGATCGCACCGCTGGTCAGAAACTTCTTGTACTTGGCCAAAATCGCCGCGGCCTGAGGTGTGTTGAACGCGGCCTTCTTGCGATCGGGCGAGATCAGCTGGACCCCCTCACTTTGCATGGTGAAGCTGTAAGCCATCACGTTCGTGCCGTAGCCACCGGTGGTGTCCTTGACCTTCTGCGCGAGCGCCAGCGCGGCGTCCCAGCTGGTCGGCGGCTTCGCTGGGTCGAAGCCGGCCTTGGTCAGCACCGACCGGCGGTAAATGCCAAGGCCCGCGCCGCCGTTGTACCACGGAATCGCGATCTGCCGGCCGCTCTGGTCTTTCAGCGGGGACGCCAGCGCTGGAGCGTAAGCGCTGAGGTCCTGCGGGCTGAAGAACTGGCTCAGGTCGGTCATGTTGCTGGCGAACAGTCCGGTCGTGAAGGACGTGAAGTTGACCGCGTCGGGCACCTTGTTGCCGGCGATCGCGGCGAGCAACTTGGTCGTGATGTCCTGCCCGGGCACGTCGACCCACTTGATCTTCACGCCCGGATGCGCCGACTGATAAGTGCTGATCAGGCGGTTGACGTACGCCGAGTAGTTCTTCTGCACGTTGATCGTCCACCACTCGACCTGGCCGGAGTACTGCGCACCGGCGGCACCGGCACCGCCCGCACCGGCCTGCTGGCCGCTGATGCATCCGGACAGCAGCAAGACCGCCGCCAGCAGGGCGGCGCCGAGGGCCGCGAGCCTGCGCAAGCGCGTACACACCATCAGAACTCCTCGATCTGCGATGTCCGAAACCACTACTTCGGACACAAGTGAATGTGGCCTTTCTTGGCCCGTACGTCAACCCTGTTCGGTGGATTGTTTTGCCTTTGAGCATGGATAGGCCTTGACAGGCCGTCGGACGACGGCCACCCTTGCGACATCTGATCCGGAAACAAGGTTTTAGGACATCTGATGGCAGCGGCTGGACTTATCCCGCGCGTACGCCGGCGCTCGCTCGGCCCGCGGCACGTCGTGGGCCAGCGGCGCTGGACGCCCTATTTGTTCATGCTGCCCGGCTTGGTGCTGTTCGCGCTGATGTTCGGCTGGCCGGCCTTCATCTCGCTGCAGATGTCGGTTTCGTCGTACCGGATCGTGACGCCGGTCAGTTTTGTCGGACTGCAGAACTTCGTCGGGTTGGCCGGCGACCCACAGTTCCATCACGCCATCGCCAACACCTTCCTGTTCATGGCGATGTTCCTGCCGTTCGCGGTCGTCCTGCCGCTTTTCCTCGCGATGCTGGTCAACCGGCCGCTGCGCGGCATCCACGCCTTTCGCGCTGCCTATTACCTGCCAGTCGTCACCAGCATGGTCGCGGTCGCCGTCGCGTGGCGCTATCTGCTCAGCCAGGAAGGGGTTCTGAACTGGCTGCTCTCGTTGGTAGGCCTCGGCCCGATCGATTTCCTGCTCGACACGCACTGGGCGCTGCCGGCGCTCGCGATCGTGGAAGGCTGGAAGAACATGGGCCTGTTCATGGTCATCTACCTGGCCGCTTTGCAAGGCGTGCCGCGCGAGCAACTGGAGGCGGCGACCGTGGACGGCGCCGGCGCGGCGCGGCGACTGTGGCACATCGTGCTGCCCGCGATCCTGCCGTACGTCACGGTGACTCTCACGCTCGGCATGCTGGAGTCGACTCGGTCGTTCGAGTCGATCTACGTGCTGACCAGAGGCGGACCGCAGGACAGTACGCTGACGCTCGGCTATTACATCTGGCACATCGCCTTCGAAAAATATGATGTCGGCTATGCGAGCGCGGCCGGTCTGGTGCTGTGGTTGATCATGATCGCGCTGGCGCTGGCCAACCAGCGCCTCACTCGGCGGCGAGACGCCTGATGGCTGTCACGACACCCGTACGCGCGCCGGAAAAGCCCCAGCCAGCGGCGAAAACTCCGGTCCGCCGGCGTCGCCGGCAGCTGGGAACGTACGTCGTGCTGGTCCTGGTCGCCTGCGTTTTTGTTGGACCGTTCCTGCTTTTGCTTGCCACCGCACTGAAACCCAGCAGCCAACCAGTCTTCTCGTTCCCGCCGGACCTCATCCCGCGACCACCGGTGGTCGACTGGTTCGTCGAAGCGTGGACGACGATTCCGTACAGCCGCTTCCTGCTCAACTCCGTGCTCTACGTCGGCGTGACCGTGCCGCTCTATCTCATCGTCTCGGCAATGACCGCCTACCCGTTGGCCCGGATCAGTTTTCGCGGCCGCCAGTTCTTTTTCGTGCTTTTCCTTTCCACCATGTTCCTGCCTGGCGAGCTGATGCTGATCCCGCGTTTCCTGGTGATGCGCGAACTCGGCCTACTCGACAGCTATGCGGCGGTGATCCTGCCGGCAATCCTGTCCTCGCTCGGCGTTTTCCTGCTTCGTCAGACCTTCGCGGCGATCCCGGACGAAGTCATCGAAGCCGCTCGCATGGACGGCGCGAGCGAATGGCGAATTTTCCTTTCCGTCGCGTGTCCGATCGCCCGGCCGACCATCGCCGTGCTGGCGATCCTGGGTTTCATCTCGGTCTGGAACAGCTTCCTCTGGCCGTTGGTCGCGCTGGACGACCAGTCGAAGTTTCCGATCGCGCTGGGCATCGCCTATCTCTCCGGCGTCAGCGGCGCCGACGTACGAGGGCTCGCCGCCGGGACCGTGCTGTCCCTGATCCCGGTGATCGCGGTCTTCGTTTTCCTGCAACGCCACATCCTGTCCAGCATGGCCGGCGCGGTCAAAGGGTGACGGCCTCCCAGAAAGCCGACTGTTACCAAGGAGGGGAACCACAGATGGATCAGAGTTTCGGGATCTCCCGGCGTGGCTTGCTCGCCGGCGCGGCCGGGCTCGGCGTCGGGCTGGGGGTTGGCCTCGGCAGCGCTTCGCCGGCGGCCGCCGCCACGTACGACTACACCTCCCGCACGAGTTTCGACACCTTTCTCGCGGATTTTGAAAGCTCCGGAGCTAAAGGTCAGGCCACCGACAACAACGAGTTCGGCTACCTGGCCTGGGGGCAGGCATACGTCCTGCTAGGTCTCGTGCGAATGTACGAGGCCACCAAGGACACCGGCTATTTGGACCACCTGATCCGCAACATCGATCAGGTCCTTGACCAACGTGACCAGGTGCGCGGGGTGACCGACCACCGCGGGATCTCCGGACCGGTGTGGCGGGCGGCGACTCAGTACAACGCCGCCCGCGCCACGCTGATGGACAAGAACGGCAATCCGCTGCTCGACGTACGCACGGCCCAGCGTGCGGTGAACAATCTGGCGAGCATCGAGGTGGTGCACAACGGCGAGACCGACACCTCGCCCTTCACCTTGATCTTTCGGGACAAGACAAACGCGGCGACCACGTTCAGCAACGTCAATTTCGACACCGGCAGCGCCAACTACGTCTTCAAGGTGATTTACAACCAGTACAACGACAACACCCGGATAAGCGTCCGAGACGTACGCCCGAGCCACGCTACCGCGGTCGGCCTGCCGGTTGCCGGCAAGACCACCCTCCAACCCGCCAACTACGTTTATCCCGTCCACACCGGACAGATCTGCCACCCGATCGCCAGTTTCGTCAGGATTGTCAACGCCGACCCGACACTCAAAGCCAATACCCAGTACAAAGCCAAGGCCGACAGCTATCTGGCGGCGGTCCAGGCAGCGGTCGCATTCCATGACTACGAATACTGGGTCAACGCCGACGGTTTCGGCGCTTACCAGTGGCTGAAGGAAACCCCGGTGCCGGCGGACGGCAGCAACATGCCCCTCAACCAGTGCAACACCTTGGGCTCAACTTACGCGGAGCTCTATCGGATCACCGGATCGAGCGCTTATGCACTGCGCATGAAACAACTCAAGCTCTGCTTCCGCTCGGCCATGACCCAGGTCGGCACCGGAAGCAGTATCCGGTATTACTGGCCGTACTGGGGTCCGCGTGCGGCCGCGTACAACGGCTGGACCGCGACTGGTTTCACCGCCAAGGACATCTCCAGCTTCACCCAGACCAAGCCAGCGGAAAAACAAATCGAGGACATCAGCCACGCCGCGCTGAACCTCGAATTCGCGATTGACACCTTCCGTACCGGCCTGCCCGCACCCGACTCCGCCTTCTCGCTCGCCGACATGCAGCGACTGGCCAACACCTACCTGCTCTATATCAAGTCCGGCGCCACCACCGCCCACCTGAACATCAACGGCACCGGCACGGCCGGCGCCGGCTTCATCGACCAGATTCCCCGGTGGATCGGTATCGCCGAATGGAATCCGGCCGTCTACACGCATGCGCTCGCGGTCACCCAGGCGCAGGCGTTCCAGCCCGACCAGGGCTCACACGTCCTCGGTTTCGCCTACTGTGTTTACGGCACCATCAAATTCGGGAAGAGTTCATGAGATTCGTACGACTGGGTGAGCCCGGACGAGAACGCGACGCCGTACTGATCGACGATCAGTACGCGGCGTGGCTTTCGCCTGGGGACGGCGATCTGCGATCGCGCGCGGCGGCCGCGTCGGGTCGAGTCGCGCTCGCCGACCATCGGATCGGCGCACCGCTGCGGCCGGGGAAGATCGTCTGTGTGGGACTGAACTACGCGGATCATGCCGCTGAGGGCGGCCAGCAGGCACCGGAAGAACCGATCTTGTTCATGAAAGCGCCGGACACCGTGGTCGGGCCGTACGACGACGTGGTTATTCCCATGGGCGGTGAAAAAACCGACTGGGAGGTCGAGCTCGGGATTGTCATCGGCAGTCAGGCGACCAACGTGTCCAGTGCGGCCGCGGCTGCGGCACACATCGCCGGCTATGTGCTCTGCAACGACGTGTCCGAGCGCCATTTCCAGGCTGAGCGCGGTGGTCAGTGGGACAAAGGCAAAAACTGTGCCACCTTCTGCCCGCTCGGGCCATGGTTTGTCACGGCCGACGAGATCGCCGACCCGCAGGACATCGCGCTGGGCCTGGAGGTCAACGCGAAGCCGTACCAGAAGTCCACCACCGCACAGATGATCTTCTCGGCCACCTATCTGGTCTGGTATGTCTCGCGGTTCATGACGCTCTACCCCGGCGACGTGATCAGCAGTGGCACACCCGCCGGCGTCGGCGCCGGGCAGAGTCCACCGGTCTTCCTCCGGCCTGGCGATGTCATGCGTGCCTGGGCCAGCGGCCTCGGCGAACAACGTTCTCGGCTGGTTTCCGTGTCTTCGTAACGTATGAAGGCGAAAGCCGCCGCACCGGCTCGACGCGCGAGTCCCGCCAACCGAAAAGGAAATCGTCACCACATGACCCCGCATGACCGCATCGCCAGCGCGGCGGCCGAGGACCTGCGCCACCTGAACTCCCAGGTCCTGCCGTGGTGGTTCGACAACGGCAGCGACGACACCCGCGGCGGCGTTTTCACCTGCTTCAGCAACGACGGCGAGCTGGTCTCCACCGACAAGTACACGTGGAGCCAGGGTCGCTGGGCCTCGGTGACCGGTGCCATCGCGGTTTCCGCCAAGGCCGGCATGCCTTTGTACGGCGGCGAAAAGGCGGCGGAGCGATCGGCCCGTACGGCCGATTTCCTCCAGGCCAACGCGATCCTGCCGGACGGCAGCACCAGCTATCAGCTGACCGCGGACGGCGCGCCAGTGAAGCAGCCGGACGGCTCGCTGCACAGCAGCGTCTACGCCGACCTGTTCGTCGTCCTCGGCCTCGCCGGTGCCGCGCTCGGCAACGCCGGCGACTCCCGCTGTCCACAGTGGACCGCGACGGCCAGCCGCGTGCTGGACTCGGCCGGCCAGCGCGTACGGGCCGGTGCCATTCGTACCGAGCCCTATCCGGTGCCCGAAGGTATGACCAGCCTCGCCGTCGGCATGATGATGCTGAGCGCCGCGACGGCGCTTTTCCGCGCTACCCAAGACGCTACCGCCAAAGACGTGATGCTTTTCTGGGCGGACGAACTGGTTCGCGGCGCGGCCGACGATATTCCAGCGGAATTCGAACCTGTCACCGCGGCCCGCCCGGTCGACACCCTGATGACTCGACACCGGACGCCGGGGCATGTGCTGGAAATGCTGTGGTTTCTCGTCGACGCCGCCGACGCGCTGCCCGAACTTCACGACCGGCTCGGCGACTGGGTCGTCGACCGCGCCCTCAGCTCGCTCCGGCTGGGGTGGGACGAGATCGACGGTGGGCTTTTCCGGTTCGTCGACCGCGACGGCGGGCCCCCGACCGGCGACCGGATGGGCGTCGCGTACGAGGACCTGGTGGATCGTACGTGGTCGACGAAACTTTGGTGGCCCCACGCCGAATCGCTCTATGCGACCGCGTTGCTCGTGGACCGGTACGCGTCCGACGAGCTGCTGGCCTGGCATGACCGGATCCGCGACTACACGTATGCGACTTTCCCAGCACCGCAGGGCCGGGAATGGATCCAGGTCCGGGACCGCCGCGGCGCGCCACTCAATCAGGTCGTCGGCCTGCCAGTCAAGGACCCGTTCCACGTCCCGCGTGCGTTGTTGTTGACCGCACGGCTGGGAAAACAGGGTTCGTGATCTCAGCCAGCACTGTTGGATAAAGCGGCGGCGAAGGGCGGCCGACTAGATCTCGCCAAGGTGGATGCGTACGAGGTTGTTCCCGCGGATCGTGTAGAGCGAATCCGAGGCCTCGTCGTACGCCGGTGCCGGCTCGTTGAACCAGACTCCCGCGAGCCCACTGACCAGCGTCTTCGGGCCGTTGACAGCGAGCCGGAAGACGGTGTCCCGGGTCGCGCCGTAAAGCTGTCCGCCGCGCTCGAAGAACATTCCGCCGCTCTGGTCGGCGGTGGCGTACGTTCTGAGGACCTTTCGCCGAACGGGGTCGGCGACGAATATCGTTCCGCTGTTCGTAAGACCATAGAGCAGCGGGCCTCCCATGATGAGGTCGTCATAGCCCAGAGCGCCGGGAATGGCATTCCAGAGCCAAAGTACGGTCCGCGTCCGCAGGTCGAAAGCGGCCAGCGACGCCTCCGTCGCGACTGGGTCGATGCCGTCCGTGTACGTGTTGCCGCCGAGATAGACGACCGGTCCAGCGACGCCGATCGCGCTGACGGCCTGGTGCGGAATTACCTCGTTATAGCGCTCAACGGCGTTGGTGCGCAGATCGAACAGCGAGAACGCGCCGCCCGACTTCCCGTAGTCGATCAGCGTGCCAATCCCAAGCTCGCGCCCGCCGGGCATCAGCCGCATCGCCATTGGCCGGTTCTGTTCGCCGCCGATGGCGGCTTTGCGGTCGACCGTGCCGCTCGTCGGGTCGTACGTGTCGACGAACGCGCCTGGATAGATCGCCATGTAGAGCCTGCCGTCGACGGGCAGCGCCTTCTTGGCTTCGCCGCCATCGCGGACACGGGTCAGCTTGCCCGTACGCAGGTCGTGCACGCCAAGGCTGAAATTGCCGGCGACACATGCCTGCGCGACCTTCTCGTCGTGCAGCACGGCGACGGATTGAACAGGTTCCGGTCCTGCCGGAATACCAGCGGTGACCAGATCGGTGATCGTGTGCGTGCCGGTCGCCGGGTCGATGGACCACATCTCCCCGCTGCCCGCGACGCCGACCACGCGCCCGCCGACGGAGAAGACACCGCGCGTCTCGTCGTTGGCGATCGGGTCGCCGAGCTCGGTGAGCGTGCCCGCGGCGATGTCGTAGTCGTAGACCGATCCGGACGCACGGGTCGTCAGCAGCACGTGGCCACCGTTGATCGCGACCGAGTCGACGACGCCCTGGCCGGTGTCGACGACCTTGTACTGGCTCGGGTCGCGCCGGTTGATGATCAGCAGGCGGCCGGTCGGTTGCGTCCCGGCGACGAGGTGGTCAGCGTTCGCCGCGAGGTCGTAGACGAAGGTCTCCTCGCGGACCTCCGGTGGGCTGATGTCGGTTTTCTGGCCAGTGCTCGGGTCATACGCGACGATGTGCGCCGACGCCCCGCCCGTGCCGGCGTAAATGGTTCCGTCGGGGGCCGCCGCAACCGCCCGAACATACAGCTGACCAGCGACGACGGCGCCGAGATTGCGCGCCTGTCCGGTGTCCGGACTGACCGCGAAAAGCTCGCCGCCCGGATACGTCCCGGCGTACAAGGTGCCGTCCGGAGCAGTGGCCAGATCCCAGATGTACTGCTCGCCCGGCAACTGGACGACGCGGCTCGCGGTGTTGGTCGCGGGGTCGTACCGGTCAATGTCGGCGGTCGGATACATCCCCGTATAGACCTTTCCGCCGGACATCGCCGCCGCCCAGCCACCAGTCCCGGCCGGAAGCGGAGCCGACGCCACCACGCGACCGGTCGCCACGTCATAGCGCGCCACGACGGCCGGCGTCACGCCCCGCGTGACCAGGTAAATACTGCCGCCATCCTGCGTCGCGCCAGTGATCGGCGACGACAGGACGCCGGTGCCGAGGTCGTCGATCCGAGGTCTGGACGACTTCCCCGGCAGTGGCCCTGAAGCAGGCGCGGCGCCAGCTGCGATCGCCGACGCCGACGCCGTGAACCCGACAACGAGCATCAGGAACATCCGCGCACCTTCTTTTTCGGTCAGGACCGTAATGGAGTCGAACGTTAGTAAACGCACCCGTACGACTCGAGTCAACAGCCGAAGCAGCTGCACCCAACACGCGCTCGCGAAACAGCTGGCAGGCGATCAAGTTCCCGCAGAACCGTGGAGGACTTCCTACGCGGCGATGTCACCGCCGAAGAGATCGCCGCCGCTCTCATTGGCATCTTCACCGGCGGAGTCAGCTGCGCGGTGCATTGCCAAATCCACGAGAATCTCTTCGTCGTGTTGCGTGGTTCAGCACATCCGTCGCGTACGTCCGCCCAAGCATTCCATCGTGCTCGAAAGGCTTGTGAGGATCCGATCCGCAATGTCACCGTCTACAGCCATGAGTGAACGTTGGGTACTGGCGTTCGACGCCACATGTGGCACATGCACCAAAATCTCGACGGCGGTTAGCCAGGCGTGCGGCGGCAGGCTGAAAATCCTGCCGCTGTCGCGCGACGACGTCCGCGGATGGCGGCAGGAGGCACTCGGCGAGAATCCGCCCTGGGCACCGACGCTCATCCAGCTGACGGACGGACGGCCGCGTGCGTGGACCGGCACGAGGATGACAGCGCGGCTCGCGCGTTTGCTCGGACCACGCTCGTCGATGCGCGTCGTGCGGGCGCTTGGGCAGCTCCGCCATGAAACGCTGACTCCGCGTCCGTCAACCGCGGTGGGGCGCCGACAGCTGCTGAAGTTCGGCGCCGCCGGGATCGCGGTGGCCGGTGGAATGATCCTCACCGGCCGTACGCCGGCGTTTGCCGAACAGGCCAACACCTCCGCGCAGGCCTGGGTCGCGGCGCATCGCCACAACCTGCCGGCCGAGTACGACGAGGTCATTTCGTACTCGATGGCCTACCGCAAGGCGATTTACCAGGCATTGCCCGCAAGCGCACGCAGCCGGCTGTGGGTCACTCAAATCGACCGTTATCGCGCCTCCCACCCGAGTCTGACCGCCGAGCAGTCCGGCGTACTCGATCGTGTTCGCACCATCGCCGCGACAGAGAAATACTTCTCGAACGACCGAACCTCCGCGACGCCCGACACGGTGGTCAAGAATGTTGAAGCGGATGCCGAACGCGTCCTTGGCCGGGACCAGACGCGCACGCTGCTCGCGACCCTTGGTCCTGCGCCCGCTTACGCACGGGTGCAACCGCACAGCCCATCCGAACCCGATTGCAACTGCAGCGTTGACAGTCCTTACTGCGGCCCTTCACCCAACTACTGCTCCCCAGCCGGTGACGTGTACGACTGCCACGTGCATGCAGCGGACTGCGGGTTCCTTTTGCTCTACTACTGCGACGGCACGTGCATAGATCCAGTCTGAGAGCCGCCGGTTCCCAGCAGGATGCGCGCCTGGCTGGAAACCTCCGTCCATAGCAGAATCCTTTGCGCGGGTGGGAAGCGCAGGTGGCCGGACGCAGTCGACCAGCTCGTTGACGTCGTACTAGCCGCCGCCATCGGTATAACGAATTGACCTGAATTAGTGTCAAAGTCCGGGTGGCGCGGAAGTTTGTCGAATCAGTAAAAGATCGATAAAGCTGCGCACCTGGACCCTAGGATCGCCGCATGGGGCTAAAAACACTGTTGCGAACGACCATGGTGCTCACGCTTGCTTTCACAGGTGTGGCAGCGGCCGGCGCGAGTACGGCGCAGGCAGCGCAGAACAACGGCCAGCAGTTGCTGTACTTCAACCACACGTACGGGGTGCTGGACCGCACCACCGCCGACGCCATTGAGCATTCGACCTACCTGCGTGATTTCGCCAGCTTTGAGGTGCGTACGACGACCGGCAGTCAGGGATCGTGGACTGGCCGTTACGTGTACGGCAAGAACACCTACCTCGAGCTGTTCGGTACCGGTGACCTACCGGCGCCGGACAACCAGTTCGGCTCGGCCGGAATGGGTGTCTCGGTCGAACGGACCGGGCAGCTGGCCACGGTCGTCGACCGGCTGCGTGCGGACGGCATCGCGAACCCGCTGACCTTTACCCAAACCCGCGACTTCGGCGACGGCACTGCGCCGGTGCCGTGGTTTGACGCGGTGTTCACCACTGACCAGTACGACAAGTTCGGCGCCTGGGGAATGGAATACAGACCGGAGTATTTCGCCGACCCGCGCGCCAACAAGACCGAGCCCGCCGAATTTCCCGGCGACATCAGCCGCGAGCGTTACCTGTCTGACGACTACAAGAACCACCTGATGCGCGACGTCACCCGCGTCCATCTGGCCGTCACCGCGCGCGATCTGGCCAATACGACGCCGCTGCTGAAAGCCGGCGGATTCACCATTCGTACGGTTGCCGGTGGTGTGATCGCCTACTGCGGCGGAACCACGCTGCAGTTCGACTCCGTCCCGGTTGGCCAGGCGGGCCTGCGCGGCGTCGAGTTCTCGCTCAACCGCTCGGTGGCCTCCGCACACCGGGAGCAGCTCGGCCGGTCCACCCTCGTCGTCGGCCCGGGCAGCCAGGCTTTCTGGACGTTCCCCAGCTCCGCGAGCTGACGCCGGCCCAGCTCGGCGAGCTGCGCGACGCCGCGCTCGGCGCCTCGCTCGGCGCCGAGCCGAACTCCTGAGTTGCGATCGGCTAGACGAGGCTGCGCAGTGCCGTGTCGTCTTTGCTCTCAGGTTGGGGAAAGTACACGTACAGCACGTGCCCCTGGGGTCCGGCGAGCGCGAAGGTTTCGAAGCTGAGGAGCAGGACGCCGATGCCGTCGACGCGCAGCCGTTTGTCGCCTATCACGCGCTCGTACACGTCATGGGAGTCCCACAGCTCGCGGAAAGTCTCGCTGCGCTCGCGCATAGCCGCGACAAAAGGGTCGAGCTCCGCGCGGCGCGCGGCCGCGGTGGTACGCAGGCCAGCGACGGCCTGCCGGGTGATGTCCTCCCAGTCCGGGTAGACCTCCGGCGCGCGCGGATCGAGGAAGGTGAACTCGATCAGGTTGTGTCCCGGGCTCCACGCGGGGTTGACCCGAGCGGCCAGCGCGGTGCCGGCAAGTACGTCGCGGTTGGGGGCGACGACGAAGGCCGGCAGGTCGGCCCAACGCTCCAGCAGGCGCAGCATCCCCGGTCGCACGGTGTGCTCGGGGACGGCGTGGGCGTCAGCTGGGGCCAGCGCTGGCGTCGCGAGGGACCACAGATACGCCCGTTCGGTGTCATCCAGGCGCAGCGCTCGGGCCACCGCTTCGAGGATCTCACGGGAGGGATGCCGGTCGCGGCCCTGCTCGATCCGGGTGTAGTAGGACGGGCTGACCCCTGCCAGCAACGCCAGCTCCTCGCGGCGCAGCCCGGTGACCCGCCGTCGCGTGGTGTCCACGACGCCGGCGGAAGCGGCGTCGATCTTCTCCCGGCGGGTACGCAGGAAGGAGCCGAGCTGGTTGTCCTCGCGTGTCATCCAGTACGACTTTACCGCTGCTCGCGGGCTTGATCCTGGTACGACGCCGCGGAAGCTGACCCTGCGAGAGCCACCCTCAACAGGGTGTGGCACGTCCGCGGAGCCGCTGGTGTCATGGAGGCATGGCAACCGAAACAGATAAATCGCCGGTGTGGTTGATCACCGGATGCTCCAGCGGCCTCGGCCGCTCGCTGGCCGAGTACGCGCTCGACCGGGGTGACCGGGTCGCGGTCACCGCACGCGATCGCGCGACCGTGACCGATCTCGCTGCCAGGTATGGAGACCGGGCACTGGCGCTGTCCCTCGACGTCACCGATCCCCCGTCGGTGACCGCGGCCGTCCAGGCGTGCGAGCAGACGTACGGATGCATCGACGTCCTGGTGAACAACGCCGGATACGGCTACCTGGCCGCCATTGAAGAGGGCGAGGACACCGCCGTTCGTGCCTTGTACGAGACCAATGTGCACGGCGTGGTGACGGTCCTCAAAGCGGTGCTGCCCGGCATGCGGGCCCGCCGCTCGGGGCGAATCGTCAACGTCTCCTCCTTCGGCGGCTTGGCGGCCTTCGCCGCGACCGGCTACTACCACGCCACGAAGTTCGCGCTGGAAGGTCTGTCGGAGTCGCTGGCCGCGGAGGTCGCGCCGCTGGGCATCGCGGTCACGATCGTGGAGCCGGGCGGTCTGCGTACGCAGTGGGCAGGGAAGTCGATGCAGCAGTCCCCCACCCGTCTGGACGACTATGAGCAGACCGCGGGCAAGCGCCGCGACTCCACGCTGGCTGTGTCCGGCCATCAGCCCGGTGACCCCGTGCGGGCCGCCGCGGCGATCGCCACCGTCGTGGACGCCGACGTACCGCCTCTGCGGTTGCTGCTCGGTTCCGACGCTCTCGCCGGCGCCCGCGCCCGCCTGGACCGGACGCGACGCGAGACCGACGCGAACGAGGCGTTGACCCGCAGCGCGGACGCTGAGCCGCTGGCGGCGGCCGGCTAGGCGGAACGGGTTACCGATCCACGGACAGATCGGTGAGCAGCTCGTCGAGTCGCCGCCAACTGGGCGAGCTGGCCGGCTCGGACGTGCGGAGCATCCGGACGATGATCGGGTCGACCTGTACTGGGTGGTCCGGACCGGGCGGCTGGTTGAGCAGCCAGCGACTCGTACGGTCGGCCAGCGCCGGCAGCCGCGGGTCGTCGGCCGGCCAGTCGTACGCCGCGTCGTACGCACGGTAGATCTCGCGGAACTCGGGATCGGCCATCGCGGTCAGCTTCTCGGCGACCCAGCTGGCGGCGTCGTCCGGCGAGACGGTGTGCATCAGAATCCAGAGATCGCGTTCGGTCCGTACGCCACGCTCGCTGAGGCCGAGTTCCTCCAGCTGTCGCAGGTAGTCGGCGATTTCGGCCGACACGAACAGCTCGTCGCCGGCCCGCAGGCGCAGCACCCGTTGCCTGCTGAGTTCCATCCGCCGGATCTGTGCACGCAACGCGCTCTCGATGTCGGCGATGGCCGCGGCGAACTGCTCCTCGTCCGCGGCCAGCAGCTCCTTCACCCGGGACAGCGGCACCCCAGCCTCAGCGAGCGTGCGGATCTTGATCAGCGCGATCGCGTGCTCGGCGCGGTACCGCCGATAGCCCGAGGCGTCCCGCTCGGGCTCCGGCAGCAGGCCGCGCTCGTGGTAGTGGCGGACGGCCTTGACCGTACAGCCGGCGGATGCCGCGAGCTGGCCGATGGTGATCATGCGCCTCGCAGTCCCTCTCCCTCGTGTCGCCGCCCTACCATGCCACCGGCAGGCGCAGCACACCGTAAATGTCGGTTCCTTGGCGCAGCGGCACCGCGTCGGCCGGTACGGCCAGGTGCAGGTCCGGGAACCTGGTGAACAGCGCAGGCAACGCCACCTGCAGCTCGGTACGCGCCAGCTGCTGGCCCAGGCATTGGTGGATGCCGTGGCCGAACGCCAGCTGGCCGGTCGCCTGCCGGCGTACGTCCAGCCGGTCCGGATCCGCGTACTTGTCCGGGTCGCGGTTGGCGGCGGCAAGCGAGATCGCGACTGTCTCACCGGCTCGGATGAGCTCGCCGTCCAGCTCGACGTCGGCGATCGCGTACCGGGCGCCCGTGTGCGCGATGGTCAGGTAGCGCAGCAGCTCCTCGACCGTGCTCGCGGCCAGCTCGGGCTCCGCTCGCAGCGCCGCCGCCTGGTCGGGATGGCGCAGCAGCGCGTACGTGCCGAGCGAGAGCATGTTCATCGTCGTGTCGAAACCCGCGCCCAGCAGGAACGTCGCCACCCCGGCCAGCTCGGTGTCGGTCAGGTCGCTCGCCGTCAGCTCGCTCAGCATGTCGTCGGTCGGGACGGCCCGCTTGGCCACCACCAGCCCGGCCAGGTAGTCGATCAGGGTCTGGTACGCCGCGTATTGTTCCTCCATCGTCGTATCGACCCCGGACAGGACGCCGATGTGGCTCTGGAACGACGCCCGGTCGGCGTACGGGACGCCGAGCAGCTCACAGATCATCAGCGCCGGCACCGGCTGCGCGTACGCCGCCACCAGATCCGTCGGTGAACCGTGCTGCTCCATCGCGTCGAGGTGGTCTGTGCAGATCTCGACGAGCCGGTCGGTGAGCTGGCGCATCCGCCGTACGGTGAACCGCCCGACCAGCAGCCGGCGGAACCGCGTGTGCTCAGGCGCGTCCATCGCGGTCAGTGTCCCGGGCGGCGCCGGCGGCGGCGTCCCGATGTCGGCGAGTGGATAGTGGCCAAGCTCGTGGCGGGAACTGAACCGTGGGTCCGCCAGCACCGCGCGCACCTGCGCGTGTCCGGTCACCAGCCAGCCCAGATGGCCGTCGGGGAACAGCATCCGGCGTACCGGCCGCTCCCGCAGCTCGGCCAGTCCGGCGGGTGGGTCGAACGGGCATCGGGGCGACCGTTCGGTCGGCAGTTTCACCGCGTCCATCGGAAATCCTGTCTGTGTCAGCTGTCGGAAGTACGGCGTCGGCCGTACTCCCGACATGCTCGAACCCTGCCCCAGGGGCAAGGTCAAGCCAACACAGAACAACCGCCTCAGGTCCAGGTTCCCACGCCGCTGCAGACCTCTTGTCCGGACACACCATTGTCTGACGGCGGCGTGGCCTGCCCGCATATCTCAAGCGTATTCTGAGGCGTTCCGCCACCGCTTGCATCCGGAGTCCATTGTACGTTCTTGGACGCACCAGTTCCCGCGATGAGGTTATAGTTGCGGTCATACAGGCCGACCCAACCAGCCGGGAAGCCTGTCACCTGCCCGTGGAACCAACCGTTCTGGTTGTCCTGCCACATATTGATCGTCAAATAATAACCGACATTCGCGATCTTCACCGCCGATACGCCAGTCCACACCCGCGTATAAGTGTCAGCGGGTCGGAGCTGTGCCGCGGCAGCACCATTTGGTCCGACGGCCACCAGTCCCACTGCCAGCGCCAGTGAGATAAAACCAACCATAAGCTTTCTCATCAAGACACCTTCCATCCAGGATTGGACTAAGCAACCTGCTCGGCGTACAGCGCCCACGGCGCGTTATTGGGATTGGTGTCCTGCACACAGAACCAACTATTGTTATAGCCGTTGTAGTGAGCGACCCCGTACTGATTGCACAAATCCAAGGTCGAGAACCCGCGAACGTATGCGAAGTTGTCGGGCGAAAAAGCGGATACCGGCATTACCGCAGCAGCAGCGGCCTCCGTCGCACCGAAAACCGAAGCGCCCGCCAGGACTCCTACACAGATGCATTTCATCAGCGTCGTCTTCACGTACTCATCCATTCCCTAGTCTCTTGGCCAGGCATATACCTCATACTTGACCGGCCTGGTGGTAGCGATTACTCGCTATATCAATCCGTGCCTGGCTTACCGCGCATCGAATTGTTCGAGGTCCGTCGGTCATTACGGCTGTGCGATCAGTTACGCCAGCAGGTGACCCCGCCGACCGGAGTGACGCCACCGGGAACCTGCTGCCAAAACTGCTCACACACCAGGTCGTTGGTGTACGTCTGACCCGGTCCCGGGTAAAGCGGCGTCCAGGCGCCTGCCGGCCAGAGCTGGGTCGGCGAGTCGTAGTGGTATCCACGCGGTCCGGTGAAGTGGAAGTGGCCCTTGAATCCGTCGTTGAGCAGCTTTGCCTTTAACCGAGGGGACGTAGTCCGTGCAGGCGTTGATGTCCACGTAAATCTCGGTCGAATCGCCCGTCTGGGTGCCGGCCAGGCACCAGTTCGGACTCGCGACCCCAGCGTTGGCGGGGGCGACGAACCCGAACCCGACCGACGTCACGGCGACTCCCACCGCAACAGCAACAAAAGAACGCTTGAACTTCACGTTTGCGAACCTTTCGGAGGTGGTTGGGCCGACGCTTTGTCTACCGCACTCTGGTTGTTCGGAATCGGGGCGTGAGCGTCGAACGACAAACCCCGAACAACCGATCCGCGCGGGGCCCGGGGCGGGCACGGCAGACGGCCCAGGCAGGTCCGATGAGGAATTGTCATGTTCCGGGGGGCGAGCAGTGCCCGGCAATCTGCCAGTGGAGCTTGGCCGTGGCCTCGTCGTTGTCCAGTTCGGCAGCTTCGTGACTGGTCACTTCAGCAACATCACTGACCTGCTTCAACCAGGTACGCAGCGACTGCTGCACGGTGTGACAAGTCGTGGATAGAGCGTATATATGGCGCCTAGTTACGGCCTGCAGACTCAAAAAGCTGGGCACTACTAAGCCGGCGGTGTCGTACTGGACAAACGTCGTGGAGTGGGCGAGGGGCGTGACGGATGTGAGTCCGGTGGCGCCCTGCAGGATGTACCGGCAGGGAGCTGGGTTCGGCTTTGTTTCGCCTGGCTTTTTCGTCGAGAGTGGGGTTTTGTCCCACTCTCGACGTCGAGAGTGGGGTTTTGTTCGGCACTCGACAGGTGCGGCGCCGTGGAGCGGTCAGTCGATAGCGCGCGAAGGCCTCGGCGGCTCGGTGCCGTTGGCGCTGGTCACCGGCCTGATGCTGCAGTGGCTGGTGGATCCGGCCACGGCCCCCGTCCAGCGAACAGGTAGCCGCCGAGCTCACCGCCCTGCGCGGCCGTACGTGACCCTGCCGGCTCCGTCAGGCAATGATGACGGTCTTGCCGATCAGCCGGCCCTGCTCGACGGCTTCGTGTGCGGTGGCGATGTCGTCCAGGGCGTACCGGGCGGCGATCGGATGGGTGAGGACGTCCCGCTCCAGCAGCCGCGTGACGTCGTCGACGGCCGCGCTCAGCTCCGCCTCCGGCATGACGAAAACCAGCACCAGCCGGATGGTCACCCCCCGGCGCATCAGCGAATAGAACGGCAGGCCCGGTTCGGGCGTGGCATCGGAGGCATAGCTCGCGATCACCCCGTTGGTGGCGATCACGGCCGAGGTGAGGGGCAGGTTCGCGCCGAAGGCGACGTCGACGACCCGGTCGACGCCGCCGCTGGCCAGGTCGAGGATCGCGGTGGCGGCGTCGGGCTCGCGGTAGTCCACAACGTGGTGGGCGCCGGCTTCGCGCGCGGCGGCTTGCTTGCGCGGCGTACTCGCCGTCGCGATGACCGTGGCGCCGCCGTGCCTGGCCAGCTCGATCGCGTAGTGCGCGACGCTGCCGGCTCCCCCCGTGACCAGAACAGTGCGACCGTCCACGGGCCCGTCCGCGAACACGCACCGGTGCGCCGTCAGGGCCGGTACGCCCAGGCACGCGCCGGCTTCGAAGGACGTGTTGGCCGGCAGGCCGATCGCCTGAGCCGCTGGTACGACCACGAGTTCGGCGGACGTGCCGTACGACTGCCGATGGTTGGCCGAGTGGATCCACACCCGCTCGCCGATCCGCCCGGCCGGTACGCCCGGACCGACCCGGTCGACCACCCCGGCGCCGTCGTCACCGGGCACGACCCTGGGCGTACGCATCGCCCGATTGCCGGCGCCGGAGCGCCGTTTCACGTCGGCGGGGTTGATCCCGGCCGCCGCGACGCGTACGCACAGTTGCCCGGAACCCGGCTCCGGGTCGGGAAGTTCGCCGACGACGAGCACGTCACCGGCCGGCCCGTTCCGCTCATACCAGGCCGCTTTCACGACTGTGGCAGGAAATCAGACAGCGCGGCGGCGACCCGCTCGGGCTGTTCGAGCGTCTGCATGTGCGGGGTGCCGGGCAGTTCCTGGTACGTCGCGCCTGGGATGCGGCGGGCGATGCCGCTCATGATCTCCGGTGTGGTG
Organism: Fodinicola feengrottensis; assembly: GCF_039530045.1. Classification (NCBI taxonomy): domain Bacteria; kingdom Bacillati; phylum Actinomycetota; class Actinomycetes; order Mycobacteriales; genus Fodinicola; species Fodinicola feengrottensis. The sequence continues at coordinate 86,195 of NZ_BAAANY010000043.1, read as the reverse complement.
GAGACGTCCCGTTCGCCGGCCAACACCAGGGTCGGCCCGCCGAAGTCGGCCAGTTTTCCTTGTACGTCAAGGCTGATGAACGACCGCCAAGCCGCTGCCCAGTCCCGCGGGTTCCCGCGCAGCACCCGCTCGCGGGCGTACCGGACGCCCCAGCCGCCGACCGCCAGCGCCTCGGGGGTGAACCAGCGGGTCAGCGACGGTACGACCTGCGCGCGCATGCCGTCGGTCTCGCCGGACCGGGCGCGACTTTCGAAGGCGTCGAAGGGATAGTCGGTGGTGGAGAGCAACGCGAGCGACGCCACCCGGTCCGGCCGCCGGACCGCGGCGGCCTGGACGATGCCACCACCGTAGGACAGACCGACCAGGTGTGCGCGCTCGATCTTCAGCGCGTCGAGCACCCCGAACAGGTCGTTGGCGGTGTCGGCCATGGTGAACGGGGTCGGCGAGCCGGCGGCCCAACCGTGACCGCGCACGTCGTACGCGTACACCCGGCGGCCGTCGGCGAGCTGGTCCAGGACCGGCTCCCACATCCGCCAGTCCAGGCCGAGCGCGTGCACCAGGACGACGGCCGGTCCACTGTCGCCGCGCTCGGCGACCACCGTCTCGTGGTCGCGCAGCTGTACGCGACGCAGTTCGGCCGGTCGCGCTATGCCGGCCTCGGCCAGCACCTCGTCGACGACCCGCAGCGCGTTGAGCGCACGGGGAAATCCGGCGTAGACCGACACGTGTTCGCACAACGCGCGGAGCTCAGAAGCCACGATGCCGTGGTCCAGCGCGGCCCGTGTGTGTACGGCGAGCTGCGGCTCGGCTCCGCCCAGCGCGGCCAGCACCGCGACGGTCGCGAGTTCGCGTCCGGCCCGGTCGAACTCGGCCTGGGACAGGGTGCCGCCAAACGCTCCCTCGACCACCGCGTCGTACAGCTGGGGTGAGCGGCGCCGCACCTCGGCCAGCGTCTGCCCAGGTGAGCTGCCCATCAGGCCTTTGAATTCCGACTCACCACGTGCGTATCGATTCACTATCCGCTCCCAAGTCCGGTCTGTTGACTCCAGCCTGAGCAGCACGCAGTGAGATGTCCAAGAGCTTATAGAGCTGATGGTGAGTCGGAATGCTTATCAAGATGCTGGATGGCGAAATCGAGGAACGCGGTCAAAGCCGGCGCCGGCCGGCGTTCCGCGGACCAGGCCAGGGCCGGCGACCAGGTCGGCGCCGGCCGCAGCTGGATGACTTCGACCGGCGGGCCGGCCTCCTCCGCGACCGTTCGGGGCATGATCGCGACCGCCAGGCCGGCGTTGGCGACCATCCGGGCGGTGCCGTACTCGCGGGCCTCGAAGCGGATCTGTGGCCTGGCGCCGGCCGCCGCGAGGGCCGCCACGATCGACTCCCGTACGGCCGAGCCGGGGCTGTAAAGCAGCAGGTCCACGCCGTCGAGGTCGGCGATGCGTACCTGCTGCCGGCCAGCCAGCGGACCATTCGCGCCGGTGACCAGGACGAGTGGCTCGCGGCCGAGCGGGTGATAGGCCAACCGGATGTCGTCCGGGCTCGGCGGCGCACCCAGTGTCGCCGCGTCGAGCTGGCCGGCGTGCAGGTCGCAGACCATGGCGCTGGTGCTCTCCTCCCGCAGCTCGACCACGATCAGCGGATACTGCTCACCGAACCTGGCGAGCATCCGGGTCAGTGCCGCGGCCAAGCCGCGGGCGGTGCCCAGGCGCACCCGGCCGCGGGTGCCGCCGGCCCAGCCGGACATCTCCTCGTCCACGGCGGTCAGGTCGGACAGGATCCGCTCAGCGTGCGTCAGCAGCGCCCGGCCGGCGGCGGTGATCTCGACCCGATGGTTGTCCCGCTCGAACAGCGTGACCCCCAGCTGCCGCTCCAGCTTGCGGATCTGCTGCGACAGCGCCGGCTGCGCGATCCGCAGCTGCGCGGCGGCGCGAGTGAAGTGCAATTCTCGCGCCACCGCACGGAAATACTCCAGCTGCTGCGAACTGATCATTGCTGGATGATCTCACCACCAGCTCCATCATGTCTTAGACATATCGCAGCCCGTCGGGAAAGCTCACCGTCGAGGAACGCATCCGCGAAACCCAGCCGGCCCAGCAAGCGTGAAGCTCTCGGCAAGTCCGCCCATAGCGTCCCAAGCAATCGAACGACAACCCCTCGCTCAAGGAGAGCATCATGGCCGCGACCTACACCTTCGACATCTTCTCCAGCCTCGACGGCTTCGGCTCATTCAACGGCGGCAACTGGGGCGGCTACTGGGGCAAACAAGGCCCGGAGTTCCTCGAACACCGTCTCGCCTTGTACGGCCAGAAGCAGCGGATGGTGTTCGGGGCCAACACCTATCGGCAGTTCATGAGACTCCTTGGCCCCAGCACCAAAATGCTCGACCCAGTGAACACCCGAATGAGAAACCTACCGACAACGGTAATCTCAACCACCCTCACAGGACCCCTCGACTGGCCAGACGCCACCCTCGTGAACGGCGACGCCGTCGACATCGTCGCCAAACTCAAAGAACAGTCCGAGGTGCCGTTGCGCTCAAACGGCAGCCTGTCGATGAACTGGGCACTGATGGCCGCCGGGCTAGTCGACCGCATCCAGTTGACCGTCTTCCCCGTGATCACCGGGCAAACCGGAACCGAACCAATCTTCCACGGCGCAGCCGACTTCGACCTCGAATTACTCGAAAGCCGCACACTCGACGGCCACACCCAAGAGCTCACCTACCGGCCAACCGTGCACATCTGAGTTCACATAGCCACCTTCATCTTCCGGAAACGTGACCGTTGGTGCGGTGCTCGGGTACGAAATCACCGAGCACCCAACTGGTTCACCGCGTACGAGGCGATGGCCTACGGCTTGGCCGACGAGGTGATCGGCGTTCCGGTCGGGGCCTCGGAGTCCGGCACCCCTGCGTAGTCGGGCAGTTCGACGCCGTTGATCGCACGCTCGATCAGCTCCATGTCCCACTCGGGCTCCGTACCCGGCTCAGTGGCCGGACCGGGGAGGAGGCTGCGCACGTGCAACCGACCGATCTCCTGGTTGGCCTCGACGAACGAGCGCATCCGCCGCTCATAGCCGGCGAACCCGGCCGCCGGGTCCCACTCGGCGCAGGCCAGCTCTCCGGCCAGCAGGTACGCGCCGACCAGGGCCAGTCCGGTGCCTCCCCCCGACATCGGCGACGAGCTGAACGCCGCGTCTCCGAGCAACCCCACCCGTCCGCTCGACCAGCGGTCCATCACCACCTGCGCGACCTGGTCAAGATAGAAGTCCGGAGTGTCGTCCAGATGCGCGAGGATGCGCGGAGTCAACCAGCCAAAATCGGCCATCTGCTCGCGCAACAGGCCCTTCTGCGCCTCAACGTCACGGTAGTCAACATCGAAATCGGCCGCGGGGAAAGAAAGCATCGCCATCGCACGGCTGGCGTCCGGAAGCGGCCGCAGGCCGGCGGAGCGCCCGGACTCCTGGTAGTCGAGCAGCCAGCGACCCAGCTCGAACTCGTTGGGCACACTGTAGAAAGCCAACACCAGCCCGAGATGGCGGATAAACCGCTCACGCGGCCCGAAAACCATCGCTCGCAGCGACGAGTGCAGCCCATCCGCGCCGACCACCAGATCAAAGCGCCGCCGGTCACCGCCCGCGAAGACCACGTCGACCCCGTCGGCGTCCTGGCTAAGCTCGGCGATCCGGTCGTCGAAGACGTACTCGACACCATCCCGAGTGTCGTCGTAGATCACCCGGGACAGGTCCCCGCGCAAGATCTCGACCTCCGAGATATATCCGTCGCCGCCGTCGTCCTCCGCGCGGAAGGTCTCCAGCACGTTCCCGTCCACGTCCACTGTGTACGCGCCAGCGGTGTCGGTGCGCGCCGCGCGTACCGCCGCGTCCAGCCCCATCCGCCGAATGACCTCCTTGGCCACCCCGCGCGCGTCCACCGCCTGCCCACCCGGACGCAGTCCAGGGGCCCGCTCGACCACGGTCACCTCGGCTCCGCGCCGACGCAGCCAATGGGCCAGCGCTGGCCCCGCGATACTCGCTCCCGCCACCAACACCTTGGTACCGCTCACTGCCGCGCCTCCTTTTCTCGTGCACCCTCGACACCCTGGCCAGAGGTTGGCGTCAGATCGCCCTGCTTGCGGACTTTACTTGTCCGCTGGTACGTAACAGAGTTCGAGGATTCCGGACGACGAGAAGGTCGTGCATTTCACCAGGCGCAGCCGTACGGCCGCGGCCAACTCGGGGAACAGGGGCGCGCCTTTGCCGGTGACGGCGGGGAGCACCCACAGTCGGTATTCGTCGACCACGCCGAGCTTGATCAGCGAGTGCTGGAACTGGGTGCCGCCGGCGGCGACGAGATCCTTGCCGGGCTCGGCCTTGAGCTTGGCGATCTCCTCGGCCGTGTCACCGCCCGCGATCCGGGTCTCGGGCCAGTCATCAGCGGTTTTGAGGGTCCGGGAGAACACCACCTTGGGGATCTCGTTCATCGCCTTGGCGGACGGGTGAACAGAGGCGGGCCAGTAACCAGCCATAGCCTCGTACGTGTTCCGGCCCATCAAGAAGGCCCCAGCCTCCCACAGTCGGGCAACGAAATACTCCTCCTGCTCGAGGTCGTCAATTCCCATCATGACGTCCCGGATCCCATTGTCCCCGTCAGCACTTTTACCATCAAGCGAAACATAAAATCCCAGAATCAACTTACGCATCCAGTCCTCCAACTGATTGTTCCCGCGCTGGGACGATCCAGTGCGGGCCGGCGCCCCTTTTGTGAGCGCTCAGGTGATTCCAAGGGGCTTTGATCACGTACATCTGGTCGTCGCGCCGCTTGTACGACCCCTTCACGACAACGTCCGACCTATTCCTGCGGAATGCCATCGGTACGCCCGCGGAAATCCGTCTGTACCGATAAACGCGAATCGCGGCGTAATGTGCGAGTTGATCACCTCCTGGGAAATCGGCTTAGGGAGCTCGTCGAGGACTTTCGGGCGCTCCATCACGTTGATCCCTTCGGCAATGAATACGCTGGGGCAAGTCTGCATCGCCGACCGGCCAGCGTCGTCACCAGATCTGATGAAAACCGAGGAAGTCGAGCAATGATCAGCTCTGTGCTGATCGGTCGCGGCAGCGAGCGAGCCAGCATCGACGCCGCGTACCAGCGGGCGCGGCGGGGGACGGCGGTCACCGTGCTGGTGTCCGGCGAAGCCGGCATCGGCAAGTCACGGCTGGTGACCACCGCGACCGCCGACCTGCCCGGCGAGCCGCTCCTGCTGGCCGGCGGTTGCCTGGAGGTCGGCGCGAACGCCGCGCCCTACGTCCCGTTCGTGGCAATCCTGCGCGACCTGGTACGTCAGCTCGGCCGGGCCGGCGTCGACGCGTTGCTGCCGCTCGACGGGTCCGCGCTGGCCGCCTGGCTGCCCGGCCTGACGCCCGCGCCAGCCGGCCGTACGCGCCTGCTCGAGGAGCTGTTGACGCTGGTCAGCAGGGCTGCCGCCCGCCGCCCAGTGGTGTTGGTGGTCGAGGACCTGCACTGGGCGGACGCGTCCAGCCGAGAGGTCTTCGTCTATCTGGCCCGCAACCTGACCGACCGGCCGGTCCTGCTGCTGGCCACCGTGCGCACCGGCGAACTGGCCTCCGGCCACCCCGGCCGCCAGGTGCTGGCCGAGCTCGGTCGGCGCGGCGACGTCGTACGAGTGGATCTGCCACCACTGGGCCGGCCGCACGTCGCCGAGTTGCTGGCGGCGATCGGCGGGCGTACGCCGGATCCCGTACGCAGCAGCCTCATCCATCGGCGCAGCGGCGGCAATCCGCTGTTCGTCGAGGCGCTCCATGCCACCGAGGACTTCGAAGGCAACCTGAGAACACTGCTGCTCGACCGCGTCGCCGCCCTGCCTGCGCAGGCACAATCCCTGCTGCCGGTCATCGCGGTCGCCGGCACGACCGTGTCCGAAGAGCAACTGCTGACCGTCGGCGAGCTGCCGGAAGTCGATCTGCACAGCGCGTTGCGAACGCTGGTCGACCACGAGCAGCTCGTCGTACGGGACGACGGCTACGCCATTCGGCACGACCTGATCCGCGAGGCGGTCTATAAGGCGCTGCTGCCGCACGACCGGCGGCGGCTGCACCGGCGGTACGCGCGGACTGTCGCCGATCCGGCGGCGCTGGCCGAGCACTGGACCGCGGCCGGCGAGCCGGCGCTGGCGCTGCCCGCCGCTTTGCTGGCAGCGGACCTGGCGCGCCAGCAGTACGCGTACGACGAAGAGCTCAACCTGCTCGAACGCGCGCTCGACCTGTGGCCGCGAGTTCCCGGCGCCGAGCAGCTGACCAGGACCGACCAGGTATCGGTCCACGAACGCGCCACCGCCGCGAGTTTTTCGGCCGGCAACTCGGCCGCCGGCATGGCGCACGGCACCGCGGCCATCGCGGGCCTGGACCCCACGGCCGAACCGGTCCGGGTGGCGCGGCTGCTGGAGCTGCGCGGGCGGCTACGCAACCGGATCGACTCGGGTGGCCGGGCGGACGTGGAGGCCGCCGTCGCATTGGTGCCGCGGGGTGTGGCCGATGACGTACGCGGTGAGTTGCTCGCCGCGTTGGCGTTCGTCGCGGCCATCGACGCTGATTTCGGCACCTGCCGGCGCGCCGCGACCGAGGCACTGCGGCTGGGGAGCGGTCGGGGACCCGCCTTGCTGGCACTTGGATACGCCGAAAACGCGGATGGCAACGTCCAGCGCGCGTCCGAGCTTTACGTGCAAAGCCGCCAAGAGGCCGAAGCCGCGGGTGACCACCACACGTACCTCACCAGCATGCAATGGCAGACGACCTCGATGGGTGTGGCCGGCGACTTCGAGGCGGTGGCCGAGCTGGCGCGGGCCGGTCAGCGGGCCGCGGAGCGGTTCGGCCAGGGTCGCTCACGAGGAAGCATGCTGGCCGCATGCCGGACCTGGGCCTTGGCACAGCTTGGTCGGTGGGACGAGGCCATCGAGGTGGCGGAAGAGGCGCTCGCCGATGATCCGCCACCTCTGTACGCCGCCGCACTGAGGTCTGAGCCGCGATGATCGCACTCCGGCGCGGCGACCAGGACCGCTTCGCGGACCTTGCCGGCCGGCTGGAGGACTTCGCGAACCGCCATCCCGGCTCCCCGGAGATCGCCAGAACAGTCGGCTATGTCGCCATTTCCGGTCCGCTGGAGCGAGGCGATCTGGACCTGGCAGACCAGCTCGTCGGGAATTTCCTCGCCGCGCCACCAGATGACTGGCCGCTGTCCCCCGACCGCCTGTGGGTCGTACTGGCCGCGGCGCGCACGCAGCGAGCACGGCTGGCCACCCAACCGCGGAACCGGCAGGTGGTCGCCGAGGTCGCGGCACGGCTTCAGGCTCTTCGGTCACTGCTTGCCGGGGCTTTCGGGATCTCAGTGCTACCCGCGCTCCCAGCCGCGCAGCTGGTGACTTTCCAAGCATTGGCGGGAAAAGGGTCACTCAAAGAGTGGGATGCGGCGGCTGCGGCCTGGCGTGACCTCGGCCATCGGTACGAGCTGGCGTCGGCACTGACCGCCGGAGCCGCGGTCGCTCTGGCGGTCAGCAGTCGATCCAGTGCCCGGCTGCGGCTGCGCGAGGCGCGGATGATCGCCGCCGATCTGCGGGCCGCGCCGCTGCTGTCACGGATCGATGATCTCGCCGTACGCGCACGGCTGGACGAACAGCGGGAGCCGGCCGGCGCGGACTTCGGGCTGACCCGCCGCGAGCTGCAGGTCCTGCGCGTACTCGCGAAAGGCCATTCCAACGCGAGCATCGCCGTCGAGCTGTTCATCTCCACCAACACGGTGGCGAGCCACGTGCAGCGCATCCTGACCAAACTCGGCGTCGGTACGCGTACCGAGGCGGCCGCCCTGGCGCACCGCCACGCACTGCTGGCGAATACTCCGAACAGCCCGGGCAAAAACTAGCCCACCGCGGGTTCGAGGCCTCCAAGTATTCGGTAACCACCACTGAGCCACACCGCACTCCGCGATCGTCACCGTGACCTGCCGACTTCCCGATCCGGTGGTGTCCACTGTGGACCCTGATGCCCAGCTGGCTCTTTCCGTTAGGGAGAGGGCATTCCTGGATGGATGAGCCCGGTCTCGTAGGCGAAAATGACAGCGTGCACGCGGTCCGGTAGTCCGAGCTTGGTGAAGATGCGGCTGACGTGAGCCTTCACCGTTCCCTCGGTGAGGAACAGCTTCGCGCCGATGGCGGCGTTGGATAATCCGTACGCGATCAGTTCGAGGACTTCTCGTTCACGGTTGGTGAGGGCTGCCACCGCGGCGGCGGCTGGCGGGTCGCTGGCCGGCATCGCGTCGACGAACCGCTCGAGCAGCCGGCGGGTGGTGGTGGGGGCGATCACCGCCTCGCCGGCGGCGATCACCCGGACCGCGTGGATGAGTTCGCTGGCCATGGTGTCCTTGAGCAGGAACCCGCTGGCGCCAGCCCGCAAGCCCGCGTACACGTACCGGTCGAGGTCGAAAGTGGTCAGGATGATCACCTTCGGCGGCTCGGGCCGGGCCAGGATGCGGCGGGTGGTCTCGACTCCGTCGAGACCGGGCATCCGGATGTCCATCAGCACGATGTCCGGTGCGGTTCTCGCGACGGTGCTGATCGCCTCGATCCCGTCCGCGGCCTCACCCACCACCTCGAGGTCTTCGGTGTTGGCGAGAATCAACCGGAAGCCGGTACGTACCAGCTCCTGGTCGTCGACCAGCACCACGCGGGTGGTCATGGGACCACCGTGGTGGGCAGCCGAACCCACACTCGATAGCCACCGTCGGGCTTGGGTCCGACCTCGAGATCCCCGCCGAGCAGCGCCGCGCGTTCCCGCATCCCGCGTACGCCATGGCCTGGCTCGATCGGCTCGGTCGGGCCGGTGCCGTGATCGGTGACCTCGAGGAGAATCTGGCTGTCCTCATATCTGAGGCGAACCGCAGCGCACGGATCGGGGCCGGCGTGTTTGACCACGTTGGTGAGTGCCTCCTGGGCGATGCGATAAGCGGATACGTCGATTGTTGGCGGGAGTGCGCGTACGACCCCGTCGACGCTGAAGTCGACCGGCATGCCGGTGTCCCGGATCCGGTCGATGAGCGAGGGAAGCTGGCGGGTGCCAGGCTGCGGCCGCCAGTCGACCGAGCGATCCGGCGAGTCCTGCAGGACATCAAGGAGCCGGCGCATCTCGGCCAGCGACTGCCGCCCGGTGTCCACGATCGCATCCAGCGCCAGCCGCGTGTCCGGGCTTTCGCTGTCCAGCGCCGCGGCCCCGCCCTGCGCCTGGACGACCATGACCGACAGACTGTGTGCGACGACATCGTGCAGTTCCCGGGAGATCCGGGCGCGTTCAGCGGCGACCGCCAGCGCGGCCAGCCGCACCTGGTCCCGTTCGCCGTCCGCGGCGTGCCGCAGCGCCTCCTCCAAATACGCACGGCGATGCCTGGGCGCCTGCCCCGCCAGCCAGCCGAGGCAGAGGATCAGCACCAACACGTCGAACCCACCCCAGCTGGTGGGTACATGCGTACCGTGCGGATCCAGCTGCAGGTTCTTGTAGACAGGTTTGGCGAAGGACACCTGCTGGGAACTGAACGCCTTGGCCGCCGGACTGACGGCGTCCACATAGGACGACCAACCGAACAGGGCCAGCAGGGCGACCGCGGTGGCCGCCAGCGAGACCGTAATCCGGTGCTGGTCGACCACCGCGAACAGCGCGATCAACACGGCGGCGTCGGCAGGCAGCACCCCCATCCCCACGACATGTGGTAAATCGCCATCGCCACGGTGGACCAGAAGACGAGCACCGGATAACTCCGGCGGCACGGCAACGCGGCGAGCGCGACGGCGGTGGCGATCCACCACCCCAGCACGGCCGGCACCCGATCGGCACCAAACAGCACCAGCGCTTTGTCACCCAGGAAACTCACATTCGCCAGGGCCAGCGAGCCGCCGGCGAGGACCACCGCAAGGGCAGCGTCGACGACGAGCGGCCGCCGCACCGTACGCACCGCGTCCATGGCCAACCTCCAGCGCAGGTGATCAGTGTCCCGAGTGTGCGCCGCGGGACACTAGCGAACCACGACCACCACGGCCTGCAGTGATCCAGGCTTGGCCTGCCAGCCCTTGACGACCACGTTCTCGCCGACCGCGAGGGTCGCCGGTTTTCCAGCTGTCGTCACGATGGAGGTCTTGGGCGTCAGCAGCGCGGTGGCGCTCCCGGTCGCGGTCCGCAGCACGACCGCCTGCCCGCCCTTCACAGTCTTGAGAGCGGTCACGACGCCGTTGGCGTTCAGCGGCGCGCCAGGCGGCTTTGGCTTGCTGCCCTTCTCCACGTGACTGGAGTTCGGGGCCGTCGCGTAGGCAGTGGTCGCGATTGCGCCACCGCCGAGGATGCCGACCGCCACCACGGCGACCGCCACCAGTGCCCATCTAGGTGTTCTCATCTGGCTGACACTTCCTTCCGAATACTCGACCGGACCAGTCGCCCGATCGCCAGGTCTACTCTCCGGCAGCGGGTCCTCAACCGGCATCTGTCTCAGGACAGTGATCCCAAGTGGATACCGGCCGACGATCCGGGTCTGAGACCACTGCGGCGAGGGGCCGCCGTTCTGCGGGCGGTGGCGCCGGCTGGCATGGTGGATTCACGCTCAGGGACCGCGGCGGGCACCACCGGCGAGGCCGGGCATCGGAGGCGCAGTGACGACCGAGGTAGCCAGAACAAGTACGGTCACCGCCAGGGTCCGGGTCATGGTGGCCGCCGCCGCCGGGATCGTGGCAGGCGCGCTGTGCACCACCGCTTTTGGCTGGCGGTACGCAATCCTGGTGGGTTGGATGTGCGCCGCCGCCGTTTTCGTGGGTTGGGTCTGGATCACCATCTGGCCGATGGACGGCCCGAGCACCCGCAAACACGCGATTGCCGAGGATCCCGGGCGTACGCTCACCGATCTTCTGGTGGTCGGCGCGGCACTGGCCAGCCTGGCCGCGGTCGGCCTGCTGCTGCTGGCCACCTCGACCGGCAGCCAGAAAGACATCCAAGCCGGCCTGAGTGTCTGCAGCGTCGCGCTGTCCTGGTTGAGTGTGCACACCGTTTTCACCACCCGCTACGCCCGAATCCACTACTCCGACCACGCACACGGCGTTGACTTCAATGAGGACGACGACGCTCGTTACAGCGATTTCGCCTACCTGGCGTTCACCATCGGGATGACCTTCCAAGTCTCGGACACCGATCTGACGACCAAGAACATCCGCCGGACCGCCCTCCGCCACGCGTTAATCTCGTATGTCCTGGGTGCCGTGGTCATCGCAGCCACCATCAATCTCGTCGTAGGACTAGCCAACAACTGAGACCCGCCGTCGCGACCCGGAAACCGCCCCTAACCAGGAAGGTGATTCCTTGGCGACCTCGCGTCACCACGGAAATGGTCTCGCCAATCTTTCCGCACTCAGGAAGACATCCCCGCGGCCCGTTAGCGAGGCAGATCGAGAATAGTTACGCTGTCGCAGCTCTCCGCCAGACGACGGTACCGTTCAATGCGTCCCCGCCGCGGCATCATCCGATCGGGAGGGTGAGTTCCATGCGAAATGCCCTCGCCGCGTGTTTGGACGCCGAAAGCACGGCCATAGTGAATAGGTACCAGGGGCGCGGCTGACATGCCTTCAAACGCCAGACCAGGCGGATGGCGCGATGGTGGCAGTATTGGTGAGCGGCCACACCCTGGGCTATTGCCGCTCCGGCACACTCGTTCCGGCCGCCTTACTGTCCGTCCCCTTCGGCTGAAATTCAGCCTTTCCAGGGCGAGTCGCGGCCCGGACCATGGCGGGTTGCAGGGCCGCGAGCAGCAGGCAGGCAAGCGCCATCGCGGTCCACAAGCCGACCGGCCCGGCATGCTGAAGCAGTTGCGTTCCCAAAATCGGGGCGGCGATACCCGCGATGCCCCAACTGGTGCCGTAGACCGCCAAGTATCGCCCTTTGCCGCCGGGCGGGGCCAGACCAGCTACGAGTGCGTAGGCGCGGCCAACGAGGAGCAGATCGCCCACGCTCCACACCACGGTTGCCGCCAGGTATGCGGGCAGGCCGCGAGCGAACCCGTATCCGGCAAGTCCCAGTGCCAACAATCCATAGCCGACAACGAAGGCGGCGGGCGCGGACATTGTGGAGAGCAGGCGCCAACGCATCAGCGGTTGTCCCGCGGCGATAGTCAGTGCGGAGGTGGTGAACAACAAGCCCGCGTCTGAAGGACTCATTCCGGCCCGGTCCAAGGCGAGCGGGAGCGTGATCATGATCTGGAGGTAGATGATCGCGAACAACGTTCCGGCGGCGAGCATGCGGAGCAAGACGCGATCGCGCCACGGAGCAATCACAGGCTCCGGATCGGTTGTCTTCACTGCTGCCGCGCGACGGTCCGCGGGTAGTACGAGGCGCACGGTGAGGGCGCAGAGCAGGCACGTGAGGGCGTCGATGACGAACAGCCACCGTAGGTCCCAGCGGCCCACGAATGCCGCCAGCAGGCCCGCACCCATACCCGCTGCGGCCAGCGCCACGTTCAGCAGGCCGTACGCACGGACCTGCTCATTCGGTGCCACGACGTCGGCGATCATCGCCTGACTTGGCGGTTGATAGATCTCGAAGACCAGGCCCAACAGCACCGCACAGCAGATGACCATCACCAGGCCATTCGCGGCGGCGAGGCCCAGTTGTGCCACCGCGCACCCCGCCAGACCAACCACGATCGTCCGGCGTCGGCCGATTCGGTCGGCCAGCCGCCCGCCGACCAGCCGAGAAGGGATCGTGGCGAGACCGAAGGCGGCACTGACGCATCCGGCGACAGTTGCGCTGGCCCCGAACCTCGTGGTGATGAGCACGGTAAGAAACGACAGGGAAAACGCGCCCAGCCGGTTCACTGCTCGCGCCACGATCAGCAGCCGCACCGCACGTGGCAACTCTTGCACGAACCCTCCCGGTCGTCACCAGCGAACCTGCTATCGTCGGTGACGCATAGACACTAAAGGGCGAAGGAGTGACCAGTCAAGTGATGTTCGATGGTCACGTAGCGGCGCTCCTCGAGGTGGCCGTCTCGCTCGTAAACGCGCTGACCGACGGAGCCCGGCAAGGCCGTGCGTACACCGCCCCACAGGGTGACCAACTCCCCCAAGCCGTTCGCGACACGCTGCCGCCCGCCCGTGACCGCGCCGCGGTCGAGCCGAGGCACGCTGTCTATCTCGCGCACGCGAGCCGCCAGATGCGAGCGGTCTTCGACGCCGTGGACAGTGGCCACACCGACCGGGCCGCTGAACTCGTGAACGTCCTGATGCGCACCACCGGCGCTCGCCCTCAACTCGACCGCGTCGACAACGAGCCCTGGCAACTTCACTTCCACGGCACCGACGACAGCTTCTCGGTGGGATGGACCGCGGGATGCGCCGCCGCCCTCGCCCTGGCCATCGGCAGCGATCTCGCTGGCCGCCTCGGAGTCTGCACAGCACCGCACTGCGACCGCGTCTACGTCGACAATTCCCGTAACGCCGTACGTCACTTCTGCTCCGACGCATGCCGCGGCCGAGTCAAGGCAGCAGCCTTCCGCGCCCGTAAGACCACACAGGACTGACAGTTTGATCCGTAGCCGCACAGTGTTGTTGACCACGGAACAATCCCGCACTCTCACGAGAGAAGTGCGGGATTGTCAACAACGAAGACGCAGTGCGCGATGTTCTGTTAGGCGGTTTAGTTGTCCGAGATAATGGTCAGAGAGAGAATATCCACCAGGGGCATCTTGCTATAATCACCTTTGGTGAACGCTCTGATTCTGCAGGTTTTTGTGCTCGGGTCCAGATAGGTGAAGGATCCCGAGTTGTTGCCCGCCTGAAAGTAGTCAACATCCGCGATATTCAGCGGGAGCGAGCCCGCGTACGCGAAACAGTACGAGTCGCCATCGGAAGTCGGAACGTCGAACTGGAAGTAGTCAATACCGGATTTACAGTTCATCGCCACAATGTTCGGGCTGGCTGCGGCCGCCTGCGCGTTGCTCGACACGAACAACGAACCGATCATGGTCACGGCGATCGCACTCGCGGCCAGGGCAGCCACGTTCCATCTCTTCGACATTTTCGTCTCTCCTGTTCGGTGCCTAGCGGGCCCAGATACGGAACGAGCGGACATGGTCGTTACATACATCGCCAACGTAGGGAATAGGGCCGCCGTCAGCCGGCGACTCCTGGCTGAAACACGGGGATCCTTGGCGGTTGATCGTCGTGTAGATTTCCGCCGCAGTGCAGCGGTCATAACCGCGCATGGACGAGATGCCATTCAGCCAGGCGTTGTTCTCCGCGACATCATCGAACGAATACCCGGTAGCATCACAGGTGCCATTTCCGTGTGTGTCATAGTACGTGAACGAGCCGCCGAGATAGTTCTGGTCGGCGAATACAGTGACCAACGCGGTGTCCGCCGCACTGTCCGGCACCGCCAGCGCGGATTTTCCTGCCGCCGAACAACTCCGCGAGACAACCTTCATCGCTGACCGGCCCGGCGTGACGCGGTCCAAAAACACCGCACAATGCTGTCCGGCCGAAGAAATCGGAGAAATTCTCCCCGTTGGCGGACTGCTTGCCGTTGCGGGGGCAGCCGTCACAGTCAACGCGGCAGCCATACACACTGCCGCGAAAACCAAGCTCACCACCCCAGATCGGGCTCTCATTGCTCTTGATTCTCCTTTTTCCGGATTTCGGCGACACTTTCCGCGCCGAGAGCAAACCTACCCAAAGTCGACCAAAAATCAATCTACATATGTCATCTTTTTCCTGGCTTTTGGTACGCTCAGGAAAGCGAAAGCTCGCGGGTTTCGAACGCAATAGCGCCAGGTCGCTTTCCCGTGCGGATCTTGACAACCACCGGGAAGCCCGAAAGAGCGGATCAGAGCGAGCGATTCGGTCCGGTGGATCCGGTCGTACGCAGAGCAGTGTCGGCGGTGTCGAGAATAGCGGTGAAGGCCCGAATGAGAAGCGGCCGGACCAAAAGCCGGGTGATGGTGGCGGCGAACGGCAACCGGACCTCGGCAGTGGTCGACCACCGCACGCAGGTGCCGCCGGGAACCTCGGTGAACGTCATCCGGCCGCCTTCATGGCGCGATGGCGGGATGCTTCGCTCGACGACATAGTCGAAACCACGCGGCCGGTGGTACGCCGTGATGCGCTCACGGAACCAGCCGATCACCCACGTGTGCAACCGGATCGCACCGACGCCGTACGGCGCACCGCTGCCGGCCCGGGCCAACCGTGCGCGCAGCACCCATCGGCTGCGGGTGTAGTTGGTGGTCGTCGCCAGCCAGTCGAAGACTTCCTCGACCGGTGCCGCTACCACCCGCTCGACGGTCACCTCTTCCACTCGTCGTCCTTTCCGCGGGTGATCTGCCGGACAAGCGCGGCGGTTCGCAGCTTTTCGGGGTTGCGTACGGCATAAAGCGCGCGAATTGCCGCGTCCTCGATTTCAAAGAGCAGCACGTAATCAAGACCCGTGCCGGCGGAAACCTCCACCGCTGGCAACGCGTTGTATCTCGTCACCGCCACTCGTACGCCCGCGGCCGACTTTCCGGCAATCCCCGCGACATACCGCGCGACCTCGGTACGTCCGGTGATCGGCCGGCGGGCGGCGGAGACCCGGCCACCACCGTCGGAAATATGCACGACTTCTGGTGCCATCAACTCCATCAACGCCTCGACGTCACCGGTACGAGCCGCGCGCAGGAAACGGTCGACGATCCGCGTCGCCGTGTCCGGGCTGAGGTCGAACCGCCGTCGCCGGGCCTGGACGTGCTCGCGAGCACGGTGCGCGATCTGCCGGACGGTGGGCTCGGCTTTTCCCACCAGCTCGCCAATCTCCCGGTGCGAATAGCCAAACACCTCGTACAGGACGAACACGGCTCGTTCACTCGGACTCAGTGTCTCCAGAACCAGCAGCATCGCCATCGACACCGACTCGGCCAGCAACGAGTCCGCGCTCGCGTCCGGCGCGGTCCGGATCGGCTCCGGCAGCCAGCTGCCGACGTAGGCCTCACGCCGTCGCCGTGCCGTCCGCAGCTCATTGATCGCCTGCCTGGTCACCGTCCGCACCAGGTAGGCACGCGGGTTGGTCACCGTCGAGGAATCGATGTGGCACCAGCGCAAATAGCTGTCCTGCAACACGTCCTCGGCATCGGCCACGCTGCCGAGAATCTCGTACGCGACGGTGAACAACAACGCTCGGTAGTCGCCGAAGATCTCCTCAGGTCCCACTCCACCCACCACCTCCGTCCTTACAGACACCGCCCAGGACAGAAAGGTGACATCGACGGCTACTGCGCGATGCCGTCCCGGCCGTGGGTGTTCAGAGTGTGACTGTTCAGCCGCCATTTGGCGTCATTCACGCCGACCAGATTCCCAGCGAGCGGAGCAAAGCGACCGCGAAGACGGTCACGATCCACGTCCAGAACAGGGTGAATCCGATGAAACCGGCAGTGTAGAGCCGCGAGGTCCGCCAGATCCGGGGCGGGAAAACGACGAACTGCGTCAGCCAGCGCATTCCCCAGAAGAGCGTCTCAGCGGCCAGGATGGCAGTGGACAGTCGACTGGGCGTCAGCAGCTCAGCAGTGAGCACCAGCGGAGCGAATCCCAGAATCACGCAGGTGAGACCGATGTAATAGGTCTGGCTGTGAATCATCTGCCGGGTGAGCGGTCTCGCCGCTGCCAGGTCGGCGGACCAGCCGAGCAGCCGCGGCCAGCCGAAGTTGACTGCTCCCAGGATGATCGTGGCCACGCCCACCAGTTGCAGGTGGAAACTGAGGCTGAAAATCATCGTACGAATCCCGTCACTCGGACCGACGGTGTCATGGCACCTACAGTCACCCACTTAAGCGATCGCTTAAACCCGTCCACGAGCAGCACCGTAGCAAGATTTAAGCGATCGCTCAAGGTACGGTGATCACGCACACAGACCGGTCAAGCGTTGATGAGTTCGTCGGCGACCCAATGCGCGACGCCGACCGGGTACGGGTTGGACAGGCCAAGAACGACGTGCGTGAAACCGGCGTCGACCGCCTCGCCTATCGCTTTTCGAGTGACGGTTGGTTCGTCGTACGAGACGGGCAAGAAGACCGAGCGGGTGATCGAGGCGGGGTCGCGGCCGATCTCCGCGCAGTAGCGGTCCAGGAGTGCGCTGCGGTTGACGAGGTCGTCCAGGTCACCGCCCGGGATGTTCCACACGTCGGCGTGTTCGGCGGCGACCCGCAGCGTCGCTGACGAACGGCCGCCAATGACGATTGGCGGGTGCGGGCTCTGGACCGGCTTGGGGTTGCCGTACGCGCCCTTGACCTGCACGTACGTACCGTCGAAATCGAACGGCCGCGGTTCGGTCCACAGTCGCCGAATCACCGTACAGGCCTCGGCAAGGCTCTCCACGGAGTGCGCGAAGTCATGGAACGGGAGCCCATGCCCTTCGTACTCGCGCCGCGCCAACGGGTGACTGGGCCTGGAGCCGGCGCCGATGCCGAAGTTGAGTCGTCCGCCGGACACGATGTCCACAGTCGTCGCCATCTTGGCCAGCATCGCCGGCGGCCGGAACCGGTTGCTGCTCACCAGCAGGCCGAGCCGCAGGCGCTGGGTCTGGGCGGCCAGGGCCGACAGCAACGTCCAGCCCTCGTAGATGGGGCCGTCCGGATCGCCGCCGATCGGCATGAGGTGGTCGAACAACCACGCGTGCTCGATCTCCGCAATCCCGTCGGCCTCCTGCCAGACGCGGAGAATGTCCTGGTAGTCGACCTGCATGGGTGCGGTCATGAGCCCAAAACTGGGGTGAGACATGTGTCGTACTTCCTCTCGTGGCCGCTCATCTGCCATCATGGTCAAGCGGAACGTTGTCCCGTTTAACGATACGGGACAGTGTCCCGTTTATCTAGGACGAGTCACAGGGAAGTGCAATGAAGGACATGGGCCGGCCCAAGAGGGCGGACGCGCGGCGGAACGAGGCGGCTTTGCTTGATGCGGCGGCCGCGGTTTTCGTCACGTCCGGTGTGGAGGCGCCGGTACGGGACATCGCGGCCAAAGCCCAGGTGGGTACGGCCACGATCTACCGCCACTTCCCCACCCGCGCCGATTTGATCATCGCCGTCTACCGGCATCAAGTGCAGGCCTGCGCCCAAGCCGGCCCAGCTTTGTTGGCCAGCAACGAAACCGCGTACGCGGCACTGCGGCAATGGATTGACCTGTTCGTTGACTTCCTGGTCACCAAACACGGGCTCGCCGCTGTCCTGCGATCCGACAACGCCGGCTTCGACACGTTGCACGCGTACTTCCTCGACCGCCTTGTTCCGGTGTGCGCCCACCTGCTCGACGCGGCGGCCGACGCCGGCGAGATCCGCTCCGACGTACGAGCCCTGCAACTCATGCGCGGCGTCGGGAACCTCTGCGTCGGCGGCGATCACGACTACGACCCGCGTCAACTGGTCGAGCTCCTCATCGAAGGACTGCGGCAACCCTGAATCCACCGAAGTACCCGCCAGGTATCTTGCACTTCATGCAAAGTAACATCGGACATCTACTTGCACATACTGCAAGCATGGTTAGAGTGGGATGCGTAGTTCGCGAATATTTCGCAGACCGCCAGGAGGTGTCCAGCGATGAGGATCGTTGCCGATCGCGAGCGTTGTATCGGCGCCGGCCAGTGTGTACGGGTCGCGCCGGAGCTCTTCGACCAGGACGAATCCGAGGGGATTGTCGTGGTACTGCGCGAAAATCCGCCGCCTGAGCTAGCCGAGGCCGCCACTGAGGCCGCCCAGCTCTGCCCCAGCCAGGCCATTGCGATCGCCGCGGCCCTCAGCCAGGGAACGGCTTCCTGATGACGGAAAGCACCGCCGTCGCGTTCCCGTTCGCGGCACCGGGGCACCTGCAGCCGCCGGCCGAGTTCGCGGCGCTGCGGGAGGGCCAGCCGGTACGCCGGGTGGCGCTGCCGTACGGCGGCGAGGGTTGGCTGGTCACCCGCTATGCAGACGTGAAGACCGTGCTGGCGGATCCGCGGTTCTCGCGGGCCGCGGCGGTCGGCGCGGACGTGCCGCGCAGCACACCGGTGCCGGCCCAGCCGGACAACCTGCTGTCGATGGACCCGCCCGAGCATTCCCGGCTGCGCCGGCTGGTGGCCAGCACTTTCACCATGAAGAACATCGAAAGCTGGCGTCCGCGTACCGAGCAGGTGGTGGCTGACCTGATCGATGGCATGCGCGCGAAGGGCGCGCCGGTGGACCTGGTCGACAATTTCTCGCTGCCGCTGCCGGTCACGGTGATTTGCGAGCTGCTGGGAGTGCCGGCGAAAGACCGGCATTTCTTTCAGCATTTCTCCCGGGTCATTCTCAGTACCACCGGCGCCACCGGCGAACAAGTCCAAGCCGCCCGCGCCGAGCTGGAAAACTATCTGGCCCACCACATCGCCGAACATCGCGAACAACCCCGCACCGACCTGCTGTCGCAACTCGTCGCTGCCCGCGACGACCAGGACCGCCTCACCGAGGCCGGGCTGGTCAACCTGGGCGTCACAATTTTGGTGGCTGGCCACGAAACCACCGCAAACCAGATCTCGAACTTCGTTTACACACTGCTGGACACCGGTCTCTGGGGCACGCTCGCCGCCCACCCGGAACGGCTCAACACCGCGATCGAGGAACTGCTGCGATATGTGCCACTGGGCAACGGCGGTGGCCTGGCGCGGATAGCCACCGAGGACGTGGAAGTCGGCGGCACGCTCGTGCGCGCCGGGGAAGCGGTGATGGCCGCGATGGCTTCGGCGAACCGCGACGACACCGCCTTTGAGAACGCCGACGTCCTCGACCTGGAGCGTACGCGCAATCCGCACGTCGCCTTCGGTTTCGGGGTCCACCACTGTCTCGGCGCTCAACTGGCCCGAATGGAACTGCGGGTCGGCCTCGGCGCGTTGCTGACCGCATTTCCCCACCTGGCAGTGCATGAACAGCCCAGCTGGCGGGTCGGCACCTTGATCAACGGCCCGAGCGAGCTGTCGCTTTCCTGGTAGCCCTCCCCTGCGAACAAAGGACTGGCACATCGTGAGCTCAGCAGTAAACTCGTCCACCTTGCCGGCATATCCGTGGCAGCGTCAGGGTTTCGACCCGCCGATGGAGTTCCAGTCCTTCGCGCCAGTCAACCCCGTCCGGCTGCCCAGCGGCGACACCGGATGGGCGGTCACCGGCCACCGGCAGGCCCGCGCACTGCTCGCCGACCCGCGACTGAGCGCGGACCGACTGAAGGCCCAGGTTCCAGCTGGGCGGATGAACGACCCGGACGCGACCGTCCCGCCGGGCATGTTCATTCTTCAGGACCCGCCGGAGCACACACATTACCGTAGGATGCTCACCGGTCAGTTCACCGTACGACGTATGCAAAAACTCGAACCGCGAGTGGAGCAGATCGTCGCCGAGCAACTGGACGCCCTCGCGGCCGCTGGCTCACCGGCCGACCTGGTCACCCATTTCGCGCTTCCGGTGCCGTCGCTGGTTATCTGCGAACTGCTCGGTGTTCACTACGAAGACCGCGAACATTTCCAGCAGCTCACCAAAACCATGCTCGCCATCGACACCACGAAAGAAGCGGGCCAGAGTGCTTCCGCGGAAATCCAAGCATTTCTCGCTGGTTTGGTAGCGCAGAAGCGGACACGACCCGACGACGCGATCATTTCCGGCCTGATCCAGGACACCGACCTCACTGACGAGGAGCTGACCAATATCTCGGTGCTTCTCCTGATCGCCGGACACGAGACCACCGCCAACATGCTCTCGCTCGGTACCTTCGCCCTGCTGCAGAATCCGGAGCAGTTGCGTTTGCTGCGAGAAAAACCCGAGTTGATGCCCGGCGCGGTGGAAGAACTTCTGCGCTATCTCAGCATTGTCGGGAGCCTCGGCCTCTCGCGCCTCGCGATCGGGGACATCACCATCGGCGAGGTGACGATCCGCGCAGGCCAGACCGTACTCATTTCACTGCCAGCGGCGAACCGCGATCCCGCGCTGACCGAGAATCCCAACGATCTCGATGTCAGCCGGCCGCGAGCGAGCCACGTCGCCTTCGGCCACGGCATCCACCAGTGCCTCGGCCAGCAACTCGCTCGTACCGAGATGAAAATCGGCTACCACCACCTGCTGCGGCGCTTCCCGGATCTCGCGCTCGCATGCGAGCCGCACGAGGTGCCGCTGCGCTCGGACATGCGGATCTATGGAGCACATGCCCTTCCGGTCAAGTGGTGAATACTTGACCGCAGGTGAACCCGGGATCACCGGACCCCTTCCTACTGTTTAGAACGGTGGTGGTGGGTATTCGTCGTTGGGGGTGACGTCGTAGGTGCGTCCGGTGGGGCTGGTCCAGAGGAATCGTCCTGGTGTGGGTTGGGTGACGGTCCAGCCGTGTTCTTTGATGTCGTTGTGGAGTTTGCAGGCTGGTCCGGTGCTGTCGTACGCGGTTTTCCCTTCCGGGTCGCGGAAGGGGGTGGTGTGGTCGAACTCGCAGGTCGCCGCCGGCCTGTTGCAGGCGGGTCCGCAGCATCGTTGGTCGCGTGCGTTCACCAGGTCCCGTAGTGCTTTGGTGGGGCGGTAGCGCGTACGGCCGTGGTCGATGACCACTCCGCTGACGGGGTCGGTGAGGATTCGGTACCACTCACTGGTTTCATCTCCAGCAAGTTCGCGTGCGTGTTGCGCGGTCATCGGGCCGTATCCGCTCAATATGGCGGGGTTGTCGTCCAGGCCCATGAGGGTGGTGGCGTCGACGCGGAGTTCGATTTTGGTGCGTACGTTGCTGGGGATGCCGAGGCACAGATCGGTCAACGCGTCCGCTCGCAAAGCGTCCATCGTCCGAGCCTCGTCTTTCGTTTTGAGGCTGCGGGCGATGGTGTCGATGCGACGGTAGATCGCTTCCGCTGATTCGGCGGGCAGGAACGCGCCCAGCAGCGCAATCCCGTCTTCGCAGGGTTGCTTTTCTACTCGCCTCTCGGAGACCAGTTTCTTGCGGCGGGCTTCGGCGGCGGCTGGGTCGATTTTGATGACCTCCCGCCGGGCCCTGTCCCGGATCGATCGAGGCGTCTTGGAATCGGCGCCGGGTAGGACCTTTTCTTCGACTTTGCGGGCGTCTTCGGGTGAGAGGTGACCAACTTGGTCAGCGAAGGTGAATGCCTTGCGCAAGTCGAGGTGACCGTGAGACATCCCGGCCATGGTGCCGGGGAGTTCGTGGACGAGTTGGTACGCCAAATTCAGTCGTTTCTGGGCGGCGGACAGACTCCAGGTTAGTGATGCGGCGATTTCACCGGCCGCGTATTTGGAGAAGGGTGCACCTACGGCTGGTCGGGCGTTGGTGAAGCGGTCCATGAACCGCATCTGCATCGCCTGCGTATACGAGATCACCTTGTCCAGCGTCTCGACCGCGGCCAGCGCGGTGTCAGCGTCGGCTCGGCCGTACCGGTCGAGTTCTTCCAGCATCTGCAGGGGAACCCAGCTGGGTGGCATGGTGCGCCACGGCTGTTTGTTGGGGTCGGTGAATTCGGGTCGCCGTCGTTTTCTGCTCATGACCCGATTTTACTGGCTGCCACCGACAGTCGGGCTGCCAGTTTTCGTTTCTGTGGATAAGAAACGGACCGCGTAAATGCCCCTGTGGAGAACTTCCATTTCAGAGCGCGCGCGCTGGCCCGATACTCAACTGCTTGTTTTCTACGAAGCGGTAATGAAGCCCCATTCGTTCCCACGTGGTGCCACTGTGAAAATCAGACCTGATCCAGGACCTCGTCGGGCGACGTACACCACCGCACCGGTCTTCTTCGCAGCCGCGACAGAGGCGGAATATTCGTCGCTCTTCCAGCTCTGCCCGCCACAAACTGTCGCCCCGGCAACAGGCCCATGTTGCGCAGCAACCGTCCGACTACCACTTGACCAGCCGTATCACCAGCCCATCGGCCACGTCCGGGGAAAGTCCACTACAACACCCCCGGCTTTAGTAGTGCTGAAGCGGGATGCACGGCTCGCCCCCAGCGTTCTGTATCACTGTTCCGTAACATCCGTTCGACTGCTATGGTCGGGTGGTGCCTCGAGTCAAGCAACGCACTGACGCCCTCCGCGAGCGGGGGGTGGCCAGCGCCTTGGCGTTGCTCGCCGAGGAGGGCGTGACAGGGCTGACCACCCGGACCGTCGCCCGCCGCGCGAATGCATCCGTGCCGGCGATCTACGAGGTCTTCGGCGACAAGGCGGGACTGATCCGGGAAGTCTTCTTCCAGGGATTCCGGATGCTCGGCGACAGCCTGTCCGCGACTCCCCCGACCGCGGATCCGCTGGAGGCGCTCCGGCACCTCGCCGAGGCCTTCCGGCGGTTCGTGGTCACCAACCCGGTGTTGTCACAGATCATGTTTTCCCGGCCATTCGCCGATTTCGATCCGACCGCGGACGATGACAATGCCGGCGTCAAAGTGCGGAAGGTCTTTCTCCGGCACATCCGGGGCGCGGTGGACGCGGGGTTATTCGTCGGCGACCCCACCGATATCGCTCACGTCTTCTTCTCATTCATCGATGGCATGGCCGCCGCGGAAGCAGCTCATCGGCTTGGATCGTCAAAGCAATCCGTAGACCGTCGCTGGCGAGTCGGGCTCAACGCACTGATCACCGGTCTCTGTCAAGAGCCCGCCACACGTACCCTCGCTCGCCGGGTCTGACGATGAAAGTGCTACTCGAGGTGGAATGGTGACCGACACTGTGCTGCAGCTGTTGCGTGAGCGCAAACAGCAGGGAAGCGTGCCCGGACAACGCGGCGACAATGCGCGGCTGGTGCTCCTGATCGAAGGTGGGAGTTCGCGTGGCGCGTACTCGAGCGGCATGACGATTCCCATCGAACAACTCGGCCTGCTGCCGATGTTTGATGCCGTCTATGGCAGTTCCGCCGGAGCGTTGAACGCGGCTTGGTTAGTGTGCGGTCGCGCCGAAAGCACCCAGCACGCGTGGTGGGATCCGATTATCATGCGGACGACCATCAATCCACGGCGAGCCCTGCGTCGGCGGCCTGTCGTAGACACCGATTTCCTGGTCCACAAGGTGTATACCGAGATCATGCCGATGGGCTTCCAGGAAATTCTCGACAGCGCCGTGACATTCCACCCGATCGCCACCGACGCCCAGACCGGTGAGCCCGTCGATCTGTACGAGCAGATCCATGATCAGTCCAGCTTGCAAACCGCGCTTCGAGCATCGACCGCCATGCCACTTCTCACCGGCGGTCCTATTGAGATCGATGGGCGGTCCTATGTCGACGCCGGGCTGAGCGAAGCCGTTCCGGTGCGAACAGCACTCGCGCAGAACGCCACGCACATTGTCGCGCTCCGCACTCGGCGTACGGACGAGACCGCGTCGGCCCCCGCGCGCGCCGAACGTCTGCTGATGTCGCGATGGTTCGCCCGCAACGCGCCAGGAGCCGGCGCGTCATGGCTGCGGCGGGAAGCCATCCGAGCCGAGGAAGAGCGCCTGCTGGCTTCACATCCCGCGGTCCTGCAGATCCGGCCGCCCATTGGCAGCGCGAAAATCGGCCGTACGGAACGGCGTGCGCACTTGCTTCGCGAGGCCGTTGACACCGGCCGCCGGGTCGCGTTGAACGAACTGGCGGGCTGCGTCGAACAGCACGTCTAGGCCGCCGCCCGGAAATTCCAGGAAAAGGCGGCATGGACGACGTAGTGGTGAGAATGCCGCTGGAAAAGGCGGGTGACCGCTGGCGTGCGGTGCGTCATCATCAGTGGCATGAATCGAGATGCGGCGCGGAAACAGGTGGCGAATGCGGCCGCCCTGTAGGGCATCGGCTATCTGGATGCCGCCGACGTCGTACGCGCCGCCTGCGACGCGTTGGTCGCCGGCCTGGACGGAACCGCCCTTTCGATGCTCGCGGCGGTGCCTTATCGCGATGCGGTTGTCGAGATGCCTTTGGTGCTGGAAGCGGCCATGGACGAGCTGGGCCTGTCGTATCACCTCGTCGACAGTGCGAACGCGATGGAGGCCGGACTCACCGCTCTGAGTGCGCGAATGCTGGCCGGACACCTGGCCCCTCGAGACCTCACCACCTGGGCGCACCAAAAGTTCAGTCACGACGGTCTTGCGCTGGCCAGGACGCTTGTCGAACTCGACGACATGTACGACTGCGCGGAATACCCGATAACTGCCCCAGACACTTCCGAGGTTGAGGCACAAATCCGGGCCGAGGCACGCCGGATCGTTGCCCTTAGCGAATAATGGGATAAGCCGGGCCAGCCGACTGAGCCAAAATCCCGTCAGCTCTCCGATGTCGCCTTGCGGCCGAAAATGGCCAACACTATGAGCAGCCAAGCCACTCCGGTCAGGATGTTGAGCGCGAAATCACCGCCACCATTCACCACCGAGCCGACGATCGAACCCCCGTGGTCTGTCGCGGTAAGCCAAGAGCTCAGCGCGACGACCGGCGGCCACAGCAGCGCGGAAAGCAGCGCCAGCACGAAAGCGACAACACCGATGACGGTCTTGCGGCGATCCGTAGCCCTGTTGGCGACGACGATCACGATCGCCGCCGGCAAGGCGATCAGTACGGGGATCTGAGTGGCCAGATAGCGCAACAGGGTGTCGAGGAAAATGCTGTCGCTCGTCATGCCGCATCCGCTCCCGATGACGTACCGATTCGCGGTTCGCTTGGACCTGGTCTGCTGACCACCGCGACAGCGGCCAGAATCCAGGCGACGGCGGCCAGCAGGCCGGCGATGACGTTCACCGCCACAAAGACGAGGTTGACCTGGTCGGCGGCGACGGTCGTGTCGTGCGCGAAAACGTTGAGGAAGCCGCCAAAGCTGCGCAGGCCCGTGGTGAGGATGAGAGCCACGAACACCAGGACGATGCCGACCATGACCAACGCCGCCGCCCTGGGATGGCGTCGCCTGCGCATCACCGCCAGTACGAAGCCGGCGACCAGCGCGGCGCCGAGCGGCAACTGCACCACCAGCGTGGCCAGCAGGGAGGCTACTGCTCCAGCCATCGATTCCCTTCCTCTTGCTCCTGGTTGGGTAGCTTAAAGGGTGAGGTCCAGCCGACTCTGTTCACACGGGGTGTCGTGCGACTATCTCCACGTAGCCCTTGTCGCCGTCTGCCCGGAGGGTGTAGCCGTCGCGGATCGGATCTGTCGCGCCGACCAGCCCGCCGCACTGTCCCGAGCCACAGCCGACGAACGTACGGCGAACAAATGCGCTGTCCATAACTGGCGAACAGCTGCGGCCCGGCCTGACGAATGTCACCCTCCCCTGACATTTGTCATGCATATATCAAAACATGGCCCATCATGATTTCACTGACGCGACATTTTTGGTTCACCACAACGAACCTGTCCGGTCCGTATAAAGAAACAGCGACACGCCACCGTCCTGTGGCCGTCGGTTCTCTTACTGGAGGTCGCTTGTGAACTGGAAGAAACTCGCCGCCGCCGCGGGCATCGCGGTCATAATGGCCACGTCCGCCACCGCACTGCCCACCGCGGCTGAGGCGGCTGCCGCGTCGACGCCGTCGGGCAAGGCGCAACCGTACGAATGGTTCCTTTACCAAAAGGGCTACTTGGCCTATTTTGCCTGCGAGAACGCGGGAGCCGCGCTCCAGCGGGCCGGCACATATCGGGACTACCAATGCTATTGGGAGCCGGGCAGCAGCACCTATGCCCTTTACGTGGAAACGTGGTCGTAAGGCGCATATCGCGGCACTGAAACGGCTCGGCGCTGGGACCAGCGCCGAGCCGCCTTACGTCTAACAGAGCGGTCAGGCCGCTGGGCGGGCGAGTACGCAACCCGGAGCGAAAAGGTCCAATGTGGACTGAGCGGTGAGGCAGGCCGGGATCGCATTGATCTGCTGGCCATAAGTGCGGCCTTGTACGGAAGTCACAGTCCCGTTCGCGGCCACCTCGCACGGGTTGCCGTCCGTGCACTGCGCACCGTCGCGGTTGCTGGTGTTGTGTACGCCAACGATGGTGTTGCCGTCCGAGGCGATCACCGCGGAACCGGAATATCCAGGGCCAAGATAGCAGTTGTCGGTGGCGGCCCAACGGAACGAATTGTCCTGCTGATAACCGGCTTCGCGCAGGTGCGAAATGACGGCCTGGACCGTACAAGGCTGACGATAAGCTCCGCTCAGCACGTCCACATGAGCGCCGGCGCCCACCGGTTTGGTGGTCACCTGGAAGACCTTCTCCCCCTGGGCGGCCAGCTGCGCGTACGTTTTGTCAAGCCGGTAAAGGGCGATATCGGTGCCAGTCATCGTCGCGTACACCAGCCGATTCGCGGTGGCCGTGACCTTGTCATACCCCTCGCTGTCCTGGATGGCGATCGGCCGGTTGGCCGGCTGATCCACCAACGCCGACCCAACCGCCGGGCGCGCCCCCTCCACGCAGTGGCCATTTGTCAGCAGCAGCGCTTTGGACCCGGGCCGCGCATCGGGCGTACGCACCACAGACGCCATGCAACGGTCGAGTTCGACGGTGCCGGCCAGCGACGGCACCGGCACCTCCGGCGGCACGGCGGTGCCGTCCACAATGCCGTTGATCCAGGCGGCGCGCTTGGTGACGTCCGTGTAGAGGACCGGCTGGTTCGCGTTGCCACCGCTGACAATGCCGGCCAACACCCAGCGACCCTTTTCCCGTACGAGCGCCGGCCCACCGGAGTCCATATTGGTCGCGGCGACGCTGCCGTCGAGGCTGCCGATGCACAGTTCCTGGCCAGCCAAACCGGTCGAACAGGCTGAGATCGGCTGGACAGCGGTGTCGGCTTCCCTCAGTTTGTCAGGGAAACAAGCGGGATTGTTCCGATCGTCGCAAGTCATTCCCCAACCGACAATGCGCGCCGGCGTGTGGTCCGGTGGGGTGGCGCTGGCGAGCCGAATCGGCACGGCACGTACCGGAGTCCGTAGGTGCAGCAACGAAAGATCTCTGCCGAAGAAGCCATCGGGCCGAGGAGTGGCGAGCCGATAGAACTTGTCGACATCGACAACTTGGCCGCCTGAGCTCGCGCTCAGCGACCCGATCCGGACCCGCCAGCCGCGCGGAGTGCCGACTGCGGCTTGGTTGGGCGGGGCCGCACAATGGCTCGCGCTGATCACCCACTGCGGCGCGAGCACGCTGACACCGCACACATGTTTGTCCGGACGGGGCGACTCGGGCCGCTCCAGCGAGCCCAGGAAGGCGTACGGCTTGGACGACTCGACCCCGCCGACAATGGCCTGCGCAGGGGAAGCGAACAGGCCGGTCGCGGCGAGGACGAGAAAGACAGCGAGAAGTGATGTGCCCCGATGGGGACGGTGAATTCGCATGCGGCTCACTGTGGTCGTGGCATGTCCACACCTTGCGATCGATGTGTCACAGCTTCGTGACAGTGTCCAAATAGTCGTCCAAAAGCTCGATCTGCCGGTTGGCCGGAAATGCTGCTGGATCAAAAAGGGCTTGTACGACCAAACCGAGGATGAATGCCTGGGCACCGGCCGCGATGCGGGCCGGATCCCCGGCCGGCAGTTCACCCAGCTTTTGGGCTGCGGCAACGAGGTCACGCAGCTTGTCGCGGCTTCGCGCGTACTTGCCGGCATAGTCGGCACTCAAGCTGGGCTCGGCGAGGGCGGTGTCCCACGACGACACCCAGATCCGGTTACTGGCGGCGTCCTCGCTGGTCAGCGGCAGAACATCGAACAGCACGGCGCGCAGGGCCGACAGGCCCTCGCCGGCCGCACGCCGCGGGCGACTGTCCGTACGCCGCTCCAGCAGGTCGAGCGCGTACCCGACAAGGTCCCGTTTGCTGGGGAAATAATGGGTGAGCAGACCGGTGGTCGCGCCGAGCTCGGCGGCGACCGCGCGCATGGTCAGACCGCCGAAGCCCTGCGCGGTCAACACCCGCCAGACCGCTTCCGAGACATCTCGGCGGCGGGCCTCGTGATCGCCCTTTGTTCGTGGCATGCTGCTACCGTACATAATCATAACGACTGTTGTGTGAATGTGGGGTCATCATGTTCTCCCTCCCGCTGCGGGACAATGCCGAGCTCCGACCGCTGGAGATCTGGCACGCCGAGGAGTTCGCCGCCAACCAGGACCGCGCTCGTGAGCACATCCGCCCCTGGGTGGGGCCGACCTTCGTGACCGAGGACGTAGACGGCGCGCGGGCCACCCTGCGCCGGTACGCCGAGCGCCAGGCCAACGACGGTGCGCGTCTTTTCGGGATCTGGCTCGACGGAACGCTGGTCGGCGGCGTGATGTTCGTGGATTTCGACGCGGCCTATGGAACCTGCGAAATTGGCTGTTGGCTGGAGCGTGCGGCCGAGGGGAACGGCCTGGTCACCGCCGCTTGCGGCGCCCTCCTGGACTGGGCGTTCAGCACCCGCGGGCTGCATCGCGCGGAGTGGCATTGCCGAGCCGACAACGACCGCAGCGCCGCGGTCGCGAAACGACTCGGGATGACTTTTGAGGGCGTACAACGCGAACTCTGGCCGTACCAGGGGGTCCGCTACGACAAGCAGATCTGGGCGATCCTCGCGCCCGAATGGAAATAGCGGAACGGGTGGCCGTGCGACCACCCGTTCGCCACTACACGTACTCGTCCACCTTGAACACCAGTTGTGCGGCCGAAATCCGGTCCAGGTCACCTTCGACGTCGATGGTGATCTGCTGACCGGACTGGATCTCGCCGAAGAGGATTTTCTCGCTCAGCGTGTCCTCGATCTCGCGCTGGATGGTCCGGCGCAACGGCCGGGCACCGAGCACCGGGTCGAATCCCTTCTTTGCCAGGAAAGTACGAGCGTTCTCGGTCAACGACAACGTCATGCCCTTTTCCTTGAGCTGACCGCAGACCCGGGCGACCATGATGTCCACGATTTGGACGATCTGCTCCTGCGTCAACTGATGGAACACCACGATGTCATCGATCCGGTTCAGGAACTCCGGCCGGAAGTGCTGCTTCAGCTCGTCCTGAACCTTCTGCTTCATCCGCTCGTAGTTGCTGGAATCGTCGTTGCCGCCTTGGAAACCGAGACTGACGGCCTTGGAAACATCGCGCGTACCGAGATTTGTGGTCATGATCAGCACGGTGTTCTTGAAATCCACCACACGACCCTGGCCATCGGTCAACCGGCCGTCCTCCAACACCTGCAACAACGTGCTGAAAACGTCCGAATGAGCCTTCTCGATCTCGTCGAACAACACCACGCTGAAGGGTTTCCGGCGGACCTTTTCGGTCAGCTGGCCACCTTCGTCGTAGCCGACATACCCGGGAGGCGCGCCCACCAGCCGGGACACCGTCGACCGGTCATGGAATTCGGACATGTCCAGCTGAACAAGCGCGTTGTCGTCACCGAACAAGAACTCGGCGAGCGCCTTGGACAGCTCGCTCTTCCCGATCCCAGACGTACCAGCGAAAATGAACGAGCCGCCGGGCCGCTTCGGATCATTCAGGCCGGCCCGCGTACGACGAATCGCCTTGCTGACCGACCTGATCGCCTCCTGCTGGCCCACGACCCGCCGGTGCAGCTCGTCCTCCATCCGCAGCAGCCGGGACGTTTCGGCTTCAGTCAGCTTGAAAACCGGGATGCCCGTCCAGCCCGCCACCACCTCGGCAATAATGTCCTCGGTGACGATCTCGTCGAATTCCCGCAGCTCCGGCGGGGCCGTCATGCGACGCAGTCGCATCATCGCGCCGGCCTCGTCGATCAGGTCGATCGCCTTGTCCGGCAGGAAACGGTCCGCGATATACCGGTCCGCGAGGGTCGCCGCGGCAACCACCGCGGCGTCGGTGATGGTCACCTGGTGATGCTCCTCGTACCGGCCACGCAGGCCTTTGAGGATCTCCGCGGTTTGGTTTACCGACGGCTCGGCGACCTCGATCGGCTGGAACCGGCGCGCCAAAGCCGCGTCCTTTTCGAAGTATTTACGGTATTCGGTGACCGTGGTGGCGCCGATCGTCCGCAGCTCGCCGCGGGCCAGCATCGGCTTGAGAATGCTGGCAGCGTCGATCGCACCCTCGGCCGCACCGGCTCCGACCAGCGTGTGGATCTCGTCCACAAAAAGAATAATGTCGCCGCGAGTTCGGACTTCCTTGAGCACCTTGTTCAGGCGCTCCTCGAAATCACCGCGATAACGGGACCCGGCGACCAAAGAGCCCAAATCCAGCATATAGATTTGCTTGTCTTTCAAGAGCTCCGGCACGTCACCGTTGACGATGGCCTGCGCGAGACCCTCCACCACGGCGGTCTTGCCGACTCCTGGCTCGCCGATCAGCACCGGATTGTTCTTCGTACGGCGGGAAAGCACCCGCATCACCCGGTCGAGGACCTTTTCCCGGCCAATCACCGGATCCAGCTTGCCCTCCCGGGCCGCGTTCGTCAGATTGCGGCCGAACTGGTCCAGCACCAGCGAAGTGGCAGGGGCGGCCACCTCGGGTTTCGGGTCGCCGGCAAGCAAATGGGCGACCTCTCGGCGTACCGCGGCCGGCTCGACATCCAGCCGTACCAACACCCGGGTCGCGGTTGCCTCCGGGTTTCTGGTCAATCCGAGCAGCAAGTGCTCGGTGCCGATATGAGTATGGCCAAGCTGCAGCGCCTCCCGCAGGCTCAGCTCCAACACCTTTTTCGCCCTTGGGGTAAAGGGAATTTGCCCGTCCGGCACGTCCCGGCCGGTCGCGGCCAACTCCCGCACCTCTCGGCGTACGGACTCCAGCGTGACGCCCAGCGCCCGCAACACGGTGGCCCCGACGCCTTCTCCTTCCCGGATCAACCCGAGCAGAAAATGTTCTGTCCCGAGATGCCGGTCCCCGAGCATGTCCGCCTCTTCCCTGCCAAGGAGGACAACACGGCGCGCGCCATCGGTAAAACGTTCGAACATCATCACACACCTCCACGACGATCGGCGCCCTGTCCACACCCAGGCAAGCACATCGGCGTACGCCGGGGCAGCCGCGTTCGCTCCCAACGAAATACGCCAGCAGCGAAAGAGGACGTGGGGCGGTGCGGTCAGGCGCCGAGGCGGCGAAGGAAGTTGGGCGGGACGACCACGTCGTCCGAGGTGAGGTCGTGGACGCTGGAGCGGCCGAGCCCGAGCAGCGCCGAGTCGATGCCGCCGCGCAGGATGTCGAGGACGTTTTCCACGCCGGCCTGGCCATTCGCGGCCAGGCCCCACAGGTACGCGCGGCCGATCAGCACCGCCCGCGCGCCCAGCGCGAGCGCCTTGACCACGTCGCTGCCACGCCGTACGCCGCCATCGAGCAGCACCTCGATCTGGTCGCCGACGGCTTCGGCGATCGACGGCAGGACGCGAATGGTCGCCGGGGTTCCGTCGAGGTTATTGCCGCCGTGGTTGGAAACCGAGATCGCGCTTACTCCGGCGTCGACGGCCTGCCTGGCGTCGTCGATGCGGGTGATGCCTTTCAGCAGGAACGGCCCGTCCCATTGTTGGCGCAACCACCGCACATCCGCCCAGCTGGGCAGCGCGGTGTTCATCCATTCGCCGTACGCACCGAAAAATGTCGGTGCCGGCTGTCCCGGCACGCCCATGTTCGGCACGGTCAGGTCCGGCACTCGGCGGGTTTTCGCGTACGCGGCAAGCCAACGCGGATGGGTGATGGCCTCCGGTGCGTAGCGCAGCATCGTACGGAAGTCGACTTTCTCTGGAATAGCGGGACTTCCCCAGTCGCGCCCGTGGGAGAAGGACCAGTCCAGGGTCACGATCACGCCGGCCGCCCCGGCGGCGCGGGCCCGTTCCAGCCGCTGCAGCAGCTGGTCTTTGCTGCCAGACCAGTAAATCTGGAAGAAGGTCCGCGGATTGGCCGCGACCACCTCCTCGATGGGTTTGCTGGCGAAGGAACTCAGTCCCAGCGCGGTGCCGCGGGCGGCGGCCGCGCGCGCGACGGCGACCTCACCGTCCGGATGCACGGCTTGTACGCCGGTTGGCGACAGGATCACCGGCAGCTCGATCCGCTGCCCCAACACCGTGGTCGACAGATCGCGCTGCGCCGGCAGACCTGCCACATGCGGCGCGAACCCCAGCTCACCGAAGGCGGCCAGGTTGTCGGTCAGGGTCGTCCCGCGCTCGGACCCGGCCACCAACGCCCCGTAAACCGACTTCGGCAGCCGTCGCCGGGCGCGTCGCCGCGCCTCCGCCACCGTCTCGAACCAGGCGTTGCTCATCAGCGAGAGTCCTCACGTCGGCTTTTCGGCACGCTGTGTCGAATAGCGAAATGTTAATGT
This sequence comes from Fodinicola feengrottensis, assembly GCF_039530045.1. Taxonomy (NCBI): domain Bacteria; kingdom Bacillati; phylum Actinomycetota; class Actinomycetes; order Mycobacteriales; genus Fodinicola; species Fodinicola feengrottensis. The sequence continues at coordinate 52,933 of NZ_BAAANY010000043.1, read as the reverse complement.
CACCAAGTGACGAAAACAAGGGGGCACGGGTGACCGCCGAGGCCCCGAGTCCACGCCGTGGCCGGCCGCCGGGCACGACCGCGCGCGCACTGGAGCTCATCGCGCTCCAGCTGTTCACCGAACAGGGCTTCGACGAGACCACCATCGAACAGATCGGGACCGCCGCCGGCGTCAGCCGCCGCACGTTTTTCCGTTACTACGACTCGAAAGCGGCCGTCCTCTGGGACGACTTCGAGGGCGAGGTGGAGCGCCTGCGAGCGGCGTTCGCGCGAGTGCCGTACGACGTGCCGCTGATGGACGCCATCCGCGAGGTTGTGGTGGGCGTCAACCGCTACCGCGCCGAGGACGTACCTGAGCTGCGTACTCGGATGCGGCTCATCAGTTCAGTGCCGGCGTTGCAGGCCAGCGCCGCGCCGCACTACGACCGCTGGGAGCGCGCCGTCGGCGACTTCGCGGCCGCCCGACTGGCTCAACCAGCGGACTCGCTCTACCCACTGACGATCAGCCGTACCACGTTGGCGGCCTGCCGCGCCGCTTTCGACCACTGGCTGGCACGCGGCGACGAGGACCTGACCAGCTACCTCGATCTCGCCTTGCGGGCCCTCATCACCGGGTTCTCCGACATGCTCACGACTGGCTGACGCCGCGGACCAGGACCAGTCGGTCGATGACCGGTTCGACCACCAGCTCGGCGGCGACCTGCTCGCTGACGCTGGTGTTCCGGTTCCGTGCGTCGAACTGGGCGGCCAGCGCCGTGGCCCGGTTCTCCAGCACCACGCGCAGTTCAGCGGCGGTGAGTACGGCTTCGGACCGGTCGCCGTAAGCCGGCCTGGTGATTTTCAGCTCCCGCTGGCCGATTGTCTGCATTCTGCGCAGCAGCAGCGCCGCGTCAACGGAGAACCACATTTCGCCGGCTGGACTGTCAGGCTCGTCGAGACAGCGAAGGTGCCGGTTCAGGATTTCCAGGCCGCGGGCCTCATTTCCGGTACGCGCACAGAACTCCAGATAGTTGGCAATCGACCAGCAGACGCCAGGCTCGTTGCGGTGCTTTCGGTAACCATGAACGAAAGCGTGCCGAGCTTCTTCGAGTCTTCCCTGTCGCACCAATGGCAACATGATCGCGGAGCGAATCCCCTGCGGCTGGTTGATGCATTTCCGCCCGCGGGCCAACGCCTCGTTCGCGAGCTCGATGGCGGTATTATCGCGATCCATCCAGAGATGGTGATGGATCATTGCGGCGGTTTCGCAGATTTCGCAGTCGCTGGTACGATCCCGCGGAGCGAGAAGCCATTGCTGGAAGGCCCGCTCGGCGCCTGCACGGTCACCGAGATGCCGGAAAAACCTGCGCTGCTCCGAATAGACCGCTTTGAGGCTGCGGCCAGCATTGCGATAGCGCCGCTCCATGTCCGCGAGCGCCCGCTCGGTCTGTTCGAGGCTGATGCTGGGATAGTTGGGCATCGCGCCGATAATCCACTTGAACCGCCAGAGCAGCGTTTGCAGGTCCACGTCGGTGAAGCGCACCTCGGCGCGATCGTACGCGGCAAGGCACCATGCGAAGGACTCGAACCCCTTTCCCTGCTCGCCACCGAAATTGGCGGAGTCAATCATCGCCACTCGTATGTCGAACACCAGCCGGTCGTCGCCAGTCGCCTCGGCGTGGCCGAGAATCTCCTCGACCAGCGACGTACGTGCGGTGCTATAAGGCAGTTGGTACGCTTGGCCGAGTTGCCAGCGCAGCTCCTGTTCGTTGCTTGCCACCGGCGAACGGTAGCCGACGCAGCGCCCTGCGGTCCTTCCCTAACAGGCGGCCCTCCGGGCATCCTGCCGGTCCGCGCAAGGAATGTTTCGGCTTGAAGGCCGGTGAAAGGCAGGAGCGACCCGGAAGGCGGTCACGCAACATCCCAAGGCCACGACCACGCACCCGATGGACAACGCGGCCGGCCCAGCCGTCACATAGACCGCCGGCCCCACCGCGCCGGCGATCACTTTCGCGACCGCCTGGCTCCATCCGTACAACGCCTGATAGCGGCCATGCGCACCCGTCGGCGCCAGGTTGGCGACCAGCCCGGCCGCGACCCCGCCGGCGCCGACCTCGCCGACCGTCCACACCACTGCGGCCAACGCGAATTCCGTTGTGGTGTGAGCAAAACCAACCAGCCCCATCCCTGTTCCGACAAACAGCCACGAGACGCCGAGGACCCGCAGCGGCGCGAACCGGGCCAGCAGGCGACTGGCGAACGGTTGCAGGCAGACAATGCCCACCCCGTTTACCACCACGATCGGGCCGAAGCTGCTAGGCGGCAGCCCAGCGCCGGTGATCGCCAGCGGTAGACCGAAAAATACCTGCGAATAGACGACGAAATACCCGCAAGTGAGAATCACCAGCCAGCGCAACCGAAAGTCCGCGAACGCGGTCCGGTAGCCAACCAGCGGTCGCCCGCCAGCCGGCCGCCGGTCGACGGTGGCCGGGATGCCGAGCGCGATGATTCCGGCGAACAATAGGCAGGTGAACGCGTCGGTGGCGAACAACAACCAGAATCCGTGCGCAGCCAACAAGCCGGCCGACACCCCAGCTACCGGATAGCCGAGGTTGATCGCCCAGAAAATCAGCCCGTACGCGTACGAACGGCGCCGGAGCGGGACCACCTCGGCGACCAGCGCGGCTGCCGCCGGCCGATAGAGGTCGCCCACGAATCCCAAGGCGGCCGCGGAAATCGCCAGCAACGGCAGGTTCTGAGCGGCACCGAGGGCGCCCATGCAGCCGGCGGTGGCCACCATGCCGGCGATCAGCGTGAGCCGATGGCCGAACCGGTCCGCCAGAAATCCGCCGACCGGCTGGCTCAGCAGTCCACCGACGCCCAACGCGGTGGTGACAACCCCGATCCCAGCCACGGTCAGGCCGCGAGAAGTCAGGTAGAAAACCAGAAAAGTGGCGACCATGCTGCCGATCCGGTTCACCAGCTGACCGGCGAACACTATCCAGAAGACCCGAGGCAGCCGGTCGGCGGTGTCTGTTTTCACGATAGTCACTTTCGCGGAGCTCTCCGCGATGGCCTACGCTCTTAGTTATAGCTAAGAACCGGGGTGATTTGTGGCACTCGAGCTGGCCTTCACGACCGAGGACCTCGCCCGTACGAGACTGGCCTTCTCGGCGCTGGGCGAGGCCGTGATGAGCATCCGGGTCATCAAAAACCCGTCGTACCACGCACCCCACCTGCCATGGGTTCGGCAGGTCCAGCCGCGATTTCGGCAGTCAGCGTCCACTCTCGCACTGCTGTCCGAACTGATCAACGCGCCGATCCGGATCCCGGATTTCCTCACGCCGCCACCGGACGGCCCGGCCACCGACCTGGAAGCGGACCTACGTCGGCTTCGTACGGTCAAGCCCGATCAGGTCCGCCACGATCTCGAAGTGTTCCAGATCCGGCGGACCCGGCGCGTGCAGGACCTTTACGCGGACCCAAAAGACGGGCTGGCACGGCTCGCCGACTCGATCCGGGATTACTGGGAATGGGCTCTCGCGCCGCACTGGCCGCGGATCAAACGACTTCTCGACGGCGATGTCTTCTATCGGGCCCGTCAGATGGCCGCCGGCGGCGCGCGGCTGCTCTTCCGCGATTTACACCCGCAGGTGGCCTGGCGATCCGACGCGATTGTTTTCACCCATCACCCCGAGCACAGGCCCAAGTTCCGCAGTGCGCGCGGCGAAGGACTTTTGTTGACACCATCGGCTTTCGTGTGGCCGCGTATCTCCACCATCACCAGGCCGCCGTGGCAGCCAAGTCTGCTCTATCCGGCCCGCGGCGTCGCCGCCCTCTGGGAAAGCGGCACCGGCGGGACGCCAACGGCCCTCGCCGGCGTGGTCGGCCGGACGAAGGCACTTTTGCTGGTCCAGCTGCAAACCCCGGCGACCACCACCGATCTGGCCGCCCGCACCGGCCTCACCACCGGCGGGATTTCGCAGCATCTGACGGCATTACGCAACGCCCGCCTGGTCACCGCCAACCGCGACCGGAACCATGTCCTTTACGTACGAACGATGCTGGCCGACTCGTTGGTCGAGGGAGCTGTCTCCCGGTAAATCTCGCGAGCCTGCGCCGGCGTGACAGTTTCCGGCCGCAGCGGCACCGCCCGCCGATGGTGCTGGCGAAGAATCCGGCCGGTTTCCGGGAGCGTGTCACTGATAATCCGCAAGGCCCCACGCGGCGAGTTCGACGCTCGTACGGCAGCACGAACGGCCGGTCCATAAGCCTTTCCGATCGCGGCAGGCTGTTCGAAACCGCCCAACTTTCCCATCCAGGCCGGCAAAGTCGCGATCGTGGCCGGTGCCATCAGCCGACTCAACGCCCAGAACCGGGCGTTGCCACCGCGTCGAGGCGTACGCAGGAGATAGTGCATGCCTTGATGAGCGCGCTCGGACGTACACAGATGTGGCCGTACGGCAGCGAAATAGTCACGCACCTCGGCGCGTGAGCTGGGCACGTCCGCGGGTTTGCAGGTCTGCAACCCAGCGGCGATCACCGACTCCGCCCAGTATTGCTTTTCCTCCGCGGCAGACAGCGGTCCTGGACCGTACATCTCGTAGCATTTGAGCACCGAATGCCAGCCAGTGACGTGAATCCACAGCTGGGACGAGGGATTGTTGGCGCTGTAACGCTTTCCGCTGATCGGCTCGATGCCGGTCGCCGCCGCGTGCACCCGCATGAGATGGTCCGACGCGGCGATCGCGGTACGCCCGTCGGCGACCGCCACGGTCAGAAAGTATGCGAGCGTACGATCCAACCGCCCGCGCGGATCGGTGTAGATGCCGCGCATGTCGGCGACCGCGGCGGCCAGGTCCGGGTCGAAGTGCTCCAGCACGACCGAGCGCTGGAAGCCGATCAGCGCGGTCGGGCCCGTCCACACCTTCCAGGTCGGCGAGCCGGGGCCGAAGAACCCGTAGTCCTGCGAGGTGGCGAGATCGGCCATGGCGGACCCTCCGGAATCAGAATTGCTACCCACGCGTAGTAATATCCTACGCTAGAGTAGCTTTGTCCAGACCGGAGGTGCGAGTGGCCGCCACAGCCAGCCGGCGTACGTACGCGCCGCGTGCGCCCGTCGAGGAACGTCGCAAGCAATTGCTCGACGCTGCCCTGAAACTCGTGGTGTCCGAAGGCCACACGGCCGCCACCATGGAGGCCGTCGCTCGGCAGGCCGGCGTCTCCAAGCCGGTCATCTACGGGGTGTACGCCAACCGCGCGGACCTGCTCGACGCCCTCCTGCGTCGCGAGCAGGAGGAGGGGCTGCGACAGGTGGCCGCGGTGGTGCCCGACCGCCTCGACCCGGCCGGTGACCTCGGCGCCCAGCTGGCGCGGATCGTCGACGACCTTCTCCGGGCCGTGCGAGCGGCCCCGGAGCGCTGGCACTGCATCGTGATGCCGATGCCCGACATGCCCGCCCAGTTCCACGCCGCCCGCGAATACGCCCGCACCCTGGTCCTGCACCGCACCGAGGAAATGGCCGGCGAGTTTCTGCGCGCCGCCGGCGCCTCGCCCGATCTCAGCCCGGACCTCGTCGCACACGCCGTGATCGCCCTGTTCGAAATGGCCGCGAGGCTGGTCCTCACCGCTCCGGAGAAATACTCACCCGAGCGGATCACCGCCACCGTACGAGCCGCCCTCAACCACTAATCGCCACCGCAAAGACCAATTCGGCTGAGACCGAAAACTCTTCTTTGCCGCCGCGGGTTGGGCCAGCATGTAGGCGGAGCGAGGAAACCACAAACAGGAAAGGACGAGGGAGTCTCAGACCTGGATCAGGGAAGTTTCCCTTGCGTATCCGGGCGTCGCACATGCCTGTTCGACACGAACCTGCGAGGTGAGCATGACCAGAGGGAAGAGACCATAGGTCGTTTCGTTGTTGGCGGCCCTGTTCGCGATCATCATGTTTGTCGGCATCAGCGTCACATCCAGCGCGACTGCCGCATCCACCCATTCAGGAACCGTCGCCCTACGCGCCTCATCGACACACCCGGCAGGGCCTGCAGCTTTGCCATCCTGCCCATCCGGAGATGTCTGTATCTGGTCCAGCACGCATTTCACCGGCACTAGATACAATCCCGTCGGCGGGCCGTGTGGCACCACCATCAATCCCCCTTCCAGTAACTTCGGCTCGTTCATCAACAACCAGACGGGCAACGCGCCAACCACCTTCTATAATTCCAGCAATCAGATCCTGCTTGAGACGCAGGGCTATTCTGCCGTAGATGACGTGGGCGTCGCGATCCGTGGACACGTCGCCCATTGGAAAGTCTGCTAAATCATCGAAACCGGCCGGCTGGGGTGCGATGCAGACCGTCGCGCCCCAGCCGAACTTGTCCCTGGATTCACTGGAAGCCCGGGGGGTGATTCAGTTCGCCGTGCCCGCCAAACAGTTCGCGGCCGGGCTTCAATGGAGCACCATGCTCTCCAGCTGCACAACGGGAGGCAAAGGCGATGTCCTCAAGTTGGTCAAGCCCGTACTTCCACTAAGCGGCCGAAAAAAGTCCGGCATCAGCTGGATATATCCCCAGGAGCAAACACGTATCCTGGAATGGGTCATCGAGCGTTTGGCCCTCTCGTGGACGTCAAGCCGCTGGAATCCACCCTCGCCGACGCCGGTCGGCACTATTTCGCGTACGGCAAGAGCTTCCGCGCCATCAGCCTCCAAAGGAGGAGTTTGGCCAACTGGCTTACCTCTGAGCGATCAACGTCCTACGATGTGTGTTCATCGGGAGTGGACGGGGGTCATGCTGGTGCGAGACCGTGCGCAATCGGCGCAGGTGGTGCAGTTCTGGCGAGCGATCGAGATGTTCAGCCCGCCAGGTGTGCCCAAATGCACGCCCGCCGGCCCGTCAGCGGACGCGAAGGAACTGATTCTGGATGTTCCGCAGGACGGGCTGGCGCCATGGCAGCCAGCACATCCGATCACCAGCAGGCCGCCGAGCGACGGAATGACCTGGCAGTTCACCGTGTACGGCGGGTTGTACGAGGTGTCCTCGGCGCGCACCGAGCTGGTCAAGGCATTCGGCGAAGACGCCGCCTCCGATGAAGCCCCCAGAGACGGCCGTACGGCGATGTTCGCGTTCACCTTGGACGCCCACGGATCTTTGGTCCGGGACAGCGCCACCCTGTCCGCGTGCGCGTGGGCGGTCCACCGATTGCGGGCCGTCGGACCACACAATCCACGCTGGTTGGACGGTTTTGACGGGGAAGAGCGCGATTTTGTCGAAGGATTGAACCGTCTCGCACCACCGAAATTTCCGACGGCAACTGACGGCACGGTGAATACGGTGCTGGCGACCGCAGGAAAAGCAGTCGCCCAGCATGCGAAAGGCGCGGCGATGGATGCGATCGCCGAGGGCGCCAAGGCTACCGGCGCGGTGGTAGCGGCTTCGGTCGGCGTGGGAGTGAGCACGGTCGCCGGGCCGGTGGTCGGTGGGATTGCCGGTGTGGTGGCTGGGAAGTTCGCTGAGAGTTTGCTGACGCCTGGCAAGCGGGACAAGCCCGACCAAGATGCCTCCGAGGGACAGCCATCCGGTAGTGCCGCCGGAGCGCCGAAACCCCCCCAGGCTGGCGCTCACCATCAAAGATCTGCACAGATTCACCCAGGAACTGGCCTCCGGACTCGGACTGCGGGATTTCCTGCTGGCCAGCCGAATCAGAGTACGATGCGTCCAGGTTCCGGTGCGAGACAGCGACACCGCCGGCGAGCAGAACTTCATGAACAGCCACATCGCGAACGATCTGGCCCAGGTCGAAAAAGCCGTGCGTGCGGGGGACATCGGGAAAGGGTTGGCCACCTATCTTTCCGATGAGTCAAGCCAGAACCGGGTGGACGTACGCGCCGACCGCGAGGCCGTCGTGTCGGAAGTCCAGCCGAACCTGATCCCCGGCGGCCGATGGCCTGCCGCGACGACCAAGCCCTTGGCGATGAGCCAACAGTTCGCGACGAACCGGATCCTGCGTGAGCTGCTGGACGGTGCGGGGATTTTCGCGATCAACGGTCCGCCTGGTACGGGCAAGACCACGATGTTGCGAGATGTGCTGGCCGCCGTCGTGGTCGAGCGCGCGACAAAACTAGCCGCCTTGGCCCGGCCATCGGATGGGTTCACCGGTGTGATGGCCGAACTTCCAGGGTTCTACCGGAGCGGGCCGGCCAAAGTACGCGGCATCCGACCCGACCTGACTGGGTTCGAGATCGTGGTCGCCACCGCGGGCAACGATGCCGCGAAGAATGTGACAGCCGAGATCCCCGGGATCGGCGCGGTGGAGGGCGCCGAAAGCGCGGCGCTCGCCGCCGACTATTTTACGGATCTGGCGAGCCAGGTCCTGGACCGCGATGCCTGGGGGCTGGCCGCGGTGCCGCTGGGCAATATGGGAAACCGCCACACCTTCGCCGACAAGTGGTGGTGGGGCAAGAAAAAGAAGCTGCCGGGCCAACCTCCCGCCGCGAGCCCGGCCACGATCGGGATGCTGGAAATGCTCCAGGGGATCCGTAAGAATCCTCCCGGCATCCAAGAATGGGCCACCGCGGTCGGCGAATTCCAGGCCGCGACCACCACAGTGCGCGAGCTGGCCGCCGCTCGCCAGGAAGTCGCCGACCAGATCGCACGGCTCCCCTGGTACGAAAGGGGAATCCGGGAGACTGAGGACCGGATCAGGCAGCGAGAGGTGGCCTGCTCTCGTCACGAGGAAGACCTTCGGCGGGCCGAGGCGACACGAGAGGGTGCCCAGCGGGCATTTGACGACGTGGACCGGGAATACCAGGACTGGCCGAATCACCGACCCGGCTTCTGGGTGTCGCTGTCGACCTGGTTCCGGGCCGGCCGAGACTGGTCCAGGCGGCACGCGGAGCTCGCCCACCTGCGCGAAAAGGCCAGGAAAGAACTCGACGAAAAGACCGCCGAAAGAGGCTCGCACAGGTCGATCCTGTCCCAAGTTAAGCAGGAGCTGGCGGCCGAAAGAGAAAAACTTGGCGCCGCAAGACGGCGACTGTCCGACGCGTACGACAGGATCTCGGACGCACACCGGCAGTGGCCCCAAAGTGTGCCGCACGGCAACGGTGTGGCCGACGACGAGAAGTTCCAGCTGTGCGCGCCATGGGCAGACGAAGAATTCACCGCCGCGCGAAGCCAGCTGTTCCTGGCCGCACTGCGATTGCACAAGGCGTTCCTCTTCCAGACCGAAAGACAGGCCCGCGATAATCTCGCCGCGATCGTCTCGGTGATCCAGGGCAAAATCCGCCTGCCAGCACCGGCACTGCTGGCAGCTTGGCAGACGCTCTTCATGGTCGTACCGATGATCTCGACGACCTTCGCGTCTTTGCCGCGCCTGTTCGCTGATTTGGGCAGTGAATCGTTCGGATGGCTCTTCATCGACGAAGCAGGGCAGGCCACCGCCCAACAAGCGGTCGGCGGCCTCTGGCGCTGTCGCCGGGCGGTCATCGTCGGCGACCCCCAACAACTCGAACCCATCGTCACGCTCCCCCGACCGGCTCAGGACGCTCTGCGTGACTATTACGGCGTGCACGAGCACTGGACTCCCGAGACCGCGTCCGTGCAACGAACCGCGGACCGGCATGCCCGCCACGGCACCGCCTTGCCTGAACCAGGCGGCGGCGACCCGATCTGGGTCGGATCGCCGCTGCGAGTGCACCGCCGCTGCGACCGCCCGATGTTCGATATCTCCAACACCATCGCGTACGGCGGCGACCTGATGGTGTATGGCACGAAAATCCAGGGTCATTTCCCTGGCGAGAATTGCTGGTTCGACGTTTCCGGACCAGCGGAAGGAAACTGGGTGCCAGCCGAAGGTGAGGCGCTCGCCTCGCTGCTGGCCGAGCTGCGCCGGGACGGCGTCAAGCCGGACCGCATCCGGGTCATCAGCCCGTTCCGCGATGCCGTACGCGGCAGCAAAGAGGTGGTTTCTCGCATCCTGGGCAGCGAATTCGCGTACCAGAACGTCGGCACCATCCACACCGTGCAAGGACAGGAGGCGGCGGTAGTGATCATGGTGCTGGGGAGTGCGCCGGGAAACCAAGGAGCTCGCCAGTGGGCTTCGGAGAAGCCAAATCTGCTCAATGTCGCGGTGTCCCGCGCGAAGCGCCGCTTTTATGTCATTGGCGATCGAGAGAACTGGAAGGATCTCCGCTTTTTCGACGTACTGGCAGCGACACTGCCCGCCCGGCGCCTGTGAGGGGCGGCCGGCGGGACATCTAACCTCGACGTTTTCGGGCAGCGTTGTCCCACTGGCTTGGCTGCGAATCCCAGGATTCGTGCCCCTTGGTGCAGGGTAATTGTTGCTGACCTGGTCAGGTAGCTAACCTTTCGGTCTGTTGCCGAGAGCGGGTTTTGGAGCCATGACCAACGAACAGCAGGAACTGCGGGACACGCTCGTCCAGGCCGAGCGGATGCCGTACGGCCGGGCGCGGTCCGCTCTGGTCGAGCAGACGCTGACGCGGGCCGAGGCACTCAGCGACCCGCGGCTGATTTTCGACGTACGCACCGAGCTGGTGGAGTGCTTCACGATGGGTGCGGAACAGGCCAAGGCGTTCCCGGTTTTCGCCGCCTGCCTCGCAGATTATGACGCCGGGCGGATCTCCTTCAGCGAGCGGGACGCGAAGACCCTTCGTTGGCAACACCAATGGGTGGTCTCGGCGATGCCGAAGTTTCCCAGTATCAGCCGCGAACAAATGGTCACCGCGCTGGCCGACCTTGAGCACCGCTTCCGGATCGCCGGGCAGAGCCTGCACGCCGTCCATAACATGGCCAGCTGGGTTTACCGCAATCTCGGTGAGCGGGACGCGGCCGAGGAGGCGTTCGAGCGCTGGATGACCACTGAGCGCGACCGCAACAGCCCCAACCCGGCCTCCGACGCGTCGGACCAGGCGAGCCATCACCTGTGGATGGGTCGCTTCGAGGAAGCTCTCGAAGCCGCCGCGCCGGTGATGGACGGCCGGCTGACCGCGGAAAAGCATCCGCAGGAAACGTTGGCCGCCATGCTGCCGGCATTCCTTGAAACCGGTCGGTGGGATGGCGCTCGCGAAGCCCATTTGCGCGCTTACCGGCTGCACCGCGGGGACCTGCACTCCGGCCCGTACATCGCCGAACACCTCAGGTTCTGTGCCCTGACCGGGAATGAGACGCGCGGCCTGGAGATTCTGCAGCGGCATCAACACTGGTACGACGAACCGACCGATCCGTTGACCGAGCTCCGGCTCGCGACCAAGTCGGTTCTTTTACTACAAAGGCTGGCGAACTTAGGAATCACCGTGCACCAACGTTCGTTCGGTTCGCGTCCGAGCGGTCCAGTGCTTGTCGAAGAGCTGAGAGACCAACTGGAGCAGCGGGCCCGGTTGTTGGCCGCACAGTTCGATGCCCGCAGCGCAAACCAGTACCACAGCGAGCAGCTGGAAACGACGATATCCGCGCAGCCGTACGTCCAGAAACTGCATTTGTCATCTGTCGACCGCTTTGCCGCCACCAAAACCAACCAGCCTGAGTTCCCCACGGCAGCCAGCGTCGAGATCGAGACGGCAGCGGCGCAGGCCGCCGACCTGCGCTGGGATAAGCTGCGCGCGGCTGACCACCTGGACGCGCCTGCGACGTTGGAAATCGCGCTCACCGCCGTCCAGCATTGGCAACGCACCAAAGACCGGGCCGGCCGTGCCGTCGCCGAGTTGCGCCTCGGCGAGACCTACCACCATCAGGGAAACTGGCTCGACGCCGCTGAGGCGCTTGAAATGGCCCGCTACGACTTCGAAAAGGTCGAACAGCTGGACACTCCGGACGTACGCCAGACGTACGAACTCCTGGCCGAATGCCAGGCAGAACTCGGCGAACACGTGGACGCGGCCCGGACACTGGAAAGCATGGCCGACTCAATGCGCACCGAGGGCCGGCCGGCCGCGGTCGCACCCTGGCTGGACAAGGCCGGGCGCGCACTGAGAAAAGGCCACGAACCCGCTGACGCGGCAACGAAATTCGCCGAGGCGGCGGAGCTTTACGAAGCGAGTGGTTCTTCCGTCGACGCCATCGGGTCGTTGCGAAGTCAGGTCGACGCGCTCGCCGAAGCGAACCACTTCCTGGAATCCTATGAGGTAGCGGTCGAGTCCGAGCGACGAGCGGCGGCGCTGCCCACCGGATCCAAGCGCGCGTGGCTGGTCGCGTCAACCACGTTCGACATCGGCTACGCCCTCTGGCAGCTTGATCTCAACGCGGAGTCCATTGTGATCTTCGACCAGGCCCGCGAACTGTACGAAGAAGGAGGCTGGCCGGCCAGTGCCGGGTGGCCGGCACGGATGACCGCTGAGGTCTATCTGGAGCTGGGCAAACTCGGCAAGGCCAAGCGAGCGGCCGCCGTCGCGCTGGGCCTTCTGGCCGAGGGCGGCCGAGGCAAGAAGGACGCTCAGGTCATCAAAACGCGGAGACTTCTCGAAACAATCAAACAAGCCAAACAAGACCGCGCCGCCGCCGAAGACTCTGCCTAGCGTCCGCTTCGGACGTACGACTCGGATTGGAAAGCAGTGCGAAGCCAGCTTTTCGGTACTTGGACATTCCTGCGGGGAGCAGTCAGCGATCACAAGACAAAAGTGTCGGTCCAGAGTCGGCCGGACCGACCGGACAACACTTCGATCATGGCCCGCGCCTGACTGTCCGTCTGGGACGCGACGAAGTCGATAATCGCCCTGCCGCGAGCGAGTCGAAGGATATCGGTGCCACCCAGCCATTCGGGGTCGATGCGGGCATACTCCCCATGGGCGATCTCAATGAGGTCGTGCAGCCGCCGCGGCAGCCGAGCGCTTTCGTGCGCGTCGTCCAGCCATTCGGCCAGTGCCTCCACCAAAGTGGTCACCGACTGGGCCTGGCCGCGCTGGTGAAGGGCCAGATCGGGGCGCTCCAAGACAAACCGCTGGTGCAGGAATTTGAGCACCTGCACTTCGTGCCACTGCGCCGCCTCCAACGACACATGCGCCGCTCGTACCGGCGGTTCGGCCAGTACGCGAACGCCGTCGACCAGTCTTTCCGTCCATTTTCCAGAAAACTCCGCGACCGCGCGCTCGGCCGCGATGGAACCGTCGAAAGGCGTGGAAAGCAGGCCGTCACCCAATTCCCGACTGACCCGCTGGACGGCGGCGGCGAAAGCATCGTCGTCATAGATCCAACTGTCGCGGCCGCGCATCCGTCGGCGGCGCGTTTCCAGGCCATGACCCGGTTGCCGGCCCAGGGCCGGATCGGCCAGCCTGGCCAGTACGACCGACTGGCCCAGCCAGCCTTCCAATTCGGCCGCGACCGCGGTGTGGGCGAGCACGCCGACCCGATGGAAATCCTCAATGTCATGAATGGCGTACGCGATGTCGTCGGCAGTGTCCATCACGGCCGCCTCGACAGTTTGCTGCCAAGGCGCGACAAGACCTTCGTACGGAGCTCGACAATCGACGACTTCGTCGAGTTCGTTCAGATAGGCCGAAAACTTGAGCGACCCGCCGTCCGGGTCGTCCGCTGACGGCGCCGCGCCGCGCGGCGGGACAGGCATCGCGGACGGATGGGGCCGCGGAAAAGCGCGCCGCGCCCACGGATATTTCAACACCGCTGCCCGTACGGCCGCGGTCAGGTCCATACCAACGCCGGAACGCGCCCGTACGTCCGTGGTGGTGATAATCCGGAACGACTGCGCGTTGCCTTCGAAACCGTCCGGCAGTCCCAGCCGCTGCCGGGCCAGCCGGTCCAGCACCTGCTCCCCCAAATGCCCGAACGGCGGGTGCCCGAGGTCGTGCGCGAGCGCGGCGGCCTCGACCACCGTCGGGTCGCACCCACCCAACCGGGCCACTACGCCTTCAGCGTCCACATCGGACACTCGCTCGGCCAACCGGACGGCGACCTGCGCGACTTTCAGACTGTGCGTCAACCGGTTGTGCAGCAACAACCCCGATCCGGTCGGGCTGACCACCTGGGTGACGCCGGCCAACCGGGCAAAAAACGGCGACTCGACCACCCGGTCCCGGTCAGCTCGGTACGGGTCGCTGGCCGCCCACGAGGAACCGGCGCCGCCACCGTGCTCGTGGCTGCGCCGTACCCGCGGATCGTCAGGCTTCATTGCGCCAGCGTATTGCGCTAGTACTACAGGGCTACTCAAGCGGCGATAGCCGAGCCCAAGCGCCGCCTGACGGCACGGCGAAACCGCCCACGTGGCGCTGCCACGCAGGGCGGCCCCGCCGCACCACCAGACGGCACTTGGATCTCGACTCTCATCCCCATGAGTAGCCCTGCAGTACTAGCCGACCTCAGTGCCGGTCAGAAGGCGTTCGCCCAGGTCAGTACGGGTATAGCGGACCGCGCGCCCGTCCCGGTGGGAGGTGAGCAGGCCAGCGGCTTGCAGTGCCTTGAGGTGCACGTTCAAGGTCGGGGCGCTGAGGCTGAACTGGGCGGCCAGCTGAGTGGTCGTCATCGGCAGGTCAAGCTGGGCGAGCAGGACCGCGCGGGTCCGGCCGATCACGCCCGCGAGCGGTGAGCCGCGCCGGGCGCGGGGCGTTTCCCAGAGCCGGCCGAGGCCCCGCGGCGAGTAGCTCAGCGCGGGCTGCGGGTCGGCCGTACGCACGATCGCGTCTGGCCACGCGAACGCGCACGGTATCAGCAACAGGCCACGTTGTCGCAGGTCAGCGTGCCCGTCGTAGTACTTCACCACACGCAGGGTGTCGCCGTGGATGCTGATCAGGGGGTGCAGCGTGTCGAGCATCTGGTGCACACCACCGATGGCCAACTGGTCGAGCCGGTAGATGAGGTCCGCTTCCAGCAACGCCCTTACGCGTGGCCAGTACGGGGCCAGCGCCACCGTCCAGTAGCGGCGCAGTTCGGCGACAATCCGTACCAAACCGGCCGCCGGATCGGCGACCAGTTCCTGGAGCAACTCCACGCGGGCCGCCCGACCAGGCCCTTCCTGCGCGACGCGGTGCTGGGCGAGGTGCGCCAACTCGGTCGCGACGAGTTCCGGGTCGGTGGCCGCGATCAACGCCAGCCCGGCCTCGAAACTGGGGGCCCGACGCGGCGGCAGCGGTTGCAGGAAGTCGGGCAGGTAGCCGCGTGGGCGCACGATCGCGGTCAGCAGCCGCAAGTCGAGCTGGCCGACGGCCGGTCGTACGGTCCGTAGCCACCATCCGTGGACACCCAGGTTCGCACCTACGGACAGCGTGCGCAGGCTGGTGACCGCCTCCCAGGTCGGCGACAGCGCGAACCGGACCCGACCGAGGTCCTCGACGCCGAGATGCAGGGAGATCACGGCCTTGAGATTAGGCGAGGATCTAATCGTGGTGGCGCAGATCGGCGCAGTTCAGACTCGTCGCCATGACATCTGCGGCGACTCTCAGCGAGGCGTACCAGCGACTGCATCGGTGGGGGCCGGAGTTCGGCGGCGACGAACGCGGCGACCACGGCCTGACGAACCACGCGCCGATGGCGCTGGAGGTCATCTGCCGGCGCGGGCTCCAGGTCAACGTCGATCGCTGGGTTGATCGTTACGTACGGCGCCTTATGGACCTTCCGACGGCTCGTACGCCGATCACCTCCTGGTCCAGTGCCCTCGGGACCGGCCGGTCCCGGCTCGGCGACTGGACCACGTATTTCACCGGTGAGCTCGCCGAGCGGCCCTGGCGGGACGTGCTGGCGACCTGGTGGCCGCGGCTGCTGCCCGGCATCGTCGCCGGCTCCAGCCACGGCGTGATCCGGGTCGGGCATGCCGTCCGTACGCTGCTGGCCGGCGAGCAGACCGAGCCGGCCATCGCCGAACTCGGCCACGGCCTCGCGTTTTGGGCCGCGAGGTTCCAGCCGCTGCCCAGCGGCGGCGAGCCGGCCGGCCAGTTGTCGGCGGCGGCAACCTTCCTCGCGGTGCCGCGGCTCGCGGACCAGAGCGGATTCGTCGCGTACCGGCTGGGCCGTCTCGCCCAGCTGCCCAGCTGGCCGCAAACGCTGCGCGGCCTGTGCCCGCCGGCCACTCCCGCCGACGTACCAGCCGGCCTTGCCGACCTCGTGGACGTAGCTACCGTCCGTTACCAACTGCATGGCGCCGCGAGCCCGGTGCTGCTCGTCCACACCGCGACCGCGCCCAACGCCGTACGCCATACCCTGCCGGCGCTGCCGGAATCACTCTGGCCGCAGAGCTTCACCGCGGCATGGACGGCCGCCGCTGCCATCACCGCCTGTTACGCCCCGCTCGACGCGATCGATCCCGTACGGGACAAGCTGACCGGGCCCGACCCGATCGGCGACGCCCTCGCGACGGCCGCCCGACACGGCGACGAGCACGTCCTGAAGTTCACCGACACCGCAGTCGAGGTCTATCAGCGCACTGGCGACCCGGCTGCTCTCACCGCGGCACAGCACGCCGCCCACCTGATCGACCCGACCTAGTGTCCTGCGCCCGAAGTTCATTACTTTCTCCGGCGCCCAGACGGCGTCTGAGAGCACCGGAGAATCGCCCACATACGCACCAGTATGAGGGCGATCCTCCGGCGCACTCAGGCCACCGTCTGGATCACCGAATAAAGCAACGAACTTCGAACGCAGGACACTAGGAAGGCTTCACCATGCGCAAAGTAACCGCGGGACTGTTCAGCTCGATCGACGGCGTGGTCCAGGCTCCCAACGAGTGGCAGTTCAGCTTCGACGAGGAGATGGGCGTGGCGTTGAACGCCTTGCTCGCCGAGCAGGACGCCGTCCTGCTCGGCCGGGTGACCTTCACCGAATGGGCCGGCTACTGGCCGACCTCGACCGACGAACCCTTCGCCAGCTGGATCAACAGCACCCAGAAGTATGTTGCCTCCAGCACCCTCGACTCGGTCGACCAGTGGTCGAAGAGCACCCTGATCGAGGGCTCGGTCACGGACTTCGTCGCCGAGCTGCGAGCGCAGGACGGCGGCACGATCGGCACCGCCGGCAGCCCGACGCTCGTACGATCACTGATCGCCGCTGACCTGATCGACGAGCTCACCCTGATGATCAGCCCGGTGGTGGCCGGCGGCGGCCGACAGCGCCTCTTCGCCGACGATTCCGCGCTGACCAAGTTCAGCTTGGCCAAGGCTCAGCCCACCAGCAGCGGCGTCATCATCGCCACGTACCGCCCGACCAAATAGCGAAAATCCGCATCGACGCTGGGCTTGGGCGTTGAGTGCGGCACAATGTCCCGCATTCGATGTCGAGTGCGGGACATTGTGCCGCACTCGATGAGACATGGGGCTGGATTCAGCGGGGGGGTATCGGCATTCAAAGGCCGGCGGTGAGGTCTCGTTCCAGGTTTTCCGCGTAGGCGGAGGCACTTTCCACGATGTCCACCTCGTCGGGATCGAGCAGCCACTGGGTCTGCAGGCCATCCAGCGTCGCGAGGATCTCGGCCGCCTTCAGCTTGGGCACGATGTCCTTGCGGACCCGCCCGTCCTGCTGGCCCGCGATGATCATGTCCGCGACGATCGCCCGCAAGGCCCGATAGCGATCGACGAAATGCTCATGGCCGGGTGCGTTGGGTTCCAGGCTTTCGGCCACCAGGACGGTAAAGAGCTTCGCGAGCCCTGGTCTTTCCTTATTCCTCCCGGCGAAATCCGGGATGCTCGGCAGCCGCAGCTGCCCCTCCCGGCCAAGCAACTCGGTCGCGTACGCCTCGCTGTCCGCGTCCCGTTGCTCGATCACCGCCAGCAGAAGAGCCTCTTTGCTCCCGAAATGATGCAACAAGCCGGGGAGGGTGAGGCCCGCACGAATGGCCACCTCGGCTATCGCGGTGCCTCGATAACCGGTCTGACCAAACAGTTCAGTGGCCACCGCGATGATCTCCGCGCGCCGCCGCTCGGCGCGTTCGCGTCGACTGGTGGGTTGTGTCGGTTGGCTCACGATGCTAAACCTAGCACATTCACTTACCTATAAGACGGTAGGTGAACTGCCGTTGAGGAGCAGGGTTGAGCGCGTTCGGTGAGTGGACCACGATCAATGGGGTGCCGGCCTTCCAGTACACCGCCGACCCCGCCGCGGCGGCCTGGGACCCGACGTTGGACCCGCCCACTCACCGGCGCTGGATCCAGGTCGGCAACCGCCGGATCACCCTGGTAGCGGACAATTTCGGCCGCAGCGGGCTGTGGGATGAGCACACCGGGCTGGACTGGCTCACCGAGCCGTTCCCAGCCGGCACCGGAGTCAGCCGACTCGCAGATGTCCTGAACACCGACGAGAATGTCACCGAGGTGTTCTTCGGCCCGACGTTTTCTCGGGTACGAGCGCAAACCTCGGCGGCTACCCTCGAGCGGACCGTGCTGTGCCCCGAAGGTGAGCAACCGTGGGTGCTGATCAGGGTCGAGGTCACCAACCGCACGAACGCGACCCAGCGGTGGACTCTGCGCGAGGAATGGGACGTACGACAGCATCGCGTGGACCTGGAATTCGGGGCGCGTGCCAAACGGGGTGACTTTGCCGGCGCTGTGGTCACTCTTGCTGCTTTCGACGGTCCGCGGACCTACGGACGAGAGGGTTTGCTGGCCGTCTCGGTAGATCTTGAGCTAGCGCCAGGCGCCGCCCAGACGACGTGGTTTCGTTGCGGTCTCGACGAAACGGGCGAGGTCGATCCAGCTACCATCTATTCGTCGAGTTTCACCGCGCTTGCCCGGCGACTTCCGCGGGCCGCCGCCGCTCGGGCTTCCCAGGCAGCGCGGGAAATTCCATGGCACGCGGCACTGCTGTCCGGCGGGGTGTGCGCCGATGGCGTGCTCGGCGGTCACCTGCTGAACCAGGGCTCGGCGTATTCGTATCGGCATGGTTTCACCGGCGCTGCCCGCGATCCGCTCCAACACGCCTTGCCGCTGGTCTACACCGAACCCGACCTGGCGTTGTCGGTTCTGCGCAATACCTGCGCTTGGGCCAATCCAGACGGGGACGTGCCCTACGCGCTGGATGGCCACAAACAGCCTCGCCGGGAGCTTTTCCAGCCCTCCGACCAGAATTTGTGGGCGCTGTGGCTGGCCGCCGAATACGCGGCGGCGACCGGGGATCTCGCCGCTTTCGCCGAGCCGGCCCCATTCCATCCGGCGTCGAAAGCCTCGCCGGTACCGTTGGGCGAACATCTGCGCCGACAGTTTCGGTATTTCGTCGACGTGGTCGGAACCGGAGCGCACGGGCACGTACGGATCCGCAACGCCGACTGGAACGACCTGGTGCTGGACGAGGTCGGCGGCGACCGGGCGGCGATGATCGAGCGCGGCGAGTCGGTGCTGAACTCCGCGATGGCCGCGTGGGTGCTGCCCGTTTACGCCGCGCTCGCCGCGCGTCTCGGCGATGCTGAAACAGCTTCCGAAGCCCGGAAAATCGGGGAAAGACTCCGCGAGCTGGTCGCCGGAGAGTGGAATGGGCGATGGTTTCGCCGGGCGTACGGGCCGGACGCGGAACCGGTCGGTGACGACGTTCTCTGGCTGGAAGCGCAGCCCTGGGCCATTCTGAGCGGTGCCGCCGATCCTGACCAGGCGGTCGCACTGCTGGCCACCATCGACAAGCTGTGCCGGCGGAACTCGCCGCTCGGAGCGCGCCTGCAATGGCCGTCGCCGATCGGCGAGCGCGGCGGAATCTGGGCTTCCATCAACGCGACCCTGGTGTGGGCGGCGGCCACGATCGACCCCGAGCTGGGCTGGGATGAGTGGCGGCGCATGACGTTGTCCGCGCATTCCGCGGCCTATCCCGATATTTGGGAAGGGACCCTGTCCGGACCGGACGCCTACATGTCGCCGGAGTCCGGACGGCCCGGGCAGACCTGGAAACTGCCGCATCTCGGCGTCGCCATGCAGGCTTGGCCGGTCGGCAACATGCACAGCCATGCCCAACCTCTGCTGGCTTATCTGCGGCTGCTCGGAGTTCAGCCTGGCCGTGCCGGGGAGCTGCGAGTGGGCGGCGGTGGCGCTTTCCAGAGCCAGGTTCTGACCGTACGCGAGGACGGGTCCGGGCTCCTGCGCTCGTCCGGCGACGTAACAGTTCTGCCACCCAGCGGTGTCCCCATTCACGGTCGCGGCGAGATCGTGTGGCCGTAGACCATGGCGAAAGAGAGCCGAAAGAACGTTTGTCCCTTCTTTCGGTAATGGATTTCTGATGTAATCCGGACCATGACTGTTTCCGGTCTCAGAATCGAGGCGTTGGGGCCGTTAGCGCTACAGGCCGGCGGCGGGCCGCTGCTCGTACGCGCGCCCAAACAGCGGTCGCTGCTCGGCCTGCTCGCCGTCCAGCCGAACCACTCGGTCGGCCATCACGACCTCGCCGAAGCGTTGTGGGGCCCCAAACAACCGGCTGGCGCCCAGGATCTTCTCTACACATATATGCATCGGTTACGGAAAGCACTCGAATCGGTGGCTAGCAACGACTCCACTGAGCTGATCGCCTCGACGGGATCGGGATATCTGCTCCGGGCCGACGCGGCCCAACTGGATGTGCTGCGTTTCACCGAACTGGCTGATCGGGCGCTGGCCAGCGACGATCCGGCCGCTGCCGCCGATGGGTACGACCAGGCATTGGCCTGTTGGCGCGGGCCGACTCTTGGTGACCTTCCGGAGTCAGTGCGTGACCTCCCGGCGGTCAACGTGCTGGACCGGCGTCGGTTGCGGATAGCCCTCGCCCGCGCCGACCTGGCCGACGTGTTGGGCGACTATCAGCGGGTCGTGCCGATGCTGCTGGAGCTGGCCGATGCCGAACCGCTGAACGAGGGATTGGCGGCGCGACTGGTGATTTGCCTCGCCGGCTCCGGCGAAGCCACCGCGGCGCTCGCGCGGTATGCCGAGATTCGCCGCCGGTTACACGACGAACTCGGCATCGAGCCGGACGGCCAGCTGCGGGAGGCGCAGCTCAGAGTGCTGCGGCAGCGAGTCGTGCCGGGACATCTGCGCAACCAGGCCACGCCACGGCTGACGCGTTTCACGCTGCCCAGGGATGTGGAGGATTTCACTGGTCGTACGAGCGAAATCGACTCGCTCGCGGCACCTGCGACCGCGGTCTGGGCCTGGGACGGGATGGCTGGCGTCGGCAAGACAACGCTCGCCGTCCATGTCGCGCACCGGCTCGCGCCCCACTATCCAGACGCCCAACTTTTCGTCGACTTGCAGGGAAACGCTGATCCACTGTCGCCGCACGATGCTCTGCTGCGGCTGCTTTCCGGGCTGGGCATCAAAACCGGCCGGACGCCGGTGGACCTGGCTGGCTGCCTGGACCTCTGGCGGCGCTGGTCGTCCGGGCATCGCGCGTTGGTGGTGCTGGATGATGCCAGCAGCGCCGAGCAGATCCGGCCGCTGCTGCCGGCCGGCACCGGCTGCCTCGCGATAGTCACCAGCCGGGCCCGGCTGACCAGCCTGGAAGGCGCCCGGCGGCGGTGTCTGGACGTGCTGCCGCTGGACCAGGCCGATGACTTGATCACCAAAATCGTCGGCGATCAGCGGGTTGCCGGCCAGCGGGACGCGGTTGAGGAAATCGCCCGGCTCTGCGGCTATCTTCCTTTAGCCGTAAGGATTGCCGCCTCCCGACTACGCGACCGACCGGCCTGGAGTGCGGCCTATCTGGCCGAGCGGCTGCGCGACGAGCGGTCCGGGCTCGACGAACTGTCCGTCGGCGACCGGAGTGTGGAGGCGGCTTTCGCGCTCTCGTACGAACAACTGTCGATGGATCAGCGACGATTTTTCCGGTTGCTGGGTGTGTTTCCCGGGCTCGAAATAGACGCGTACGCGGCGGCCGCGCTCGCCGACCTGACACCGCGGACCGCCGAGGACTTGTTGGAGCGGCTGTTCGACGTACATTTGATCGAGCAACCACGGCAGGGCCGCTATCGGTTCCACGCGCTGGTACGCCGGCATGCCGTCACCACCGCGGCGGCGCAGGACCCATCCGCCGAGCGGACTGCCGCCTTGCGACGAATCGTCGACTATTACTTGCAGGCCGCAGATTTCGCGGCCACCGTTGTCGAGCCGGGCCGCCGGCAGTTCGCGCCGCTGAACAGGTCGGCGACGCTACCGGAAATGCCGGACTCCTCTGACTGGCTGGAAACTGAGCGTTCGAACCTCACCACCGCCGTGTCGGTGGCGGCCGAACGGGGCTGGCACTCGACCACCTGGCGGCTCGCGCAGTGTCTCTGGCGGCATTTCCTCACCCGCGGCCATCTGCTGGATTGGTTGGAGACTCACGAAAAGGCATTGACCAGCGCCCGGGAGATCCATGATCGAGTCGCGGAGGCCGAAACGTTGAAAAACCTCGGCGTCGCCTACCTGCGGCTCGGACGTTTCCACGACGGCGTCGAAGTGCATTACCAAGCCCTGGATCTGGACCGAAAGTCCAAGGATCTGCTGGGTGAGGCCAAAACTCACAACAACCTGGGCTTTGTGCTCTCCAGCGCGGGCTCGCACGCCGACGCCTTGACCCACCACCGACGGTCCGCGGATCTTTACCGTACGATCGCGGACCTGTCCGGCGAAAGCCGCGCGTTGGTGGGGTTGGGACGGGCATTTCTGGGCACCGGCGGGCAGCACGCGGCACTGCAGGAATTCGAGCGGGCCATCGCGCTCGCGGACCGGGCCGGCGATGCCTGGGGTGCGACACTCGGCCTGGTTGGCTGCGGCTTCGCGCTCGTCCACCTGGGACGGGTTGCCGAAGCAGAGAAACACTTCCGACAGGCCCTGGAAGTGGTGCTGGCTCGCGCCGACCGCGGTGGCGAGTCGCTCGCCCTGGTCGGTCTCGGGCTCGTCCACCTGCGCTCCGGACGCCGCGATGAGGCACGTACGACCCTGCAGGCCGGGCTGTCCCTGGCGGACGAGACCGGCGAACTCTGGGGCGCCGAAACAGCCCGGAAAGCGATGCACGACCTGGTCTGCTACGGAATTCACCTATGACCTCAACGGGACCGCCACGCGGTGCCGGCGGAGGCTGATAATGGCGGCCGTCCAAGCGAAAATCAGGCATCCCACCGCCACGACCTCGGCCGCCGCGCCGACGAAACCAGCCGCGGTGAAGGCGGTGCCCAGTAGCGCTAGTACAGCCAACAAACCCACCATCAGCGCGTAGCCGCCGCCCGCGACGGCAACCAGGTTTCGGCGCGTACGCTCGGAAGAGGAACCAAAGGACGACACCCACGCGAGGGCTGGCAGAATTTGGACGGCGTGCATTCCCACCGCGTGTACGAGTTTGATGCTGCCGGCGGATCCCACGGTGTCCGGGTCGAGGTCGAAGGCGGAACCGCGGACGATCATCCACACTCCGGCCGCCATCGACACCAGCAGGATGCTGACGCCGATCCGGATCGCGAGGGCCATCGCGGGTGGCGCCGTGCAGGTGGCGTACGCGCGGAAAGCGAAGAATGCGATGACCACAACCGTGCAAGCGATTGTCGCTCCGGCGGCCTTGAACATATCGCTGTCCAGCGGGGTGGCGTTGTTGAAATGCGACATGACACCGCGGGCGTGTTGCAGGCTGACCCAGAACACCTCCAGCGCGCAGGTGGCCGCCAGCACGGTCAACGTGATGCGCCGAGTTCGCTGCCCCAACGCGAGAAACTGGGACACCCAGGTCAAGCCGATCACCGTGATCCCAAAGGAAATCCCGAAAGTGGTGGGTTTGCGGATCGACAGCGGACCGACAGCGGAACCGCCGACAATCAACCAGACGACACCGTGCGCGAGGCCCACACCAATCAGGAGGGCACCAACGACGTACGCCACTCGCATTCCTGGCCGCGCCTGCGTCCAATACGCCTTGAGTCCGCCGACCATTGCCGGCAGTACGGGAGAAATCATCAGTCGGTCCTCCTGGTCTCGGTGATTTCCCTGAGACGGTAGGAGAAATCCGCGCCCACCGGATCGCCGACGAGGCCCTCCCCGACGCGAGCGATACCGCGATCGAAAGATCCCTCGCCGGAGGGAGTCGGCGGCTCGCACAAACTGCTAAATTCCGCTGGTGCCCGAGCTGTCCACGCTGGTCAGGCGGTTGACACCGGTCGCCGACCCGGCGCTGGTGCTGATCGTCCTGCTGTTGTCCCTGCTGCCGCTGGTGACCTCTCGCGGCGCGGTGCCAGCGTGGGCGTACGTGCTGGTCGTGGCCGAATGCCTGCCGCTCACCTTCCGTCGCCGCTGGCCGCTGATCGTGATCAGCGTCAGCGGTGTCCTGGCGGTGATCTACGGCGTCGCGCCGCTCCCGGACCCAGCTGTGCCGTACGCGCCGCTGGTCGGCATCTACTCGGCGGCCGCACACAGCGGCCGGCTCGGGGCGAACGTCGCCGGAGTGATCTCGGCGATCGCGATCACCGGCTCGCTGCTGCTGGATCCGACCGCGACACTCGATCACGGGCTGGTGTTGTTGGCGATCTCAGCGACCGCGTGGCTGCTCGGCGACGGCGCCCGGCGACGGCGCGAAGTGGCCCGCACGCAGACCGAGCGGGCCGACCATCTGGAGCGTACGCGCGCGGCTGAGGCCGCCGCCGCGGTCGCCGACGAGCGGAACCGGATCGCCCGCGAGATGCACGACGTGATCGCGCATCACCTCAGCATGATGGTGGTGCAGGCCGAGGCGGGCCCGGTCGTGGTGGCCTCCGACCCGGGCAGGGCGACGGCCGCTTTCGATGCCATAAGTGCGGCCGGCAAGCAGGCGTTGACGGAGATGCGGCGGCTGCTGGGGGTCCTCAAGGACGGGGAGACGGCGCCGCTGCGCCCGCAGCCGGGCGTGGCCGACCTCGCCGAGTTGGTGGACGGCGTACGCTCCGCTGGCATCGACGTGCGGATGACCTCCACCGGGCCGCGGCAGCCGCTGCCGGCGGCCGTCGACCTGTCGGTTTACCGGCTTGTCCAGGAGGCACTGACCAACTGCGTACGCCACGGCGAGCCCACCCGAGTCGACGTGAACTTGGTGTTCGAGCCTCGCGAACTGTCCGTCACGGTCGCCGACGATGGCGTCGGAGCTGCGAAAACACCCCACACCGGCGGCCACGGACTGGTCGCCATGCGGGAGCGCGTCACCCTCATCGGCGGCACGCTGGCCGCTGGACCGCGGGCCGACCGCGGCTGGGCGGTCCGCGCGGTGCTGCCGCTGGAACGGTCATGACAATCCGGGTGTTGGTCGTCGACGACCAGACGCTCGTACGCGCCGGCTTCCGGATGATCCTGGAGGCGCAGCCGGACCTGGAGATCGTCGGCGAGGCCGGCGACGGCGCCGAAGCGGTCGAGCTCGCCGCTGTCCACCAACCCGACGTGGTCCTTATGGACATCCGAATGCCTCGCATGGACGGCGTGGCCGCCACTCGTACGATCACCGCCGCCCAGCCCGCCACTCGGGTCCTGGTGCTCACCACCTTCGACCTCGACGAGTACGTCTACGAGGCATTGCTCGCTGGCGCCAGCGGCTTCCTGCTCAAGGACGTCGGACGCGAAGGGCTGGTGGCCGCGGTCCGGGTGGTCGCCGCCGGCGACGCCCTGCTGGCGCCCTCGGTGACCCGGCGGCTGCTCGACGACTTCGTCGGCAGCCGAGCCCGCCCACCGGCTCGTACGCAGGCGCCCGACGTGCTCACCGCCCGTGAGTTCGACACGCTCACGCTGCTCGCGCAGGGCCTGTCGAATCCGCAAATGGCCGAGCAGCTGGTGGTCAGCGAACACACCGTCAAAACGCACGTCAGCAATGTCTTCCACAAACTCGGCCTGCGCGATCGCGTACACGCGGTGATTTATGCGTACGAGCGCGGCATTGTGAAACCCACCGGCGAATAGCCTACGAAGACTTTTCGTGTGGCAGCAGGGATTCCAGCACCGGACGCAGCACCTGGCCGGGACTGCGCCCGCCGAGCGTCTGCGGAATGACCAGCGCCACGAACATCATGCCGGTGTAGAAGGCGTTCATCAGGTTGATCTCGCCGTCCGGAGGCCGCAGATCCCAACCGCTGTGCACCTCCGCCACGAAGTCCGTCCGGGCCGCGACCAGGTCGGCGAAGGCCTGGCGCAGTGCCGGAAGACGGGTGCTTTCCATCGCCAGCTCGAACATCGCGACGATCTGGTCCGGGTGCCGAGCGACCATCCCGTCGACCACGTCGGCCAGGATGTCGATCGCCTCGGCGCGGGCCAACGGCCCGGGGTGCTGGGCGCGCAGATCCCTGACCCACGCCTGCTGCCGCTCACTGACCCGCGCCATCACGGCTTCCAACAGGGAGTCTCTGGTCCGGAAGTAGTTCGACGTGGTGCCAGTGGGGACGCCGGCGCGCTCGTCGACGGCGCGATGGGACAGCCAGTGCACCCCGCGACGGGCGAGGATCGCGATCGCCGCGTCGGCGAGCGCGTCCCTGCGCTCCTGGTTGAGCCGCGGCACCGAACCCCCTAAGCACTACATCAGTAGTACTATAGCAGGATCGTCTCCAGCATTGCCCGGGTGACCTCGCCGGGCGTACGGTCCCCGAGCACACCCGGGACGGCCAGCGCGACGAACAGCATGCCGTTGTAGAACGCGTTGAGCATCGGCGCGTCGGTGTCCGGCAGATCCGCGCCGGTGTGGGCGGCCCGCATGAACCGCATCTCCTCGCCACCCAGCTTCGCGAACACCTCCCGCAGCGCCGGCCGGCGAGTGCTTTCCATCGCCAGCTCGAACATCGCGATGATCCGGCCACGAAAGACGGACACCGACTGATCGACCACATCGGACAGCACGTCAATGATCTGAGCACGCGACGCATCGGCCGGATGGCGGCCCACCTGCTCGACAATCCACTCGCGGTGCTGCTGGATCAGCCGCTCGGCGGTGGCCTGCAACAGCGCGTCCCGCGACCGGAAATAGTTCGACGTGGTGCCGTTGGGAACAGTCGCTTCCTCGTCGACCGTACGGTGCGACAGGCCGTGCACCCCGTCGCGGGCAATGACGGCGATGGCCGCGTCGGTCAGCGCGTCCCGGCGCTGCGGATTGAGCCGTGGCAAGTCGTCCCCTCTCAGTCACTACGTAAATAGTACTACGACCAGCACAGACGCCGTCGTACGTCCGCGTACGTAGCCGGGCGGGCCGAGGTGTCGTCCGTGAGCGGACGACTTCGACGGCCGGTGGACCGAGGATGAACTGACACGCCGCAATGGGCGTACGAACGAGAGGAACTCGCCATGCTTGCTTCTTTTTCCCTCGCGGTCACCGAGTTCGCGAGGTTCGGCCCCGGATGGGCCGGCCACGGCGGGCCCGGCCCTGGGTTCTGGCCGATCTTTCCGTTGACGTGGCTGGTCATCTGGGCCGCGATCATCACCACCGTGGTGTTGTTGTGGCGGCGCCGGAGCCGGCTGGCCCCACCACAACTGTTCGGCTCGACCCGGTCGGCGCAAGCGCTGCTCGCCGAACGCTATGCCCGCGGCGAGGTGACCGACGAGGAATACCGGCAGCGGCTGGAAACCCTCCGGGAAAAGCCGGAATAACGCTGGGAAACTGGCGCACCCGCGGGGTGCGCCAGCTCACCTCAGCCGCTCACCTCAGGAAAAGCGGCGACACTCGGACCGTCGCCGGTCCAGTTGACTGGGTCCGGCCACGGAATACGGCGGAAACTCATGATGTAACGTCCGCCGCCACCGAGGGCGAAGGTGAACTCGGCCACCGTGTACGACGTGGAGTCGGTCCGGAGCACGACCGCGAAAGATCAGCCGCCCAAACAACATCACCGCGCCCGGAAACCCATGCGGCGGAGACCCAAGTGTGGCCCTCGCCCGGCTCGTGCGGGAGCGGCACATCACCAACACTGACGCCGAAATTGTCGCCCGCACCCGCCTGGACGCGACCGCCTCCAGCAGGTCACTCTCGACCTCGGGCTGTCATCCGTAGCAGCCGCCCAGAAACGGCGCTGGAAAGCCGAACAAACCATCGCCTCGGCTATCACACGCTCCTCCTCCGGCGTCAACTCCTCAGACGCGGAACTGCGCGCAGATGCCGGCGGCCCTTCGATGCCATACCGACAAGAACGACAGGCAACCGGTCGTACGCCAAGCACCAACGCCAGCCCGTACCCAACTTTGGGCATACCACCGCGACTCAGCCCAGAATGTCGTACCCATCTGCCACGCTGGGCGACGCCGACAAGCACTCAGCGCTCACGCTGCCCAGAGGAGATACGTCGTGACCAACACCAGGAAATACGGAGCAGGCGTCATCACCGGACTCGTCTCCATGTCACAAGGACTCTGCTACTGGCCTACCTGCGACCAGCCGATCGTACGATTCGTCGATGGGCAGCCAGTCAACAACTTCGAGACCGCGCACATCCGCGCCGCAAACAAAGGGGGACGTCGCTACGTAGAACGCATGAACGACGCCGAGCGGAATGGTTTCACGAATCTGTTACTGCTCTGCATTGTCCACCACAAAATTGTCGACAAGATCAGACCCAACGACTTCTCTATTGAGACCCTCGAAAGCTGGAAAACAGCCCGAGAAAAAACCGGTCAAGCCGCGTTGCGTGGACTCTTCGGGCTTACCGAAAACCGTCTACAAGAAATGATTGACGACGCATTCCAGGAATTCAAGGCGACATTCGACAATGCTCTTGCCCAGCTGAACACCGTCGACCGCGAGGCAGCCGCACTGCTTCGACCATTAATCAACGAACTCGCCGAGGCCCGGTTCCAATTCCGGTTCCCCGACGCTGACACCACCTCACAGCTCGCCCAGGCCGCGACCCTCCTCCAGCACCTCCCCGACAGCTCAACCACTCTGGCGAAGGTCGCTAAGGATCTCGAGGGCCTCCCTGCCGCGACCGAAGCACTGACTGGGGCCTTGAAGCAAGCACAGCAGTTCATGTAGCTGCACTGGCGTTGGCAGAGTCCAGCATCGCTCGCAGGTCGAGATAAGCCGAGGTCCCGAGGTGCGGCTACCGAGTAGGACCAGGCGAGGGCATCCTGGCCGCTGGGCTGCTCGACGGCGTACTTGTCGACGCAAGTCTGCGCCGTATGCCGGAACGGCTGAGCCGGGTGATATCCGTCGACCTCGTCCGTAGACTGTTACCCAACTGAGTTGCGCGGTATCGCTGAGTAGTCAACGGAAGGTGCAGGTTAATGCCCAAGGTCGCCGTCCCGGTCGGGTTCGACAGTGGGCCGGTCTGGGCGCTCGATCAGTCCGGCTTCGATGGACATCACGAGCGTTCGGCCCGGCGGCTGGCCGGGCGACCGACCGAGCGTTGCTCGGGCTCGTTGTCAATTTCGATGTCGATCATGTCCAGAATCGCTTGGTACGCTTGAGTTTTCCCAACAAAGTGAGCGGTCCTGACCTGGTCGCCCTCTTTTTTCGCCGCCCGGGCTAAATCAAGGGCATCGACTCTCGATTGCTGCACCCCGCGGCGCAATAACACCAACGCCACCCGAGCGTTGCCATCCACGGCCGCGCCAACGGCCGGCACGTTGCGCCGGTCCTGGTGGGTGGCGCTGACCAACGGCGACTCCGGTTCGTTGGGCACCCAGCCGGTCATCGCGACCACATCCCCGGCGACATGCCTGGCGGTCGCCCCGCCAACACCGCGTAGACCGCGTCAGCGTTGGTCTGCCGCCACCGCACCACCGTCGGTTGACCAGCCAATACACCGACCCCCCTGCGGTGCGTTGTTCAGGCGGTTTTGACCATGTGTTGCGCCTCCGTGGCCTTCGCGGGGGCCGGGAAAGAGCCCGGCACCGGCACGTTGCCGGCAACGCTGCAACGGCGTTGTGTGTACCGGTGCGGGCGTGCCGCCGACGCTACGGCGGCAGCCGTCGGCAACTCCAGAGGTTTGCTACAGTTTGCTCAGATCGCACATGGGGAGGGTCTGACTGTTGACGTGTGGTCGGTGCTGCGGTGACGATTGGAGAGTTGGAGAAAACTCGGGCACGTTCCTGGATGGAGGGCTCGTCATGCAGTTAACGTTCCTCGGCAAGGTCACCCAAGGCACAGGCTCGCCCACGTTGTTCGCCACCGACCGGGGCAGCTATGTGGTGCAGGGTTGGAAGGTCACCGGCCGGACCGGTGGTGTGGAGATCCCGCATCGTCTGCTCGGGTTCTTGATCGAAGGCACTTGTCTGGACGTGCAGGTCGTTGACACCGGCCGCGGCACGTTCGAGGTGTACGGTGCGCCGGTCGCCGACACGCAGGCGTTGTCGCAAATGGACATCCCTACGCACGAAACGTGCATCGAAGTGGGCACGGGAAAAGAGGTATGGGTCAATGGAGTTCCTACCGGGTGACGCCCTCGATGATCTGTTTCGCACCTTCGCACGTACGGCATTTCATCTAGAAGTGCAAGACAGCTACCACACCCCGGAAGAATCCGGCCCGTTCGACCTATTTCTGGCCGGTGAGCCGGATGATTTCGCCTGGCACCAGCCTTATCTACGGCTCGTCCGCGATGCCACCGCGGCCGGCAAAGGTGTGGCGCGGGTGCGGGTGGTCACAGTGCCGCACGTGGACTACACCCGCTGGGGCATGACGGTCGCCGAACACAACATTGCCGCGGGCGAAGACATCCGT
Organism: Fodinicola feengrottensis; assembly: GCF_039530045.1. Classification (NCBI taxonomy): domain Bacteria; kingdom Bacillati; phylum Actinomycetota; class Actinomycetes; order Mycobacteriales; genus Fodinicola; species Fodinicola feengrottensis. The sequence continues at coordinate 22,443 of NZ_BAAANY010000043.1, read as the reverse complement.
TGGCTACCCCGCCACCTCCCCGACACCGGCACATTGCCGACGGATGATTTTTGGTTGTTCGACGACGAACACGTCGTGTTCACGATTTTTGAGCCGAGCGGCCGGTTCGCCGGTGGCGCATCCACCACCGACCCCGTCATCGTCGACTACTGCCGCACCACACGCGACCGGCTGTGGGCGCAGGCGACCCCACACGCCGACTACCGCGACCACGCAGACGCCTAGCCACGCCGCCACATCGCCGTGACCAGTTCCGTGCACCAGGCCCGAGAAGCCCTCGGGCATCGGTTGCGTGATATTCGCAAAGACGCCGGGCTGACCGGCCGGGACCTTGCGGTCCGTGCCGGCTGGCACAGCTCCAAAATCTCCAAAATCGAGTACGGCAAACAAACCCCGTCCGAAGACGACATCCGCACCTGGTGCCAGCACACGGGAGCGCACAAGCAGATTCCGGACTTGATCGCCACCGTGCGGCACATCGAGTCCATGTATGTGGAACTCCGGCGCTCGCTAGGCGCGGGTATCAACCGCAGGCAACGCGCCTTTGGTAAACGGGAGTCCACCACGTCCTTGATGCGCTGGTACGAACCGTTACTCATCCCCGGCCTACTCCACACTGCCGAGTATGCGGGTGCGATTTTGCGGCAGGTCATCGATTTCTACGGCACCCCCGACGACCTCGACACTGCTGCCGCCGCCCGTATGGAACGCCAACAAATCCTGTACCGCAGCGACCACAGGTTTCATTTCGTCGTCGCCCACCAGGCCCTGCACACCATGGTCGGCAATCCTGAGGTCATGATCGGGCAACTGGACCGGCTGCTGGCCGTTATGTCGATGCCCCGCGTCGGCCTCGGCATCATCCCCACCGACGCCCCATACGTGGTGCCGACGAATCAGTTCATCATGTTCGATGACCAGCTCGTCCACCTCGAAACCGTCTCCGCGGAAATCAACGTCACCCAACCCCGCGAAATCGCCCTCTACACGAAAACCTTCACTGCGCTGGCCGGACAAGCCGTTACCGGCGCCCCCGCCCGCGCACTCATCACCGAGGCGCTCAACCACTGGCGCGGCCAGATTCCCTCGGACGATTAGGCCGCCTTGCCGAGTTGCTCGGCGCGCTTCTGGTGGCGGCGCGGTCCTTCGAGTACCTCGACAGCCATGCGCGCGGGCGGCCGGAATCCAGTCGCCGGCGTTGCCCCAGGTGTCCTGGTTGACGTTGCTGACGGCCGCATCCGTGGGTGACCACCCGGGCGCTGGTACGACCGATGGCCATGGCGGTTGGCTTCCGTGCAGGTTCTCGTACGCTTTCCAAGCGGCGAACGAGTCGCACTGGCCATAGAACTCACGCCAGGGATCGATGCCCTGGTCCTGGTGTTCGAACTGCCCGATGGTCTCCCACGGGTAGTCGTTGCCGAGGTGTTGCGCTCGCCCGATCACAGGTCCGGGCGTCTGCGCCGGTCCAGTTGTCGCGGCCGGGCCGGCCGTCGCGCTGGCGACCAGCGCGAAGATGGCCAGCAGCAGGCCGAGTGCGGTCAAGAGTGGGATCATCCGGGGCTCCCTGAGCCGAAGGGGACGCTCGGGGCGAACCCTGCAGACCAGTGCGGCCGTACCGCAATGGTTCGGGGTGTTCGGGGAACACCTGGAGAACGTTCGGGCTGACCACTTTGGCGGAGGCGACCCGGGGCGTCCGGCTGCCGACCGAACCGGTGGTGGTCACCTTCGTGACCGCCTGCGGCGCCGACCCGCAGCCCTGGTCGTACGACTCCGAGCCGCCGCCGAGGCCGCGCTGCCACCATCCCCTGCGACCCACCCCCATCCCCGCGCCCCTGATCACCCCGCGCCGAAGGTAACGAAACACCTCAACTTTGTGAGCCGTATCGTCACCTTCACGGAGCGGCAGATAGTACGATGGCGGACTATCTGCTATCGAACTATGCTGTGAGCATGGATGAAGACGCGATCGACCGGGTGGTCGCCAGCTGGCATCGGGAGCGGCCCGACCTGGACCTTGCCGCGGTGGGGTTACTGGGGCGGTTCGGCCGGCTGGCGGTGATCGCGGGGCGGCGGGTCGAGGAGGTTTTCCCTCGGCATGGCCTGCGGTCCGGCGAGTTCGACGTGCTGGCCACGCTCCGCCGGTCCGGCCAGCCGTACGCGCTGACCCCGTCCGCGATGTCCGCCACCCTGATGCTGTCCAGGGCCGGCATGACCAACCGGATCGACCGCCTGGAGGAGGCCGGCATGGTGGAGCGCCAGCTCGACCCGGCGGACCGCCGCAGCTTCCTGATCGCGCTGACCCAGGTGGGCCGGGAGACCGTCGACGCGGCGATGACCGAGCACACCGCCAACGAAACCCGCCTCGTCTCCTCGCTCACCCACACCGAGCGACAAACCCTCGACACACTGCTTCGCAAGCTGCTGCAATCCCTGGATGACGAGCCCTTGGACCACTAGGACAATGTGAAGAAGTAAAGGACGACCGGCAGGCCGTTGATCATCGTGTGGACGGCGATGCTCGCCCAGATATTGCAATAGCGAGCCCACAAAAGACCGAGAAAGGCGCCGCCGACGCCCTGGATCGACACCGCCGTGGCCACCACGACCCAGGGCGCGCCACCGCCCCCGTGGGTGGGCACGTGCATCAGCGCGAACAACAGCGCCGAGACGATGATGCCGGCCCATTGACCAAAAATCGCCTCGATATGGGTCTGAAGCAAATAGCGGTAGAAGATCTCCTCGGCGACGCTGGCGGTCAAAAAGGTCAGTACGGCCGCGATCGCCACGTAGACCGGGTCCGGATACTGCTGGATCGTCGGGACCGGAGCGGCCAGCGGGCCGACGTACGTCAGCAGCGCCCACCCGGCGATCACCGGAATCGGTGCCAGCCAAGGCAATCGCGAGCGCGGGAACCATCGCGGCAGCTTGGCCGGCTGGTTCTTGTCCCGCAGGAATCGAAAAGCCACCGCTGGTACGAGCAGCAGCAGGGCCATCTTGAGGATCAGATACCAGCCGCTGTGGCCGAGCCCGCCGACCCCGATCACCAGCGGGAACAGCACCGCCAGGCCGACCAGCAACCCCATCCGGCGCAGCACCACCGACCGGGGACCCGTGAGCTGGTGCGATTCCCGCGGTCGTGGCGGGATCAGCAACGCGAGCACAGCGCCCACGGCCAGCGGCAGGACGACCATCCACAGCGGTTGCGTCGGGGCACCCGCATCGGAGGACCCGGTCACATTTGCGTGACCGGTCAAGGGCAACATTATCAGGCTCAGCAGGAAAACGGCCGCGCCTACTGTCACCACCACACGCCGCAAGATCGTTTCGCTCACCTGAACGAGCATGTCAAAGGTGAACACCGGCCGCGTCAGCTGCGGCGACTAACGGGACGTCATTCCTTGGATGTACGCTCCGCAGGCTCGCTTTCCGGGACCGAGCAGAAACCGTCCGTACAAACAGCGTCCTGGTCGTCTCCGACCACTACCAGCTCCAGCGGCTCGTCAGGCATCCCGCTCCTTCGCCACCTTTCGCAGCACCTCTACGAAAGTCTCACTGGCCTGCGCGCCGGAGATTCCGTATTTTCCTTCCACCACATAAAACGGCACGCCCTGAATGCCGTAGCGCAGCGCTTGCTGCTGGTCTGCCCGTACGTCGTCAACGAACTTGTCGTTCGCCAGCACGTCCAGCACCTCGGCACGGTCCAGCCCGACCTCGGCGGCCAGGTCGGCGAGCACCTCTGGATCGGCCAGCCGACGGCCCTCGACGAAATACGCCGACAGCAGCCGCTCTTTGAGCTCGGCCTGTTTTCCCCGCGCTTTGGCCAAATGCAACACCTGGTGAGCCTTGACGGTGTTCGTCGGGCGCAGGCTGTCGAAATGGTAATCGAGACCGACCGAAGCCCCGATCTCCACGATCCGCTGATCCATCTTCTCGACCTGGCCGACCGGGATGCCCTTACGCGTGGACAGGAAGTCCGTATGGGTCCCGTCGTAGTCGTCCGGCATCTCGGGGGTCAGCTCGAAGCTGTGATATTCCACCTCGACCGGGAGCGCGGCCTCGTCCTGTGCGTACGCGGCGAGGCCACTCTCCAACCGGCGCTTGCCGACGTAGCACCAAGGGCAGGCGATATCGGACCAGATGTCAATTTTTATGGGCGCGTTCACGTACCGGGGAACACCCGCGAGCCGGCTCCGATTCCCGTCAGTGCGCGGTGGCCGCCAGCAGCGCGGCGCGCTGGGTCAGCGGGCGGTGCACCAGCGCGCCGAACAGCAGGCCGATGGTGGTCCACATCACCAACTGGGTGCCCAGCGACGCGACCCGGAAATTCCACAGCACAGCGGCCGGAAAGCCGGTGGGGACCTCGTTGATCGCCGGCAGCAGGAAAGCCGCGATCGCGGCCACCGCGATGAAAGCGGCTATCGCGACGAGCGTGGCATTCCAGCCGCCGAGCCTGGGCAGCAGCCGGCGGCCGAGATAGGTGGCGCCCACCGCGATCGCGATCGACAGCACGACCATCACGAAATATGTCGCCGTCCGCTCACCGATGGTGTCCGGGTTGCCGATCGACGGCGGATTTGCCGGGTATTTGAGGAACGGCACCACAAACGCCACCAGGAAGCCGCCGAGCGCGACCACCGCGGCGGTCGCCCGCGGAGTCAGCCGGCCAACCCGCCCGTACGCGAAAGCGAAGGCCAGTGCGAAAAGTCCACCGAACGCGATCGCGTAGACCAGGACCCCGGTCGCCAGCCCGAAACTGCTCTGGATGGCCCGGCTGACCAGCTCCGGCTCCGGCGCGTCTCCCTTCGCCGCGTCCAGCGCGGACTCGAAGGAGATCGCGTTGCCGACCGCGGGTTCCCCGAAAATGCGAGCGAAAACCAGCGCGAGCAGGCCGGCCACCACTCCGGACAGCATGCCGCGCACCAAAAGCATCCTCATGGTCGGCGGCCGCTAGTGGCAGGGGAAGCCGAGCAGGTGCCGGGCATCGTGCACATATTCATGCACGTAATGGCCGGAAATCAGGGAAGTGGCGCCTTCCTCGGCGCCGACGAAGTAGAGCAGCACGACCGCCAGCAGCGCGATGAAGATCGCCCACGGCAGGATTTCCCTGACCGGGATGCGAATCGGGATCGGCTCGGCGATCGACCCGGAACCGGGGGTGGAAACTGCGCTCACGTTGACTCCTCGGGTTGACGCGACCCACTCGGTGGTGCTCCCGACGGCGCAGGGTCTGACTCGCGGGCGAACCCGCTCACAGCGGCGCGACCGTGCCGGATTCACACCGGCTTCCAGCGGTCGTCAGTCGGTTGAACGCTAGGCTCGTCCGCTGGTGGTGTCAATCGGCGACAGGATCGGGAGACCATGCTCACGATGCGGTGTCGTACCCGGTGACCGCCCGCCTCACGCTGGTCAGCCACGCCGCCACCGCGGCCACCCGAAACGCCGCCTTCCCGCTTGACGAGTCGTTGGAGCGGCCCGAGTCGGTGACGCCGTCTGACCGCCTCCGCCGGGTCGAGACCATCGTCTGCGGGCCGGAGATCCGCTGCCTCGCCACCGCTGAGCGTCTCGGCTTCGAACCAACCGTCGAATCGGCGCTCGCCGACCTGAACCTCGGTGGGTGGCGCGGCCGTACGCTCGCCGACCTGCAAGCCAGCGATCCGGCGGCCCTGCTGTCCTGGCTGACCGACCCAACGGCCGCCCCGCACTCCGGCGAATCCCTCACTGACCTGCGCGAACGCGTCACGGCCTGGCTGGACGGCGTGTCCGGGCGTACGGTCGCGGTCACCCACCCCGCCGTCGTACGCGCCGTCGTCGTACACGTCCTCGACGCCCCACTTTCGGCCTTCTGGCGACTCGACGTCGCTCCTTCCTCGTACACCCGTTTGTCCCGCTCCGGACCCTCGTGGACCCTCCGCGAAACCGGCCACCCTCTGTAATGGGTGCCCGTTAGTGAGGGTGGACGCGGGAGCGTTGCAGCAGGGTGTGGCAGTGGTGGCACAGAAGTGCTGGCACGAACCGGTGGCCACGATGAGTGAGGGTGAGAGCCGGCGGCGTGTCCGGGTAGCGGGTGCGGCTCCAGTCGGCGATGAACGCGAGCGTGGGGAAGAAGGCCCGCCCCTTGGCCGTCAGGTCGTACGCACGCGCGTCCGCACGAGTGGTGGCGGCGGCCGTACGCATGACGCCCAACTCGACCAGCCGGGCAAGCCGCCCCGACAGCACACTCGGGACGATGCCGAGGTCGCGCTCGAATTCGGAAAAGTGCCGCGCGCCAAGGAAAGCCCCGGCCAGCAGGCCGACGGACCAGCGATCGCCGAGCAGTTCCATGGTGGCGGGGAAGAAAAGCAGCGGGTCGGCGGCCAGCCGGGTGTTGTCCTTGCGGCGAAAACGCCGGCTGGTGCCGGAAAAAAGCAGCGGCTCGCGGCGCTGCGCTCGTACCGCCGACAGCCACACTCGCTGACCACAGTCGCGACAGCCCAGCGGCGCGGCGGTCGACTGACCGCAGTCGATGTGCACCAGATCGGGCAGCATGATGCGGCGATCGACGGCCCAGTCGCGCTCCCACGTCCACATGCTGATCAGCAGCTGCCACAGCGCGAGCCCGTGCTCGGTCAGCCGATATTCGTGCCGGACCCGGTTGACACTTTGGTACGGCACGCGCTCCAGGACGCCTACCCGGACGGCCTCGGCGAGCCGGCTGGACAGCGCGGTCGGCGAGATCCCGAGCCGCACCCGAATGTCGTCGTACCTGCGCACACGCAGGAAAACGCTCTGCAGGATGAGCAGCATCCACTGCTCGCCGAGCAGGTCCACCGTGCGCAGCAGCGGCTCGGTCACCACCGCAGCGTAGCTGACTACAACAACGAAAGCCTATTGACGCCCAACCGGACACGTAGTTTCGTAGTACGTACGCACCGTGCTCTCCCGGGGAGTCCTGATGACCCAGTCCACCCAGCCGGTCGCCGTCGCGCAGGTCGCTGGCACTGACGAGCCCAACCCGTATTTGCTGGGCGTGTACGCACCGGTCGACACCGAGATCGACGCCGCCGACCTGCGGGTAATCGGCGAGATCCCGACCGACCTCAATGGCGTCTACTTGCGCAACGGCCCAAATCCACGGCATCAGCCCGAAGGTCGCTATCACTGGTTCGATGGCGACGGCATGGTGCACGCGGTGCAGCTGGAGAACGGCAAGGCACGCTATCGCAACCGGTGGGTGCGTACGAAGGCATTCCAAGCCGAGTCCGAGGCTGGCAAAGCGCTGTGGACCGGGGTGATGGAGAGCCCCAGGGGCAATCCCTTCGGCAACGCCCACGGGTTGGGGTTGAAGGACAACGCCAACACCGACGTGATTTTCCACCGTGGCAAGGTGTTGACCACCTGGTATCTGTGCGGCAGCCCGTACGCGATCGACCCGTTGTCGCTGGAAACGCTGGGCGCTGAGGACTTTCTCGGCACCTTGGTCGGCGACCTGATGGCGCATCCGAAGGTGGACGAGCGGACCGGCGAGCTTTTCTGGTTCGACTACGGCCCGCGGCCGCCCTTCATGCGGTACGGGGTTGTCAGCGCTGACGGGAAAGTCACCCATGTGACCAATGTGGACCTGCCCGGCCCACGGTTGCCGCACGACATGGCGATCACCGAGAACTACGCGATTTTGATGGATCTGCCGCTGATCCAGGACATGCAGGCGGCTCGGCAGGGCCGGCACAAGATCATTTTCGATCGGTCCCTGCCGGCCCGCTTTGGTGTGCTGCCGCGCTACGGCAATGGGAGCCAGGTGCGCTGGTTCGAGGCGAATCCCTGCTATATCTACCATGTGGTGAATTCGTGGGAGTCCGGCGAGGAAATCGTGCTGGACGTCTGCCGGGTCACTCGTCCGCATCCACGAGCGGACGCGTTGACACCACTGGCGAAAATGCTGTCGTATCTGCGACTGGACGCGCAACTACACCGCTATCGCTTCAATCTGCGTACCGGTCAGACGAGCGAAACACCGTTGGACGACGACAACACCGAGTTCCCGACGGTGGATGCGCGGACCGTCGGGAAGCGCAGCCGGTACGCGTACAATGTGCATATCTCGCCGGAGTCGACGCTGCTGTTCGACGGACTTGTCAAGTACGACACCGAAACCGGCGGCAAGACGAGCTGGTCGTTCGGGGCCGGCCGCTGGGGCAGTGAGGCACCTTTCGCGCCGCGAGACGGATCGACGTCCGATGACGACGGCTATCTGGTGACTTTCGTGCAGGACGAAGGCGAAAACCGCTCTGAGCTGGACATCTTCGACGCGGCCGACGTGAGCGCCGGCCCGGTGGCCAGAGTTTTGTTGCCCCAGCGGGTGCCGCTGGGATTCCACGCGACCTGGGTGCGAGCCGACCAACTGCGCAAATGAGATGCCATCCCGCCGACCGGGCGGCGGACTACCTCCAGCGGGGCTGGTGGAGCGCCGACACGATCGACGCGCTGCTCCGGGCCCGGGTCGCCGAGTTCGGCGACCAGCCCGCGCTGGTCGATCCGCCCAATCTGGCTGAGCTGACCGGAAACTCCCCGGGACGGTGGACGTGGACCGAGCTGGCTGCCCAGGTCGACTCGCTCGCGGCCTATTTGTTGTCGTTGGGCGTAAGAGCCGGAAACGTGGTGGCAGTGCAGCTGCCCAACAGCGGCGACCTGGTCCGGGCGTTCCTCGCGATCGTACGGATCGGCGCGATCGCCACACCTTTCCCGGTGTCCTACCGAGAACACGAGCTGGTGCCGATGTGCCGGCGGACTGGCGCGGTCGCCCTGATCACCACCACTCGGGTGGGCGACCACGCATTGGCCGAGCAGGCTTCGCGCGTACGCGCCGAAGTCCCGTCACTGCAACACGTTCTGACTTCTTTCGCCGACATTCCCGATGGTCGCGCGCCCATGCACGTGGCGGATGTCAACGACTGCGTGACAATTTGCTGGACCTCCGGCACTGAGGCGGCCCCCAAGGCCGTGCCACGCTGCCACGCCGACTGGCTGGTGATGGCGCTGGGCACCCAGTGGGCGGCGCGCCTTGGGCCAGCCGACGTGCTGCTGTCGCCCTTCCCGATGACCAACATGGCCGGGATTTCCGGGATGTTCCTGCCCTGGCTGATGGTCGGTGGCGTCTTTGTCCCGCACCATCCTTTCGACCTGACCGTGTTTCTCCAGCAGATTGCCGAAAACCGCGCCACCTACACGGTCGCGCCGCCAGCCCTGCTGACCATGTTGCTGCATCGCGAGGACCTGATGTCCACTGTGGACGTTTCGTCGCTCCGGCTGGTGGGCTCCGGATCAGCACCGCTGACACCCTGGATGGTGCGCTCGTGGGCGGAGCGCTATGGCATCGAGGTCATCAACTTCTTTGGCTCGAACGAGGGCATCGCGCTGGTGTCCGACCCGCACGACGTGCCCGACCCGGACCATCGCGCCACCTATTTCCCTTACTACGCATCGAAAGTGCGGTGGAATAATCCGGTCGCGGCGCGTACGGCCGTGAAACTCGCCGACCCGACGACCGGCGCCGCGGTCACCGTGGCTGGGCAGCCTGGCGAGCTGCTGATCGCTGGTCCGTCGGTTTTCGCCGGCTACCTCAACGCAAAACCGGGCACCGAACTGGACCGTTCGTGCTTCGACGCGGACGGCTGGTTCCGGACCGGAGACGTGTTCGAGATCGCCGGTGAGAGCGACGAATTCCTGCGGTATGTCGATCGCGCCAAGGACCTGGTGATCCGCGGCGGCATGAACATCTCGCCAGCCGAAGTGGAGGGCCTGATCGCCGCACATCCCGCGGTGACCGAGGTCGCGGTGGTCGGCGTGCCGGACCCGGTGCTGGGTGAGCGGGTCTGCGCTGTCGTCGTCCTGTCCGCCGAGCTTTCGCTGGCATCGCTGACAAACTTCCTGCGAGAGCAGCGGGTGGCGTCGTACAAACTGCCGGAGCGGCTGGAAATCGTGGACGCGCTCCCCCGCAACCCCGTCGGCAAGGTTCTCAAACGCGAGTTGCGGGGGCTAGCAGAGGTGGCGACATGACGTACGTGCTGGGTGGCGCGCAGACCGATTTCGCTCGCAACTTCGGCAAAGAAGGCAACGGCCTGCTGGAGATGCTGGCCGAGGTCGTGCCGGCCGCGCTCGCCGATGCCGAAGTTCCCCAACAGGCCGTGCAAGTCGCGCATGTCGGCAACCTGGCCGGCGAGCTTTTCACCGGCCAGGCCCAACTGGGCGGCCTGCTGGTGGCTGCGGTGCCGGGACTGGACGGCATTCCCAGCACCCGCCACGAAGCCGCGTGCGCTTCGGGCAGCACGGCGGTGCTGGCAGCCTGCGCCGATCTGGAGTCGGGGCGATACGACGTGGCGCTGGTCGTCGGACTTGAGTTGATGCGCAACACCGATGCCCAGACCGCGGCGTCCCATCTCGGCTCGGCCGCCTGGGTCGGCCATGAGGCACTGGACGCGAAATTCCCGTGGCCAGCGCTGTTCGCCGAGGTCGCCGACGCGTACGACCAGCGCTACGGCCTGGACCGCGAGCCGCTGGATGCGTTCGCGGCGAACGCTTTCGCCAACGCCCGCCGCAATCGGCTCGCGCAGACCCGCGACTGGTCATTCCCAGCGGCCGCCTTCGGACCAGACTATGAGCTCAACCCGCTGGTGGAAGGCCAACTGCGCAAGAACGACTGCGGCCGGATCACCGACGGCGCCGCCGCGGTTCTGTTGGCGTCGCCCCGATTCGCCGCCGAGTGGGCGCGCCAGCGGGGCGTGGATCTGAAGACCGTGCCGCGGATCACCGGCTTCGGCCACCGTACGGCCACCTTGTCGCTGGCCGGAAAACTGGCTTCCGCCGGGGAATATCTGTTCCCGCACCTGCGTGGTGCGGTCACCGACGCGTACGCGCGAGCCGGCCTCGCCGGAGTGTCCGATGTGGACGTTGTCGAGCTGCACGACTGCTTCACGATCACCGGGCTGGTGGCGCTGGAGCACCTCGGCGCGGCCGAGCCGGGCAAGGGCGGTGAACTCATCCTGAGCGGCGCCACCGCGGCCGGCGGAGCACTGCCAGTCAACCCCGGCGGCGGGCTGATCGGCCTCGGCCACCCGGTCGGCGCCACCGGCGTAAGGATGCTCAGAGACGCCGCTCGCCAGGTCGCCGGCACCGCCGAAGCCACCCAGGTCGACGGCGCTCGTACGGCCCTGACCGTCAACGTCGGCGGCTCCTTCACCACCGTCGTCTCGCTGGTCGTCACCGCTGAGGCCTGACCCGACGCGCAAGCAAAGGCGCACGTTCACTCTCGTACGCCCACGATTGGATACTCTACGTTCGGTGGCGCGACCTGACCGCGCCCGCTCAGTGCACAAGAGGAATCAGACATGCCGGAGAGTTCGCCGAGGATCACGGTGGTCGTGCCGACCTACAACGAGCGCGACAACCTGCCGGTGCTGGCCGCTCTGCTGGCGGGCCTGCGGCTGCCGAACCTGCGCGTCCTGGTGGTCGACGACAACTCCCCGGACGGCACCGGCGACATCGCCGACAAGCTCGCGCTCGAGTCGCCGGAGTCGGTTGGCGTTCTGCACCGTACCGCGAAAAACGGGCTGGGGAGGGCGTATGTCGCCGGCATTTCCCAGGCGCTGGACGAGGGTGCGGACATCGTCATCCAGATGGACGCCGACCTTTCCCACCCGGCCCAGGTGATCGTGACCATGGTGGAGATCCTGGCGACCACCGACGCGTCGGTCGTGCTGGGCTCCCGCTACGTCGCGGGCGGCTCGGTGGCCGGCGAATGGGCGTGGCATCGCAAGGCACTGTCCGCGTGGGCCAATTTCTACGTCAATGCGATCCTGCGGCTGCACGTCAAGGACGCGACCGCCGGTTTTAAGGCTTGGCGCGCCGAAACGCTGCGGGCCATTGAGGTCGGGTCGATCCGCAGCAACGGCTATGCGTTCCAGGTGGAGATGAATTACCGGACCGTACGGCGTGGCATGCGGATCGCCGAGACACCGATCAAGTTCGAGGAACGTGCCGACGGCGCCTCGAAAATGACGCTGAGCGTACAAATCGAGTCGGCTCTACTGCCCTGGAAACTGCTTTTCGGCAGGTCACGCTGACATGGCGTTGGTGGAACTCAACCACGTGATTTCGGCCGGGATGCTGACTTTCCCCGGCTTGCCGGGGCCGGAGATCGGTACGCATCTCAGTTATCAGGAGTCGCACGACCACTACCCGGCCGGCACCGAATTCGTCATTCACCGGGTCTCGATGGTCGGCAACACCGGCACGTACGTGGACAGCCCTGCGCACCGCTATCGCGACGGCGTGGACCTGGAAAACCTGCCGCTGTCGTCGCTCGCGGACCTACCGACAGTGGTCGTACGCTGCCGCGAACGCGCGATCGAGCCGGCCGGGCTCGCCCCCATCAAAGACATCGAAGGCTCAGCCGTCCTGCTGCATACCGGGTGGGACCGGCATTGGGGCACCCCGGCGTACGCGCAAAACGCGCCACACCTGACCGCGGCGGCGGCGCGGCTGCTGGCCGATCGCGGCGCCGCGCTGGTGGGCATCGACAGCGTGAACCTCGACGGCATGGCCGGAAAGGAGCGGCCGGCGCACACAATCCTGCTGGCCGCCGGCATCCCGATCCTGGAACACCTCACCGGCCTGGACCAACTGCCGGCCACTGGCGCGCGGCTGCATGCCGCGCCGCCACGGATCCGTGGTTGTGGCTCCTTTTCGGTCCGTTCCTACGCGGTGCTGCCGGACTGAACGGCAGTCGCCATCCGGGCCACCGCCTCGGTGACGATGCCCGGGTGAGTGGCGAAATTCAGCCGTACGTGCCCAGCCCCGCCGGTGCCGAAAGCCGGGCCGGAGTTCAGCGCCACCCGCCCCCGCTCCAGGAAGGTGACCGCCGGATCGTCGCCGAGCCCCAGCTCGCGACAATCCAGCCAGGCAAGGAAAGTCGCCGCCGGCGGCTGGTACGCGACGGTCGGCAGTTGGTCCGCCAACTGGTCGGCGAGCAGCCGGCGATTGCTGTCCAGACCGGCCACCAGCGCGTCCAGCCAGTCGCCGCCATCGCGCAGTGCGGCGGTGTGCGCCTGTACGCCGACATGGCTGGCGCCATCGGTGACGTACGGGGAAACGCCGTTGAGCTGGGCAGCGGACTCAGCGCCCGCGATGGCTACCGCGGCTTTGAGACCGGCAAGGTTCCAGCCTTTGGACGCGGACATCAGGGAAAACGCGTTTTCCGAGCCAGGGACACTCAAAAACGGCACGAAGTCGGCGCCGGGCAACACCAACGGCGCGTGGATCTCGTCGGCGATGACGCGTACGCGATGCTCCCGGGCTATCCGTGCGACCTCCGTCAGTTCCTCGCGACTATGTACGGTGCCAGTTGGATTTTGTGGATTACACAACAGAAAGGCGGCTCCTGGATGACGGCTGAAAGTCTCGTTGAGTCCGGCCAGGTCGAGGCGGTGATCGGCACCCAGCGGCGCCTCCACCGCCCGGCGGCCGGCGTGCTCGATGAACCAGTAAAACGGCATGTAAACCGGGCTGTTCACGATCACCGGATCGCCGGGCTGGGTGATCAAACCGAGGACCTCGACGATGCCGAGCATCACGTCCGGCACCACCAGCGTCCGGCTGACGTCGATTTCCCATCCCCAGCGTTTCTGGGCAAACCCACCGAGGGCTTCCGCGTACGCATTTCCGTACGGATAACCACAGTCACCAAGCGCCATCGCGTCGGTGACGGCCCGTACCACCGGCTCGGCGAGCGGCACGTCCAGCTCGGCCACGAAAAGCGGCAGCACGTCAGCGGGATAACTGCGCCATTTCTCGCTGGTTCGGCGACGCAGGTCAGTCAAGGACAGCTGGGTCAGTGGGTTCTCCATGTCTCCCATTCTTAGGTTCCGCGGGCCGATCCGTCCATGGTGGGGGCCCAATTCACGGCGCCGCGAATTGCCGGGTTAGCGTCTGCCCATGCCAACCAAGTTCGCTGTCTACCTGCCGCCCTTCGGCCCGCTCGCCGACCCGAACGCCCTGGTCGAGGTGGCCCGCCGGGCCGAGGCTGCCGGCTGGGACGGCGTGTTCCTGTGGGACCACGTCCTGGCCGACGGACCGGTCGAGGTGACCGATCCATGGGTCGCCCTCGGCGCGATGGCCGCCGCCACCTCCCGCGTCCTGCTCGGCACCATGGTCAGTCCGCTGCCCCGGCACCGCCCGGCCGTGGTGGCCCGCCAAGCCGGCACGCTCAGCCGGCTGTCCGGCGGCCGTTGTGTCCTCGGGGTGGGCCTCGGCGCCGACGAGTACGGCGACTTCACTCGTTTCGGTGAGCCGACAGGCCTCGCCGGCCGCGCCGCAATGGCCGACGAGGCACTGTCGATTATCCAGGCGCTCTGGAGCGGTCAGCCGTACGTCCACGCCGGGACTCATTTTTGCGCTGACCTCCCGCAAACTCACCCGGAACCGCATCGCATTCCGATTTGGGTCGCCGGCACGCTCCCCGGCCTGGGCTCAGCCGCCCGCGCCGTACGCCACGACGGTGTCTTTCTTCTGGGCGAGAACCTGACAGTCACTCCCGAAGAAGTGCGGCGAGCTCTCGCTGTGCTGGCCGTGAACGACCGCCCGTTCGACGTCGTACTAGCCGGAAATGCCAGCCCTGCCTGGGAAAACCCCACTGTCCCCGACCTACGCCCGTTGGCTGACGCCGGCATGACCTGGTGGGCCGAATCGTTCGTCCACTACGACCCGCTGGACCTGACCCTCACAGTCATCGACGCCGGTCCGCCCCGTTTCTAGGCGTTGATGACTGCGACGATTGTTGTTCCCGGTTTGCATTCGCCGCGCTGGGCCAGCGCGAAAATGCCGTACATCATCTTGGCTTCATAAACCCACTCAAGCCGGATCCCGTGCTGGCGCTCGAAATCGTCGATGAAACCGTCCAACTCCGCGGTGCGCTTGGCAAAGCCGCCGAAATGAAATTCCGTCTCGATGCGCCAGTTCCCGCTGTCGCCGCTCTGCAGTTCTCGCACCGCGGCGTCAAGGAACTGACCACCTTTGAGCACCGAGAAACCCAAGGCCCGCCGTCCCGGCGGCAATCCGGCCGCTATCCCGGCCAGCGTGCCGCCGGTGCCGCAGGCACAACAGATCACGTCGAAATCTTCCTCGATCTCGGCTGGCAACTCAGCACATCCGCGTACCGCCAGGGCGTTGCTTCCGCCTTCTGGGAGGAGATAAAACTGTCCAAACTCGCAGTGGAGCGCATCGATCACGGTCGCTCGCGTCTTCTCGCGGTACGTCTTCCGGTCCATATATGTCAAGCGCATCCCGTGCTCCACCGCGGCACGTAGGTGCGGATTCAGCGGCAAATGCTCCTCGCCACGCACCACCCCGATCGTGCCGAACCCGAAATACGCACCAGCGGCCGCGGTAGCCCCGAGGTGATTGGAATACGCGCCGCCAAAAGTCAGGAGGGTGGTTGCTCCGGACGACCTGGCGAAGGCCAGGTTGTATTTCAACTTCCGCCATTTGTTGCCGGGCATCTCCGGATGGATCAGGTCGTCTCGCTTGACCAACAACCGCAGACCCGCGTCAGCCATTCGCGCATCGCTGAGCTCTTTCACAGGCGACGGCAGACTATCCACCGAGGACTCTCGCGAGAACATCCGGAAGAGCCGCGGAATCACCTTTGTCCGTACGCCAACAGATATAGCCATCTGGACGTACGAGCAGAGCCCCGCCCGCCGGCAGACCGTAGAGTCCTTCCACGTCATGCACCGCCACTTGGCGCGCGCCAAACCATTCCTGGTTGCACAGAAGGGCAAAACCGGGCCCTACCAAGTCCAATGTAGACCGACCATCCGCTAGTTCCATGTGCGGCAGGCGACGGCCGGGCAACGCGCAAGGGCGATAGCCAGCCGCATCAAGGCCGGTTGGATCGTCGCAACCTGCGGCGAACGAGCCGTAAACCGCGCTGAGCAGCAGCTGATCGTCAATCTGATAGCCACCACGAGCTCGGGCGTTATCACTGGAGATGTCGATGACCTGGCGCGCGATCGGCCGGCGCTCTTGTTCGTACGTGTCAAGTAAACGCTCGGTGGCATCGCCATTGACGACCGCGGCTAGTTTCCACCCGAGGTTGTCCGCGTCGCCAATGCCGGTGTTCATGCCGTGGCCACCGGTCGGCGGGATGGTGTGCGCGGCATCGCCGGCCAGCAAGACCCGGCCCGACCGGTACGCGTCCGCGAGCTGCGCATCCATCCGCCACACCATGGTGTCCTGGACGGTCACCGGCAGGTCATCGATGCCCGCCGCCGTACGGACAAGCTCGGTGCAGCGTTCGGCGCTGAGGTTTTTCTCCGACGGATACTGGTAAATCCACTGGCGGTCGTTGTCGACGGCGAGAAAACCGCCGCCAGCGGCGATGAAATACGAGGCGCTGGCCCGGTCGGCGACGACCTTACCCAGCGGGGCTTCGAAACGTACGCTCAGGAAATGCCCGAGCCCGGTCGGTCCGGACATGGTGATCCCAGCACCGGCCCGCACCACACTGGCCGCGCCGTCACAACCGACCAGCCAGCTCGTCCGCACCGAATGCGTTTCTCCCGTTCGTACGTCACGCAAAACCGCGTCAATCCCGTCGCCGTCCTGGTCATACGACTCCAGCCGCACACCGAAACGTACGCGGTCGCCGGCCCGCCTCGCGAGCAGTGGCTCGAGCACATCCTGGGAGCAGATCAGTCCGGGGGTGGGTGTGACCGCAGGACCTTCAGCCGCGGCGACGCCGGTTCGAGTGAAGTCCGGGTCAACCAGACTTTTGCCGCGAAAGAAGAAAACCGACGACGCCGACAGGCCGGCATCCCGTACGTCGTCAGCTATCTCGCAGCGGCGAAATATCTCCATCGACCGAGCCGAGATGCCCCGCGCTTTGGGGTGCCGAGACGAGCCGGTGCGAGCTTCCACCAGCAGGTGATCAACGCCCTGCGCGGACAACAGAATCGACAGGGTCAAACCGACAGGTCCGCCGCCGACAACGAGCACTGGCGTGGTGGACGGCAACCGCATCTGACCCCCGTAACGTCTAACTGAGACGATTGACGTTATCATGACGGGCTGCTCGCGCTCGCCGCTTTCGCGCTGGGTCTGTGGCGGCCCACTGCGCTAAAGACGCTCGACAATAGTCGCGTTGGCGATGCCACCGGCCTCACACATCACCTGCAGGCCATAGCGACCACCGTTCTGTTCCAGCACTGACAGCAAAGTCGTCATCAGCCGGGCGCCGCTGCCACCAAGCGGGTGGCCGATCGAGGTCGCACCACCATTGATGTTGACCTTCGCGAGGTCCGCGCCGGTTTCCTTCTGCCAGGCCAACACCACACTCGCGAAAGCCTCGTTCACCTCGAAAGCATCGATGTCCGACAGCGAAAGACCACCGCGAGCCAACACCTTGGCGGTGGCCGGAATGATTGCCGTCAGCATGTAAAGTGGGTCATCGCCGAGCACCGCGAAGGAATGCAGCCGAGCCCGCGGCCGCAATCCCAGCCGCCGAGCGGGTTCGCTCGACGTGATCAGCACGGCGGCCGCACCGTCATTGATCGGCGACGCATTTCCAGCCGTCACTTTCCAGCCAATGTGCGGGAAACGGGCCGCCCATGAATCCGCATAAAAGGCCGGCTTCAGTCCGGACAGCACTTCGGGAGTGGTTGTCGGACGTACGGACTCATCACGTGAGACCTCGATGAGCGAACCATCCGGACCAGGCACCTTGAGCGGCACGACCTCGCCGGCGAACCGGCCATCAGCCCAGGCCGCCGCCGCTTTTGCGTGGCTCTGCGCGGCAAACACGTCCAATTCCTCGCGGGAAAGGTCCCAGCGGGCCGCGATCAGCTCGGCACTGATCCCCTGTGGCACCAGTCCTTCCGGATAGCGCGCGACGACACTGGGGCCGAACGGATCCCGGCCGGCCAGCTGGCTGCCCATCGGCACCCGGCTCATCGACTCCACGCCGGACGCGATCACCATGTCGTACGCACCGCTTATCACGCCCTGGGCGGCAAAATGGATGGCCTGCTGGCTGCTGCCACATTGCCGGTCGACAGTCACGCCTGGCACCGACTCGGGCAACCCGGCCGCGAGTGCCGCCCATCGCGCCGTGTTCATGCTCTGCTCGCCGACCTGCCCGACGGCACCGCTGATCACGTCGTCGACCAGCGCCGGATCGATCCCGGTGCGCTCCACCAGCGATCGGATCGCGTGCGCGTGCAGCTCCACCGGGTGCACCCGGACAGCGCCCCGCCGGGCTTACCCTTGCCGACCGGTGTCCGGACCGCGTCGACGATCACCGCATCTGTCATGACCGCATCCTCCTCAGCTCGTAAGTTGGATTTTACAACCCTCTTGTCGCAGCGGCCACCCATCCGGGGACTGGAAGCCGCCGATCCTCTGCTCCAGTAGTTCGGCCAGCCGCAGCGGCGTGCGATCCTCGAACATCGGGCCGATGAGCTGCACTCCCACCGGCAGGCCCGCAGGGGACCGGCCGGCCGGTATGGCGGTGGCGGGCAGGCCGGACAAGGTGGCCAGACCGGCCCAGACGAGCTGGTCGAAGTACGGGTATTCGGCGCCGTCGATGTCGATCCGGCGTTCCAGCAGCTGCGGGTTGTGGTCGTGCGGGAACGCGGGAGTCGGCGTGATCGGACACACCACGGCGTCGAACTCGGCGAAGAGCTGACGCCAGCCGTGGCGGTGCAGTTCGCGACGATTGGTCGCCTCGATCCAGTCGAGGTGACTGAGCACCATTCCGCGCAGCCGCGCCGCATCGAGACTCTGGTCATCCGGGCTCAGCCCGGCGGCACGGGTGCGCAGCTGCTCGTACGATTCGACGGGAAAACGCGCAGCCGAACTCGAAAACAGCATCTGCGTGTAGAGCGTCGCAGCTTCGGTGAGATCGGGCAGCAGGTGACTGTGCCGTTCGACGCGGGCTCCGCCGTCGACCAGCGCGTCGGCCACCCGGTTCACGCCCGCCCGCACAGCGGACCCGGTCGCGATGAGCGGATGCGCGTCCAGGACCAAGACCCGGAAGTCAGCGAGCCGCTGGTGGCGCGCGGGCGGAAGCGTCAGGTCGTACGCGATGCCGTGGGTCAGCGGGTCCGGGCCGGCCATGACGTCCAGCAGGAGCGCGAGGTCGCGGGCGGTGCGCGCCATCGGGCCGGCGACGGCGAGGTCGAGGTCGACCGGCAACGCCGGCGCGGGCGGCGGGACCATTCCGCGGGGCGGCACCAGCCCGACTGTCGGCTTGTGTGCGTAGATGCCGCAAAAGTGCGCGGGGGTACGCAGCGAACTGGCGAGGTCGGAGCCGATGGACAGCGCACCGAACCCGGCCGCAAGGGCCGCCGCCGACCCACCGGAGGATCCGCCCGACGTACGACTGTGATCCCATGGATTGTTGGTGGTGCCGTAGATTTCGTTGAAACTCTGGATATCTTGCAGGCCCAACGGCACATTGGTCTTGCCGAGCACCACCGCGCCCGCAGCCTCCAGGCGCGACACCTGAAGAGCGTCCTCGGCCGGCATATAGTTCCGGTGCATCGGCATGCCCCAGGTCGTGGGCAGCCCGGCGATGTTGTAGCACTCTTTGACCGTCACCGGTATGCCCAGGAGCGGCCGGTCCTCGCCGCGGTCGCGCGCCTGATCGGCACGCTGTGCGGCGGCCCGCGCACGGCCGAAGGTCCGCACACAGATCGCGTTGATCACCTTGTCGTCCCGCTCGATACGGGCGATCGCTTGGTCGGTCAGTTCCACAGAGGTTACGTCACCGGCACACAATGCGGCCGCGAGTTCTTCGGCTGACTGATAATTCCATTCCATGAATCCGACGCTAGCGGCCGGCCGTCGAGGCCATAAAATACTTTTTCGCGCAACGGGATGGATGTCTCAATTGCCTACTGAGCCGGTAGAAGCAACGAAGGGCCGGTTTCAGCGTGTGCCAGCAACGCTGCACCGACACTTCCGACGCTTCCGACGTGCAGATCGACGACAATCTCGTCGGCGTCCCAAAAGCCGCGCTCGGCGGCTACGGCAGGATGGAGTCGACGTAGCCGCCATCTACCCGTACGGCTCCACCGGTCGTCGCGGAAGCTTGGTGCGAGCTGAGATAGACGACCAGATTCGCGATCTCCGCGGGCTCGATCAGTCGTTGCAACAGCGATTGCGGCCGGTGTTTGCGCATGAATTCACGCTGTGCCTCATCCCATGGCAGCGATCGATCGACCAGCTCGTAGACGAAATCCTCGACGCCGCCAGTGTGGGTCGGACCGGCGATCACCGAATTCACTGTCACGCCACTGCCGGCGGCTTCCTTGGCGAAACCGCGGGTGACCGCGAGCAGCGCGGTTTTTGTTGTCCCGTAATGAATCATCTCGATCGGGATGACAACCGCCGAGTCGCTGGCGACATTCAGGATCCGGCCCCAGCCGCGCGAAACCATGTCCGGCAGGTACGTACGGATCAATCGTACCGAAGCCAACACGTTCACCTCGAAATAGCGACGCCACTCGTCATCGCTGATTTCAAGGGCCGGAACGGCACCGAAAATTCCAAGGTTGTTAACCAGAATATCAACTACAGGCACCGTGGCCGCGACCGCCGCGGCGCCCTCCGCGGTGGCTACGTCACCGGGCGCGGCGATCACCTCGGCGCCATCGACCTCGTCGCGTAAAGCCTGCGCGGACGATTCGACGGTCTCCGGTTTGCGACCGTTGATCGCGACCTTCGCTCCGGCGCGCGCGAGGCCGGCGGCGATCGCCGCGCCGATGCCCTGCGTCGAGCCGGTGACCAGGGCAGTCTTGCCAGTAAGATCCAGGTGCATATGCCGTTGCCATCCTTTCGACCGGTTTGCTCCCACAGTCTCACATGTCACATCGGTTTGATACGACAACTGACCTGGTTACGATGGCGTGCGGTGGGAGGAGGAGCCAAATGGTGGCGACCCGGCTGGACGGTTCGGTCACGATCGACCGGTCCTGGTGGTCCGCGGCCGGCGCTCACGGCGGGCTGCTGGCCAGCCTCGGCCTGCGGGCGATGGAGTCCGCGCGCCGCACGGCGGCCGCGTACGAGCAACCAGTCCGGTCACTGACTACCCATTATCTGGCCAGTGTCGACGAGCGCGCCCTGTCGATCGAGCCGGCTGTGCAGCGGGTCGGGCGTGGCAGCTCGATCGTCACTTTTCAGGCGACTCAAGGCAAAACGACGGCGATGCTGGGGTCGGCCATGTTCGGGGCGGTACGCCGCGGGCCGAGCCACGCCGGCAGCCCGCCCCCGGACGTGCCAGGTCCCCAAGACAGTGAGCCGGTCATTTATCGGCCCGACCTCGCGCCATTCGCACAGCACGTCGAGGTCCGCGCCGCCACCCCCTCGCGACCATTCCTCGGCGGCGAGGTCGCTGAGCTGACCGGTTGGGTGCGTTTTCTCGACGACCGACCGCTGGACGCGGCGGCGATCGCCATCCTGACTGACATTTTGCCGCCGGCGCTGTTCGCGGTCTGGACCGAGGCCAGCCCGGTGCCGTCCGCCGAGCTGACCGTCCACTTCGGATCAGCGCTGGACGCCGGCCCAGCCGACGGATGGGCGTTGGTACGCATCGAAACCCGGGACGCCGGCGACGGATGGGCGATCGACGACAGCACGGTCTGGTCCGCGGACGGCACTGTTCTGGCGCTGGCGCGACAAAGCCGGCTCATTATCTCCCGCAAGAACTGGGACTAGCAGCGCGTCGCTTCTGAATTTGGCGATATTTGCTGGTGGGAATCTTCTCAAGTTTCACAGCAGTCACAGGAGCAACCGCGCCGCCATCCCAACACTCTCGCCCGCAAAGACTTGAACGCGCGCGCTCTATGTTTCGTTGGGGTTATTGTGAAAGTATCCATTTCCTGATTGCCCGTACGCCATCAAACTGTCGGTAGCAGCGGTAGAATTAGTGTCATGGCCGCCGGCGATGACCTCACTGCTCCAGAGCTCTGGAGGTGTGACCCGGACGAGTTGGGTGAGTTGCTGCAGGAGAAAGAAAAAGCGGTCCGGCTGCTGCAGGTCGAGGTGTTGGACATTGTCGCGGCGATCCACCGGGGAAACGTCGGCAAGACGCTCGGGCACCGCAACACCCTGGGCATGCTGCAAGACCTCCTTCGACTGTCCCCCACAGAGGCATCCCGACGCTACAAACGAGCCCTGAACCTGTGCCCCAGCCAAGCCCTCACCGGCGAAACACTCGCACCCACACTCAGTTTCGCCAGTGAGGCGATGCGCCGCGGGGAGCTCGCCGACTCCCAAATCGACACCATTGTTGGGGTCGTGACCAGGCTCCCGGCCAGGGTAAACATCAAAGACCGTGAGGAAGCTGAAGCGTCCCTGGTGGAGCACGCGAAACGGTACGCCGCACCCGGCCTAGCCAAAGTCGGCAGGCGCATC